>NZ_NQKI01000002.1 GCF_002269125.1 Pseudomonas lundensis | reverse complement strand
TGTAACATCAACCACTTGCGCTTTCGATCTCTCGTCAGCGGGAGGCGAATTCTACAGCGTTACACGCTGCTGTCAACACCTCATTTCCTGCTTCGATGACTTGAAGCTGACACTTTCGAAATCGTTTAACTCTTTGAATCTCAAGGAGTTTTCCGTTTCGACTGCGCCGGAAGTGGGGCGAATTATAGGCCGATGGAATTCTGAGTCAAGCCCGAATTTCATATTTCTGTCATACCACCTAAAAGGCCTGCAAACGAAGAAGCCAGCCTGGCGGCTGGCTTCTCCTTTTCAAACAACGAATGCGTCAGAGGCTAGGAAATGCAAACTGCGACGCTTCATGGCTCGCACGCTGCGGCCAGCGCTGGGTAATGGCTTTTCGACGCGTGTAAAAGCGCACACCGTCAGGCCCATAAGCATGCAGATCGCCAAACAGCGAGCGCTTCCAACCACCGAAGCTGTGATAAGCCACAGGAACAGGCAGCGGAACGTTAACCCCTACCATGCCTACTTCAATCTCATCACAGAACAAACGCGCAGCCTCGCCATCGCGAGTGAAGATGCACGTACCGTTGCCATACTCATGCTCGTTGATCAGTTGCATCGCCGCTTCCAGACTATTTACACGCACGATGCACAGAACCGGCCCAAAAATCTCTTCCTTATAGATGCGCATCTCTGGCGTAACGTGATCGAACAAGCATCCGCCCAGGAAGAACCCGTCTTCATGACCCTTTACACTCAAGCCTCGCCCATCAACCACCAGCTTGGCTCCTGCCGCCACACCGTCAGCCACATACCCACTGACCTTGTCACGCGCTTGCCCCGAGACCAAAGGTCCCATATCGAGGCCGCAAGAAGTCCCTGCGCCAATTTTCAGCGCCTCGATTTGCGGCACCAACTTGGCCACCAAGGCATCCGCCACCTGATCCCCAACGCACACGGCCACCGAAATCGCCATGCAACGTTCGCCACACGAGCCATAAGCAGCTCCCATCAACGCACTCACGGCATTATCCAGATCGGCATCAGGCATCAGTACCGCATGGTTCTTCGCGCCGCCTAACGCCTGAACACGCTTGCCGCGTCTTGTCCCTTCGGCATAGATGTATTCGGCAATCGGCGTCGAGCCGACAAAGCTCAGGGCTTTCACTTCTGGCGCTTCAATCAGGGCGTCTACGGCAGCTTTGTCGCCATGCACCACACTCAAGACGCCTTTAGGCAGACCCGCTTCCTGAAGCAACTGCGCAATCAACAAGGTCGAACTTGGATCGCGTTCCGAAGGTTTAAGGATGAAACAGTTACCGCACACAATGGCCAACGGGTACATCCACAACGGAACCATGGCCGGGAAGTTGAAAGGCGTTATCCCCGCCACAACCCCGATCGGCTGAAAGTCAGACCATGCATCAATGTTCGGGCCTACGTTGCGGCTGTACTCGCCCTTCAGGATCTCCGGCGCCGAGCACGCGTATTCGACGTTCTCAATCCCGCGTTTGAGCTCACCTGCCGCATCCTCCAGCGTCTTGCCATGCTCTTCGCTGATCAACTGAGAAATGCGGGCTTCGTTCTGCTCTAGCAGCTGCTTGAAACGGAACATCACCTGGGCACGTTTGGCTGGAGGCGTATTACGCCAGGCGGGGAAAGCCGCCTTTGCCGTATCGATTGCCTGTTGAATCGTCTCGCGGCTGGCCAAAGGAACCTGATGAATCACCTGCCCGGTCGACGGGTTGTACACATCAGCCGTACGGCCGGAATCACTTACCAGCTCACCATTGATCAAATGTTGAATCGTGCTCATTGCCACTCCAAAACAGGTCTGCAGACGCACACATTACGCGCACGTCGAAAGCCAAAAATGTCTCTTCTATATAGAAGGGATCAGTCGATCTGATTCAACGCCTCTCCCACTGCATCGAACAAGCGATCCAGATCCTGAGGTTTGCTATTGAAAGTCGGGCCAAACTGCAGCGTGTCACCGCCGAAACGAACGTAGAACCCGGCCTTCCACAGCTTCATCGCGGCATCGAAAGGACGCACAATCACATCGCCATCGCGTGGAGCAATCTGGATCGCACCAGCCAGACCGTAGTTACGGATATCGATGACGTTCTTCACGCCTTTCAAACCATGCAACGCATTCTCGAAATGCGGTGCAACCTCAGCGACGCTCTGGACCAGATGTTCTTTTTGCAGCAAGTCCAGCGCGGCAAGCCCTGCTGCACACGCCACCGGGTGGGCGGAATAGGTATAGCCGTGCGGGAATTCGACGGCGTACTCCGGCGTCGGCTGATTCATGAATGTCTGATAAATCTCGGTAGAGGCAATCACAGCCCCCATTGGAATCGCACCGTTAGTGACCTGCTTGGCGATACACATCAAGTCCGGCGTCACACCGAAACTGTCGGCTCCAAACATTGAGCCTGTGCGACCAAACCCGGTAATAACCTCATCGAATACCAGCAGGATGTTGTGCTGATCACAGATTTCACGCAGGCGTTTCAGATATCCCTGAGGCGGAACCAGCACCCCGGCAGACCCTGCCATCGGCTCGACAAACACCGCGGCGATATTTGAAGCGTCATGCAGCTCGATCAACTTGAGCAGTTCGTCCGCCAGCGCGATACCACCCAACTCTGGCATACCGCGTGAAAAGGCATTGCTCGCCAGCAAGGTGTGCGGGAGATGGTCGACATCCGCCATGGCCTGACCAAACAACTTACGATTGCCGTTCACGCCCCCCAGACTAGTGCCCGCAATGTTCACCCCGTGATAACCGCGTGCCCGACCAATCATTTTGGTTTTGGTCGATTGGCCTTTCAGCCGCCAGTACGCACGCACCATTTTCACAGCGGTATCCGCACACTCCGAGCCGGAATCGGTGAAGAACACATGGTTCAAGTTACCGGGCGTCAACTCGGTAATTTTCTCGGCCAGCTGAAACGACAAGGGATGGCCATATTGAAAGGCTGGCGAGTAATCCAGCGTGCCGAGCTGCTTGGCCACGGCTTCCTGAATCTCTGTGCGTGTATGGCCTGCACCACATGTCCACAGACCTGACAATGAGTCATAAATTTGCCGACCTTTATCATCCGTCAGATAACTGCCCTTGGCGCCGATGATAAAACGCGGATCACGATGAAAATTACGATTGGCGGTGTAGGGCATCCAGTGCGCATCCAGCTTTAGCTGGCTGGCTACGTTTAACTCGGCGTTTTCAGGCATGTTCATCAGCAAAACCTCGCAAGACAGAGTGCAGTGTCGGGTCAAAATCGTGGTTGCAGCTAAATTGCCACGCCTATAAAGTCGATGAAATCCAACTCTTCTAACCTTCAGTTAGGCGTTTACTAAACTATGAGCAGCCGTCGTTCCGATGCCTTGGCGCAAGTCAGCGACTTCGATATTCGCTTGTTGCGCATCTTTCGCAGTGTGGTGGAGTGCGGCGGTTTTTCTGCAGCAGAAACAGTCCTCGGCATTGGCCGGTCTGCGATCAGCCAGCAAATGAGTGATCTGGAGCAGCGCCTGGGCTTGCGCCTATGCCAACGCGGACGCGCGGGGTTTTCCCTGACGGAAGAAGGTCGCGAGGTCTACCAGTCAGCGTTGCAATTACTTGGCGCGTTAGAGAGCTTTCGCACAGAGGTCAACGGCCTGCATCAACACTTGCGCGGTGAGCTGACCATCGGCCTTACGGACAACCTCGTCACCCTCCCCCATATGCGCATCACCCACGCATTGGCTCAACTCAAAGAACGCGGGCCCGACGTTCAAATTCAGATCCGCATGATTTCGCCCAATGAAGTTGAACAAGGTGTGCTCGACGGACGTCTGCACGTGGGCGTTGTGCCTCAGGCCAGTGCGTTATCCGGTCTGGAATATCAACCGCTGTATAGCGAACGGTCGCTGCTTTACTGTGCTGTCGGTCACCCACTGTTTTATGTCGATGACGTCCAGCTACAAGACGACCGCCTCAACGATCAGGACGCCATTGCGCCGACTTTTCGTCTGCCCTCAGAGATTCAGGCGCATTATCAGGCACTCAAGTGCTCCGCCAGCGCCTCAGACCGCGAAGGCATGGCGTTCCTGATTCTGACCGGACGCTACATAGGCTACCTGCCTGACCATTACGCCAGTTTGTGGGTGCAACAAGGTCGTCTGCGTGCGCTCAAACCCGAATCGCGTTTTTATGATTTGAGCCTGGCCTCGGTCACCCGCAAAGGCCGCCGCCCTCACCTGGTCCTTGAAAGTTTCCTTGAGAGCCTTGAATCGACACGCTAACGTTCACTTCTCCTCAGCCCCGCCGCGGAGCCTCCACGCCTCGCGCACAGCCCGGAACCGATATGCCTTCAACCCTGACCGGTCCATGCGAGCACCGCGAAGAAATCCGCAAGAGCCGCTTCATCACCTATGCCGCGCCCATCACCAGTGCTCAAGAGGCCTACGACTTTATTGAGCGGCACAGCGACCTCAACGCGTCCCATAACTGTTGGGCCTGGAAGCTGGGCGATCAGTACCGCAGCAGCGATGACGGCGAACCCGGCGGCACAGCTGGACGCCCCATTCTGTCGGCCATTGAAGCGCAAGATTGCGATCACGTTGTGGTGCTGGTGACTCGCTGGTATGGCGGCATTCAACTGGGCACGGGGGGTTTGGCACGTGCTTATGGGGGTGGCGCCAACAAATGCCTGCAAACGGCCGAAAAGTCACCGCTTATCACCCGGGTCGCACTTGAGTGCGCTTGCAGCTTCAGTGAATTGGCACTGGTCAAATTGCGCGTGTCAGAACTCAACGGCGTGCTGAGCAACGAAACCTTCACCGCCAACGGGGTGGAGTTATGCCTGGAAGTCTGCGACGCGCATATTCCTGTCTTGCAAGCGCAACTGGCCGACCTCAGTCGTGGCCGCATTATGTTGATCCGCAAGCCGATCCACGTTGAAGGCTGACAGGCTTTGTTCCCACCTAAACAGTTGCCCACTACCACTGTGCACCCGACTGTGGATAACCTGAGCACACACGGCTACAGCCCTTATCGGGCGTGGCCTGCATCACTTTGTACGTTTTTTGATCGACACCCACTTCTGAAAAGGAAAAACGCTGTGCAAACAGCGCGTTAACCTGACTTATACCGCTTCGGACCATCGCCACTCGTACTTATAGCCGGCCGCCCGGGTTGCGCACAGATCCTGTGGAGCAACCTGTGGATAACCCGTGCAAACCCAACCTGAGCGCACATTCTGTAACGGGCGCTCAGGTTTGTATATTTTTTAACCAAACTGTACGGCTGGGCAGTGGCTGGCTGAAGGAGTAAAACCGTGTTCGGTGATCCTCATTTACCTTTCATAGGACGCGACTCATGACAGCTAAAAACGCACTTATCATTGGCGCCTCACGCGGACTGGGTCTGGGCCTGGTCGAGCAACTCATCAAAGATGGGTGGAACGTCACCGCCACGGTGCGTAACCCTGACAACGTGGAAAAGCTTAAAGCACTGGGCAAGGCCAGCATTGAACAACTGGATCTGGACAACGTTGAGGCCATCCGGGCCTTGAGCCAAAAACTGGACACCGAAGTATATGACCTGGTGTTTGTGAACGCTGGCATCAAGGGCCCGGACGATCAAGCGTCGGGGCGCGCCAGCCTGACCGACATCGGCCAATTGTTCCTGACCAACAGCGTAGCGCCGATCACCCTGGCACAAGCCTTTGTCAGCAAAATACGTAAAGGCAGTGGGGTTTTGGCGTTTATGAGTTCCGGGCTCGGCAGTATTAAATCGCCTGACGCGCCTGAACTTGCCCTCTACAAAGCCAGCAAGGCCGCACTCAACTCCATGACGAATACGTTCATCAGTCAACTGGGTGAAGACCGGCCTACCGTACTGACCCTGCACCCGGGGTGGGTAAAGACCGACATGGGCGGTGAAGGCGCCGATATAGATGTTGAAACCAGTACCCGTGGGCTGGTTGAACAAGTGAAGGCATATGCAGGGAAAGGCGGGCATTACTTTATCGACTACAAAGGTCAGACGATTCCCTGGTAAGCAGAACAGAGGGCGGCGCGTTCAAGCCGCCCTTTGCCTCAAAGCCCCAATAGCGACAGCATGATGAACGTCGCAAACAGCACAAAATGCGTCATGCCTTCGATCGCATTGGTCTCGCCGTCATTCAAGTTGATGGCACTCACGACCAACGTGATCAACACCATCACCGTTTGCACGGGCGTCATGGCCATCTGGAACGGCTGGCCGGTGTACAGCGCCATGGCCTCCATCACGGGCACCGTCAAGATAACAGTGGACAGCGAAGCCCCGAGCGCCACATTCACCACCGACTGCATGCGATTGGCCAATGCTGCACGCAGGGCCGTCAAGATTTCTGGCGCCGCCGAGATCGCGGCCACCACAATCGCGGTAATCACGGGCGGTGCGCCCGTCCCTTCCAGCCCCAGGTCGAGCGCCTTGGACATCACCTCGGCCAAGGCGCCGATCACGATAATGCCAAACACCAAAACCCCGACCGACAGTTTCAGGTTCGCGGGTTCCCCTTCTGGCGCACGTTTACGGCCCTTTTTTTCGGGGTAGCTGTAACTGAAAAAGTAACTGTGCGGCCCGACCTGCATGCGCAAGAACAGGGTGTACAGCAACACCATCGCGCCAATCGTGAAGGCCGAATAAATTTTCCAATCAGCCTTGGGGATGAATTCCGGCACCACCATCGACACGCCCATGGCCGTCAGAATCATCACACTGTAAGTGCGCGCCGAATCGTCGTTGTAGGACTGTTCACCGTGCTTGATCCCGCCCATCAGTGCTGCCAGGCCCAGAATCCCGTTGATATCCAACATCACGGCTGAATAGATCGTATCCCGCACCAACGTTGGAGATGCTTCATTGCTCATCATGATCGCAAGGATGACGACCTCAACAAGAACGGCTGACAGTGTCAGGATCATCGTTCCGTAAGGGTCACCGAACTTTTCAGCCAGCACTTCAGCGTGATGGGCCACGCGCATGGATGCACACACAATGGCTGCAATCAGTACCCCACCAGCCACCAGCGCTGTCACTTGCCCGTTATGCAGCAGCCAGGGCTCCAGCGGGAAGGCAGCGCACGCCAGGACAATTGCCAGTAGCAGGAGTTTTTCATCTTTTAAGAAAGTCAGCATCGCGAGCCTTTTGCCTGAGAACCAATACACGTCGTTGGGTTACAGACTGCCGCAACTCGCTAACGTTTCGTTACATCTTAGTTCACTGAATGCACAACTCCGCGCTTGCGCACCTCACCAATGACAAAGATGTGGCAAATAGCTTGGTCGGGTTTTACCAAATATGTCGGCCCGGGCCTGTAGAATGCCGCCATCTGCACGTGATTTGATGAGAAAAACTGATATGTATGACTGGCTAAACGCCCTGCCAAAAGCGGAACTGCACCTGCACCTTGAAGGATCTCTGGAACCTGAACTGCTGTTCGCTCTGGCTGAACGCAACAAGATCGCCCTGCCGTGGAACGACGTCGAAACCCTGCGCAAAGCGTACGCTTTCAACAATCTGCAAGAGTTTCTCGACCTGTATTACCGGGGCGCGGACGTGTTGCGCACCTCGCAGGACTTCTACGACCTGACCTGGGCGTACCTGTTGCGCTGCAAAGAGCAGAACGTCATTCACACGGAACCGTTCTTCGACCCGCAAACCCATACCGACCGGGGCGTGCCGTTTGAAGTCGTGCTTAACGGCATTGCCGCTGCACTCAAGGACGGCGAACAGCAATTGGGCATCACCAGTGGTTTGATCCTCAGCTTCCTGCGCCACTTGAGCGAAGAAGAAGCCGAAAAAACCCTCGATCAGGCCTTGCCGTTCCGCGATGCATTTATCGCCGTGGGCCTGGACAGCTCCGAAATGGGACACCCGCCCAGCAAATTTGTGCGCGTATTTGATCGTGCTCGCGCCGAAGGCTTCCTGACAGTGGCCCACGCTGGCGAAGAAGGTCCGCCGGAGTACATCTGGCAAGCCCTCGACCTGCTGAAAATTGAGCGGATCGACCATGGCGTACGCGCCATTGAAGATGAGCGTTTAATGCAGCGCATTATCGACGAGCAAATTCCGCTCACCGTGTGCCCGCTGTCCAACACCAAATTGTGCGTGTTTGATCACATGTCTCAGCACAACATCCTCGACATGCTGGAACGCGGCGTGAAAGTCACCGTGAACTCCGATGACCCGGCCTACTTCGGCGGGTACATGACCGAGAACTTCCACGCCTTGCACACGCATTTGGGCATGACCGAAGATCAGGCCAAGCGCTTGGCGCAAAACGGTCTGGATGCGCGTTTGGTCAAGCCGTAACGCCTTGTCCGTGATCGCTGCCGTCGCGTGCGGCGGCGATTACGGGTACCGAGCCAGTTCTGCACAACGCTCGCCAAGCATGTCCCGTAATAATTTCACCGGTTTGCTCAACTGTGCCCGGTGAGCACACAACATGTTCAGCGGTGCCCGCTCGCCCACCAGCTCTGGCATCAGCACGATGAGCCTTCCCGCTCGCACATCCGCCGACACGTCCAGCCAGGATTTATAAGCAATTCCCGCCCCGGCCAATGCCCACAAACGCACCACATCCGCATCATCGCTGAAACGGTCCCCGCTCACTGTCAGGCCTGACTCACGCTTGCCATCATGAAATCGCCAGTGGTCGTGTACGCGTGTGCCGAGCATATACAGCAGGCAATTGTGTTGCAGCAGTTGTTCGAGTTGATGCGGCTCGCCAGCACGCGCCAGATAAGCGGGCGACGCGCATAACACCCGGCGATTGTCCGCCGCCACCGGCAAGGCAACCAAACTGGAATCCTCCGGCTCGCCATAGCGCAAAGCGATGTCCACCGGCTGACGAAACAGATCGGCAATGCGGTCCCCCAGCAGTAGCCGAACCGTAAGTTGCGGGTGCTCACGCTGAAAGGCATCAAGCCATGGCAACAGGACGTTTCGGCCAAAGTCTGAAGGCGCCGAGAGCTGCAAAACCCCACTGACCTGATCCTGCCCGCGGGACAAGAGTCGCCTTCCTTCATCCAGACTGCTCAACGCCTTACGGGCATACTCCAGAAAACCCTGCCCCTCAGCTGTCAAACGCAGGCTGCGGGTCGAACGCGCCAGCAAACGCGAGCCCAACTGAGCCTCAAGCCGTTTGAGTGCCGCACTCGCCACTGCTGGCGACATGTCCATCACCCGCGCCGCCGCGGACAGGCTGCCCAGATCGGCAGCGCGCACAAACACTTGCAGGTCATCAAAGCGCAGCATGGTGGATAAACCCGCCTATTATCAAAAATATATTGAAAGAGCCTGCCGTTTTAGCCGGTTTTACAACGGCAGGAAATAGCGAATCATCGCCCCACGTTTTCTCCCTCTTCAGGATGCGCCCTATGAAAGCTGTCGGTTATTACCATTCTTTGCCCATTGAAGATCCGCAGGCCCTGCAAGATATTGAACTGCCGGAACCGGTCGCCGGGCCGCGAGACCTGCTGGTGGAAGTCAACGCCATTTCCGTGAACCCGGTCGATACCAAAGTGCGGCAAAACGCACAGCCCGACCCAGGCACTGCCAAGGTTCTGGGGTGGGACGTGGCCGGTGTGGTCAAGGCCGTGGGCAGTGATGTGAGTCTGTTCAAGGTCGGCGACAAGGTGTTTTATGCCGGTTCCATCGCCCGCGCCGGTGCCAACAGTGAGCGTCACGTGGTCGACGAACGCATCGTCGGCCATATGCCAAAAAGCCTGGGCTTCGCAGAAGCCGCTGCACTGCCTTTAACGGCCATCACTGCGTGGGAACTGTTGTTTGACCGCCTCGGCATCGCACAAGGCAAGACTGACCTTCACCAACGCCTGTTGATTGTGGGTGCGGCGGGCGGCGTAGGGTCGATCCTGACCCAACTGGCCAGTCAGCTCACCGGGCTCAAGGTCATCGGCAGCGCTTCGCGTCCGGAAACCCAAGCCTGGGTGCGCGAACTGGGCGCCGATGTGATCGTCGATCATCGCCAGCCCCTGAGCGAAGCGTTGCTGCAGGCCGGTATCGACGCCGTAACTCACGTCGCCAGCCTGACCCAAACCGATCAACATCTGGCGCAACTGGTCGAGGCATTGGCGCCGCAGGGCAAACTGGCCCTGATCGACGACCCCAAGGCGCTGGACATCTCACTGCTTAAACGCAAGAGCCTGTCGTTGCATTGGGAGTTCATGTACACCCGCTCGTTGTTCGAAACCCCGGACATGATTGAACAGCATCACTTGCTGAACCGGGTCGCGGAACTGATCGACGCTGGCACCCTGCGCACCACCGTGGGCGAACATTTCGGCACCATCAACGCGAACAACCTGCGTCGCGCCCACACGCTGCTGGAAAGCGGCAAGTCCAAGGGCAAGATTGTACTGGAAGGATTTTGAGAGGCAGGTGACGGGACTGGACCGGCCATTTTGTAACCGTCAGTCAGAGACTTGATGCCCGTCATATTTCTCAGCGTTATCGGGCATACACTGGCCTCCTTTGCGAACCTGAGGAGGCCAGAAATGAAAATCCTGATAAAAGCGTTAGCAAGATCCCGCGACTGCCAGTGGCAGGTTCAAATCGACCAACAAGCGATCAATTTTCGCAGCGAGTCCGAGGCCAGAGCCTTTGTGGATACGCTGCGTACACGTTTGCAAGCCCCGCACAGATTGCCTGAACGAATGGCTGGCTAAATCAAATCGACGTTTGAGCGGCAATCCGCGCGGTGTACAGCCGCCGGGTTGCCAGCGCAATCGACACCGCCAAAATCCCGCACAAGCTGATGACCATGGCCATCGGCATGGCGCTGCCATCGTGTAAAACCCCCACCAGCCATGCCGCAGCCGCCGCCACGCTGAACTGCAGGCAACCGAGCAATGCCGAAGCGCTTCCCGCCCGTGCGCCCTGCCCGCTCATGGCGCAGGCCGAGGCATTGGGAATGATGCAACCCAGGCTGGCGATGCAGATAAACAGCGGGATCAACAGCGGCCACAGTTGCGCCGTGTGCAAGGCGCTGACGCCCAACAGAGTCAACCCGGCGGCCAGGTACACCCACACCATGCGCGACAGCAAAAAGGCAGGGCCACGCTTGGCCAGTAACCGCGCGTTGATTTGTGCCACAAGAATGAAGCCCGCCGCATTGCTGCCGAACAGCCAACCGTAGTGCTCGGCCGGGACGCCATACAACTTGATGAACACAAACGGCGAGCCCGCGATATAGGCGAACATCCCGGCCATGGCAATCCCGCCGGTCAGCGCATGCCCCAGGTATTCACGGTCCTTGAGCAACCGGCCGTATTGGCGCAACGCGCCGGACAACGGCTGACGCGGCACATTGGCCGGTAAACTTTCCGGCAGGCCCAGCGCCACGGCGAGCGCTGCCAGGGCACTGAAACCCGTCAGGACAATGAAAATCGCCTGCCAGCCGTACACATTCACCAGCAGGCCGCCGAGCATGGGAGCAAGGATCGGCGCCAGCCCCATGACCAGCATCAGTTGCGAAAACACCTTGGCTGAGCCCACTGCATCGCACTTGTCACTGACAATCGCCCGCGACAGCACCATCCCTGCACAACCGCCAAGGGCCTGGACAAAGCGCGCCCCGATCAGCCAATCCAGCGAGGGCGCAAAGGCACAGGCAAAAGACGCCGCAGTGAACAGCCCGACGCCCACCAACAAAGGCACGCGCCGCCCAAACCGATCCGCAATGGGGCCGTAGACCAACTGGCCGATGGACAAGCCCAGAAAGTAAACCGCCAGAGTGAGTTGAATGTGTTTTTCATCGGTCGCGAATGCTTGAGCCATCGCCGGGAAACCCGGTAAGTAAAAATCGATGGCCAAGGGACCGAAGGCGCTCAAGGCACCGAGAATCAAAATGGTTCTAAAGTTCATCAGGGATCCAGGTCGGACGAGTGTCAGCGCGACCCGGTAGTCTAGCTGTGCTGACGGATCTTGAACATAAAGATAGCGAGCTAGCTAATAAACATCGTGACCCCATGGCCTCCTCTGTTGCCGAGCAGCAACGTGCAGCTGCGATTGGCAACAGAAAATGCCAGGTGTGTTAATGCTGAGCGCTCATGGAACGCGCTTCAAACCCTGCATTGGTGATCGCGTCGATGATATCCAGCTTGGGCAATTTGCTATCCACTGTGACGGTTTTCTTCGCCAGATCCACTTCAACTTTGGCGTCCTTGTCCACCCCGTGGACCGCCCGTGTTACCGAGTTCGCGCAACCGCCACAGGTCATACCGGAAACGTTAAGTACGTGCATTGTGTTCACTCCTTGGTGAGAGAGGTTCAAAGTGTCCACCTTGCCATGATGGCAAGGTCAAGCCCTGGTGCAGAGACACGATACTGGCAATCTGTTTCGCGGTCGGCCAAGCTGCAAACTTTCCGATTAGAAAACAGGATACGTAGCCATGCGCTGGTCCGCTTTGAGCCTAGTCAGCCTTTTAGGTCTTGCCAGCTTGCCGTTGTGGGCAAACGCTGATCAGGACTACGGTGTTTTGATCATTTCCCGCGAGCGCCTTGAAGTGCCCACCAATTGTGAAATCGGCCTCTATATAGATGACCAACTGGCGGGCCGCTTGTTTCAGGAACAAGCCACGTCCTTCAACCTCCCGCCCGGGCGTATCAACCTGCGCCTCAAGTCATTGCCGGGCCAGGCCCCGGGTTGTCTGCCGGGCATGCTGGCCCTGCCGTCTCAAACCATCACCTTGAAAGCGGGCGATGTGCGCAAATATCGCATTGCAATGCGAGCGAGCGGCCCTTACCTCACGCCTGCCCAGCTCGAATATTAAGCACCGCCCAGAAGACGGCCGCCACAATCAACAAGCGCCTTGACCTTCCCATCGGGTCAAGGTCGATTCTAGGGATAGATAACTTCTTGAGGAGGATTGTTCGTGCCCATTCAATACGACTTGCCGATCGCCGGCATGACCTGCGCCAGTTGCGCTGGCCGCGTAGAAAAAGCACTGGCCAACGTGCCGGGGGTGACATCGGTCAGCGTCAATCTGGCCACCGAACAGGCGCGTGTCGAGGCGCCTGCCGACAGCTTGCCGCTGCTGGTTGAAGCCGTTGCCCGAGCTGGCTACAGCGTGCCCAGCCAAACGGTGGAACTGACCATCGGCGGCATGACCTGCGCTTCCTGTGCTGGCCGGGTCGAGAAAGCGCTGGCTAAAGTTCCCGGGGTGAAAAACGTCAGCGTCAACCTGGCCAGTGAACGGGCGCATATTGAATCGCTGGGGCATGTCGACCCTGCCGAGTTGATTAAAGCTGTGACGACGGCGGGCTACAGCGCCCACCTCACAGAAAACGTACACGCTACACAAGACGATCAACACCAACGCCTGCGCCGTGAGCGCTGGTCACTGGTGGCGGCCATCGTGTTGGCATTGCCGTTGGTGTTACCGATGCTGGTCGAGCCGTTCGGTCTGCACTGGATGCTACCTGCCTGGGCGCAGTTTCTGCTGGCCACGCCTGTGCAGTTCATCCTGGGCGCACGTTTTTATGTCGCCGCCTGGAAAGCCGTCAAAGCCGGTGCGGGCAACATGGACTTGCTCGTCGCGCTCGGCACCAGCGCCGGTTACGGCCTGAGCCTGTATGAATGGGCCATCGCCGCCCCCGGCAGCATGCCGCACCTGTACTTCGAAGCCTCAGCCGTAGTGATCGCACTGGTGCTGCTGGGCAAATACCTTGAGAGTCGCGCCAAACGCCAGACCGCCAGCGCCATCCGGGCGCTTGAGGCCTTACGTCCCGAACGCGCCCTGCGGGTGGTCGACGGGCAGGAACAGGATGTAGCCATCAGCGACCTGCGCCTCAACGACCTGGTGCTGGTCAAACCCGGCGAACGCTTCCCGGTGGACGGCGAAGTGGTCGAAGGTCAAAGCCATGCCGACGAAGCGCTAATCAGCGGCGAAAGCCTGCCCGTGCCAAAACAGCCGGGGGATAAAGTCACCGGCGGCGCCATCAACGGTGAAGGCCGTTTGGTGATCAAAACCCTGGCGCTGGGCACTGAAACCGTGTTGGCGCGCATTATTCGCCTGGTTGAAGACGCGCAGGCGGGCAAGGCACCGATTCAAAAGCTGGTGGATAAAGTCAGTCAGATTTTTGTCCCCGTGGTACTGCTGATTGCGCTGGCGACGCTACTCGGTTGGTGGTTCTACGGCGCGCCGATTGAGACCGCGCTGATCAACGCCGTGGCGGTGCTGGTGATCGCGTGCCCGTGCGCGCTCGGTCTGGCCACCCCGACCGCGATCATGGCCGGCACCGGCGTCGCCGCGCGGCATGGCATTTTGATCAAAGACGCCGAAGCCCTTGAGCGCGCCCATGAAGTCAGCGCTGTGGTCTTCGACAAAACCGGCACGCTGACCTCCGGCACCCCGCAAATCGCCCACTTAAGCGCCATCGACGGTGATGAAGCGCAACTGCTGCAAGCTGCCGGAGCGCTGCAACGCGGCAGCGAGCACCCGCTGGCCAACGCCGTACTCGATGCCTGCGCAGCGCGTCAGCTGACAGTGCCCGATGTCACGGACAGCCAGTCGCTGACGGGCAGAGGCATTGCAGGCACCTTGCTGGACCGTCGTCTGGCGCTGGGCAACCGTCGCTTGCTGGACGAATCCGGCCTCGCTCCCGGCCCGCTGGCCGACGCCGCCGCGGCCTGGGAGGCTGAAGGCCGTACCTTGTCCTGGCTGATCGAGCAAAGCCCGCAGCCCAAAGTATTGGGCCTGTTCGCCTTTGGCGACACGTTAAAGCCGGGGGCACTGTCTGCCGTGCAACAACTCACCGAACGCCATATCAGCAGCCATTTACTGACCGGCGACAATAAAGGCAGTGCCAGGGTGGTAGCCGAGGCGCTGGGTATTCAGGACGTTCACGCCGAAGTTCTGCCCGCCGACAAAGCCGCTACGGTGTCTGCGTTGAAAAAGACCGGCGTGGTCGCCATGGTGGGTGATGGCATCAACGACGCTCCGGCCCTCGCGGCCGCCGATATCGGCATTGCCATGGGCGGCGGTACAGACGTGGCCATGCACGCAGCCGGTATCACCTTGATGCGCGGCGACCCGCGGCTGGTGCCCGCCGCGCTGGACATCAGCCGCAAAACCTACGCCAAAATCCGTCAAAACCTGTTTTGGGCGTTTATCTACAACGTGATCGGCATTCCGCTGGCGGCTTTTGGCTTTTTGAACCCGGTACTGGCCGGGGCAGCGATGGCTTTTTCCAGCGTCAGTGTGGTCAGCAACGCGTTGTTGCTGAAGTTCTGGAAACCCAAGGACCTTGAGTAGGAGACAGTCGTCATGAACATCGGTCAAGCCGCCAGGCACAGTGGATTGAGCGCCAAGATGATTCGCTATTACGAATCCATCGGCCTGCTCAAGCCCGCCCATCGCAGTGACAGCGGCTACCGGCTGTACAGTGACGACGACCTGCACACCCTGGCCTTCATCAAGCGTTCGCGGGATTTGGGATTTTCACTGGAAGAAGTGGGCAAGCTGCTGGCCCTCTGGCAAGACCGCCAACGTGCCAGCAGCGATGTGAAAGCGCTGGCGCGTCAACACATCGATGAGCTGAACCAAAAGATCGTCGAACTGACCAGCCTGCGCGACACCCTGCAAGAGTTGATCGATACCTGCCAGGGTGACCATCGCCCCGACTGCCCGATCCTCAAGGGCCTGGCGTCGGGGCGTTGTTGCGCGTAGACAGGGGCGTTTGTCAAAGGTTGAACATCAGCACTTTGGCGAACATCAGCACACTGACGAGCGCACACAACACGGCAAACCCTTGTTGCAGCAACTGAGCGGAGACGTGGGGCGAAATCACCCGACCCGCGATCATTCCGACCAGTGTCGCGACAATAAACAGCACGCCGTCGGTAGACAGGCTCACGCCCTGACGCATCAAGTTGCCCAGGGTGCCGAGTGACACCAACGCCACCACCATCAGCGAGGTGGACACCACCGCATGAATGCGCACATCACTGAACTTGCGAAACGCAGGCACGATCAAGAACCCCCCGCCCACGCTCAACAGCCCCGTTAGCAACCCCGAGGTGGCGCCGATCGATACCAGTGTGAGGCTACAACGCGCATTCCACGTCAGGCGCCCGGTGGCAGGATTGAGCATGCAGTTTTTTTCCAGCACCCCTTCACTCGCCCCTTCCCGACCATCGGCGCGGGCCTGTAAAAACATGCGCCCGGCCACAAAAATCATCACGCAGCCAAACAGCAGCACCAGCACGTTAGCCGGCAACAACGTGGCCAGGTACAACCCCACCGGTGAGGTAATGGAGCCGACCAATGCCATGAGCGCGGCCGCTTTATAGCGCACTAACCCTTTACGCAGGCCGTCGAGCGCACCCAATGCCGCAGCAGTGCCTACCGCCAGCAACGCCACAGGCGTGGCTTGCGCCAGCGACCAACCCAACCCGAGCGTTAAAGCCGGAATCGCCAGAATGCCGCCCCCGGCACCGGTCAACCCCAGCACCACGCCCACCAACAGGCCAAACAGAATGGTCAACATACCTGGCTCAGCTTCCCGAGCAGTCGGTAAACCACTCGCGCCCCTTGAGCATCCCTTGCCAGTAGAACCACGGCAGGAATGACGCCTTGAGCCACCACGCCGACTGACGGGCCACGGTCGGGTCAAGCGGGAAAGTGGGCAGCAGTTTGCCCCCATAGCCGAACTCGGCGAGGATCACTTTGCCTTTCTCAACTGTCAGCGGGCAGGAACCGTAACCGTCATAACGCAGGGGCAACGCAGCCCCCTTGCGCAAGGCAATGAGATTCTCAGCCACTACCACGACTTGCTTGCGCACCGCCGCGGCGGTTTTGGCATTTGGCGTGCCGCACACATCGCCCAAGGCAAAGATCTCGGCGTGACGCGGGTGTTGCAAGGTGGCCGGGTCGGTTTCGAACCAGCCCGCACTGTCAGCCAAGGGGCTGCGACGAATCACATCCGGGGCCTGCTGCGGCGGGACGACATGCAGCATGTCGAAAGTTTTCTGTTGACGGGTCACGTTGCCGTTCGCGTCAGTGACCTCAAACCATGCTGTTTTATTAGGACCGTCGACCTTCACCAGTGTGGACTGAAACGCCAGCGTCGCGTTGTAGGCTTCAACGTATTTCATCAGCGCAGGTACAAAGGCCGATACGCCGAACAACGCCGCACCCGCCAGGTTGAATTCAACCGCAATCGCGTCCAGCACGCCCTGCTTGCGCCAGTGGTCACAGGCCAGGTACATGGCTTTTTGCGGAGCACCCGCACACTTGATCGGCATGGGCGGCTGGGTAAACAACGCCTTGCCGCCGCGTAACGTGCGCACCAGCTCCCAGGTATACGGCGCGAGGTCATAACGGTAGTTGGAGGTCACGCCATGCTGGCCCAGCGTGTCTTCAAGTCCCTCAATTTTCTCCCAGGCCAGTTCAAGCCCCGGGCACACAATCAGTTGCTGATAGGCCAACTCATTGCCATCACTGAGCAGCACCACGTGACGTTCGGGAGCAAATGCGGACAGCGACGCCTTGATCCATGTGGCGCCCTTGGGCATCACGTCAGCCGTTGGGCGCACGGTGTTTTTTAGGTCATACGCGCCGCCACCCACCAGCGTCCACGCCGGCTGGTAGTAATGCTCGGCGCTGGGCTCAACCACGGCGATGCGCAACGCTGCATCCCGTTTTAGCAAACTCGCGCACACTGAAATTCCGGCCGAACCGCCACCAATCACCACCACGTCATAGGAGGCCGCACTGCGGGCACCTCGGGTCGCCAGTTCATACAGTTTCGAAGAGCGATTGCCGGTGCGGCAAAACGCCAGAACGGGCGTCGGCAGTTGCGCGAGCAAAGCGCGCATCTGTTCGACGTCCTGCGCCGTCGCCCCGGTGGTGGCCACTGGCACATACGCAAAACTCAAACCCAGGGCCTGCGCTGCGTCACGGAGTGCCGTGTGTTCGGGTTGTTCGGAGCCGCCTTCATGATCAGGCCGGTTGCAGATCACACTGCGAAACCCCTGCCCCGCTAACGTTTGGAGATCAGACTGACCGATTTGACCCGTCACCGAAAAGCACGCGTCGATTCGCTTGATGTTTTGCTCCATTGAGCACTCCAGGCACAACAAAAATGAATGGATCGGGTCCCGCTACGCCTTACTGCTTAAGCGCTTGACCACAGTACAACCCCGACAGGGTTTGCATGACCGAGACCACTTCGAAACTGGCGAGTGAATAGAAGATGAACTTGCCCATGCGCCGGGTATTGACCAATCCTTCGTCGCGCAACACACCCAACTGCTGAGACAGCGTGGGCTGCCGAATGCCGGTCAGCCCTTCAAGCTCGCCCACGTTGCGTTCGCCCTGTGTCAATTGGCACAACAGCAGCAGGCGATCTTCGTTGGCCAGCGCCTTGAGCAGCATGCAGGCTTTGGACGCTGAATCGCGCAGCAGACCTATTTCGTGGTGGGTGAGCTGTCCAGACATTAAAAATTCTCTGCCGATATAACGGTCGACAGTTTACGATTCAATAATATATGTTTCAATATATTATGAATTGTATCGAATGATGTGAGGCCGCCATGCACCCCGAAATACAGGGCTTTTACGATCCCGCTACGTCCACTGTCAGCTACGTGGTCTACGCAGCTATAAATGGCCCCTGCGCGATCATCGACCCGGTGCTCGATTACGACGCCGCTGCCGGGCGTATCAGCACCCGGAGCGCGGACCGGATTGCGGCATTTGTTGAAGCCCGAGGCCTGACCGTGCAATGGCTGCTGGAAACCCATGCCCATGCCGATCACCTGTCGGCCAGTGCTTACCTGAAGAAAAAACTCGGCGGCCAGATTGGTATCGGAGCGCCCATCACCCGCGTGCAGGGTGTGTTCCGCGACCTCTACAACCTTGAGCCTGAATTCCGGCAGGACGGCTCGCAATTCGACAAATTGTTTACCCCTGACGAGGTGTTTCACATCGGCCCGCTCGAAGTGCGCGCCCTGCACGTGCCCGGGCACACCCCGGCGGACATGGCATACCAGATCGAGGGCAGCCATGTGTTTGTCGGTGACACGTTGTTCATGCCCGACGTGGGCACCGCGCGTTGCGACTTCCCCGGTGGCGACGCCAAGCAGCTGTATCACTCGATAAAACGCCTGTTGGCGATGCCACCGCACACCCGGCTGTACATGTGCCACGACTACCCGCCCGAGGGCCGCGACGTGGCCTGGACCACCACCGTGGGCGAACAGCGGGCGCACAATATTCATGTCAATGACAGCATCGACCTTGAAGGGTTTGTGGCAATGCGCACCTCCCGTGACGCCACCTTGTCTGTGCCGCAGCTGTTAATCCCGGCGATCCAGATCAACATCCGCGCGGGTAACCTGCCGCCTGCGGATGACCAGGGCGTGCACAACCTGAAAGTCCCGCTGAACCGCTTCTAAGCCAGGGTCATTAACGCGCCCACAAAAAATCCGGCCGCAGCCGGATTTTTTGTTTCAGCGAATTACTGCATCCACGGTGGTGGCGGCTCTTCGGTTTTGCCGGGTGGCGCCTCATCGGCGGCCCGCACGGCCTGACGTCGCTCTTCATCGAGGCGCGCCGCTTCGATCTCGCGCATGACGCCGCCCACATCGGCCAGCTCGTCCGGCTCATCAAACTCGCCCGTCAATACACTGCTCGGGTGCAAGGTGCCCGCTTCGTAGAGCGCCCACATTTCCTTGGCGTATTTGGTCGTTTTCAACTCCGGCGCAAATCGGCCGAAATACGACGCCATGTTGCCAACGTCCCGCTCCAGCATGCTGAACGCGTGGTTGTTACCAGCCGCATCGACCGCTTGTGGCAGGTCGATAATGACCGGGCCAGTCGGCGTCAGCAGGACGTTGAACTCGGACAAGTCACCGTGAACCAGACCGGTGCACAGCATCAGCACAATCTGCTGAATCAAAAACGCGTGGTATTCACGGGCTTGATCCGGCTCCAACACCACGTCGTTCAAACGTGGCGCCGCATCGCCGTATTCGTCGGCCACCAGCTCCATCAACAGCACGCCTTCAAGGAAGTCGAACGGTTTTGGAACCCGCACCCCGGCGCCAGCCAGACGGAACAGCGCAGCAACTTCGGCATTTTGCCAGGCGTCTTCGGTCTCTTTACGACCGAACTTCGAGCCCTTGGCCATCGCTCGGGCCTGACGGCTGTTACGAACCTTGCGACCCTCCTGATATTCGGCGGCCTGGCGAAAACTTCGTTTGTTAGCCTCCTTGTAAACCTTGGCGCATCGCAGCTCATTGCCGCAGCGGACTACGTACACAGCTGCTTCTTTGCCACTCATGAGTGGGCGCAGCACCTCGTCGACCAGACCGTCCTCGATCAGGGGTTCTAAGCGTTTTGGAGTCTTCATCAGCTTTTATTGTGGGTCCTTTATTACCAAACACGCGAAAGTCACTCGTTATACGGCAATCCGCGCACCACGGGGAGAGGGGCACTGTATTCCAAGTCGCTTGCAGCACTCCCTGTACTCAAATCTGCCAGCCGCATCCTGCGTCAAAGCTTTTGAATAATAGACGAGCCCCGGTTGCCCAGCACCGCCTAATATCCCCAGCTTCAGTGTTGACGAAACAGTTCGCCGGGTGTGGCGCCAAACATTTTCTTGAACGCCGCGATGAAGGCCGATGTGGACTCATACCCGCAGGACAAAGCAGCCCGCGTGACATGGCCTCCCGCTTCGAGCACCTGCAACGACGACAACAATCGCACCCGTTGCCGCCACCCACGAAAGCTCAAACCTGTCTCACGCTGAAACAATCGCATCAGGGTTTTCTCGGACATGCCCAACCGGCCCGACCACAGCCCCACGTTGACTTCGGCATCGGGGGCTTCAATTAATTCATTGCACAACACCAGCAAGCGCGGGTGACGGGGCAACGGTAACGAAAACCCGACCTCCGGCAATTCAGCCAATTGGTCCAGCAACACACTCACCAGACGCTGCTCCGGGCTGCCGTGTTCGGGGTAATTCACGGGCAACGCACAAAAGCGTTTGATCAACTCGCGAGCCAGCGGCGTGACTTCCAGCACACGGCAGTGATCCGGCGCCCATCGACAGTCTTCGCGACGCACATACAAGCTGCGCATTTCGGCACGCATGGACGTAATGACTTCGTGCTCTAGCCCCGCCGGAATCCAGATGCCCCACTGCGGCGGCGCGAAAAAACTGCCTTCATCCGTGTGAACGCCCAACACGCCGCTGATGGCGTAAGAAAACTGCACCCAGTCATGCCGATGACGCGGCGTCCACGAGCCCGCCCCCAAACTCTCAGCCCGTGCATATAACGGCCGAGGCAGTGCATCCAACTGTGGAATCGCCCGTTGAGGGCCACGTTGTCCGTTTGGCGGCATGGATTGGCCTTATGTCGCGATACGTCAGAAAGGGCCAACGTTAGGCTACGTCATCAATTCTTGCAATATTGCGGTGCCTGCCATGTCTGTGCTCAAACACTTCAAACGCCTATTCACCGACTGGTTTCTGTGCGGCATGTTGCTAGCCACGTTTCTGGCGTACGTGTTCCCTGCATTCGGCAGCACCGGCGGGGCGATGCACGCAGAATGGGTCATCAATATCGGCGTGTTCCTGGTGTTCTTCCTGCATGGGGTCAACCTGTCCAGCGAGCAGATCCGCCACGGCCTGAAAAACCTGCGCCTGCACCTAATGGTGCAAGGCTTCACGTTTGTCGTCTTCCCCCTGATCTGGTGGGTGGCCGACCTACTGCTGGGCAGTCATGTACCGCCGTTGTTGATGCTGGGCTTCTTTTACCTGTGCGCGCTGCCGTCGACCATCTCCTCCTCGGTGGCGCTCACGGGCAGCGCAGGCGGCAACGTACCCGCGGCGATTCTCAATGCGAGCCTGTCGAGTGTGCTGGGGATTTTCCTGACGCCATTACTGGTGAGTTTCGTGGTCGGCAGCGGCACGGGCGGGATCGACCTCGGCGCCACCCTGCTCGACCTGTGCGCCCTGTTGTTACTGCCGCTGGTGCTGGGGCAGCTGGTACGCCCGCTGTTCGGTCGCTTTTTTGCCCGCCACAAGCGTTACACCGGCATCGTCGACAAGTTGGTGATTCTGCTGCTGGTGTACGCCGCATTCTGCAACTCGATGGTCTCGGGGATGTGGCAACAACAAGGGGCTTCGGTGATTTTCAGCGCCTTTGTCGGCAGCGCCCTGCTGCTTGCGGTCATTCTGTGGATGACCACTCGCACCGCTCGCGCGCTGAAATTCAGCACGCCGGATGAAATTGCCGCCGTGTTTTGTGCCAGCAAAAAATCCCTGGCGGCCGGGGCGCCCATGGCCGCGCTGATCTTCGGCGCCAACCCCGGGCTGGGCTTGATCCTGCTGCCCATCATGATCTATCACCCGCTGCAACTGATCGTGTGCTCGGTGATGGCAGAAAACTATGCCAGCCGCCAGCGGCAAGAGGCCGAAAGCCTTACCCCCAATGCCGCGCCAGCGCCGATGTAATCAGCAACGGGTCAGCGCTCAATAATCGCAGTGACGCCCTGCCCGCCCGCCGCGCAAATGGAGATAAGCCCGCGCCCTTGGCCTGCGGCGTCCAGCAATTTGGCAAGGTTGGCCACGATGCGGCCGCCGGTGGCCGCAAACGGATGCCCCGCGGCCAACGAACTGCCCTTGACGTTAAGCTTGCTGCGGTCAATCGCCCCCAATGGGGCGTCCAGCCCCAGACGGGTTCTGCAGTACTCGGGGTCTTCCCACGCCTTCAACGTACACAGCACCTGCGCGGCAAAGGCTTCGTGTATTTCGTAGTAGTCAAAGTCCTGCAAGCTCAGGCCATTACGCGCCAGCAAGCGTGGGACGGCATACACCGGAGCCATCAGCAACCCTTCGGCACCATGGACGAAATCCACCGCTGCGGTTTCGCCATCGCGCAGATACGCCAAAATCGGCAAGCCGCGCGCCTTGGCCCAGTCCTCACTGCCTAACAACACCACCGAGGCGCCATCGGTCAGCGGCGTCGAGTTACCGGCCGTCAGCGTGCCTTTGGCGCTGCGTTCAAAGACCGGCTTGAGCGCGGCCAGTTTCTCCAGGGTCAAATCCGTGCGCAGATTGTTGTCCCGGGTCAGGCCTAAAAAGGGCGTCACCAGATCGTCTTCCCAACCTTCGTGATACGCCGTGGCAAGCGCCTGATGGCTGTGCAGGGCCAAGGCGTCCTGTTCGGCGCGCGGGATATGCCAGGTTTGCGCCATCAGTTCACAGTGCTGGCCCATCGACAGCCCGGTACGCGGCTCGCCGTTGCGCGGGAACGCGGGTTTTAAAAACTGCGGGCGCAAGTGCAACACCGCCTTGAGTTTGTCCAGCGACGCCTTGGTGCGATTGAGCTGCAACAACCACCGACGCAGCCCATCGTTCAGGCCAATCGGCACATCAGATGTGGTGTCGACACCGCCCGCGATCCCGCATTCGATTTGCCCCAGCGCGATTTTATTGGCCACCAGCAAGGCGGCTTCCAGTCCAGTGCCACAGGCTTGTTGCAGGTCGTAGGCCGGGGTCTGTGGCGACAGACGCGAGCCCAGCACGCACTCGCGGGTGAGGCTGAAATCCCGCGAGTCCTTGAGCACCGCACCGGCCACGACTTCGCCAAGACGCTCACCGTGCAGGTTAAAGCGTTCGATCAGCCCTTCCAGCGCGGCCGTCAGCATCGCCTGATTACTGGCCGTCGCGTACGCACCGTTAGCCCGGGCAAACGGAATTCGGTTGCCGCCAATAATCGCCACACGCCGCTGAGTCATAAGATTTCCCCTTTAATTGAGTCACCATTGGTCGTTACAGCGTAGGTGCTATCACCCTTTAACGAACGACCCTTGTATTTTTGTGGTCAACCCTTTGAACCCCATGTGTCGGAGAGTGTTCCATGTCAGACCGTTATATCGACTTCGCCAACTCATCCCTCGGCCAGCGTCTGGTCGGTGCGATAGGGCTTCCGTCACCGGTGCGACTGGAACGCTGGCAGGCCGGGCGTCTGCGTCCGGTAGAAGGCCCGTTGTTGATCGGCGGTGGCCCGCTGAGTGAACACATCACGGCCTTTGCCAGCAAACTCACGGACGCCGTGTTCAGCTACGGCCCAGAACCCTCAGTCACCAGCCCGTGGATTCCCGGTCAGGGGCCAACGCTCAAAGCGGTAGTCTTTGATGCCAGCCATTTGCTGCACACCGATCAACTCAAGCAACTGCGCGAATTTTTTCAGCCCTTACTGCGCAGCCTGCAACACAGCGCGCACTTGGTCATCCTCGGCCGTGCACCCGACACCCAACGCGATCCATTTGCCGCCAGCGCCCAGCGCGCCCTTGAAGGGTTCAGCCGCTCACTGGCCAAAGAATTGCGCAACGGCAGCACGTTGCAACTGCTGTACGTCGACGAGGGTGCCGAAGAGCAACTGGAAGGCGCACTGAGGTTTTTCCTGTCGCCCAAAAGTGCATTCATCAGCGGCCAAGTGCTGCGCCTGTCGGCCTGCGCGCCCCAAGTCAGTGATTGGACCCGACCACTGGCCGGGCGCAAGGCCCTGGTCACTGGTGCTGCCCGCGGCATCGGCGCGGCCATTGCCGAAACCCTGGCCCGAGACGGCGCCGACATCATCCTGCTGGACGTCCCTGCGGCCAAAAACGACCTGGAAGCCCTCGCTGCCCGCCTGGGTGGGCGCAGCATCACGCTGGACATTTGCGCCGAAAACGCCGCCGCGCAATTGATTGAACAGCTGCCGGAGGGCATCGACATCGTGGTGCACAACGCAGGCATCACCCGGGACAAAACCCTGGCCAACATGACCCCCGAATACTGGGACGCCGTGCTGGCCGTGAACCTGAATGCGCCCCAAGTGCTGACCAAAGCCCTGCTCGACAGCGGCACCCTGCATGACAACGGGCGGGTCATCTTGCTCGCGTCTATCAGCGGCATTGCCGGTAATCGCGGGCAAACCAACTATGCCGCGAGCAAGGCCGGGTTGATCGGTCTGGCCCACGCATGGGCGCCGTTGCTGAGTGAACGTGGCATCAGTATCAACGCCGTGGCGCCGGGCTTCATTGAAACGCAGATGACTGCGCACATCCCGTTTGCCCTGCGTGAAGCCGGTCGACGCATGAGTTCACTGGGCCAGGGCGGCTTGCCCCAGGACGTCGCTGAAGCGGTGGCATGGTTGGCTCAACCGGGGTCGGGCGCCGTCAGTGGCCAGGCGCTGCGGGTGTGCGGCCAAAGTGTATTGGGGGCCTGAGCCATGACTGTGAATTGGCTTGACCTCGACACCCCGCCGCACCTGACGGCGCTGTACGCCCACGCGGCGAGCAAGCGTAAAATCACCGGCGACACCTTGCCCGATAAAGGGCTGCGTTGCTGGGTGGCGGTGGACGCCAAACCGCTGGAGGCCTTTCGCGAGGTGTGCGACCTGCCCGCCAGTTCACTGTTGCCACCGACGTATCCGCACATCCTGGCGTTCGGGTTGCAAATGCAGTTACTGACCGACCAGGCGTTTCCGTTTCCGCTGCTGGGGTTGATCCACCTGAGCAACCAGATTCGCGTGTTGCGGCCCATGGGCAGCGTCTCTCAACTGCGCATTGGCGTGTACGCGCACAACCTGCAAAAACACCCCAAGGGCGCGACGTTTGACGTGATCACACGGGTGGACGATTTGATCGGCCCACTGTGGGAGGCGCAAAGTACCTTGCTGTGTAAAGGTGTCGATTTACCGGGCGAGGCGCACCAGCCTGCCACCCCTGTTGCAGGTGGCATGACCGAGTTGACGCGCTGGTATGCCGCCAAAGACATCGGTCGCCGTTATGCCAAGGTGTCCGGGGATTACAACCCGATCCACCTGAGCACCGCCAGCGCCAAACTGTTCGGCCTGCCGACGGCCATTGCCCACGGACTGTGGCTTGAAGCCCGGACGCTGGCCGCGTTGAGTTCGCACTTGCCAGCGGCCAACGTCGAAATCTCGGTGGACTTCAAAAAACCGGTGCGCCTGCCTGCAGAAGTGATTTTGCAAAGCAGTGCTGGCGGTTCCAGTGGCGACTTCCAGGTCAATGGTCATCCCGACCTGGTGCACATGGTCGGGCGTTGGCGGCCGTTGAGTTAAATAGCCCTCCCACGCGTCGCGGTTGTCGGATGCGCCAGCGACTACTTGCGCCCACGTCCATTCGGTCGCAAGCTTTGCGCCTTCTGGAGAGCACACCTGCAATGAACCTCGACGAACTGACCCAACGCCTGCACCGCATCCGCGACAAGAACGACTGGAAACCTTTCCACAGCCCGAAAAACCTGGCCATGGCCGCCAGTGTTGAAATGGCCGAGCTGGTGGAAATTTTTCAATGGCTGACCGAAGACCAGTCCCGCCAGCTTCCCGCTGACAAATTGGCCCATGCCGGTCAGGAAGTCGGCGATATCGTGCTCTACCTCTTGTTGCTGTGCAGCGAACTCGGCCTGGACATGAACGACGTGGTACGCAGCAAATTGGCGGACAGCGAAAGGCGTTTCGGCCAATGAGCGACCGTCACTTCGATCTGCTGGCCACCCGCTTCGCGGAAAAAATCTACGGCGGCGCCAAAGGGGCGATCCGCCTCGCCGTGTTGCAAGCCGACCTGAAAGAGTCACTGCCCAAACGCCGCTTGCGCGTGCTGGACATCGGCGCGGGGCTGGGGCACATGTCGCTGTGGCTGGCCGAACAAGGCCATGATGTCACGCTGGCGGAGCCCGCTGCCCCAATGCTTGAAGGCGCGCGTCTACGCTTTGCCGAAGCAGGCCAGAGCGGCACCTTTATTCAGGCGTCCTGGCAAGAGCTCTTGGGCCAACTGACCGAACCGTACGACCTGGTGCTGTGTCATGCGGTGCTGGAGTGGCTGGCCGAGCCCCATGCGATCCTGCCGGTGCTGCATCAACTGACAGCCCAGGGCGGCTGGCTGTCGCTGGCGTTCTACAACCGGGATGCGCTGATCTACCGCAACCTGCTCAAAGGTCACTTCCGCAAAATGCGCAAGAACGACATGGCTGGCGAAAAGCAGAGCCTCACCCCGCAGCAGCCCCTTGATCCACGGGAGCTGGGGCAGGCCATGCAAGGTCTTTGGCAGGTTGAAAGCCAAAGTGGCGTGCGTGTATTCCACGATTACATGCCGGTCGAGTTCCAGGCCCGCGCAGAACTCGACGCACTGGTTGAGATGGAGCTGGCCCATCGTCGCCACCCTGCGTTTGCAGGGTTGGGTCGTTACCTGCATTGGGTATGCCGCCCGCGTTAACTGTTCACCTCTTGGGGGAGTTTCATGTATCGCCGCATTGCGCTTGTGATTCTGAGCCTGGGGCTGGGCGCCTGCCAAAGCCCCAACCCGTATACCGCCACGTCGCTGCCTATGCCTGCCGCCCCGCCGCAGGCTGCCAACGCCATTGATTTGAGCGCCTACCCGGCGCCCCCGCGCGACTATGCTCGCTACCAGAGCTGGGCCTGGCTCAACGACCGCCTGCCTGCAGGTTCGGCCTGGGCCGACTCGGCACAGATTGCCGAAGCCGTGAGCACAGCCCTGGACCAGCGAGGCTTGCGCCCGGTCCAGCCTGGCCGCGCACCGGATTTACGGGTCAGTGCAGATTTACATACAGAAAAACGCTTGCGCCAGGTTCAGGACGACTATGGTTATGGGGCGGGTTACGGCGGGTTCTATGGAGATCGCTACAGTCGTTATGGCAATCAGTTCGGTATGTACAACACCGTACCCATCATTCGAACGTACGAAGTGGAAGTCATGGTGGTGCGGCTTAATCTGTACGACGGCAAAACCGGTGAGCCTGTCTGGAGTTCCAGCGCCGAAACCAGCAGCAAGGGCAGCCTGAGCGAGCGCGGCAACGCTTTACGCGAATCGCTGAACACAGCAGTACAGGCCTATCCTCCTCATTAAGACTCATCGTTGAAGTGGAGAATCATCATGCTACGTCGAATAGCGCTCGTGGGGCTGGCACTGCTGCTCAGCGCCTGCGAATCGATGCAGGTCACGCACGACTACAACCCTTCCGTTGATTTCGCCAGCTTCCACACGTGGGCCTGGAAGGAACCCGCACTGCAATTTGTCCCCAATAACCCGATGCTGAAAAGCGACCTGACCCAACAACGCATCACCCAGGCCGTGGCCTATCAGTTGGACCAGCGCGGCTTGCGCCAAGTGACCCCTGCAACCAAGGCCGACCTGTGGGTGCAGACCTACTTGATCGTTGCTGAGCGTCAGGAGCAAGTGGTGACTAATTACGGCTATGGCTACGGCGGCCCTTGGGGTGGACCGTGGGGCGGTTATTGGGGCGGCCCGTGGGAAGGTTACTGGGGCGCGCCGGTCTACGATGAAGTGCGCAACATCAACTACCAGGTAGGCACCCTTCAAATTGACCTGATCGACGCCAAAACCGACCAGCTGGTGTGGCGTGGCAGTGCTGAAAAAGTGGTCGACACAAGCCCGACGCCTGCGCAACGCAGCGCGGCGATTCACGAAGCCGTGAGCAAGATCCTCAGCGACTACCCGCCCAAACCGCAGGCCAAATGACCGCCCGGCAGCAACTGCATACCCTGTAGTCGCTGCCGTTCAGTCCCCCGACTGGCAACTTGCCAGCGCGTGCTGCGCACCTTGACTACACTCCCTTGCACCCTTGGAGAGTTGCGCTCGGCAGCAAGCCGGCAAAGGAGTGCTCGATGTCTCCCCAATTGCGTGGCATCCGTTTTAGCAGCCCTCGTTCGCAGCGGGGAGCAATTGGTTTGATGGCGGCCCTGACCTTCGGCCTGGTGCTGTTGTTTATGTTGCTGGTAGTCGACAGCGGCCGCTTGTACCTGGAGCAACGCAAGTTGCAACGGGTCGCGGATGTCGCGGTATTGGAGGCCGTCAGTCGGGGCGGCAATTGCCTGGCGACCGGCACCAACACGGCCACCACGTACGCTATCGCCAGCGCGACGCGCAACAACTTCCCTCCAGGCAGTACACAAACCTTAAGCGCCACTTGCGGCACACTGGTGACCGGTAGCGACATGCTGCGCACATTCAGCGCCGATGCAAGCAAGTCTGACGCCATTCGCGTCATTACCACCACGGTAGTGCCGACCAGTGTGGCGGGCGGCTTGTGGAACCTGTTTTCCAACGGGAAATTTGGCTTCAATACCCGATTGACGGCGAGCGCGGTGGGGGCCACGGGGGGCGCACCGTTGGCCGCACTGACGATCAGAACTTCATTGGCAGACATAAACTCAAGTAACTCCCCTCTTCTGAACAGCCTTGTGGGCGGCCTGCTGGGCGGCAAATTGAACTTGAGCCTTGCGTCATGGCAGGGCTTGGCAAACACCTATATCAACTTGCTGAGCTATCTTGATCAACTGGCCATCGACTTGAACCTCAATGCCGGTGATTACACTCAGTTGCTCAACACCAATGTCTCTGCGACTCAACTGATTAACGCCGCCATTAATGTGCTGCAAAAAGGAGGAGCGGGCGCTACGGTCGCCGTGCAAGCGTTGACCGCCATCAAGCTGATTGCCGCTAACACGCAAATACTGAAACTGGGCGACTTGCTGAAAATCCAGAATGGCACCTCGAACGCTGGGTTGAACACCAACTTGAAGGTCTTTGACCTGTTGCAAGGGATCGTGCAACTTTCAAATGGCAAAAGCGCTGCGGCCGCCGATATCACGTCGAATATTCCATTGGTAGGCACCGTCACGGTGTCGGTCAAAGTGATTGAACCACCGCAAATGTCTGTAGTTGGCAACCCGGCGTTGGCCATTAAAGATCCCATTTTCGGCACCAATCGCATCTACGTTAAAACAGCGCAAGTTCAAACTCACATCCATATTGATCTCGCCGTTCTCAAACTGGTGTCGCAGATAACGTCTGCGATCACCCAACTGCTTTCGCCTCTGACCAGTATCGTGAACAAGTTGCTGAATCTGAATTTAATCGGGGTTTTGCAGTGTGTTGTAGCCTGTGAGCGGACATCCCTGAGCATTGCGTCATCGTTGGATATTTATCTGGAAGCGGCGAGTGCCAACAGCTATGTCACCGCCTACAACTGCTCCAGTCCGGCCACCAAAAGCCTGACAGCACAAACGTCGACAGCGGCCGCGAAGCTGAGCATTGGCAGCCCGCCAGCCAACGGCGCATTTCCCGCGTCGGTTGAAATCAACAAGCTGAATTACCTGGCGGTAGATCCGGTAAAACTGATCAGTATTGATGTCACCACGTGCTCAGTCATTTTGCTATGCGGCCCGTTGCAGGTCGGCAAAGGGGGCGGGCTAGGGTTGAAGGTTCAAACTCAAATAGCGGCCAACTCCCAGCCGCAAACATGGAGCGTCCCCCTGCTCCCCGAGGTTAACAATCCGCCTGCTTACAAAACCCCGCTAAACAGCAATGCAAGCATTATCAAAAGTCTGGGGGACTCGCTGTCTGACAACCTGTTGGTGACGTACACGCCACAAACAGGCAGCGTGGCCAACGATGCACTTACGGGAGTGGCCGGGCTGGTCAACCAAGTGACGGGGATCCTGTCCACCGCGTTGAGCGGCGTGCTATCAAACCTGCTGGACCCGATCCTCAACACGCTCTTGGGCGCACTAGGGGTCAGTCTGGGTAATGCTGAAGTGGGCGCCAACCTGTCCTGCAATCAAGGCGGCCGCGCTCAACTCGTGCTCTGATCCTCCGCCACGGGCAGTTCCACACAAAACCGGGCGCCGTGTTCGGTGTTGCTGACGCTGAGCCGTCCGCCCATGTTGTCGATGATGCCGTAGCTCACTGACAACCCCAGCCCCGTGCCTACGCCGACGGGTTTGGTGGTGAAGAACGGTTCGAAGATGCGCTCCAGCAACCGAGGGTCGATGCCGCCTGCGTTGTCCTGTACCCACAACCGCACGTGGCGGGGGGCTGTTTCGATGCCAAGGCCGATCCACGGCGCGAAGTCACGGTCTTTTTCACGCTTGCCGAGCAAGGCATCACGGGCGTTGACCAGCAGGTTAATCAGCACCTGTTCCAGTTGGTCGACATGGCCGCGCACGTTGACGGCGCAGTCCAGCCCTTCGCAGCGAATCTCTACGCCTTTGCCGCGCAGCCCGTCACTGAGCAGTGACAGCGTGCCATCGATGGCAATGGCGGGGTTAAACACTTGCTGTTCGATCTCCGAACGCCGACCAAACACCCGCATGTGGTCTACCACCCGCGCCGCACGTTGCACTTGGGTGTCGAGGCGATTGAGTTTGTCTTGCAGGTAATCGATCTGCACATCGCCGTTGCTCAGGCGTTTGAGCACATTGACGATGGCCATGCGCATCACGTTCAGCGGCTGATTGATCTCATGGGCCAGCCCGGTGGCCATCTCGCCCAGGGTGGCCATTTTGGCGCTCTGGGTCAGCTGCTGTTGCGAACGCCGCACTTCGGTGTTGTCGCGCCCCACCGCCTGCACTTCGATCAACGTCCCGTGCTCATCAAACACGCCGCGGTCCGACCAGACCCACCACGCGTGTTCGCGCCCCGGCAGTTGCAGGCTGATTTCGGCGGTACTGACCGGGAATTCGGGGGTCAAGGTGGCCAAACGTTGTACAAACGCCAGATGTTGCTCCGGCGACAACCAGCCGCTGAGGTTGATGCCCGGTAACTGTTCGGGCGCGCACTCCAGGTAATTGGCTAACGGGCGATTGCCAAAGGTCAGGGTCAAGTCGGGGGTGTAGCGGCAGATCATCGCCGGGGAATCTTCCACCAGCATGCGATAGCGCTCTTCGCTGTGCTTGACCCGCTCCGCGGCTTCCGTGGCATCGGTGATGTCCAGCCACAGGCCCACGGCCTCGACCGGCAACCCCAAGTCGTCACGCAGCAACTTGGCCTCGTCCAGTAACCAGTGGTAGTCGCCCTGGAGGTCGCGCAGTCGATAGCGACTGCGCACACTGCCTTCGCGCAGCAGTCGTCGCGTGCGCTCGAAGTAGTGCTCACGGTCCTCCGGGTGCACCCATTCGATCAACGCGGCGGCCATGCACGCTTCCCGCGTCCAGCCCAACAAAGGTTGCAAGCTGGCGCTGAAGAATTCAGGCAGCAACGCGCCCTCGGCATAGCGCTGCACATAAATCACGGCCGGGGAGCTGGCAATCAGGTTGTCGAGCCGCGCATGGGCCGCCGCCGCTTGCTGTTGCTGGTTTTGCATGTCACTGACATCCAGCATGAACCCCACCACACGTGGCCCGCCCTCTGCGCCCAGCACCTGGCCCTGAATGCGATACCAGGTCACCGGCCGCGTACTGTCGGGTTGGTGCAAGCGCACGCACAACAACAGGGGGGTATCGTGGGACAACAAATCATTGAAACGGCTGGCCAGCTCTTCCCGGTCTGCCGGATGAAACAGCCCCAACCACGCGTCACGGGACATATGAGCAGCTTGAGCAGGGAGCAGGCTCGCAGCCAAAGGCGGGGCAAGCATCAGTTGCTGCGTGCTGGGCGACCACTCCCACCAGCCGCTGCCCAGCAGGCCCTGTAACGCCTCCATGCGCTCCATCTGCTGCACGTGTTGCTGCTCGCGCAGGCGATTGAGCAGCGGCCCCGCCAATGCCGCGCACACTTGTAGCCAATCGTTGTCGCCCATGGACGGGGCGTGACGACTGGCCGGGTAGTGGCCGAACAAGAGCCACGCACTCACCCCTTGATGATCGTTGTAAGGCACCAGCAAGCCATCGGTATTGCCAAACAGCCCGCTCAGCCGGGGCTTGTCACTGATGCCATGCAGCGCTTCAAAACGCTGGGGGACGTGACCATTGAAGCTGTCGAGGGTGCTGCCCAGCGCTTGGTCGACGTCCCACAACGCAGGCGCATCATGGCGCTGGTAAACACTGTAGATACGCCATTCGGTCTGCGTGGCGTCTGGCAAGGCCAGCGCCACACACGGGATATGCCAATGCTGCGCCACCTGCTGCAACAGATCGGTCACCACCGCTGGCACGCGCGCTGTGCCGCAGCGGCGCAATTGCTCGCCCATGTGGGTGGTGAGCAGGTGGGTGAGCTCGCGGTGGCGCGCCTGCTGTTGGCCCAACAACAAATCGCTGATGTCCAACAGTTGCAGCAACCAGCCGTCACCCTGTGGCTGTACCCAGCCGCGGGTATGCACAACAGGGCCACCGCCGACCTGAAACATGAGGTCCAGGCTTTGCCCATGCCAATCTCGGGGCGTGCCTTCGAGGGCCAGCGTGCTGCCCGGCACCAGATAATCGATTAACAGCCGCGGCGGACCATTGCCCATCGCCATGACCAATGCATGGGGCTGCGCGGCCTGTATCTCCAGCACATGGCCGTGCTGATCGAGCCGTATTTGAATACCCGCCTCTACAAGCAGCGGGGTAGGCGCCAACGCAACGGGCTCATCAGCCCGGCCCAGTAGCCGCCCGAACAGGCGCTCGCCGCTGATCAAAACTGCAAACTCGATTGAGCCGTCAAGGTGGTCGGCAAGCTGGGCACCTTGATGTTCCCCGGCAGCACCAGCACCGGCATGATGGCGCTTAACGCGGAGGCTGGCAGGCTGACGGTGACGGTTAGCACCCCACCGCTATAGACCGCCTGTTTATTAAGGCTGCTTTTCAAGGCGGTCGGCACCCAAGAGAGTTGGTCACTCAACACGCTCAAGGCGCGATTTTGTACATCTTGCGTGTACGTCGCGGGGGAGACGGTCGGGTCCAGCGCCACACTGCGGCGCACCGCTTCAGCCGTGGAGTGGTTGAACGACTGCATCAGCAAAAGCGGCAGGCTGTAACTTACGACGCCGTAAAACACGGCGAAAAACACCACAAACACCAGCGAAAATTCGATGGCCGCTGCGCCTTTTTCCTTTGTGGAGAGGCTTGTTTTCATGACTGCGTCTACCCTGAAAACCACACGTCATATGAGCATAGAATCATTCGCCAAAAAGGGACGCCGATTACGTGACACCGCTAATAGTCCTGTACCTCTGGTTAAGCGCTTGCGCACTTCAGGATCTGTACCAGCGCCAGATTGCCAACACCCTGACACTGGGCGGTATGGCGCTGGCCGTGCTGTATCTGCTCTGGAGCGGCCACACCTGGCTCGGCGCACCCGCCAGCGAAGCCGGGGTCGCGCTGGTGATCGTGCTGGTGCTGACGTTGCCTGGGTATGCGCTCAATACGTTCGGCGCCGGCGATGTAAAACTGCTGATCGCCCTCGCCCTGGCCACCGATCGTCTGACGGTGTTGGGCACGGTGATCGGCGCAGGTGTGTGTGCTGTGCTGTGGATGCTGATCGCGTCAAAAATCCTGCCGCTGCTTTATCAACGGGTTACAACGCCTGATGTTGAAGATCCCGGGAATCTGTCAAAAAAAATCCCCTTCGCTCCCTTTTTGCTGGCGGGTTTTACCCTGGTTTGGCTGTGCATGCCCTAGTGCATGCGTAGGATTTATTCCGTGTACAGCAAGGGAAAGTGGGTCTACTTTTAAACCAGCCTTCTCATGATGAGAGGGGCAAGTTGCCTTGAATTGGCTTGCCAGGCATGGAGTAACGCGTGAACAAGCTTAGCCCACTCATAAAAGTGCTGGTGGTTGACGACCAGCCCTTGATCGTCGAAGAACTCTGCGAGTTTCTGGAAAGCAGCGGCTACCGGTGTGTGCCTTGTGAGTCGAGCCGCGAAGCGATTGAAAGTTTCTGCGCAGACCCCGAAATCGGTCTGGTGCTGTGCGATTTGCACATGCCGGAGATGAATGGCATCGAACTGACCCAACACCTGCAAAAGTTCGCCGGTGAAAAGCGCTTGTTTGAAAGCATTCTGCTGACCGGCCGTGCCGATAAACAGGACGTGATCAAGGCCTTGCGTATCGGCATTGCGGATTACTACCAAAAACCGGTCGACCTCAATGAATTGCTCGAAGGCATTCAGCGTCAGGAAGAGCGCGTGCGCGAACGCATGAAAAGCGCGCAACTTGGGCACTTGAATCAGAAGCTACAGTTTTTGGCGGACTCGATTGACGACCTTTATCAGGACATGGAATCGGTAAGACGCCCGCCGCTGTCAGCCGCCGATGAGGGCGCCAGTGACGACGTGTCTGAAACCATGCCAGCCATCTTTCAGCAGTTGTCACCACGCCAGCTGGACGTGGCCCGTCTGGTGGGCAAGGGCCAGACCAATTACCAGATCGCCTGCGACCTGGGCATCACGGAAAACACAGTCAAACTCTACGTGTCGCAAGTGCTGCGCCTGACCCACATGAACAACCGTACCCAGCTGGCACTGGCGCTGTCACCCAATGCCAGCGCCAAACAGCACCGGCTGACGGCCCACTGAAGCCCGCACGCCTATACGCGCGCCGGCCCAGCGAGTACAGGCGGTGGCGGGCGTTTTAATTGGACGTACCGCCCCCGCTGCCCGATTCCTGTTTGTAGTACTCAGGGATTTCGTGATCGTAACTTTTCAGCAACCGTTGCAGGCTTTGTTCGCGCTCCTGCGGCGTGACCGTTTGCGGCACGTTCGATCGCTCTTTACCGCTGACCTGAATCTGCAACCAGTTTTCGGTTTCCTGCTGATAACGTGACGCCGGGCCCGGCTCGATGGCCAGTGCGCTCAACGGCACCCACAGCAGTAACACCCCGACACGTACGCTTATTGCCATCGCACACCTCCGTTATTTGAGCACCGCCACCTGATTACTGGCCGGGGCTTTAAGTGCTTGCGCACGCGCTTGGGCTTCGGTCACTTGTTCCGGCGTCAATCCGGCACGGGTGACCAGTTCCGCCGCCTGCTTCCAGTTGTCCTGATAGATCAACAGCGTCACCAGGTTCAACGCCGCCAACGCGTCGTCATCTTTGCTGAGCTCCAGCGCGGTCAAAAATTCAAAGCGTGCGTCGTCGATGCGCAGCAGGTTCAGGTAAACCACCCCCAAGTCATTGCGAATCTTGTCATCGGTGGGCGCCAGACTGGCCGCTTTTTGCAGGTAGGCCAGCGCTTGCGCGTTGTCTCCGCGCCCCGCCGCCAATTGTCCCAAACCATGCTCGCCCTCGGCCGCCAGACAGGTGCCCAGCAAGCTTTGATAAAGGGCTTGCGCCTCGCTGCGGCCCAACTGGCGATAGATGCGTGCCTTACGCAACTGGACCTGCCCATAGCGCTCAGGCAAGCTTTGCAGGTTGGCCAGACTGGCGTGCAGTTTGCCTTCCTTGGCCATATCGTCGGCCAGGTTCATCGACAACTCTTGATCGCCACTCAACTTGGCGCAACTGCCACTCAAGGCCAGCCAGGGCGGGTTACTCGCGCCCCCGGTCGCACAGCCGCCCAGCATCAGCAGCCCACACGCGACGATCACAGCTTTCATGCTCACACTCCCGGTCAAGAGCCAAAGGCCCGCGAAATAGCCATAAAACTGGGGCCGGCCAATACAATCAGTAATGCAGGAAACAGAAACACCATCATCACCACGGACATCTTGGCCGACATTTTCGAGATGTATTCCTGCATGCGCGTCAGGCGCCGGTCATCCAGCAACGCTTTCAGCGCCTGCAACGACTTCATTGCGCCGCCGCCCTGCTGGATCAGTTGTTGAAGAATCACGCAGGTATCGTCGAACTCATCGACCGCCAGCAGGCTCGCGGTTTTTTGCAGTTCCTGACCCAGCTCCAGCCCGGAGTCGACACGGGCCAGCACCAGCCGCAGTTCCCCGGTCAACACGGGTAACAATTGCTGCCCCTCCTGGCTCAACACGCGCAGCGCTTGCTCCACCGCCATGCCGGACTCAAACAGGATGCGCAGCAACGGGATAAACGTGGACACCTCATTCGCGATCTGTTGCTGGCGCCGGGCAGCCGCCAATGCCAGTAAGCGTTTGGGGATCAAGTAGCCGATGGCCAACCCGAACAACAGTGCAACCCCGAGGTTGCCCGCGTCGGGGTAAAACACCTTATGGCCTACAAATACCAGTCCGGCCAGCACCACCGGGGTGCCCACCTGAAAAGCGGCAAACAATGAGCGCTGACTGGCCGTGCGCCAGCCCAGCCGGGTGAGCAACGCCTGAGTTTCGTTATCCAGCGACACCGAGCGCTGGCCCACCTTGCTGCTGCCCACCGCGCGCAGCCATGAACTGAATTTGCCCGGCCCGGTTTTCGCCCCCTCCAGACGCTGCATGACGCGTTGCTGGCGCATCCGCTGCTGGATCACGGTGTTGATCACCAGTGCCAGGGCGGCCAGCAACAAGACAACGCTTATCAGCAAGGCCATGTCATACGCTCCGCACCATGCGCCATAGGGTAAAGCAGCCAATCACCTGCATTGCCAGCGCTGTCAGCAACAAGTGCTGCCCGGACGTGTCGTTCCACATCTTGGGCAGGTACTCGGGATTGGTCAGCATGAAATACACCATCACCAACACCGGCAAGGCCGCCAGCACCATGGCCGTAAACCGTGTTTCACCGGTCATGGCTTTGAGCTGGCGCGCCCCTTGTTCACGCTCGCGGATCAGGGTGATGAGGTTTTCCAGCAGTTCGCTGGCGTTGCCGCCATAGCGGTTGTTGACCTTCAAGCCGAGGGCAAACAGGCGAAACTCCTCACGCTCGTAAAGCTCGGCAAAGTCCTGCACCGCTTCGGGCAAGCTGACCCCCAGTTGCACGTTGCGCGAGACGCGACTGATGGCGGTTTTGAGGGGATCACTGGACGCCTCGATTGCATTCAGCACCGCATCGGCCAAGGTGCGCCCGGCCTTCAAACTGCGTACACAGTGGTCGAGCAACTGCGGCAACTGCTCAACCATGCGCCGCACCTGTCGGTGATAACGCCAGCTGAGGAACAGTTTCAGACACACAGGCGGCAACACCGCAAAGGCGACTGACAACGTCCAGCCACCCACGAGCCCCGCCACCACTATCGCCGCGGCCCACACGCCGAGCCACAGCCCCAGGCGCTCCGACGGCCGTGGCAGCCCGGCCTGCAAGAAGGCGCGGTCCAGCCAGGCCAGACCGCCGAATTTTGCGGCCGGTGGCGGCTGCCCTTCGGCCAGCCGATTGAGCACCCGGCTGGTGGTCGGATTACGCAAGACGCGAAAAACAATAAACAGCGCCAGGCCCAACATCAGTAAGGCAATCAGTAACAGCAGCAAAGCCGGGATCATGTTCTGCCCCTCAGCCGTGAAGGTTCGCAATCGGCTCGCGACGTAACTTGTCGCCTGCCGGGTTCAGCGCTTCGCGCATAAAGCCAAACCCCGTGCGTCGATCCAGCCGGAACAGGGTGTTGGTGACGTACACATCATCGCGCACGCTCACCACTTCCAACACTTCACTGACGCAGCGACGCCCGTCTGGCATGCGCGTGAGCTGGATGATGACGTCCAGCGCGGCGCAGATCATTTGGCGCAGGGTTTTCTCCGCCACTGTGCGCCCGGTCAGGCCCACCAGTGTTTCCAGTCGCAACAGCGCATCCTGTGCGGTGTTGGCGTGCACGGTGCTCATGGAGCCATCGTGCCCGGTGTTCATCGCGGTCAACACGTCGAGCACTTCAACCCCGCGGATTTCCCCGAGAATGATGCGGTCGGGGCGCATCCGAAGGGCGTTGCGAATCAGGTCGCTGGCTTTGACTTCACCATGGCCTTCAGCATTGGGCGCACGGGTTTCCAGGCGCACCACGTGCGGGTGACCGAGCTGCAATTCGGCCACGTCCTCGATAGTGACCAGCCGCTCATAGGGGTTGATCAACTGGCTGAGGATATTCAGCAAGGTGGTTTTCCCGGTGCCCGTGCCGCCGCTGATGAGGATGTTGCAACGCTTGCTCACGGCTTCGTGAATGAAGTCGAAAATCGCCTGATCGATGGTTTGCATGGCCATCAGGTCCGTGCTTTTGAGCATGTCCTTGCGAAACTTACGAATCGACAGGCACGGGCCGTCCAAGGCGATTGGCGGAATGATCGCATTGACCCGGCTGCCGTCGGGCATGCGGGCATCCACCATGGGCGAGGATTCGTCGAGGCGGCGCCCCAACGGCGCGAGAATACGCTGCATCACCCGCTCGACATGGTGGTCGTCGATAAAACGCAACTCGCTCTGGTGCAGAATGCCGTCGCGCTCGACAAACACCCGATACGGGCCGTTGACCAGAATTTCGGTCACCGCCGGGTCGCGCAGCAGCACTTCCAGCGGGCCAAACCCGGTGAGTTCATCCACGATTTCCTCGGCCAGACGCTCCATTTCATAACGTGAGATCGCCAGGTGCAGGCGTGACACGTATTCGGCCACTTTGTCCGTCACGAACTGGGCCAGCGCATGGCGCGAGTCTTCCAGCAGGTTTTTCCCGGTTTCTTCAATGGCATCGATGATGTAGCGGTGCAGCACCAGTTTCAGGCTGTCGTGATCGGCATGGCCATTCTTGCTGTGCAGGCCCGCGCCAAACAGTTTCTCGCTGCTCATTTAGGCCCCCAGAGGCGTGTCAGCCAATGGGCGGGCGGCTTGGCCAGCCCTTGCGAGCGTTTGGCCAAGCGCTCACCCAAGGTTTTCAGGCCTTGGCTCAGGGCCTCGCGCGGGCCCAGCTCGAACAGCGTGGTGGCCTGGTTTTTGGCGTTCATTCGCAACTCGTCGGCGGGCGGCAAGCTGACCAGCACTTCCAGGCCAAACGTCTTGGCCAGAGCGTCGGCGTCGGGCGCCACACCCCGCAGGTAACGGTCCACCAACAGCCGCGCATGTTCGAGCTTCATGCCTTTGGCGCGCCACAGGTTGAGGATCGCCAGATTGCGTCGGCAGTCGAGGATGTTCTGGTCGGCGTACCACAACAACTTGTCGCAATGGCTGACAAATGTGCGCAATGCTTCGCTGTCAGGCTGGCCCGTGAGGTTCACCACGATGTGTTGAAAATGCTGACGCAAAGCACTGAGCAGCATGTACAGCTCGGCCGCGCTGGTGTGCTCCAGCGGTTCATCGCTGTCGCTGTAGGCCAGGATGCGCAAACCGCCGGGGGCGGCGGTGAAGGCGCTGTCGATCAGCGTGCTGTCCAGTCGCCGCAAGTGGCGCAGGGCATCGCCAAAGTAGAACGAACTTTCCAGCCCCAATAGCGTGAGGCTGTCGCCACGGGGCAAACCCAAATCAAGCAACAGGGTTTGCTGATCGCTCTTCTGCACGACCAGCCCGAGATGACTGGACAGCAAGGCGCCATCGGCGTTGCACTGCGCGCTGTACATCACGGTCAGGCCGCCCAGCTGCGCATTGGGTGTAACGGCGGGCAGCCGCTTGTTCAAGCGTCGAACCAACCCGGCCACTTCGCTGGAGCGCGAACCATATGCGACAAAATCCCGCGCACCGGCGCGCATGGCGTTGAGCACCAACTGATTGTCCATGCCATCGCCCAGCGCCACGATGGCCAACATCGGTTTGGCTTCCAGCGCGCCTTCAATCAATGCGCACTGCGACACCACTTTCTCGCGGTCCAGTCCCACGAACACCAGCCCGGCGAAGGTGACATCCACCAGCGCCAGCAACTCATCCAGACTGCCCGTGCCAGCGCCCACCACTTGGCCCATGGGCGCCAGTGCGCCTTGTAACCACTCAAGATCGGTGTTGTTTCGCGTCAATGCGAGAAACGTCTGGCTCAAGCTCTGGCTCATTTGGATAACCCGCTACGGCGATTAAAGTTGCCGTTTTCGAGGAAGTACAAGCGGTACCAATTGGGGTCGTAATTGCGCAGTTTTTCTCCGGGCAGAGAAGGCAATTGGGCATTGGCCGCCAACGGTTGAATCAGGTGCGGGGTCACAATCATCAGCAACTCGCGCTCTTCGCGGCTGATGTTGGAGGAGCGGAAAAAGGCCCCGAGAATCGGGATGTCGCCTAACCCCGGAAACTTGTCCACCTGCGAGCTGTTGCGCGAACTGATCAAGCCGCTGATGACAAAACTTTCGCCATCGGCCAGGGAAATACTGGTATCGGTGCGGCGCACATTCAGACCCGGCACCATCGTGCCCGCGATATTCACCGCATTGGTGTAGTCCAGTTCACTGACTTCAGGGGCGACTTTGAGCACGATGCGGTCGCGGCTTACGATGGTGGGGGTCAAGGTCAGGCGGATGCCGAACTCTTTGTACTCGATCGACACGTTGTCGCTGCCACTGCTGGGCACCGGCACTGGCACTTCGCCGCCGGCGAGAAACGTTGCGCTCTGGCCGCTCAGCGCCACCAGACTCGGGCGCGCCAGGGTGTAGGCAAAGCCGCTGCCTTCGAGGGCATTAATCATGGCCCTGACACGCCCGCCGCCAAAACCGATGTTGAAGTACTTGTTGTTGGCCGGAGGACCGCCGGTGATGACGTTTTCCGCCGTGGTAATCAGCGAGCCCGGCGAACCGAACAGGAAGTTGCTGCCCATGCCGAAAATCGAGGTACTGGCTTCTTGCAGCTTGGTGCGGCTGACTTCTACGAAGCGGATATCCGTCTGTACCTGACTGGGCAACGTCGGGTCTTCAGACGGTGACAGCGCGGCACTGGTCAGCGCTGCAGTCGCTTTGCCCTTGACGAACACCATGCTCTGGCGCGGTGATTTGGAACAGGCGGTCCAGACCATCAGGCTGGTAGTACCCGGCGCAACGCCGGTCAGTAAAAAGGCACTGTCGCCATTGGCGTGTACATCGGCAATGGTCGGGTCACCCACGGCAATGCGGGTGATGCTGACGGGTGAATCCAGTGCTTGTTGGGTGCCCTGCGCCACTTCCAGCACAGCGGGCAACGCCCCCAGTGACGCGCATTGGGCCGATGCCGCCACAGCCATTTGCACAGACAGGCCGCTCAACATCAGCGTCCAGACAACTTGTTTGAACAGCGGCACACAACGTTGACTCATGCGAGGGCTTCCTTGCAGATCGGGCATTTCTTATTGGGTTGACGGCTGGGCTGCTTGATTGCCGCGGATGATTTCGATGCCACGGGGTCGCGGCACACCGGTCGGGGCATTGAGTGGCGCCTTGAGCGGGCTGGCCATCGCCAGTTGATTGAACTGATACAGGCTGCGCCTGGCGGTCTCCAGATTGGCCGCAGCGTCCTGCTCACCTGACCAGTATTTGCTCAAGCGTTGTTCTTGTGCGCTGTGCACCGCCAGGCGCAAAGTGCCAGCTTGTGCGGCGAGCATCAGTTGATTGACCAGTGGCTCCGGGATCGCCAGGACCACGGTGCGGGCCGCCACGCGCCGCTGAGCTTGTTGCTGCGCCTGCTCGGCGGTCAGCGCCTGACTGAGTGGCTGGCCATCGCTGCTCAGGCCTAATTCATCGCCGATGCTCAGGACCCGCACTGCGGGCAACACCACTTGGGTCGAAGGTTCAGGGTTGGCGGTGTCCTGACGCAGAAACAGCAAAATGTCGACGTAATCGCCGGGACCGAACTGCCCGGCAGCGCCGGCCACTTCATCAATCGCCACCGCCAGTGCGCGTTCGTCAGGGCGAATCATGCGCGCCAACGGCCCGCCGATTTCAAAGCTTTGCTCATTGAGCCACGTGCCAGCATTCAGCCCGCGCCACGGGGTGCGACCCACCGCCTGATCGATAGAGGTAAGGCTGCCGACAGGCGCCGTGCGCAATTTTTCCAGCGTCAAATCATCGGCAGTCAGGGCCACATGCGGGGCTACATCGCGGGTTAACACCACCACGGCATGTTTGGTCTGGTCCTCAACATTGGCCACACCTTGCTCCACCACCTGCGCCACAGGGGCAGGTGGCACAGGCTGATGACGGGTCAGCATCAGCCCCCAAAAACCGGCGGCAATGGCCCCTAAAAACAGCACCGCTGCTAGCACCAGACTGCGGCGATTGTTCATATGGTTCTCCCTTCCCCACTGCGTACGGCAGACAAAAAATCATGCGCAATCAGGTAGCTATGAACGGTCGGACGGTTGCAACCATTTCGCTATTTGAAGGTAGCGCAGGTAGGACAAAACGCCATTACTGACCGGATTATTTCTGACAGGAGATTTAAGGACTTTGATTTGTTTACGTTTTTTGGATCCGCACCTCATCGTCCGTTTGGATTAGTACTTTGTGATTAATCCTTTATTACAGTTGTGAGGTCCGGCTTTGTTGACAATGCTCTGATGGCACATCGGAAGTATGTAGCACCCACGTTACACAGTGCCCGTTGCGGCGCACTAAGGAGAAGTCAGATGCTTCTAGATACTGTTCTGAAAGTGTATGTGCCGACTCAGGCGTTTTGCGTGTACCAGACCCGGCAACTGATCAAACGCCGGGATGGCGCTTCAGGTATTGAATACGCCCTGATTGCCGCGATGGTTGCCGTGGTGCTTGCATTGTTTGTCACGCCGCTGTCGGGTGTGGTCAAGTCCACATTCAACGACTTGGTCAGAGGATTGGGCGGAACGCCAGTGACATAGGTCTGTGCATCAGGCCTACACTCTGCACCCTACCCTTTTTCAGGAATGCAACATGACCTCCTCTTCGACACGCCAACAGCTTCTCCTAGTGGATGACGAAGAGGATGGACTTTCTGAACTGGCCGAGTTGCTGGAGGGCGAAGGCTTTTGTTGCCACCTCGCCACCTCGGTCAAGATCGCTTTGCAACAGCTGACCAACCACCCGGACATTGCCCTGGTGATTACCGACCTGCGCATGCCAGAAGAGAGTGGTATTGCCCTCATCAGGCGCTTGCGTGAACACACCTCGCGTCAACACCTGCCGGTGATCGTCGTATCCGGACATGCCGACATGGATGATGTCAGCGACCTGTTGCGTTTGCAGGTATTGGACCTGCTCCGCAAACCCATCTATCACATGCGTCTGCTCGATACGCTGGACAGCCTCTTCCCTAAGCCGAACCCCAAGTCCATCGACAGCTGAAGCCCCGATTTGCGCGCCGAAAAGCCCGCGAGGTTGCCCTCGCGGGCCTGGCTCGCTATAGCTGATAACTGAAACTCAAGGTGTAGCGCGGGCGGCGGTTGAAGCTGTCCAGCGCCATGTCGGACATCGGCTTGGCCGCTTCAAGGGCAATGTTGTAATAACGCTTGTCGCCAAAACGCAGCCCGACTGCCGCCGAGGACATGTCCGAGCCCTTAAACGGCAAATCGTTAAACCAGGTTTTGGCCTTGTCCAGCACCACGTAAGGCTGAAGCAGTTTCACCCACGCACCCTCGCGGTTGAAGCTGTAATTGACCTCGTAGGCGACCCCCCACCCCTTGTCGCCGGACGCTTGATCGTCGGGGTAACCGCGGCCAAAGTTTTGCCCGCCAAACACTGCCCGTTCGCTGTCGGGCAAGCTGTCTGCACTCCAGTACAGGGCGCCGGACATCACACCCTGCCAATTCTCGAAAAAGCTGTCGCTCTGCACGCCGGATAAACGCAGCCGAAAAAAATCCAGGTCGTACTGATTGCCGGTCAGGTTGGTTTCACTCTTGGCGCCCAAACCTTTCATGCCCTGATAGACACCGGCGCTGACGATGCGCAGCTGCTGTTTATCAGACTTGCGCCAGTCGCCCTCGAACGCCAAGGCGCGCACATCCGTTTTTTCGCTGAGGCTGACCGGGTAACCGACCACGTCGTAATCGGTACGGTCATTCACGCCATACAACCGGGCACCGACACTCAGCCATTGATTGGGCGCTGCAATCAGCGGGTGACTGACGCCTACCGAGAAGCGGTCGTTTTCGCGATGCGGCTTGAGTTCGAAGCCGTCGCTGGTGGCAATGCTGCTGCCCGGGTCGCTGCGATAGCGCGCTCCGTACAGGCTTAACTGAGTGCCTTCGGCGTTCAGATACTGGCTGTAGTCGATGCGGTAGTAATGCTCTTTGTCGTTGCCCGGCGGGAACAGCCCACTGATGCTCAACTGCTCGGCCATCGACGTTTGTGAATTGCTGCTGACCCCGAACAGTGCCTGCGTACTGTCACGGCTACCTTCGGTGAGGCTCATGCTGGTGGTGAAGGGTTTGCGGCTGGCGTTAATGGTCAGGGTCGAGGCACCATCTGTGGTGCCGGGGGGTGGCACTTGAGCTTGCAGCGTCACACCGGGAAGACGGCCCATCAGCGTTGCGTAACGGTCGAAGGTTTTGCGGGTCAGCGGACGCTCGCCCTTGAGCTTGTCCACCAGTTCATCAATAAAGCCCTTCACACGCCCCACATCACCCTGCACGGTGTAATCGCGGATATACCCCTCGACCAGCACCACGCGCACTAACCCTTGATCAAAATTTTGCGGCGGCAAAAACGCGTACGACAGCAAATAGCCATCCGCTTGGTAGCGCTGGGTAATGGTGCGCGTGGCATCGATCAATTGGGCCAGGGTGATCTCATGGCCCAGTAACGATTGATAGGCGGCGCCCAACTCCTTGAGCGGGTACACAGTGCCACCTTCAATCTGCAATTTGCGGATGGTCAGTTTGGTGCCCATCACCAACGGTGGCGGCTCGACCGCGCCCGGCTTGGGCAATTGCAACGCAGGCTTTTGCGGGCGGTAAGCATCTACCGGCAGGTTAGGGGTGGGCAGGGTCTGCATCATTTCGTTGCTGTTCAGGTAGCGCGGCAAGGGCTCGGCCGTGACGCACGGGGTCAGCACAAAAAGTACGAGGGGAACGTAAGTACGCATATGACACTCCATGGTCAACAACAGCGACATAACCAGGTGGGCGCGTCATCTCAGGGCGACGCTACCCGGTGCAAGCCCTAGATCCTTGGCTCAAAAAAAAGACGAGAGGCTCATCAGAACCTCTCGTCTCAACCAAGCGTAGGCGCTGTAGGTGAGGCCGTCGAACCGGCCAGGTGCAATTCGTTAGTTTTTCTTGCCCAGATTGCCCAGGCCTCCGAGTACCCCACCCAAACCGCCCAAACCACCGGTTGCCGCACCGCCTTCAGCGGTGGTGCCGCCGTTCAACAGCCCCCCGACCGCACCCACCGTTGCGCCCACGGTATTGACCGTTTGACCGACTGCGCTCACGACTTGGTTGTTGCTGCCCGCATCCACTTTGACGCCAACACTGCTGACCGCGCCGCCGACCTGATTGAGCAAGCCACTGACCGGAGCACCCACACCTGTGGCGGCGCCAACGTTTTGCGTCACCGTCGTCACAGCGCTGGTGACCGGATTAAGCGCTGCGCCCACCGTGGTGGTGACCGCTGCCAGCGGGGCGCCCGCTGCATTATTCGCAACCCCGGTGCCGCCCAGCGCGCCGCCAACAGACGCCACGGTATTACCGATGGCATTGCCGTTGGCGCCTGCCGCATCCACCACACCACTGGTGCTACCACCAGCCAGGCCGGTGCTGACCCCGTTGACCACACCGCCCACAGTCTCCAGCAGGCCCGCCCCCCCGACACCCGGCAAACCGCCGATACCCCCGGTTCCGCTGCCTGTTCCCCCACCCGCAGCAGGCGCCGGATTTACATAACCGCCCGCTTTGTCAGTGGCACCGGCGACACCGTTGAGCACGCCACCTACCAAGCCGGTCACCGGATTGCCATTCCCTGTCCCCGCCACGTTGTCGCCCAGACCGCCGACGACGCCCCCTACCTTATTCAGCAGGCCATCTACAGGCGCACCGATTCCGGTCGCTGTTCCCACTTTGCCCGTGGTGTTCTCCACCAGTGAAATCACTGGCACCACCACTTTGTCATTCAGCCCGCCGGTCACTTTGCTCAACGGGCCCGTGGTGGCTGCACCGGTGAGGGTGTTGCCGATCATGGTGACCGTTGTGCCGACATTGCCGACCAAACCTCCCGTTGCATCCGTGACTTTATTGACCACCCCGCCGACCACAGGGATCTGGCTGATCGGTGTGTTGTCGATCAACGTACTGACACCTGTGCCGAGGGAGGTCACGCCCTTGCCGACATTGCTTACGGCATTGGTTGCGCCTGCCACAGTGATGCCCAGCGAGTCTTTATTGGTGCCCAACGAGCCAAGGCCATTGGTGACGCCATTGGTGACAGAGGTCACCGCGTTCCCGGTATTGGTCACCAGCCCGCCTGCCACACCGACCACCGGAACAGCGGCCAGAGAAGTGCCAATATCACTGACGGTCGTGCCCACGCCGCCGAGTGCTGCCCCCACCTGACCGACGACTTGACCGGTCACCAATGGGGTCGTGCCTGCGCCTGTGCCACCTCCGGTTCCACCACCTGTGCCACCGCCTGTGCCGCCACCGGTTCCACCACCCGTGCCGCCGCCTGTGCCGCCACCGGTTCCACCACCTGTGCCGCCGCCTGTGCCGCCACCGGTTCCACCACCCGTGCCGCCGCCTGTGCCGCCACCGGTTCCACCACCTGTACCGCCACCCGTGCCGCCGCCTGTGCCTCCATCTGTACCGCCACCGGTTCCACCATCAGTGCCGCCATCGCCGCCACCCGTGCTGCTATCAGGTGTGCTGGCCGCTACATGACTTTTAGACCCGCCACCACCGCTGTGGCAGCCACTGAGGCTGACAGTCATTACCAACAGTAGGGCAGTACTTGTTTTTAACCACAGTTGAGTATTCATGATTGAGTCCCTTGCACCTGCTTGCCTGAGTTCAAACGTTTCCTGATCTGTCGTCAGAAATACGTTTATCCGTGGCAGACATAACAACCCCGAGGGACGCTTTGAACAATTCACAACTTGGTATTAACCCCTTCTATAACAGGCGTTTCCTTGCCCTTTTGGGTTAATACTTTTGTCAGGGTGAGTGATTCAAAAATCGTTATTTATCAACACGCCGCATAGACACACTGCGGCCCTATCACCAACGTGATAAACACAATTAGCAGCGTTTTTTTTGCACTACGCAGTCGCTGACGGGCAGCGACTCGCCATTACTCCACCACGCTGAATTCGACGCGTGCGGTTTGACCGCCTTCGTCCAGTACGCTCAGCTCGTAGCGCCCGAGTTGTTCAAGGGCGGTGGTGAGTGCCTCCTGATGGGCGCTGTCCCCTAATGGCACACCATTGAGAAACCACCAACGACGCCCGTCGCCGCCCAACGCTGTCAAGGTGAGCCGCAGCGCTTGCACACTCGCCGCAGGCCTGCGCAACCGGTCGCCTTCGCGCACGCCGACAATCGACAACGGCGTGACCGAATGCAGCGCCGGTGGCGGGCACTCGACGGAGGCTGGCGGCAAGCGAGCGTCACGTCGTTCCGCCCGCGGTAACCAAGGCTCCAGCGGCGCGGGCCACAGGGCTACTTCTCGGGGGTGCGCGCCGGGGCATTGCGGCCCGACGCGCTCCCCTTGCGGGTTGACCCACATTTTTTCGCGCAGCCCCACGCCCAACGGCTGATCGGCCGCCAGCAAAGTCGGCGGCGTGGTGTGGTCCAGCGTCCAGGCAAAACGCTGGCGGCGGCAATTGGGATCGCCTTTGCTCAACGGCTGGCCCAACGGCCAACAAATTGCAGCCACACCTACATTGGCCGGCACTGCCTGCACCGGTGCAACGATGCCACGTTGGCTGTCGCGGTTACTCAGTACATCGTGCACTTGCAGCATCAGCGGTGCTGCCGAGGCCAGCCCGAACTGACCCGGCACCGGCGTGCCGTCCGGGCGCCCGATCCACACGCCAATCAGGTAACGCGGGCCTACGCCAATGGCCAGTGCATCGCGAAAGCCATAGCTGGTACCGGTCTTCCACGCCAGCGAGGGGCGTTGGACGAGTTCGGCGCGCGGGTCACGGTCAGGGCGTGCCTGACCACTCAGAATGCGCCGGATGACCCACGCCGAACCCGGCGACAGCAGGCGTCGCTCATGCAGCTCATCGTCAGGCTGCAAGCGTAAATTGGCACTTTTGCCGTCGCGGGCCAACGCGCTGTAGCCGCTGACCAAATCTTCCAGGCGGCTGCCCGCGCCACCCAGAATCAACGCCAGATTGGGTTCTGCCAGCGCGGGCAGCGTCAACGGCACGCCGCCGTTGCGCATATCTGCCGCGAACCGTTTCGGTCCATAAGCTTCAAGTAACTGCACCGCAGGCAAGTTGAGGGACATGGCCAGCGCGGCGCTGGCTGAGACCGGACCACTGAAGCCCATGGAGAAATTCCCCGGCCGGTAGTCGCCGTAGCGCCGGGGCACGTCTTGGAGCAGCGACTCGGAATGAATCAACCCGGCGTCCATCGCCATCCCGTACAAAAATGGCTTGAGCGTTGAGCCCGGCGAGCGCATGGCGCTGATCATGTCAACATGACCAAAGCGCCGTGCGTCGTTGATGTCCACCGACCCCAAATAGGCACGTACCGCCATGTTGTCGGTTTCTACCACCACGATGGCCGCCGAGGTGTGATCGGGCAAGCGCGCCCGCCAGCCCAACAACAGGTCTTCCAGACGACGCTGCAGGTTGGCGTCCAGCGTGGTACGTATCAACGGCGGGCTGTGGGGGCGATTCAAACGCCGCGCCAGCAAAGGGGCGAGGCTCGGTTCCAGGCGCGGCGCCAACAGCAGCGGCTCTTGCAAAGCATCGTCCACCACGGTGTGCGGCCACACATCGTACTCGGCCAGCCGCCGCAACACTTTGTCGCGCGCCACCTGCGCGCGCGCCGGGTGGCGGTCCGGGCGCAAACGGCTGGGGGCTTGCGGCAACACGGCCAGCAGCGCGGCCTCCGAAGGCGTGAGGTGTTGCGCAGACTTGCCCAAGTACGCCCAACTGGCAGCCGCCACCCCTTGCAAAGTGCCCCCGAACGGTGCGCGGTTAAGGTACAGGTTGAGGATTTGCTCCTTGGACAAATGCCATTCCAGCTGAGCCGTGCGCCACAGCTGGCGCAGCTTGCCGGGCAGCGTACGTGCATGCGGGTCAAGCAAGCGCGCCACCTGCATCGACAACGTACTGCCGCCCGACAACACGCGTCCGCCACTGAGGTTTTGCCAGGCCGCACGCGCCAGCGCCAGCGGATTAACACCGGGGTGATGGAAAAACCAGCGGTCTTCGTAGGTCAGCAAAGCGTCGAGGTAATAGGGCGACACCTCGTCGGTAGTCACCGGGTAACGCCACACGCCGTTGGCATCGGCAAAACGCCACAGCGGCGTGCCATCTTCGGCCAGCACCACGCGTGCCAGATCATCCTGGGGCAAGGGCAGCGGCCAGATCCTGTCGGCCAGCCACAGTGCGGCACACAGCAGCACAATAGCGACGAACAACCCGCGCAGGCATTTTTTAAGCCGCGATCCCATTAACATCCGCCCGTTACGCAACTTTGCGCCCTGACTGGTTGCCCAAGGGGTATCTCTGGCACAGTGGCCGTCTTCTTAATCGGAACATCCCCATGCACGTCGAAAGTTTTGTAGGAAATCTGGGCCTTTGGTTGGGCACGCTGGTTCGCTGGATCGTTGAAAGCCTGAGCGGTCTGTTCAATGCAATCACCCAGGCCGGCAGTAATTTCATTGATGGCATGGCCCGTGCGCTCGGCATGGATACCTCGATCGTCAGCATTGCGGTGCTGGTGATCGGCCTGCTGTTTTTGTACAACGCGGTGCGCGCCTTCATGCGGGCTTCCATCATCGGCGGCGTAATCTGGCTGTTGCTGGGGTTGTGGGTGTTGAGCTGGGTCATTAGCTGACACGCCACGAGGCTGCAGGGATGCCGTCGATGCCCCCTGCTCCAGCCTCGTGCCGCGTGTCAGCGGCGACCGGCCTTACCGGCCCTTGATCACCATGTCACCGGGCGTCTCGCCCACGGCTTGCCAGTTCGGGCGGTACATCGACTCCACTTGCGGCGGCGGCACGCGGTAGGTACCGGGTGTCACAGCCCGCGCCAGATACAGCAAGTGCGTAGTGCCGTAGCCGTCCAGATTCAACGCTGCCACATAACGGTCATCGCGGTATTCCTGATGTTGCACACCCGCGTTCTGCATGGATTCGCGCCATTGTTTGACCTGGCTACTGGCGTTCTCAAGGCTGGCCGCGCTTTGGCCCAGGTTCTGGTTTTCCAGCTCCAGCCCCGCTGGCAACAGGTCAACCACCAGGGCATCCGGCACCCGTTGCTTGGCCGTTACGGCCAAGTGCACCAGCACCAGATCGCCGCTCTGCAAGTTGTTCAGGTTCAGCGGTTCGCCGTTCATGCCCAGGTAATCACGGCGAATGCTCATGTTTTCGCCTCCCGCAGGCGGCGCTTGCTGTGGATACCCTGAAATCGTCAGCTGTTGGTACACCGGCACGCTGCCTTCATTGCGCAGGCTCAGGGGCGAAGCCAGCAATGGCCCTTCCAGCTTGAGACCCGGCTGAGCGTTGTTCAGCTCACGGGTTTCGCTGCCACTGGCCAGTTGCACGGCCCACGGTTGCTCTGGCTGGCTCAGCAAATCCCGACCGGCGAGGAACAGCGAATTGCGCTCCTGAGTCGACAGCCATTGGCTCGCGGCCAGTTGGTCGGCCAGCGCGAACACCCGCGCTTCGCGCTGGCCGCTCATCACGTTGTTCTCTTCGAGCAGTGCCAGAATCAGTGCCTGATCGCGCAGCGGACTGCCGTAGTCGCCCAGCCATTGATTGGGTTTGCGCGTCACGGCCAGACCGGCGACCAGCGCTTGATCGGCACGCGGCTGGTCACCCATCTTCTGCAAGGCAATCGACAACTGCACCAACGGCAAGCCGGAGCGCGCATCGCTGCGACGTTCGAACAGGCTGCGCAAAGCACCCAACGGCGCCTGCTGGCTGCGGGCCAGCACCAGCGCGGCGTACGCTTGCACGGCAAAACGGGTGTGATCGAGGTTTTCGCTGTAATCCGCCTCGATCAGGTTGCGTTCCTGGGTGTAGCGCAGCAGTCGCTCACTCGCCTTCTTCAGCGCTTCAGGGGGCACGGCATAGCCTTGATCGCGCGCGCGCAGCAAGAAGTCGGTGATGTATGCGGTCAGCCAGTACTCTTCCTGACCGTCTGCGCCCCACAGGCCGAAGCTGCCGTTGTACCGCTGCATGCCCAGCAGGCGCTCGATGCCCAGTTCAATTTTGCGTTTACGGTCGGCATCCGGCTCGCCTTCCAGTCCCAGACGCTTGAGCAAGGCGGCATCGGCATACAACGCCGGGTACAGACCGCTGGTGGTCTGCTCGGAACAGCCATACGGGTACGCCTTGAGCGCACGGATCTGCTCGCCAAGGTTCAACGGCGGACGGCTCGACAAGCTGAGCAAGGCTTCACGCCCGGCCGGTTCGAAGGCCTGCAGCCCGGCTTCTGGCAACGTCCATGGCTGATCGTTGAGCACGGCGCGGTAGTGCTTGAGCAACGCCGGGTAAGCCGGGCGCACACCCAGCGTCCATTCGCGGGTGAAAGGGGGCAGCGTCTCGCCGGGCAGGTTGAGACCATTGACGGTCACGCTCACCTTGCCGGTGCCATAGCCGCCCAGCGCTTTGACCGGCACCTGCAAGGTGCTGCGCTGACCGGGGCTGAGGGTGAGTTTTTGGCTGCTCAGACCTGACAGGCTCAGTTGGCCTTCGGCATTCAACTGCACCTCAAGGGTTTGTGGCGTGGCCGTCAGGTTGGACACGTCCAGCGCCAGCCGGGTCTCGTCACCCCCCGCCATGAAACGCGGTGCGGCCAGTTCGGCCACCAGCGGCGCGGCGACCACGGTTTTGGCTTGCGCCATGCCGTAGCGGTCGTCGGTCCAGGCTTGGGCCATCACGCGCAACTCGCCATTGAAGTCGGGGATGTCGAGGCTGACTTCACCTTCGCCCTGTTCGTTGAGGGTCACGGGCGCACTTTGCAGGGCAACGATGGTGACACTGGTGGCCGGGCGCTTGCCGCCCTTGGCCAGCCCTGCATCACCGCCAAAGGCCAGGCTGGCCAGGCGGCCTTGCCCGGCTTCAATCAGTTGCCCATAAATGTCCAATTGGTCAGCGCCATAGGCCTTGCGCCCGAACAGGCTCGCGTAAGGGTCTGGCGTCGGGTAATCCGTGATGTTCAACACCCCGACATCCACTGCTGCCAGCAGCACATGGGCGTGCTTGGGGACGCTGCCGTCAGCGTTTTTAGCCTGAACCTTGACCGTTAATGGCTGCTTGGGGCGCATGGTTTGCGGAGCATCGAGGGTCAGCGCCAGTTTGCGCTGCGTGCGGTCCAAGGGCAGATGCAGCACACCCACAGCACGCTTGGGCGTCACGTTGGCTTTGCGCTCGCCGGGACGAATCACCAGTGCGCTGACGTACAGGTCGTGGCGTGCCCAGCTCGGGTCGAGTTTGATCTCGAACGTTTTGCCCTCGGCCGGAACGTCGATTTCTTCCCACCACAGCGGACCGTCGCTGCCTTCGAGCAGCAGATAGCCTTTACCGGCGGCCGGAGGTGTCACCGTCACGTGCGCGGTTTCGCCATCGAGATAGGCGGCTTTATCCAACGCCAGCTTGACCTGATCGGGACGTACAGCGCCGCCTTCGGCATTGTCCTGCGCCTGATAACCCGCCCAGAAACGCAGGCTGCTGATCAAACCGGTTTTCGGGTCTTGCACTTCAACCCGATACGGACCCCACTCCACCGGAAAGCTGACCTTGGCCGTGCCACCTGCCTTGAGGTTCACGGTTTCTTCGCCCAGGTTCAGAAACTTCTCGTTGTAGTGATAGCTCCAGCCGTCGTTGTCCGAGTAGTTCCAGTAGTAGTCCCGACGCTCGCGCACCAACCGGACGGTGACGTTGTCAGCCGCCAGTTTGTTGCCCGCGTAATCGGCAATCAGCACCTCGAATTCAGCAGGGCCGTCGCCATCCGTTTCAGTGCCATCGAACAGACCGCGCAGCCCCGGCAGACGCTCGGCAGGCCACACCGGTTGCACCAGGCGACGGGTAATCGGGCGCCCGCCGGACTCTTGCAGGCTGGCTTGCACAATCAGTTGCAGCGGCGATTTGGCGTCGCTCCATTTGCTCTCCAGACGCAGGGTTTCTTCGCCCTGGGCGTTGAGCACGCTTTCATCCAGCTCAAAATCCTGAGTCAGTTCTTCTTCGGTCACCGAACCGAACTGATACCCTGGCAATGCTGTAACCGCTTCACGCAATGGACGCACATACACCTGCCCGCTCAAGCGGTTCCCGGCAGCCGGCGCGCCATACAAGTAGCGGCCGTTCACGTGAATGTCGGCGGTTTGATCGGGACGCAGCGGTGTATCACTGCCCTTGAGCTCCAGCGCCAGGCGTTCGGGCAAGAAGTCTTCCACCAAAAATTCATAGAGCTGCGGCTTGCCGTCACCCAGGTCGAACACCAGTTGCCAGCGACCGGTGGGGGCTTCGGCTGCCAGTTGCAGCGGGTATTGATAGAAGCCGGACGCGTCGGGCTCCCATACAAACTTGCGGCTGACCTGCTCGTCCGGACGACGGACTTCTACGCTGACCGGCTGCGGCTTGACCGGATTGCCATCACGGTCGCGCAGCAAGGCATTGAGCAGCACGGTCTCGCCGGGGCGGTACAGGTCGCGTGGGCCAAACACGAAGAATTGCAACGGATGCGCCTTCGGCCCGCCGATGTCGAACTCGGCCAGGTCGAGCGCCGCCGTATTCAAACGCAACAGACTGGTTTGATCGCCCTGACGCGCCAATAGCACCTCAGCCTTGGGCGGCAGGGCCAGCTCGGCATGACCGTCCTTGTCGGTCTTGCCCTGCGCCAGCATTTTGCCCTTGCCGTCGAGCAGTTCCAGCTCTACGTCGCCCAGCGTACTGCCGCCTTCGAGTGCCTGGGTGAACACATCCAGGCGTTTCTGATAACGGTGTACGGAAAGGCCAATGTCACTGAGGGTGAACAAGGTGGCCGGGGCTGAATAGTTGTAAGTGCCGGAGGCTTTCATCACCGCCAGGTACACACCCGGCTGCTGCAAAGGCTTGATACCGGAGGTTGGCAGGATCACGGTTTCACGCGTGTTGCGTGCCGGATTCAGGTCAAACCGGGCGCCGTACACCAGATCGGCCATGCCCAGCAGGTCTTTGGCTTCGTAGCTTTGCAGGCTGCTGTTGCGGCCCCACTGGCTAAGGAATGCAGGCAACGACTGGGGTTTGACGCGGAAAAACTCCACATCGACTTTATCGACATTGAGCGCGATGACAGGCAAGCCTTCAGCCAACCGTGTCGGCAGCAACGTGCCGCGACTGGCAAAACCGACCGTGGGTTGCAGGTCACGGGTTTCAAGACGGCTGACATACTCGGCGGCCAGTTTGGCATCGTTGACCGCGCGCAGGCCGGGGTCGACGGTGAGGATCAGTTTGCGTTGCGGCTCAAGGTGACGCAGGCGCAGTTCCATCAGGTTGTCGGAAAGCTCCCAGGCACCATCGACCTTGCCGGATTTGGCATCCACCAGATGCAGTTTTTCGGCAAAGGACTGATCCGGGTCCAGTGGCACCGAAAAACTCACGGACAGGGTGCTGGCACCGTCCACTTGCACTTCGGAGACATCCACCACACTCAACTCGCGCCCTGCGTAGCGTTGCGCGAGGGCTTTGACATCCTGCACTGGCTTGGCCGCTTGCGTGCCGACCGCCGCCGACGGCGCAGGAGGGCTGGCGGTAGAGGAAGCATCACAAGCGCTGAGCAGCGCCAGTGCGCAGGCCAGGAACAGTCCTTTGTTAAGCATGGTGTACTCGTTGGCTAGGCAATGAAGGGCACGACTATATAACAAATACCCCGGCCCCTCACCCCGCTGGGTATAGGCCGCGTCAGCTACAATGCCGCTCCCTCAAGGAGCCTGCATGTCGTCTTCCCTACTTGCTGACTGGCGCGACCGCCTCACCCATCGACGGGTGTGGGCGCTGGCGGCGCCGATGATTTTGTCCAATATTTCCGTTCCACTGGTGGCGCTGGTCGACAGTACGGTCATCGGCCACCTGCCCCACGCGCATCAGTTGGGCGCCGTAGCCGTGGGCGCCAGCCTATATGTGTTTCTGGCCTGGATGATGGGCTTTTTGCGCATGGGCACCACCGGTTTCGCGGCCCAAACTGCAGGGCGGGCCGATGGCACGGCGCTGCGCCAGATTCTGTTACAGGGTTTGCTGCTCAGTGTGCTCCTCTCGCTATTTTTAGGGGCAATCGCACTGCCATTCAGCAGCCTTGCCCTGACCGTGATGCAGCCCTCCCCCGCGTTGCACGCGCTGACGCTGGATTTCTTCTATACCCGCCTGTTTGGCCTGCCCGGCGCATTGGCCACCTATGCGCTGGTGGGCTGGTTCCTCGGCACGCAAAACGCCCGGGCCCCGCTGGGGATTTTGCTCACCACCAACCTGGTGAATATCGCGCTCAACCTCTGGTTTGTCCTGGGGCTGGACTGGGGCGTGGTCGGGTCGGCCCGTGCCTCGGTGATTGCCGAGTGGAGCGGCGCTCTGCTCGGGCTGTGGCTGACACGCGGCGCGCTGCGGCACTTTCCGGGCAAGGTGGTGTGGCAGGCGTTACGCGTGTGGCAAAACTGGAAGCCGTTGCTGGGGGTCAACCGCGACATTTTCATCCGCAGCCTGATGCTGCAATCGGTGTTTTTCCTCATTACCTTGCAAGGTGCGCGGCTGGGCGATGCCACCGTGGCGGCCAACGCACTGCTGCTCAACGGCTTACTGCTGGCGGCCCATGCGCTCGACGGCCTGGCCCATGCCGTGGAGGCCCTGTGCGGTCACGCCATCGGCGCCAGGGACCGCACGGCCTTGCGCCGTTCAATGGTGGTCGCCAGTGGCTGGTCGCTGATCGCCAGCGCAGGTTTTGCGGTGTTGTTTCTGTTTGGCGGGCACCTGTTTATCACGGTGCAAACTGACATCCCGAGCGTGCGCGAAACAGCCTTTCAATACGTGCCGTATCTGGCGCTGCTGCCGTTGATTGCCGTGTGGAGTTACCTGCTGGACGGGCTCTTTATTGGCGCCACGCGCGCCCGCGAAATGCGTAATGCCATGGTCATCAGCGTCATCATCGCCCTGCCTGTCGCGTGGGCGATGCAAGGCTTCGGCAACCACGGGCTGTGGATAAGTTTCCTGTTGTTCATGGTGCTGCGCAGTCTGACGCTGGCGGGGTATGCATGGGGGATGCAGCGCAGGGATCAGTGGTTCAACCCCAACACCTGAACCGGAGGGGGGATTGTGCGCGCATAAAAAACGCCGCCCGAGGGCGGCGTTTTTATCTGGCTTGGAACGGTTTACGAAGACAGGTACGAGGAACGGGTCAGGCCCAGACGCAGGGCGTCGAGGTACTGGGCGCGTTCTTTGACGCTGATGTTGGCGCTGGCCACTTTGTCGCGGTAGTGGTTCATCAGTTCTTCAGGCGACAAGTGCACGTAGCGCAGCATGTCTTCGATGGTGTCGTGGGTCTCGATACCGGCGTGGTACACGCTGCCGTCTGCCTTCTGGTAGATGTTCACCGAGTCGGTATCACCGAACAGGTTGTGCATGTCACCCAGAATCTCCTGATAGGCCCCCACCAAGAAGATGCCCAGCAAGTAATCTTCGCCTTCGTTGAGGCTGTGAACCGGCAGGCTGGTTTCGATGCTCTGCTCGTCGACGTATTGCTTGATCTTGCCGTCGGAGTCGCAGGTCAGGTCTTGCAGCACGGCGCGGCGCAGCGGCTCTTCGTTCAGGCGGTGCAGCGGCAGGATCGGCAATACCTGGCCGATTGCCCATGTGTCCGGCAGGCTCTGGAACACCGAGAAGTTGCAGATGTACTTGTCGGCCAGCTTGTCGTTGAGTTCGTCCAGCACCTGACGGTGCGAACGCTGACGCGCTTTGAGCGAGTTGTGCAGGCGACGGCACACGGCAAAGTAGCATTGCTCGGCCAGGGCTTTTTCGGCCAGGCTGATTTTGCCATCGGCATACTGGGCAGCCACGTCGCTCATGTAGTGGGTGGCGCGCCAGTAGGTTTCGGTCACCATCTCGATGTCGGTCGGGCCCAGCAGGTCGATCAGCCACTGCACGGTTTCGGGCAGGCTTTCTTTGTTCTCGATCACCGGCACGTCGTCGTTGTGTTTCTCGACGTCGGTCACTTGCACCACCAGCATGGCGTGGTGCGCGGTCAACGAGCGGCCGCTCTCGGAGAAAATGTGCGGGTGCGGCAAGCTCTGCGCATCGCAGAACTCTTTGAGCATGCCCACCACCACACCGGCGTAATCGTCCATGTCGTAGTTGATCGAGCTGGCGTTGCGCGAGTGCGTGCCGTCGTAGTCAACGCCCAGACCGCCGCCCACATCAATGTGGTCAACCGGCAGACCGAGGTTGCGCAGTTCGCCGTAATAGCGAATCGCCTCTTTGAAGCCGTGCTGGTAATCAGCCAGGTTGGCGATCTGCGAACCCATGTGGAAGTGCAGCAGGCGGATGCCTTGGTCCAGACCCGCCGTGCGGAAACGCTCGACCACCGACAGCAACTGTGCCGCCGACAGACCAAACTTGGATTTCTCGCCGCCGGTGTCTGCCCACTTGCTCGATGCCAGGGACGACAGGCGCACGCGCAGGCCGACCTGCGGCTTGACCTTGAGCGATGCTGCTTCTTCGATGACTAGGTCCACTTCGGATTCTTTTTCGATCACGATGAACACGTTATGGCCCAGCTTCTGGCCCATCAGCGCCAGACGGATGAACTCGCGGTCCTTGTAACCGTTGCAGACGATGGTGCCGCCTTTCGGGGCCAGCGCCAGCACGGCCAGCAGCTCAGGCTTGGAACCGGCTTCAAGGCCGATTGACACGTCCTGGGTGGCGATGATGTTTTCAATCACGGCCTCTTGCTGGTTGACCTTGATCGGGTACAGCGCGGTGTACTGGCTCTGGTATTCCAGACGCGCGATGTTGGCATCGAAAGCGCCGGTCAGCTGGCGTACACGGTCTTGCAGGATATCGGGAAAGCGCACCAGCAACGGCAAGGACAGACCGCTGCTTTTGCGCAACTCGTCAACTTGCTCGTACAGGTCGATGGGCGAGCTGTTCGGGCCGTTCGGACGTACTTCTACGCGACCGGCTTCATTGATCGCGAAATATCCGGCCCCCCAATGGCGAATCCCATAAACGCTGCGGCTGTCCGCAACTGTCCATTGGCTGCCATCGTCTTTGCGTGTGCGTCGTACGGACATCGAAGTCCCCTATATATAAGTCAAATAGCCCAACCTGAAACCAGGCTGGCGCAGTCTAAGGCGTGAAAGTGACGATTCGTCTGTGCAAGGTAGACCCTGGCAACAGCGCGGAGTTTAGAAACCCGTCATAACAGGCTCTGTGAAAACCATGGCCGCGCAACACCTGTCAGCCCGGCAGGGCAACAGGCGCGCTCAACGGTGGCTTTCACAGAGGCTGCTAACCGCCGGACTTTTTGGCCTTGAACCCATGCTTGACCAGTTCGGCCAGCAGTAGGTCGACGTGATCGCCCTGGATCTCGATGATGCCGTCTTTCAACGCACCACCGGTGCCACAACGTTTTTTCAACGTGGTGGCCAGCTCCTTGAGCGCGTCTTCAGCCAGCGGCACACCGGTGATGGTGGTCACGGTCTTGCCGCCACGGCCTTTGCTTTCGCGGCGCACGCGAGCGATGCCGTCACCGTCGGGGATGCGGGTCTGTTTGCAGGTACAGGCGTCCACCGGCTGGCGACAGTCCGGACAGTGACGACCTGCGTCGGTGGAAAATACCAGGCCACCAAGGGCGGCGAAGGATGCGGCTTTTTTGGCCACCGGCAATCCTCTAGATGGAGGACAAAAAATTGGCCGGTGCAGGACGCGGGAGCGCCATGGGATACCGACCGCGAAGCCCCACTCTGGCAGGGGCAGCGCAACTCAGGCGGGGACGCCGCTTGAGCCTGAAAAAGGTCGCGCAGTGTAACGACAAATTCGCCGGTGCCCAAGAGCCAATCGGCGCAATTTTTTTGTATCGCGTTGGGTCGCTTGCGCGGGACAAGGCTGCAATCAGGCGCTCTCGAGATAACGCTTGAGCGCCGCCAGTGAATCCGGGCAATACGGCTGGGTTTGACTCAAACGCAAGGCTTGCTCCACGGGCATGAAGCAGGCTTGCTGGACCTCTTCGGGCTGCACGTGCAACGGCCCGTCCCACACGGCCGAGAACACGGCGCACCACAGGTGGTTGTCCGGGCAGTCGAAGTAAAAGCGTTCGTGCGCCGTCAACGGTACGCCACTGACGCCAAGCTCTTCGTGGAGCTCCCTGGCCGCTGACTCGGCATAGGTTTCGTCCACCCCGACCATGCCGCCAGCCGCCACGTCCCAATAACCCGGATACAGCGCCTTGCTCATCGTGCGTTGGTGCACGCACAGCTCGCCGGACGAGTTGAACAACAAAATGAACGTGCCGCGCCCGATTAACCCCCGATCACGAAGCTCGGCACGGGGCAATCCGCCCAGCAGCGTGTCTTCGCGATCGACCCAAGCCACCTGCTCGGCATCAGAGGCCGCACGGTGGGCGGCCTCCTCGGGTGAAATAGCCATCACCTAACCCTGTGAAAGCAATTGACGAAGGTCCATGACCGCCGCGTTGGCGCGGGAAATGTAGTTGGCCATGACCAGTGAGTGGTTGGCGAGCATGCCGTAGCCGCTGCCATTGAGGATCATCGGGCTCCAGACCGGCTCTTGAGCAGCCTCCAGTTCACGGATGATCTGACGGACACTGACGGTTGCATTCTTTTTAGCCAGCACGTCGGCAAAGTCGACTTCGATGGCACGCAACAGGTGCGACAAGGCCCAGGCCTGACCACGCGCTTCATAGAACACGTTATCAATTTGCATCCAGGGGGTTTCGACGACTTCTTCGTCAACCACCGGCACTTGACCCGGCTGCAACGATTCGGTCTTCAGCGTGCTGTTAAGTTTGACCCGGCCCACACTGGCAGACAGACGCTGCGACAGCGAACCCAGGCGCGTGCCCACGTCACCCAGCCAGTTGTTCAAATTGTCGGCACGGGCATAGAACAGCGCGTTTTTTTGGTTCGGGTCAGACAAGCGGGCCTGATAGCGACTCAGCGAATTGATGCCTTCCTGATACTCGGACTCGCTCGACGGCAGCATCCAGCTCTTGTTGTCAAAGTTGAAACGCGGTTCGGCCTTGGCCAGATCCGCGTCTTCAGCCGATTGCGACTGGGAGCGGGCGAAGTCTTTACGCAGGGCACGGGTCAGGTCGCGGACTTGCACCAGCACGCCGTATTCCCAGCTCGGAATATTGTCGAGCACAAGGCCTGGTGGAAAACGGTCATTGGACAGGTAACCGCCCGGTTTGTTGAGCAACGTGCCGGCCACGGTTTTCAGGGTTTCGACGGTGGTGAAGCCCGGCACCATTTGCTTGCCTTCACGCTCGGCAGCCTGCTGGGCGTTTTGCTGCACCGGGAACAGATCCGGCTCCTGGCTCCAATACCAGCCGAGCCCCAGGCATACCAGCACATAGACAACCAACAGGGTTGCAATGGAGCGGCTCAGCAAGATGCTTTTGAAATAGCCACGCGGCTCTGTCCTGGTCTCCTTGACCGACTCGTGGGCACTGCCCTCACGTTTTTTCCAGTCCAGCATGGCTATATCCTTTCGATTACTGAATTCAACGGTTCGACCACAACCCTAACCCATCGTGCCTCATCTGCCTGTTTTTAATCGAAGGCCGGTTGATCTGCAACAAGGCGCTTGCGACAGGCGGGGGCCACTATAAATGATGCTCACAGCACCGCCACACACATCGCGACGCATAAATGTAACCGGGCCTGCGTAAATTTCGCGTCAGGGCTCGTGCATTTCCAAAGAGCTGCTAGCATAGAGCCACTAGTCGAACCTCAGCATGCCCCCTCACGAAGCAGCCAGGATATGACCGAGCAAGAAGACCCGAGCCGCGAGCGCCTCAAGAACCACTTTGCCCAGCGGGTCATCCATCAGGCACGTCAAATTCTTGAGATCTGGCAGCGCTTGCAGGGCAATGAGTGGGCTCCTTGCGACCTTGCTGAACTCAGCGATGCAAACCTGCGCTTGCTGCGATTTGCCGAACGCTTTGAGCAACCCGAGCACTCGCAACTGGCCCGCGCCATCAGCCAGGCATTGCAGCAGGTCGAGGCCAACCGCGGGCGCCTGAGCAGCACGCTGATCACAGAACTCAATCGTTTGATGCAGCGTTTGTCGCGGACCGGTTTGCGCCACGGCGATCAATTGGACCACACCTTCCTGCCGCCGCTGCGCAAGCCCGTGTACATCCTGCTTCAGGACCATGACCGGGCCGAACGACTGGCCAAACAACTGGAATTTTTCGGCTTGGGCGCGCAATCACTGCCCAGCGTGAATGCCTTTCGCAGCGCCATGGGTGAGCGCCTGCCCTCCGCGATTGTGATGGACGTGGATTTCAGCGGTTCCGGCAACGGGCTGCTGCTCGCGGCTGAAGCGCAGTCAGGGCTTGAGCAAAAATTGCCGCTGCTGTTTTTCAGCCTGCACGAAACCGACACCCCTACCCGCCTGGCCGCCGTGCGCGCTGGCGGGCAAGAGTTTCTGACCGGCACCCTCGAAGCCTCGAGCCTGATGGAAAAAATCGAGGTACTGACCTGCGTCGCGCAGTACGAACCGTACAAAGTGCTGATCATCGATGATTCCCGGGCTCAGGCGTTGCACACCGAACGCCTGCTCAACAGTGCCGGGATCGTGACCCGCACCCTGATTGAGCCGATTCAGGCCATGGCCGAACTGGCCGACTTCCAGCCCGACCTCATCATCCTCGACATGTACATGCCCGCCTGCACCGGCACCGAACTGGCCAAGGTGATTCGCCACAATGATCGCTACGTGAGCGTACCGATCATTTATCTGTCGGCTGAAGACGATCTGGACAAACAACTGGACGCCATGAGCGAGGGCGGCGACGACTTTCTGACCAAACCGATCAAGCCGCGACACTTGATCACCACCGTGCGCAATCGCGCTGCCCGCGCGCGGCATTTAAAAGCGCGCATGGTGCGCGACAGCCTGACCGGCCTGTACAACCACACGCATATCCTGCAACTGCTCGAAGATTGCACCTTCCGCGCCCGCCGCGAAGACCGGCCGCTGAGCTTTGCCATGATCGACATTGATCATTTCAAGCGCGTCAACGATTCCTACGGCCATCCGATGGGCGACAGGGTGATTAAAAGCCTGGCGCTGTTCCTTAAACAGCGTCTGCGCAAGACCGATTTTATTGGGCGATATGGCGGCGAAGAGTTTGCGATTGTGATGCCAGACACCGATCAAGAAGCGGCCCATGCGGTGTTGAACACCATCCGCGAGCGCTTCTCGGAGATTCATTATCCGGCCCAACCCAAGGACTTATGCTGCACCTTCAGCGCGGGCGTGGTGGAACTTAAAGACGACACAGACGGCCTGGTCATGGCTTCCCAGGCTGACGAAGCGCTGTACCGCGCCAAGCACAACGGGCGCAACCGGATCGAGCGATTCCATGCAAAAAGGCCAATTGCCACTATTTCTGCGACCTTGCCGGACGCCGTCACATCGCTGTAACGCAGGTGCAATAACTTCAGCCGCTTCTCATTGCGTCGTAGGCAAAATTCCACATGCGCCTGAAGCTGCTTACCAACCTCAACACCCTGTTGCTGGTCGCCGTGTGCCTTGCCCTCGGCGCCACCCTCGGGTGGTCGCAACACGCGCTTGAACGACCGTTTCAACTGATGGAACGCTACTTGAGCCTGTCCCAACAGTTCCAGAACCAGGTAGCGCGCAATATTGAGGATTACCTGACCAGCGGCGACGCCCTGCGCTTGAGCGGTGCCACGCGCGCGCTCAAGACACTGGAAACCGAACTGACCCCGCTCCCTGCTGCGCTGTCCAACGCCCTGCGCCCCAGCCTCGAAAACCTGAGTACCTACAGCGCCAACGAGCTGTTGGCAGCGGGCAAACTGGCCGGTGACCCGCAAGCGTTACTGCTGCAGGCCGAGCGGGAGCTGGGCGCCAATCTGGAGCAACTCAGCCAGTACGCCAATCAAGCCACCGGCGCCGATGCTCACGCTTACCTGATGCCGCTGCTCAATGCTTCCCAACACTTGGCAAAGCTCTCTTTAAGCCGCGACAAACTGGTCAGTAGCGGGCGCAGTGAACTGGCCGCGGACGTGGCCCGCGAACTGGACGCCCTGCGTGCGCAAGCGCGCACCATCGATGCGCTGCCCTTGCTGGGGGTCAGCACCAAAAGCGACTCGGGCCGTGACGATTTTGCGGCCTTGATGGGCCTTGAGTCGCAACAAACGGGCGCGACGGAGGACGCAGGCATCAGCCTCAAGCGCGAACTCAACAACCTGCTGAGCCGCTATCCCGCCGAGTTGCAGCGCACCCGCAGCCAGATCGAACAACGCACTCAACTGGCTGACGCCACCCATGAGAAGTTGAGCGCAGTGCAACAGGCCATCGCCGGGCTGGAGCCAGCCGTACGCGCCGAACACGGGCAAATTCAAAACGAAGTGCGGCTGATTCAGGGGGCGATGATTGCCCTGATTTTGCTGATCGCCCTACTGATCGACACGTTGCAGCGCAGACTGGCCAATGTGCTGACCCGACTGGCGCCGCTGCTGTCGACCTGGGCGCAAGGGGATTTCAGCCACGACATTCAACTGGGCAAGACCAATCGTGAACTGCGCGATATCCAGGCCTCGCTCAATCACCTGCGCAACTATCTGGTCAATCTGGTAGGCACCTTGCGCGTCAATGCCGAGCAAGTGGCAGGCAGCAGTCAGGCGCTGGCCGAGGTGAGTAACGGCTTGCACAGTGGCGCCGAGCGTCAGGCAGGCGATACGGCCCAAATCCGCGACGCCTTGGGTGAACTGGAAGCGACCATTTCACAAGTGGCGGGCGACGCCAGTCAGGCGGCCGATGCCAGCCGCAGCGCCGGGACTGCGGTTGCACAGGGCCAGCGGGTAATTGGTCAAAGCTTGACCGGGCTGCATGCGCTGGTGGGCGAAGTGCAAAGCAACGCGCAAATGATCGAGCAACTGGCCGAAGAGTCGGCCACCATCGGCGGCGTGCTGACGGTAATCCGTTCCATCGCTGAACAGACCAACTTGCTGGCGCTCAACGCCGCCATTGAAGCTGCCCGTGCCGGCGAAATGGGACGCGGGTTTGCGGTGGTCGCCGAAGAAGTGCGCACCCTGGCCCAACGCACAGCAGGCGCGACTGGCGAAATTCAGACCCTGATCGGAGGGTTGCAAACAGCTGCCCGCCAGTCAGTGGAGGGCATGCGCGCTCAGGTCGTGCATGCTCAGGCCACGGCCCGACAGGCGCAGGCAGCCGATGGCGCGCTGGATGAAATCGTCGACGCGATCGTCACCATTTCCAATACGGCCATTCGCATCGCAGACGTCACCGCCCAGCAAAGTGGCGCAGTCAGTGAAATCCGCGACCACAGTGAGCGCATCCATCAGTTGGGTGACGATAACTTGCAACGTATAGGCCAGGGGCGCCAGCAAGGTGAGCGATTATTGGTGTTGGGTAGCGAGTTGAATGCTGCCGTGCAGGCGTTTCGGGTGTAATGCCAGGCAAGCGGGTGGTTGCCATGCAGGCGCTTCCCCTCAGCGGCCGGCCTCGCTCGGCACAGCGTTTCTCACTCCGCTATCATGCGCGCACGTTTGATAAGCGAGATCACTATGCGCCGCCTGTTTTTGCTTCTGTGTTTGCTCGTCGCCGTGCCCGCCATGGGCGCGGGGCTGCTCGATAATCGTCCAAGCGCCACATTGGGCGCGGTCAACAACAGCCGCGATTTTCTGCCGGTCAGCGAGGCGTTCAAGCTCAACCTGATCGAAAGCACGCCCGATAACATCAAGCTGCGTTTTGTGCCGACCGACGGTTATTACCTTTACCAGCACCGTTTCGCGTTCAAGACCGCCCCCGCCGATATCGCCATCGGCCCGGTCCAACTGCCGCCAGGCGAACCCAAGCATGATGAGTATTTTGGCGATGTGCAGGTGTATCACGGCATTGTCGACGTGGACGTGCCGCGCCCGGCGAACGCTCAAGGCGCCTTCACGCTTGTCGTGACCTATCAGGGCTGCGCCGACAAGGGCTTGTGCTACCCGCCCGAAACCGTGCGTTTGAACATCGAAAGCACGCCCGCCGCGTTGGATGACACTTCAAAAGCGCCCGCCACCTCCTGGAGTTGGCGAGAACTGGCGATCTTTTTCCTTGCGGGCCTGGGCCTGACCTTTACCCCATGCGTTCTGCCGATGCTGCCGATTCTGTCGGGCGTGGTGCTGCGGGGCCAAGTGGGCGGGTGGCGCGGTTTCAGCCTGTCGCTGGCCTACGTGCTGCCCATGGCGGCCTGTTTTGCCCTGCTCGGCGCCCTGATGGGAATGTTCGGTGCGCAGCTCAACCTGCAGGCGCGCCTGCAGTCGGCGTGGGTACTGGTGCCCTTCGCGCTGTTTTTTGCCGTGTTTGCGCTGGCGATGTTTGGGGTGTTCGAACTCAAACTGCCACGTGCCATCAGTAATCGCCTGGACCGTGTGGCCAATAACACTCAGGGTGGCTCGCTGTGGGGCGCCGCCGTGCTGGGCGTGGTTTCCAGCTTGCTGGTTTCGCCGTGCGTATCGGCGCCTCTGGCCGGTGCGTTGCTGTATATCAGCGCCAGCGGCGATGCGCTGGGCGGTGGCTTGAAGCTGCTGGTGCTGGGGCTCGGCATGGGCACCCCGTTGGTGCTGGTGGCGACCGGCGGCGCGGCCTGGCTGCCCAAAAGCGGCCCGTGGCTGGTGATCGTGAAAAACACCATCGGCGTGTTGTTGCTGGGGCTGGCGGTGGGGTTGCTCAGCCGGGTGCTGCCGGGCCCGGCTACCCTGCTGTTGATCGGTTTTCTGGCGGCAGGTGTCAGCCTGTTTCTGGGCACGCTGGAGTTTGCGTTTAAATCACCACGCCAACGTCTGGCCCAACTGCTGGGCCTTTTCTTGCTGGTATATGCCCTCTTCTGTTGGTACGGCGCCTTGAGCGGGCAAGACGATCCACTCAAGCCTTTGACAGTCCAGACGTCCACGGCCGTCGATAGCAGTGCCGAACCCGTAACAACTCAATGGCAAACCGTCAGCACCCCGCAACAGCTGGATGCAGCACTGGCCGAAGCAAAGGCCGCGGGTCAGCCCTTGTTGCTGGATTGGTACGCCGACTGGTGCATCAGCTGCAAAGTCATCGAGCACGAGGTGTTGAATAACCCGCACGTGCTGGATTTGCTCAAGGGTTATCGACTGGTGCGTTTTGACATCACGGCCAGTAATCCCGAGCAACGCGCCCTGCTCGACCGCTACCAATTATTCGGCCCGCCGGCACTGATGTTCTTTGCCAAAAACGGCAGCGAAATCAGTGACCAACGGGTCATCGGTGAGATCAATGCCGCGGACTTCGCCGAACGTGTTGCGAAAGCAAATGACCAGATTTAAAGCCTGAGTCACAAACTTTGCGTGAACATCGGGCATCGTGCTGGCTATTGCAGTTAACTGGACAGCGTTTACGCTTTTGGGCATAGTCGCCCCGCACTGACATAACAAGGAAAAGCAGATGGCGACCTTTCTGGTGCTGCATGGCCCCAACCTGAACCTGCTGGGCACCCGCGAGCCGGGCGTCTACGGCGCCACTACCCTGGCGCAGATCAATCAGGATCTCGAACAACGGGCCCGCGAGGCCGGCCACCATTTGCTCTACCTGCAAAGCAATGCCGAGTATGAATTGATCGATCGCATCCATGCCGCACGCGATGAAGGCGTGGATTTTATTTTGATCAACCCGGCTGCTTTTACCCACACCAGCGTGGCATTACGTGACGCGCTGCTGGCGGTGAGCATCCCATTCATCGAAGTGCATTTGTCCAACGTGCACAAACGCGAACCTTTCCGCCATCACTCCTACTTCTCCGACGTTGCGGTAGGTGTGATCTGCGGCCTTGGCGCCAGCGGTTATCGACTGGCCCTGGAGGCCGCCCTGGAACAGCTTGAACTACAAGCTAAACGCCCCTGACCGACCCATTGGGAGTTGACGATTCATGGATATCCGTAAAGTTAAGAAACTGATCGAACTGCTGGAAGAGTCCGGCATCGACGAGCTGGAAATTAAAGAAGGCGAAGAGTCCGTACGCATCAGCCGTCACAGCAAGACTCCTGCTCAGCAGTTCTACGCACCGGCTCCAATGCAAGCTCCGGCGGCCGCTGCTCCTGTTGCCGCGACCCCGGTAGCAACCGTAGTTGACGCACCGGCTGCACCAAAACTGAACGGTTTTGTAGTCAAGTCGCCAATGGTGGGTACGTTCTACCGCACGCCGTCGCCAACCTCGCCAGCGTTCGTGGAAGTGGGCCAGACCGTTAAGGTCGGCGACACCATCTGCATCGTTGAAGCGATGAAAATGATGAACCACATCCAGGCTGAAAAAGCCGGTGTTATTGAATCCATCCTGGTCGAGAACGGTCAGCCGGTTGAGTTCGACCAACCGCTGTTCACCATCGTTTGAACCACGGGGAGCCAACGATGTTGAAGCCTCAGAAGCTGGAAAAAGTTCTCATCGCCAACCGCGGCGAGATCGCCTTGCGCATCCTGCGGGCGTGCAAGGAACTGGGCATCAAGACCGTCGCGGTGTACTCCACTGCTGACAAGGAACTGATGCACCTGGGCCTGGCAGACGAAACCGTTTGCATCGGTCCGGCACCAGCCAACCTGTCTTACCTGCACATCCCGGCCATCATCGCGGCAGCCGAAGTGACCGGCGCCACGGCGATCCACCCGGGCTACGGCTTCCTGGCGGAAAACGCCGATTTTGCCGAGCAGGTGGAGAAATCCGGTTTTGCGTTCATCGGCCCGAAAGCTGACACCATTCGCCTGATGGGCGACAAGGTATCGGCCAAGCACGCCATGATCGCTGCGGGCGTTCCAACGGTTCCAGGTTCCGACGGCCCACTGCCCGAAGACCCTGAAACCGCCCTGCGCATTGGCCGCGAAGTCGGCTACCCGGTGATCATCAAAGCCGCTGGCGGCGGCGGTGGTCGCGGCATGCGCGTGGTGAACCGCGAAGAAGACCTGATCGAAGCCGCCAAGCAGACCCGCGAAGAAGCGGGCGCCTGGTTTAGCAACCCGATGGTCTACCTCGAAAAATACCTGACCAATCCGCGTCACGTGGAAGTTCAGGTGCTTTCCGATGGCCAGGGTAACGCGATCCACTTGGGCGACCGCGACTGCTCGCTGCAGCGCCGTCACCAGAAAGTCTTGGAAGAAGCGCCGGCGCCGGGTATCGACGAAACAGCCCGCCAGGAAGTGTTGGCTCGCTGCGTTCAGGCCTGTATCGATATCAACTACCGTGGCGCGGGCACCTTCGAGTTCCTGTACGAAAACGGTCGTTTCTACTTCATCGAGATGAACACGCGCGTGCAGGTAGAGCACCCGGTATCCGAAATGGTCACCGGCATCGACATCCTGAAAGAGATGTTGAGCATTGCGGCAGGCAACACGCTGTCCTTCACCCAGGACGACGTGAAGATTCACGGTCACTCCCTGGAGTGCCGGATCAACGCGGAAGACCCGGCCACGTTCATGCCAAGCCCTGGCATGGTCAAGCACTTCCACGCACCGGGCGGCAACGGCGTTCGCGTCGATTCGCACCTGTACAGCGGCTACAAGGTTCCGTCCAACTACGACTCCCTGATCGGCAAGCTGATCACCTGGGGCTCGACCCGTGACGAAGCCATGGCGCGCATGCGCAATGCCCTGGACGAAATCGTGGTAGACGGGATCAAAACCAACATCCCGCTGCACCGCGATCTGGTGAATGACGAAGGCTTCTGCGAAGGCGGCGTCAACATTCACTACCTGGAACACAAACTGGCTAACCAGTAAGTTTGTTTTCTGCTCAACAAAGCCGCTTTCGAGCGGCTTTGTTGTGTCCGGGGTTCCAGGTTTTTGAGTACCCGACTACCGAACTGATTCAGGCCGCGTAGAAGCGATGGGTGAAGGCATGGCGCTCATTGTTTGCACTTTTATTCGCGGGGTTATCGCCTGTGCAATCGGGGAGATCGGAGGCGATGATGATCAAACCGGTCACAACATAGCCCCGAGCCATAAGCCTCTTCTTTTACGTAGCCCCTAAAGGGAGCACGGCTGAGAACCATGAAGCCCAGTCATTGAATGAATGAACCTCATACACAGTAATCAGGAAGAGAGTGCCCAGATTGGCGATCACGGTATGTAGGACGTGTCCATAAGCACCATCCGCCCAATTCGAATTCCTGCTCGAATGGCCCTGGCACACCCCTACAGATGGCCTGCCATAGCAGGGTGGCCTGCGTTGGCGTAAACTTGCGCGCTTCTCGCAGCCCGCTGGCTGCACATTCCTATTTTTCAAAGGTGCCCGCCATGCCTTGGCTGCAAGTACGCCTCGCCATCAGCCCGGAACAAGCCGAAACCTACGAAGACGCGTTCCTCGAAGTCGGTGCTGTTTCGGTCACATTTATGGATGCCGAAGACCAGCCGATCTTCGAGCCCGAGCTCAACACCACCCCGCTGTGGTCGCACACCCACTTGCTGGCACTGTTCGAAGGCGGCACTGAAGCCGAACTCGTCCTGTCCCATCTGGCACTGCTGACCGGTGCGCCATTGCCGGAACATCACGCTGAAGTCATCGAAGATCAGGACTGGGAACGCAGCTGGATGGACAACTTCCAGCCCATGCGTTTTGGCCAGCGCCTGTGGATTGTGCCGAGCTGGCACGCCGCACCTGAACCCGAGGCTGTGAACCTGCTGCTCGACCCGGGCCTGGCGTTCGGCACCGGCACCCACCCGACCACGGCGCTGTGCCTTGAGTGGCTCGACGGCCAGGACCTCAAAGACTGCAACGTGCTGGACTTCGGCTGCGGCTCGGGCATTTTGGCCATCGCCGCGTTGCTGCTGGGCGCCAAACAGGCCGTCGGCACTGACATCGACGTACAAGCACTCGAAGCCTCGCGCGACAACGCAGGCCGTAACAACATCGCTGAGGCGTTGTTCCCGCTGTATTTGCCAGAAGACCTGCCCCCCGTTCAGGCAGACGTACTGGTGGCCAACATTCTGGCCGGTCCGCTGGTCGCCCTGGCGCCGCAACTGTCGAGCCTGGTCAAGCCAGGTGGCCGTCTGGCGCTATCCGGCATCCTTGCCGAGCAAGGCGACGAAGTGGCAGCAGCCTACGCGCAAGACTTTGATCTGGACCCGATCGCCAATCGCGATGGCTGGGTGCGCATCAGTGGTCGTCGGCGCTAGAATGCACGCCTGTCTAATCCGGGTGGCCGCATGAGCGATAGCTTCGTAACACAGTGCCCACATTGCCAAACCAGCTTCCGCGTCAACCATTCTCAATTGAGCATGGCCCGCGGCGTGGTGCGCTGTGGCGCTTGCCTGCAGGTGTTCAATGCTGCGCAGCAACTGCTCAACAAGAGCGCTGAAAAGCAACAGCAAACCGCTGTTTCTGTCGCCGCGCCTCAGCCCGTCGAGCCGCCTGCCCAGCCTGAGCCCATCAGCCAGAAACAATGGCAGGCTTCTGAGCTGGACCTCGACCATCTGGATCTGGACAAAGAACTGGCCCGGCTTGAAGAGCTGGAGATTCAGCCCAGCAAAAGCTTCGGCCAGGCCTCTGCCAGCAAGCAAGATACGCTGAGCGCACGTCGCGACAGCGATGCCAACGAAGAAAGCCAGTGGTCGGACAGCCTGTTCAGCGAATCGGCCGCCGAGCGCGCCGAAGCCATCGAGGCAGAACCTGCGCATGTTGAGCCTGCCGAGGCTGGCCGTACCGAACCGTCGTTGTCCCTGGACCTCGACGATCCGGATGACACTCCGCCCCTTCAGCTATCGCTGGATAAGGATTCGGAGCCGCCGCTGATGCACCTGTCGGCCGTGGATGATGACGATGACGACGAGCCATTGGCGCCGCCATCTGTCCTCAAGGACAAACGCAAGCGGCACGAACCGGGGGTACGAGAAGAGGTTCTGCAAAACCTGGTCGACGATCCACTGCACCTCGACTGGCAAAAACGCCGCACACCCTGGGGCAAGCGCCTGTTGTGGTTATTGCTGGTATTGGTGGCCGCCGCTGCGCTGGGCGGCCAATACATTGCCTACCACTTTGAAGAACTGGCCCGCCAGGACCAATACCGCCCGATTTTCCAGCAACTGTGCCCGACTCTCGGTTGCACCGTGCCGTCCAAGGTTGACATCGACCGCATCAAAAGCAGCAATCTGGTCGTGCGCAGTCACCCTGAGTTTGCCGGAGCGCTGGTGGTCGATGCGATCCTCTATAACCGCGCGCCCTTTTCGCAACCTTTCCCCTTGCTGGAGCTGCGTTTTGCGGACCTCAACGGAAAAATGATTGCCAGTCGTCGTTTCAAACCCGGCGAGTACCTGAGCGGGGACATGGCGGGCAAGGCTGAAATGCCACCTCAAACCCCGATCCACGTGGCACTGGATATTCTGGATCCGGGGCCAAAAGCGGTGAATTACAGCTTGAGTTTCCATTCTCCGGAATGAAAAGCCCGCTTTTTTGGCCGAACGCTTGAGCCCCCCCTGAACAGCGACCTGCTTTTAGCGCCTCCATAGGCGACTCTTGCATTGGCCCGCTGTTCAATTTTTATCCAATTGCGTCTTTATCCGGTCATCGAGAGCGGGTATCATGCCAACCCTTTTTCGAACTCCCAAGATCCGGCCCCACAACAGGGAAGTCCTATGTCGGCGGTACGCATCGGCCCATATACATTGCACAACGGTTTGATCCTCGCCCCGATGGCGGGTGTCACCGATCAGCCCTTTCGTCAGCTTTGTCGACGAATGGGTGCAGGCCTGGTTGTTTCGGAAATGGTCACCAGTGACATGAGTCTCTGGAACAGCCGTAAATCGCGCCTGCGCATGATTCACGACGGTGATCCCGAGCCCCGTTCGGTACAGATCGCCGGCGGTGATGCGCACATGCTGGCAGACGCCGCCAGGGCCAATGTGGAACTGGGCGCACAGATCATTGATATCAACATGGGTTGCCCGGCAAAAAAGGTCTGCAACAAGGCTGCCGGCTCCGCGCTACTGAAAGACGAAGCATTGGTGAACGAGATCCTGCAGGCTGTCGTGGCTGCGGTTGATGTGCCGGTCACCCTGAAGATCCGTACCGGCTGGGACCGGGACAACAAAAACGGCCTGACCGTGGCAAAAATCGCCGAACAGGCCGGCATCACAGCACTGGCGGTTCACGGCAGAACCCGTGCTGACCTCTACACCGGTGAAGCGGAGTACGACACCATCGCCGCGATCAAGCAGGCGGTGTCGATTCCGGTCTTTGCCAACGGCGACATCGATTCACCCCACAAGGCCCGTCACGTCCTCGACGCGACCGGCGCAGATGGACTGTTGATAGGCAGGGCGGCTCAAGGGCGGCCCTGGATTTTCCGCGAAGTGGATCATTTTCTGCGTACCGGGCAGCTATTGCCGGCACCGGAGATGAGCGAAGTGGAACGTATTCTGCTAGAGCATCTGGCCGCATTGCATGCCTTCTATGGGGAGGTGTTGGGCGTTCGCATTGCCCGCAAGCATGTCGGCTGGTATCTCGCAACCTTGCCGGGCGCCAAGGAGTTTCGCGCCCACTTCAATCGTTTAGAAGATACGGAAGCACAATGCGCCAACGTTCAGGCGTTTTTCGCCGAACGACACAAGAGCCTGGGGACAGGGGACGAAGGATGGGTGGCCGCATGACGATGATGACCGAGACATTAGTGAGTGGAACAACGCCCGTGAGCGACAACGTCAATTTGAAACAGCACCTCAATACACCGAGCGAAGAAGGCCAGACCCTTCGCGGGAGTGTCGAAAAGGCGCTGCACAACTATTTCGCCCACCTGGAGGGCGCTGAAGTCACGGACGTGTACAACCTGGTTCTTTCCGAAGTCGAGGCCCCCTTGCTCGAATGCGTCATGAACTACGTCAAGGGCAACCAGACCAAGGCTTCCGAGATGCTGGGGCTCAATCGCGGCACCCTGCGCAAGAAACTCAAACAGTACGATCTGCTGTAAGCATTCAATCAAACCTGAAAGGCGTCCTCGTAAAACGGGCCGCCTTTTTTGCTGACTCCTTTGCTTTTGATGGAAATCGAGATGACCGATCAGACTACCCGCCTGCCGATCCGCCGCGCTCTAATCAGCGTTTCCGACAAAACCGGAATCCTTGATTTCGCCCGTGAACTGGAAGCCCTCGGCGTCGAGATCCTGTCCACTGGCGGTACATTCAAGTTGTTGCAAGACAACGGTGTGGCCGCAGTTGAAGTCGCCGATTACACCGGCTTCGCGGAAATGATGGACGGCCGGGTGAAAACCCTGCACCCGAAAATCCACGGCGGCATCCTGGGCCGTCGCGGTATTGACGATGACATCATGAACGAGCACGGCATCAAGCCGATCGATCTGGTTGCGGTCAACCTCTACCCCTTCGAAGCAACGATCAACAAGCCCGGTTGCGACCTGCCGACCGCCATCGAGAACATCGACATTGGCGGCCCGACCATGGTGCGTTCTGCGGCCAAGAACCACAAAGACGTCGCCATCGTGGTCAATGCCAGCGATTACGCCAATGTGCTGGAAAACCTCAAGGCCGGCGGCCTGACGTACGCCCAGCGCTTCGACCTGATGCTCAAGGCGTTCGAACACACGGCGGCCTACGACGGCATGATCGCCAACTATTTGGGCACCATAAACCAGACGGCTGACACCCTGAGCACCGAAGACCGCGGCCAGTTCCCGCGTACCTTCAACAGCCAGTTCATCAAAGCGCAGGAAATGCGCTACGGCGAGAACCCGCACCAGAAAGCGGCGTTCTACGTGGAGGCCAAACCGGCCGAAGTCAGCATCGCCACGGCTACCCAGCTGCAAGGCAAAGAGCTGTCGTTCAACAACGTGGCCGATACCGACGCTGCGCTGGAATGCGTGAAGAGTTTCGTCAAACCAGCCTGCGTGATCGTCAAGCACGCCAACCCGTGTGGCGTTGCCGTAAGCCCGGACGCCGAAGGCGGCATCCGTCAGGCTTACGAACTGGCCTACGCCACAGATACCGAGTCTGCGTTCGGCGGCATTATCGCCTTCAACCGCGAGCTGGACGCCGAAACGGCCAAAGCCATCGTTGAGCGTCAGTTCGTTGAAGTCATCATCGCCCCGTCCGTCAGCGAAGAAGCCCGCGCCATCGTGGCCGCCAAAGCCAACGTGCGCCTGCTGGCTTGCGGCCAGTGGAGCGAGAACCGCGCCCCGGCGTGGGACTTCAAGCGTGTGAATGGTGGTCTGCTGGTTCAAAGTCGCGACATCGAGATGATCGGCAGCGAAGACCTGAAAGTCGTGACCCAACGCGCACCGACCGAACAAGAGATCCACGACCTGATCTTTGCCTGGAAAGTGGCCAAATACGTGAAGTCCAATGCCATTGTCTACGCCAAGGGCCGTCAGACCATCGGCGTGGGCGCTGGCCAGATGAGCCGCGTCAACTCGGCACGCATTGCAGCCATCAAGGCCGAGCACGCAGGTTTGCAGGTTCAGGGCGCGGTCATGGCCTCGGACGCGTTCTTCCCGTTCCGTGACGGCATCGACAATGCAGCCAAAGCCGGCATTACTGCGGTGATCCAGCCAGGCGGTTCGATGCGCGACAACGAAGTCATCGCCGCGGCTGATGAAGCCGGTATTGCCATGGTGTTCACCGGCATGCGCCATTTCCGTCATTAATTAGGCGACGACCGTTCTGAACCCGGCCTCTGCTGCGCAGGGGCCGACCTCGATGATGTGTATTGCCAATAGGCGACTGCGCTCACCAAGGTCGACTCCGCCTGCATCGACCGGTCTCAGTACGGGCTCCTGAAGCGTCAAGCGTTTTGGGCTCTCATTAGAATTCAGCGTCATCCGAGGTTTTTGAAATGAATGTTTTGATCATTGGCAGCGGTGGCCGCGAACACGCACTGGCCTGGAAAGTCGCTCAGGACCCACGCGTTGCAAAAGTGTTCGTAGCCCCGGGCAATGCCGGTACAGCCATTGAAGCCAAGTGCGAAAACGTCGCCATCGACGTGCTGGCCCTTGAGCAACTGGCCGACTTTGCCGAGAAGAACGTTTCCCTGACCATCGTGGGCCCGGAAGTGCCGCTGGTGGCAGGCGTGGTCGATCTGTTCCGCTCCCGTGGCCTGGACTGCTTTGGCCCTACCGCAGGCGCGGCACAGCTGGAAGGCTCCAAGGCGTTCACCAAGGATTTCCTGGCGCGTCACAAGATCCCGACCGCCGATTACCAGAACTTCACCGAAATCGAACCGGCGCTGGCCTATCTGCAAAAAGTCGGCGCGCCGATCGTGATCAAGGCCGACGGCCTGGCTGCAGGCAAAGGCGTGATCGTGGCCATGACCCTGGCCGAAGCCGAAGACGCCGTGCGCGACATGTTGGCCGGCAACGCCTTTGGCGAAGCGGGTTCGCGTGTGGTAATCGAAGAGTTCCTCGACGGCGAGGAAGCCAGTTTCATCGTGATGGTCGACGGCAAGAACGTATTGCCTATGGCAACCAGCCAGGACCACAAGCGCGTTGGCGATGCGGACACTGGCCCGAACACCGGTGGCATGGGCGCGTACTCGCCTGCTCCGGTGGTGACCGCCGAGGTTCACCAGCGCGTGATGGATCAGGTGATCTGGCCGACCGTTCGCGGCATGGCCGAAGAAGGCAATGTCTACACTGGCTTCCTGTATGCAGGCCTGATGATCGACAAAGCTGGCAACCCTAAGGTCATCGAATTCAATTGCCGTTTTGGCGACCCAGAAACCCAACCGGTGATGCTGCGTCTGCAGTCGAGCCTGGTGTTGCTGATCGAAGCAGCCCTGGCTCAGGCACTGGACAAGGTTGAAGCGCAATGGGACCCGCGTCCAAGTCTGGGCATTGTCCTGGCAGCCGGCGGTTACCCGGGCGACTACGCTAAAGGGGCGGTGATTCACGGTCTGGACGCTGCGGCGAAGCTTGAAGGCAAGGTATTCCATGCCGGTACGGCGTTGAATGCTGCGCACGAAGTGGTCACAGCCGGTGGTCGTGTACTGTGTGCAACGGCCATGGGCGACACCGTGGAAGCGGCCCAGCAGCACGCTTACGCGCTGGCCAAAGCCATCGAATGGGATGGCTGTTTCTACCGTAATGACATTGGTTATCGTGCAATTGCACGCGAACGTGGCGACCGTACGGAATAAGCAATCCATATGGATAGGCAAGGGCATCTCACCCTTGCCTAACTGTTCCTGCGCCGCGCATAGTTATCTTTAGGCTTTACTCTACGAAGGGATTTCGCCGTGCGCTGGCTCAGGATCGCCACTGGTTTTTTTGTCAGTTTATTGACCGTTTTACTTGTTTTACTGCCGGCACATGCTGCTCAGGGCAGCAATTGGTCAGTGCTGTCAGATCCCCAGGGCACCCTGCAAATCAGCGATGTACATTCGCCACGATTTGCCACTCAATTCAGCCCCATCGAACTCGATCAGCTTAAAGCCGCTGAGCCGGGCGAAGCACTGTGGCTGCGGTTCCGGCTGGTGCCGGACAAACACGAACAAATCCTGAGGGTATTTGCGCCCGATGTGTCCCGGCTGGACCTGTATGTGCTCGACGATCAGAAACTGATCGAAGAAGTCACCGCCGGCAACAGCCTGACCCAAGCCGACAAACCCTTGCCAAGCAGCGACTACATGCTGCCGCTGCCCCAGAGCAGCCGTACGCTCGACGTCTACTTACGGCTGGTTTCCGACCATCAGTTGCGCCCGTACATCACCCTCGACACGGCTGTCATGCTGGCGGCCAATCAAGGTAAGCCCTTGATGTACGGCTTGATGCTCGGTTGCCTGCTGATGCTGATACTGCACAACCTCACACGCTTTGCGTTCACCCGCTCGATCAGCAGCCTGTGGCTGGCAATCTGTGAAGGGCTGCTGCTCACCAGTTCCGCGCTGTTCCTGAACCTGCTAGGACCCTGGCTGCCCGAGTGGCATGGCGCGCAAACCTCCGGCGCTTATCTGGCGCTTCTGCTGACAGCGCCTTGCGGGCTGATGTTCGCCTACAGTTTTTTCTCGTCCCGCGGCCCGCATCCGATCAACAGGCTACTGCTGGCCGACATCCTCATCATCGCCCTCGGCGGCCTGCTGTTACTGTTCATCGACGGCTTGCCCCTGAACGTAATGACCTACGTCCTGGTCGCCCTGGCGAGCCTGAGCATCTTGTTGGTGTCGGTCTATCACCTGCAAAAAGGCTATCGCCCGGCACGCCTGTTCGTGGTGGCCATTGCCATTTTCAATCTCGGCACATTGGTGATTCTGCCCGCCCTGCTGGGCCTGACCCTGATCGCACCGCAAGAGTTGGTCATGGCGTTGATGTTTATCGTCTGCGTCAGCGGCTTCCTGATGAGCCTGGCGTTGAGTGAGCGCAATCGAAGCATCACTGAAGACGCATTCAGCATCAGTCGCGAACTGGCGGCCAGTAACGCCGAAGTCAATGCCAAGGCCGAGTTTCTGGCCAAGATCAGCCATGAGATCCGCACCCCGATGAACGGCGTGCTGGGCATGACCGAGCTGCTGCTGGGTACGCCGCTGTCCGTCAAACAGCGTGACTACGTGCAAACCATTCACAGCGCTGGCAACGAGCTGCTGACGCTGATTAACGAGATCCTCGACATCTCCAAGCTGGAGTCCGGGCAAATCGAGCTGGATGACGTGCAGTTTGACCTCAATGCCCTGATTGATGACTGCCTGAGCATTTTCCGCACCAAAGCTGAGCAGCAGAACGTTGAACTCATCAGTTTTATTCAGCCGCAAGTGCCGCGTGTCATCAGCGGCGACCCTACCCGCTTGCGCCAGACGTTACTGAGCCTGCTCGAAAGCGCGCTAAAGAAGACCGACGAAGGCGAAATCCTCATCGTTGTGGCACTCGAAGAACGAAGCGACCCGCCACGCCTGCGCATCACCGTTCAAGATTCTGGCCAGCCCATGGATGAGCAGGAACGCGACGCCCTGCTGCACGCGGAGTTACACAGCAAGAACTTCCTCGCCGCCACACGTCTTGGCGGGCATCTGGGGCTGGTGATTGCACGGCAATTGATCATGCTGATGGGCGGCGAGTTCGGCATCAAACCCGGCCAGAGCAAAGGCAGCAGCCTGTGGATGACCTTGCCGCTGGACCCTCAGCACCTGGAACACCAGACCTCGGACCTCGACAGCCCGCTCAAGGGCGCACGCGTGCTGGTGGTCGACGACAACGACACCTGCCGCAAAGTATTGGTGCAGCAATGCACCGCTTGGGGTTTGAACGTCAATGCCGCAGCGTCTGGCAAAGAAGCCCTGGCACTGCTGCGGACCAAGGCTCACTTGCGTGACTATTTCGATATCGTCTTGCTCGACCAGAACATGCCGGGCATGACGGGAATGCAGTTGGCGGCCAAGATCAAGGAAGACCCGAGCCTCAATCACGACATTCTGCTGGTCATGCTCACAGGCATCAGTAATGCGCCGAGCAAAATCATTGCGCGAAACTGCGGGATCAAACGCATCCTGGCAAAACCAGTGGCCGGTTACACCCTGAAAACAACGTTGGCCGATGAGCTCAGCCAACGCAATAAAGGTCAGGCCCTCAGTAAACCCGTGCCGGGCAAGCCCACGTCGCCCACCACCGTTCCAAGTGACTTCCGGATCCTGGTGGCTGAGGACAACAACATTTCCACCAAAGTGATTCGCGGCATGCTCGGCAAACTCAATTTGCAACCCGACACTGCCTGCAATGGCGCCGAGGCACTGAAAGCCATGAAGGCCGAACGCTATGATCTGGTGCTCATGGATTGCGAAATGCCGGTGCTGGATGGCTTCTCGGCCACTGAACAATTGCGGGCGTGGGAAGTCAGCAACCAACGGGTACGCACGCCCGTTGTGGCATTGACCGCTCACATCCTGACCGAACATAAAGATCGCGCCCGTCAGGCTGGCATGGACGGTCATATGGCCAAACCGGTGGAACTTTCGCAACTGCGCGAACTGGTCGAATATTGGGTTGCACAACGTGAGCTGCGTCAATCTCAGGAACAATCGCCCTCGCTACATTAAGGGTGAGTTTGCCGACAGATTTCCAACCGCCTGATAGACTTTCGGCGCCTTCCCTCGATGTGAGCCCATACCATGCTCCATATACTGTTCAGTGTGTATTTGAAGATGCTGGTGCTCTACAGCCCGTTCTTCGTGCTGTCGTGCTTTATCAGCCTGACGCGGGGTTACTCGAACAAGGAACGTCGCCGTCTGGCCTGGAAAGTCGCTCTGGCAACCCTGATCTCCAGCGTGTTGCTGTACCTGTTCGGGCGCACGATATTCAACGTCTTCGGGATCACGGTTGATGCGTTCCGCATCGGTGCCGGCAGTGTATTGTTCATCTCGGCACTGGGCATGGCTCAAGGCAAGTCGGCAGTGCAGACAGACAACGTGCAGCAGGACGTCACCATCGTTCCACTCACCATTCCATTGACGGTCGGCCCGGGGACGATCGGTGCATTATTGGTGATGGGGATTACCCAGCCGCACTGGGACGACAAACTCATGGCAATTACCAGCATCGCGCTGGCCAGCCTCACAGTCGGAATCGTGCTGTATCTGTCTAACCGGATTGAACGCATTCTGGGGGAACAGGGGCTGCAGATTGTCAGCCGTTTGATGGGTCTATTCGTATGCGCGCTCGCAGCACAGATCATCTTTACCGGGGTTAAAGGGTATCTGGTGCCTTGAGCGCTTACTCATTGCTCTGCACAACGTAGCTGACGCCTTAATGCTTCAGGTTTCTAAAAAAGTCATCGCCAATTTCACTCAACTTTTGCAGAACAGTTTCCCGGTATGGGTCATAGGCTTCAGTCTTCAAATAAAATCCTCCCGAGGCTGTTTGTACATCCAAAGCAGCATCCGTCTTAATTTTTTTATTGTTGAAAAAAATATTATCGAGTTCGAAGTGCGTTGTAACCCTCATCCCGCTTACGAACATATAACTCCCGAATTCGTTTCGAGGCTCGCAAGGAACAAACTGGTAATGAGACATTAAGTGCTTGCGATTACGGCTTTCAAACATTTCTTGAGAAGCCTCATCCAGCTTCAACGCCTCAATAGAGTGTTTAAGTGCAGCGTGAAGTGATGCTTGCTCAACATGTGTAAGACCTGCTAAAACAGCCTCTTCAAGACTAAAAAATACGCCCTCCTTCTTCGGACCGAGGGATAGTACCTCTTCATCGACCTCCCACCCAACATCCAGCAAGCTATCACAGAACAAGTCGAACCAGTCCGTAAGTGGACTGTTCGGCTTTACGTTCTTGTCTGCACTGTATTGAGCAAGTGCAAGGCTGTCCATAATATCCTGTTGTTCTTGGGGCGAAAATCCGTCAACAAATGAAAGAAGACTACCACCGACCATAACGACGCGATTACTCATTCAGTATGTTCCTTTGCAGCACGTGTGCTTTAAATAAGTTGCCGCGCAAACCCGCTGGGCTCGGCAAATCACATTTCTGTTCCATCCCTATTCGTTGCGCGGGGTAGAGGGGGTATCTACTCGATTAAACAGCCCGATGCTTTAATTAATCGCCACGTCGACAATCTGATCGACTGCTACATCTTTCACAAAAGCATTTATATTACCTCTGACCTTTTCGTACATACGCGCATTCAACTCAGCACTTGATACCGTCAGCGAGGGCGTGCCAATCAGTTCTTTTCCCTCTAAGGGCCGAATAAAAATACTTGCGCCCGGATCCCCATGAACGCTCATACGAACCTGAACCGTTAACAACTGATTATGAGGATTGAGCACACTGAGCAGGAAAGAAACATTTAAAGAACCTTGATCATTCGGGGTCCGATCAGAGACAGAACGCTTGAATACTGAATCAAAAAACACTTTCTGCGCCCGCGCGTCACACATTAAAGCCTTTAGCCCATCGCGCAGCAGCTCCAGTGAAACCCCGGAGTTAATAGCGTGCGCGTGATTAATTAGCTCTGATACCACAGAGAGCACGTCAAAAAAAGCATCCTCACTTGGCTTTACATCAACATTCTGCGAAAGCGTTGTTATCCACTTCGTCTGTACGCGCGCCTCACCAATACGTTGATCCCAGCTGCCGAGCGAAGAGAATCTGTCAGCTCTACCGTCCGCGTAAAACTGCATAAAAAATTGCGAACAGGCAAGATCACTTTCAAACGGTACAGGTAAGTTATCCGGTAAAAAAATTAACTGGCCTGATACGACTTTGAGCTTGTACTCCATGTAGCCCCCTATTCGGACAAAGCGCTAATGAACGAGGCGACACTATAAAATGCCGCCCCGCTGACGAATTATTTCATATTTATTTTTGCAAAAAACTCATCAGAAGACTTATCCAGCTGACCGAGTATATGGTGCTCACGGCGCTTATACGATTCAAAGTTCAGGTTCATCTGAGTCGCCGCTTTTTGAACACTCAGACTCGAAGCCTTCCACTTCCAGAACCAGGCACCGCCTTCGGAGGAGTTAAAAGTACATTCCAGACCGGCCAGGACAGTCACTGCAATACCGCCCTCAGACTCCATGCACGGCATGATCTGACAACTGCCTACGCTACTGCCCTTACTGTTGTTATCAAACAATGTGATGATGGCATTATCTTTTTTGATTCTATCGAAGACTTTACCCAGTAAAGGAACGATCGCTGCGGCATTCGCCCCTGCAGCCATAGCAACTATTTCCAAAACGAGACTGTCCATGGTGACATTGACATTCTTCGTATCATGGGTGGTGTATATATAATTCGTGAAGGTCCAACCACAATGCTTCATTGCTTCATGGTAAGCCTCGTACCATGCCAGGGCATTGGTTTTACGGTTTGCTTTTGTATCGGCATGAGATTCAGCGAGCTGGGCAATATTCATAACCGCCTCACGCTTCTCAAGCGCCACACCATCAGCAAATGCAATAACGATTGGCGTTTCCTTCCCGACCAGTGCAGTTTCTTCTTTTGCCTCGCCTGCCACGTTTGGCGATTCAGGCGTCGTTAAAAACTGCATTTTTTGCTTGACTGGCAATGCATTAAAAAACTGTTCGGCTTCTTGGTCTGTGACAGCAACGCCTTCACTAATAATCATACAATCACTCCATTTAATTTTATTTAGCGAGCCTTCCCGACCCGTTAAATAAAACATAGCCTGCTTTTTCTACAATACAAAAAAGGGTTCCATACTTAATATTACAGAAACACGCATTACTAAAACTCTGCTTCCCACCCCGATCAACTCCATCCGACGTTCATCCCTGAACAGAACAATAAGACAGCACTTATCAGACTGGACTGGAGAGTCGCCCCGACTACCTTGATGTACCCTGGGACTTGGTTGCGGATATAGCCGAACAACCTCGCCGTGGCGGGCGCACGAGAGCCGATGGTCGATTGATGCTCAACGGTTTGTGCGATGCCGTGTTTGTGACATTACTTTTCGTACAGAGCCGAACCAACGCCCTGAACACGTTCCAATGGCCTGCCCGTCAACCGATTCCTTCGCATTAGAAGCAATGACGCTTAAATCGCGTTCATTACAGCTAACTTAATCGACTTCTCCCCCTTCGCACACGTGCTTTTGCCACGCACTCCACCTGAATCAAACTTTATATAGCCAGCATAAGAGTTATTCACACTGCCAAACTAATAAAAACCAGTAAGCCTCATAGACTTATTTGACGCACACTGACGAATATTCCGACAGTGTTAAGGCATCAGGATGGCCAAACATTACCGCTTATAAAAAAATGGTCTCATTAAAGAGGCCATTTATTCAGTACGTCAGGGCTTTTGCCCATACCAACGCGGCGTGTAGACCCATTCCAGTCCGTCAGCACGACGGAATGCGCATGTCGTCGACGAACCAATGATGACCATGGTGCGCATGTCCACCTGATCCGGGGTCAACGCGCCAAGGGTCGTGACACGTAGCGTCTGGCCCGGACGGCCGATATCGCGACCCAAGACGACCGGCGTCGCAGGCAGACGATGACGGGCGACGATGTCCAGTGCCACACCTAGCTGCCAGGGGCGTGAGCGGGAAATCGGGTTATAGAACGCCAGCGCCAGATCCGCCTCGGCCGCCAGGTCCAGACGTTTTTCGATGATGGCCCATGGCTTGAGGTTGTCCGAGAGCGACATCACGCAGAAGTCATGCCCCAATGGCGCTCCAGCCTGCGCCGCCGTCGCCAGCGAGGCCGACACGCCCGGCAGGATTTCCAGGTCAACGCTGTGCCAGAGCGGATTGTTGGACTCGTGCAGCGCTTCCAGTACGGCTGCTGCCATGGCAAACACACCAGGATCACCAGACGACACCACCACCACTGAGCGCCCTTGGGCCGCCAGCTCAAAGGCATGCCGGGCTCGCTGCATTTCTTCGCGGTTGTCGGTGCAGTGCATCACTTGATCGTCACGGAACGGCCCGGCCATGCGCACATAAGTTTCATAGCCCAACACGTCGTTGGCCCGTTCCAGCTCGGCCTTGACGGCGGGCACCATCAGCTCCGCAGCGCCTGGCCCCAACCCGATGACGGCCAGGCGTCCACGCGCACGTCCCAGTCGCTCAATGACCAGTGGCGCGGGCGCCACCCCCACGGTCACAGCATTCACAGGCTCATCCCAGGCGACTGACTGCTCGGCAAACTCATCATCGTCAGTTGCAAAACGTAGCGGCACACCCAGTTCAGTGGCCACTTCACGCAGTTGGGTGTCAGCCATCAGGGGTTCGTCGGCCACGACGCACGCCAGGGATTGCCAAGCGACCTTCGCTTCGCGCAGCACGTCGCCAACGGTTTGCGCTGACACCACGGCGTTGACTTTCACCAGCACATTGCGCGGGTAAATCCGCAACTCGTCCGCCACAGGCTCCCGCGCTTCGCTGCCCACATGAATCGCCAGACGCGCGTCTCGGTGTTGGGGCAGTTGCGCACTGTCCAACCAGGGCGCGTCCCCTTCGATGCGCACGGATTCCCCGGCCAGCAGGTCTGACACAAAGCGCTTGCCCAGCTCCAGATCACCCAAGGCATAGCCGCTCGGCGGGTTTAGCAGGCAGGTGCCAAACCGCAGTTCTCCGCTGGTCGTAATCGCCGGTGCAATGCCCAGCCCGGCAGCGATTTCCCGAGCCAGATCGTTCACACCGCTCAGGCCACCCAACAAGGGGACCACGGCGCTGGCATCTTCTGCCACCGCCAGCACCGGCGGCTCTGCGCCTTTCTCCAACAACAACGGCGCGAGCGTGCGAATCACAATGCCCGCCGCACACAGGGCAATGATGGGCGTGTCCTGTTGGTACAACTGACGCAGGTTGGCGCCAAAGTCGCTGTATACCCGGTCCGCGCCATCAACCCGCTCGGCCAAACCATGAATCAGCGAACTCGGGTACAGTTGCTGGATACGCCGGGCAGTCGCGAGGCTGCCATTGCCAAGGATCACAATGGCCGCAGCTGGGCGGTTCATCCTTGCCACCGTTCGCCGGGCACGATAATCAGCGAGAAATACGGCGATGACATCGGGTCCACGTCATTGAACGGGACGATTTTCTGATTGCTCATGGTGGCGCGTTCCACATACAACGCGCGCTCGGCCAGGCCAAGCTCGCTCAATACTTCACGCACCTTATGGAAATTTCGCCCCAGCTTCATGATGACCGCAGCATCAGCATCCGCCAGACGACGCTTGAGTTCTTCATGAGGCAGTACCCCCGAGAGCACTGACAGGCTCTGATTGCGGTACACCAGCGGCACGCCCAGCACCGACGCGCCGCCCAGCATCGAGCAAACACCGGGCACGACTTCAGCCTCAAATTGTTGCGCCAGTCGGTCATGCAGATACATATATGAGCCGTAAAAGAACGGGTCGCCTTCGCAGATCACCGCCACATCACGCCCTGCTTGCAGATGCTGCGCCACCTCAACCGCAGCGTGATCGTAAAAATCGCTAATCACTTGTTCGTACGACAACGGCGCCGGTAAGGCTTCAGTGGTCACCGGGTACACCAATGGCATCAGCGTTTGCGCACCTTGCAAGTGCGCTTCGATAATGCCGAACGCGTTGCCTTTTTTACCTTTGGCAACGAAATACGCCACCACGGGCGACTCGCGCAGCAGGCGCAACGCCTTGACCGTAATCAGCTCAGGATCACCGGGCCCTACGCCCAGTCCGATCAAACGTCCAGGTTGCACCATCACTCGATCTCCGTCGCCAAGGCATTAACTGCAGCCGCTGCCATTGCACTGCCACCACGACGGCCTTGCATGATTACAAACGGTACGCCACGGCTGTCCGCGGCGAGCATGGCCTTGGATTCGGCGGCGCCGACAAAGCCCACCGGGAAGCCCAGGATCAGCGCCGGTTTGGGCGCACCTGCGTCGATCATCTCAAGCAGATAAAACAGGGCGGTCGGCGCGTTGCCGATCACTACAACGCTGCCTTCGAGGTACGGACGCCACAGCTCAAGGGCGACAGCTGAGCGGGTGTTGCCCTTCTCCAGCGCCATCTCGGCAACACCCTCTTCCTTGAGCGTGCAAATCACTTTGTTGTGGGCCGGCAAACGCGTGCGGGTCACGCCTTCAAGCACCATGCGCGCATCACACAAAATCGGTGCACCGGCGGCCAGCGCGTCGCGCCCGGCCTTGCCCGCACCCGGTGAGAAGCGCAGGTCGTCGACGGCATCGACCATGCCGCACGCATGAATCACCCGCACGGCCAGTTTTTCAAGGTCCGCCGGGATGTTGTCGAGGTTGGCCTCGGCACGAATGATGGCGAACGAGTTGCGATAGATCTCTTGACCGTCGCGGATGTAATCAATCATGGGTGTTGCTCCGTTGGCGGGCTTCAAGCCAGGCGCCCGCCGCTTCAATAGTAAGGTTGCGCTCACGCAGCACACCGAATCCGGCGTGCTGCGGGTCACGTAAATAGAGGTCGTAATGACCGGGCGCCACGGCCAGCAACGTGACCGGGACCACATGGGCCGCCGCGCAAGAGCGTTGGCAGCCCGTCAGGTGAATGCTCTGTGGCACAGCCATCAAGCGTGCGAGACGACGCGCATCCTGCTTGGTATCGGCCAGCCCTTTGGCGCAAGCACTGGAGCCGGTGCAGGCAATCAGTTGCGTCAGCGGGTTGTGCGCATCACACAGCAAACCCAGTGTTTGCAGCGCTTGAGTGACCAGCGCCCCTTGATCGGTGCGCACATTTGGGACGATTACGCTTTGCCACGGGGTAAATCGCAACGTGCCGTCGCCATAGCGAGTGGCAATCCTCGCCAGCCCGCTGAGCATGGCGGCATTGAGTCGACCCAACGCCGGGGCGGCCCCTACGTAAACCCGGTTCGGCTCACGCTGTGGATAACAGCCGATGGGCGATTGCCCGCCCCTGGCCTCACGATGCCACGTGTGTGCAGGGACGATTGCCACGCTGATTCGCTGCGCCAGTTGCTCGACAAAGTCTGTAACCGCCCGCTCCTTGAACAGGTGGCGCATGCGTGTTTGCTCGGGACGCGCTACATCGAGAAACAACGACAGGACGGCCATCACCAGCTCATGCCCCTGTTCGACAGGCACGCAGCCCAACGCTGCATCCTGCGCCGGGCTGCCCGCAAGGCCGAAGGCCAACAGGCGCTGGCCCTCGCATTCATAAGCCGATAACCACAGGTCGTGATGATGTTCCAGCATCGCCAGCGCTTCGCCGCCGTCCAGTTGCACGGCAAATTTGGCCGACAATTCGGCATAGCGCGGTGTGCTTTCTAGGCTGGCGAGAACCTGACGCGCCAAGGGCCACGTGTCGACCACCTGTTGCGGATCAATCCCCGCTGCGGGGCTGAGCATCAGGTTGCGCACGTCGTCACTGGCGGCGTTCGCCGGCCCTAAGCCCGCGTCCAGCAGTGGTTTAATCAGCGCTGCATGCGCCGGCCCCACACCCCGAATTTGCAGGTTGCTGCGATTGGTCGCTTCGATAACCCCGCTGGCATACCGCTGCGCCACGTCAGCCACGGCTAGCGCTTGTGATGCGGTGATTAATCCGCCTGCGAGTTTGACGCGACAAATTCCGCCATCCATCGCCTGGACAATGCGCAATAGCCCCGGGCAACCCGAAGGGCGCACAGGCGTCGTGACAGGGAACTCAGGTGGCAAGGTCAAGGATCAATCCAGAGCAGGCAATGCGCTATTGCGGGTCGCGCATTATGCCTGCTTTGGACCGGCGCATGAAAAGCTTGCCGGACGGAATGCCCGTGCCGTTCACTTGCCCGGCACCCACGGCCTATGACAAGACCGGGTAAAGGCGCCCCAAATGAACAATCAACAGCACCAGCGAATCGGCATTGGCCAGCATCAGTTCTACACGTTTGATCGAGTCATTTCTAAAGACCAAACGTGCCTGGTCCAGCGTGCTCACACCCGCAATCTCCAGGAGACGACTTTTGGCGGTGCCATTGGGGATGTCTTTCCACCCCATGGTTTCGGGGTTGAGTTCCTGAAAAAGGTTCTCGGTTGGGACGTGCGGAGAATGGATTTTCTGAATCTCGACTATCAGATCCTGAAGGTAGCGGCCAAACGGCAGATCGGTGTCTATCAAGTCCAGATACGGAAACCCGGGGTTCAAATAATGAATGTCCTCTGTTTCCAGAACCTCATGGGTAAGCTCGTGCAGCAAAAATGAGGCGCGCATTTGCTGACTCACCGGAAAGGGTGGCGACGCGGCTTTTAAATACGGATGAGTCAGCGCATAGGGCTGCTCGAACAGGGTGGAAAAGAACTCATCGGTCAGGTAGATCCGCCTTGAACTGTCAGCACGGTTCACAAACGCCGAAGCCGTTGAGTTGAATCGCGAGCGGCACACCACATATTTTGGCGAAGTCGCGGGCGACAGGTCGGGGTGAAGGAAGCGCGCCAGCAGCGCATCCACACCAGACTGAACGCGCTCAAGGTGAGCAGGCCCCAATGCGTCCAGGTCGAAGAAATGTTGCAAAAACTCCCGATTCCTTCTGTTCGCACTGCCGGGTGCATGCAAGTCATGCAGCGCTTGAGTAGTACGCTGCAAATACGTGGTAGCCAACTCATGCGCTTTACGGATGCTCAATGCCTTATCCGGGAAGCGCCGCTGGATGCTGTCCATGCCGATTGCCTGAATCTCATAGGTCAGGGCGTTAGCCGCTAATGTTCCGTACCCGCTCATCGTCGAAGCGACGGGGCCGCCCCCCAACAGCGGCTCATTCACATCGATCTCCCACTGTTGATCTGTATTGAGCTTGATCAGCGGGCCCTCTCGCACATCGTCCAGATAGAGTCGCCAGCGATTGCGCCACGCCAGTACGCGGTACACCTGCCCACTCAGCTGTATGTAATGGAGACCGGATGGCGGATCGCTGTAAATCCGGGTCTGCGCGTCAAACGTCAAGTCCACCAGCGCCACCTGGTTGGCACGCAGTGAGGCCAATCCAGAGGCCGAACCTTGAAACTGCACATCGGAGCGCGGTATTGCAGCAGGGAAAGGTTCCAAGTCGTGCGCCGAAACGGCGTCGACCGAACGAATCACTGAGTGCCAGGCTCGGCGGGTCGTCGCCAGCAGAACCAGCGACATGGCGAACTCGCTGACAGACTCCGCCCACCTGCCCTGCCTGGCTGCACTGACGCCTTCGCGCAGCAGGCCCAGCCCCTGCCAGACCACAATGGGCAGGCTCAGTTTTCCGGGGGCAAACATCGCGGCCGTGTTAACCACCAGCGTCAACGCGTACTTGAAGGACTCCCAATCGACCTGGGCTGTGGTTTTGGATTGCTGGGCCGCCATGTCCAGCAACAGCCGGTAGTTATCGCGGTACAGGGTCGCGAACAGATTGCCCAGGATGGGCCGGTTGGCCAGCGCTACCGGGGCCGGGGTTTGCCAGCCGTTGAGCAATATTGAATCTTGAAAGTGCGGCAAGTGCGGCTCGACAAAACCGCCATGTGCGTAGGTTTTGCGTTCGAAGGCCGGCAAGCGTTGCAACACCAGGTTTTGCAGGGATTCGCGGGTGTACAGATCTGCCAGCAACAGACCTTCACTGGCGTATTCCTTCAGGGAAAAATGCTCGCTGTACATCGTCCACAACAGGTGCGGGCCCGTATCGCCTGACTGTGGCCCCAGCACATACATACCTGTCGCCAAATCCGGTTCGCGACCACTTTCAGCCACCAGCTCCAGGGGCCTGATGATCAGCGAAACGCCGTTAAGCGGATTACGGGCCAGGCCGTCAGGACGTTCAATCACATGCTTGAGGCAGGCATATGCGTTGGCCGAAAGCGCGCCGTCCAGTTTTTCTCTCAACCCTTGCTCCAGCACTTGCAGCAACAATTGTTCGCCAAACTGCTGTTGTCGTCGGGCCGAGCCCTGTTTTTCTGGCGCCAGGCTGCTGTTAAGCAGCGCCTGGTAGTGACGGCCAATGTCCAGTTTGCGCACCAGCCGTTTGGCATAACGCGGGTCCAGCCCCAGGGGTAAGGTACTTTCATCGAGCGCACGCAAAAGCATGGCGCCACCTTCAAGCCGGTTGAAGCCGTTCAGTGCAAAGCGGGTGAGTGACTGGATTTCGCGCGTCGTCGCTGCAGCCAGAAAGGACGGGGTGCTGCCCACAGCAACCGGCGCGGGCACATACGTGTCGAGCACCACTTCAATGGCGTCCGGCTCCAGGACCTGATCGGGAAAATCCAACGCCAATTGCGCCCTCACCGCCTCGCGCGCATAGGCCTCGATGTCAGGGATGCCGTGGAGATAAGACCCATTGTCTTGTACTGCGAATTGATAGCGTTGCAGCACGTTGGCGTACGCCAGTTGATCGGCTCGGGAAGCGTTTTTTAACCAGGATGGCAACGCGCTTTCAAATTGCTGCGTCGCGGCCACTTCACGGTGGCGCTCAAAATGAAGACCCGCATGTTCTTCAAGCAAAAGGCTGCGACTGAGGTTTTCGAAACTTTGCGCCGTTAACGGGACTTCACGGGCTTGTCGGCACACGTAATGAGCGTCCACCACTACTTTGTTGATCGCCGCAACCTGACACTCATAGACAAAATCGTCTTCGATGCGCTCAAAGTTGACCCATTGATTCTGCCCCTCCACCGCCCAATCGCTGCGCCTGTCCAGGTGGGCGCAGATCAGTGATTGGACATCGCACCGAACATTGGCCAACACGTCTTGGCGCAGGCTTTTGTCGAGTAGCAGCGCCTCAAGGTGAGCCTTGGATTGATCCACTGTCGCAAAACGTTCAAAGCCCGACACCGGTGTCCAGAGTATCGCTCGCCCGGCGGTACTTGATTCCTGCCCGCCACGCTCGGTTATCAACACACAGTTGCAGACGCTGATAGCGTCCAGCCCCCCGCCCATGTCCAGAAAAACGGCGAATACGTCCGGTACAAACTGGTTGAGGGCCGGCCGGTGAGTACTGACCGGGTAGGTTAATACCGTCGTGATGACGCGCTTGTCATCGGCCTCAAGGTGGTTGCCCCTCAACATCAATCGCATATCGGCGCGCAACATGACGTGCCGCAAGGTCGCCAGATGCTGGGCAAGCGTATCTGAAGGTTGCGAGGTAGAAGCTGTGTAAAAGAACGCCGACAGATGTTGCGTGTATGCCTGCTCGAAGCCTTTGGCAAGCGCGTCGAGCAAGGTCAGCAGTTTGGTCCCGCTCAGGCGCCGAAGCGGCTTGATCGTCTCATCACGTGAAGACCTGAGACCGCCTTCAATGAATGCCGGATTGTGCGGTAACGGGTTGCGACCGGTGACCCGTTCAAGCAGGGCGTCGACCAGGGTCAGCATGCGTATCGGCACACACGTCAACACAGCCGCATCCACGTCGAAGACGTGCACCCACACCTCAGCCACATTGACGAAGCGTTGACCGCCTTCATTCAATACCTCTGCCAATAAATGCCGGGCAAGCATGCGCGGAGTCGGCCAGTGCTTGAGTAATGCGTCTCTCTGGGCTTGGGTTTTGGGCAGTTTGAGGCTCAACACGTCGGACAACCCATTTTCGTTCAGGGCTAACGGCAGCCCATTGCTGCCTGGCAAAAATCGGCTGTCCCAACGCCCATGGCTGTTGAGTTTCAGTAACTGTGGGTCAATCAGCTCACGCACGTCGAGTGCATGGTCCACTGCCGCCAGTGTCAGACGGCGGGCCTGGTACTGCCCCGTCAGATAGACAAAATCGCGGATCTGCCTGGCGCGCACCGCATGGATGCAATCATCAAACACGCTGCCCACGACGTTCTCGACCCGTAGCATGGGGGCGACCATCCCGGCTAGCAGCGGATGCTGATCCTGAGGGGCATAGCGCGCAATGGCGTCGAAGGCTGTGGGGCTTCTCAGTTTGCTCAGCACATAACTGGAAAGCCGGGCCCGGGACGAGATCTTTACCAGCCCGGTCGAGGCTCCAAACAACCACACCCCGTTGCTCTGCCCCGGAAAATAGAAGCACATCAAACCTGCGAGCTCGACCTCCGGGCCTTTGGCCTCATACACCAGCAAGCGCGCCGCACTGATCGTTGTCACGTCATGCCGGGCTGCAAGCAGTTGCTGCAACGCGTGAAAAGCGTCCGATGACATCTCAGGACGATGGCGGGCCTGTAATAACTGCTGAAAGAAATGGTCGCCCAACCGCGCCGCACAATAGGTATGCGGGCTCGGCTGCGCCCCTGCCGGTTGATCCCAAAAAACTGAAAGCGCCTCGCTCATGTGAGGGATTAAGTGCTCCGTGGCTGAGGTGAGCACGCGAGCGAATCGCTTATCAAGGTCTGCGTCACTCTCATGCGGCAGGCGCGTAAAAGGCCCGGTGTAGGTGTAGGCATGCCCCGTGGTCTGCGGGCCACTGATAAAAAGCTCCAGCGCAGCACTGCTCAAGGTGGTGCTGAGTTCGGGCTGTTGCTCGCCATTAGGTGTGACGAACCGGTGGACGTTGTGAGCATTCACCGGTTGCCCCGCAAATGCGCGCTCTAGATGAATCTGTAACTGGGCATCCACCAACGCCCGCAGGGTGGGCGTAGCCAATAACCGCTCAAGGGTATCTGCCTGACTGCTGCTCAAAAAAATACGTAGCGCCTCGCTGATGTGCGCCACGAACGGCGCGGGCACCTCCCGGGTTCTGAGGGTCAGGTCTCCCGCCAGGCTCAAGAGCGGCCGCACATCCACGGGGCAGAATCTCAGCACGGCCTCTCGGTGCGCTTGATCGTCCAGTTGACGCTCAAGCGCGTCTCGCAGCGCGTCGAGGTCCGTGAACGTTTGAAGCGCGCCCAAGGGGGTCAGCAAAAACAGTGGCGTGGGGTCTGTAAGGGCTTGCGCGAGCAGCAATGCCCCAGCCCACTGAACCGGCCGGGATTGGTTTCGACTCAAAAACACACTGTTGGCGCGTACAGGCAGTGGGCCAACCGGGCCGACTGGCAGGTAACTCAACGCTTTACTCAGCCAGTCATGCTCAAACGAGCTGATGGCGCCGGATGCCTGCGCCGCGTCAAGACGGCTTCTGTACAGGGCTTGCAAGGCCTGCGCGGAATGAAACGGGGGCACATTAACGGTCACGGGAACTCCTGACGGTTGCCGGGCCGCATATCGCGTCCCGCAAAGGGTTCGAACGCTACCGTGCCCGTTACACCCCCTGGCGCTACATAGTTAAGGCACCAGGCCCGTGCGCAGGCACCCTCACTGGCACGCGCAAGGCGCGCTATCATGCGCACCGTCCCTGCCTGTGGGCAGACGCTTACATCGGTGTTCAACAAGAGGATTGGCATGTCGCCCTGGCTAACAGTTGTGGGAATAGGTGAAGACGGCTTCAGCGGTCTGGGCAAAACGGCCCGGCGCGCGCTGTTGAGCGCTGCCCGGGTGTTCGGCGGGCAGCGCCAGCTGGATTTACTGCCCGCGTGTATCGGCGCTGAACGCCTGGCGTGGCCCAGCCCCTTTTCGCTGGCGCCGGTACTGGCGTTACGTGGTGAACCCGTATGCGTGCTGGCCAGCGGCGACCCGATGCTGTTTGGCGTGGGCGCAAGTCTGGCGCGCGTCATTCCGGGCGACGAAATGCACGTGCTGCCGTCACCGTCGTCCTTCTCACTGGCGGCGGCGCGACTGGGTTGGGCGCTGCAGGACGTCGTAACCCTGTCGGTTGTGGCCCGTCCCGTCGCGGCGCTCAATGCCCACGTGCACAGTGGCGTACGCCTGATGGTGCTGAGCAATGACGGCAGCAGCCCTGCGCTGGTCGCAGCGCTGTTGCGCGAACGCGGCTTTGGCCCGAGCCGAATGCATGTCCTGGAACACCTCGGCGGCCCGACTGAGCGGTGCATCGAAGCGAACGCCGATGACTGGCGCGCTGGCGACAGTGCCGCGTTGAATCTGATTGCTATCGACTGCATTGCCTCTAACGACGCGCACCCGTTATCGCGCATCGGCGGGCTGCCCGACAGCGCGTTCAAGCATGACGGTCAGTTGACCAAACGCGATGTGCGCGCCATGACCCTTGCGCGTCTCGCTCCGCTGCCCGGCCAACTGTTGTGGGACGTAGGCGCAGGCAGCGGTTCGATTGGCATCGAATGGATGCGTAGCTACCCGAGCTGCCGGGCGCTGGCGATCGAAGCGGATGAAGGCCGTCAGCACTTAATCGAACAGAACCGTGACGCACTGGGCGTGCCCGGTCTGCACGTGATCCGGGGCAAGGCCCCGCAGGCGTTGGCAGGGCTCGAACGCCCGGACGCGATTTTCATTGGCGGTGGCGTCACCCGTGAAGGTGTGCTCGACACGTGCTGGCAGCAACTCAAGCCCGGCGGCCGTTTGGTGGCCAATGCCGTCACCCTGCAAAGCGAACTGCACCTGATGAACTGGCGCGCACTGCATGGCGGGGAACTGACCCGCCTGCACGTTGCTCACGCCCGGCCACTGGGAGAGTTCGATACTTGGCGCCAAGCGCTGCCCATCACCCTGTTAGACGTGACTAAACCCCTTGATGCGTGACGAGACCGCTGAACAACCCGCGCCGCTGCGCAGCGGCCTGACCACAGGCAGTTGCGCGACGGCCACCAGCCTGGCTGCCGCCCGCCTGTTGCTGAGCGGCGTGAGCCATGACGCCGTTGAAATTACGTTGCCCAAGGGCAAGGTGGTGACGATGCGCCTGGAGTTTTGTCGCCTGCTGGCCGCGGGTGCCGAAGCCGGCACCCTGAAGGACGCCGGCGACGACCCGGACGTGACCCATGGCGCGCTGCTGTACTCGCAGGTGCGCCTGATCCCCGAGGCGGGCATTGTCTTCGTGGCTGGCCAGGGCGTGGGGACCGTTACCCGTCCCGGGCTGGTGCTGGCGGTGGGCGAACCGGCGATCAACCCGGTGCCGCGCAAAATGATCACTGATCATTTACTGCAACTGGCCCGTGAATGCGATTACGCCGGGGGGTTTGAAGTGACTGTCAACGTTCGCGATGGCGAAGCATTGGCACTGAAAACCATGAATCCGCGGCTGGGTATTCTTGGCGGACTGTCGATTCTGGGCACCAGTGGCATCGTACGACCGTTCTCTTGCGCGGCGTACATTGCCTCGATCCATCAGGGCATCGACGTCGCCAAGACCAACGGTTACCTGCACATTGCCGCCTGCACCGGCAATGCCAGCGAAGACACCATGCGCCGCGTGTACAACCTGCCGGAGATCGCGCTGATCGAAATGGGCGACTTCGTCGGTGCAGTGCTCAAGCATCTGCGCAAAGTCCCTGTGGATAAATTGAGCCTGTGCGGCGGCTTCGGCAAGATCAGCAAACTGGCCGCCGGGCACATGGATTTGCACAGTCGTCACTCCAGCATCGACCTGCCGCAACTGGCTGACTGGGCCGCCGCCATTGGAGCTGACGCCGAGCTGCAAATAGCCATTCGCCAAGCCAATACCAGCCAACAAGCGTTGGCAATGGCCAGTGCCGCCGGTATCGCATTGGGCGATGCCGTGTGTCAGCACGCGCTGAATTTTGCCCGCAGCGTGGTGCCCGCGCAGGTGCAGATTGAAGTGTTCGCCATCGACCGCCAAGGCGGGATCGTGGGCCATGCGGGAGCATTTGAATGAAACGGCTATTGTTGCTGGGCGGCGTTACCGAAGCGCTGGCCATTGCACGCACCCTTGGGCCCCAGCACGTCTACAGCCTCGCCGGGGTGGGCCGTGTGCCGACCGACCTTCCCTGTGAAGTCCGGGTCGGCGGCTACGGGGGCGCCGAGGGCTTGACCCGCTACATCCGCGAACAGCACATCGATTTGCTGCTGGATGCGACCCACCCGTATGCCGCGCAAATCAGCCGCAATGCCGCCTTGGCCGCCCGTGCCAGCGGCATTGAATGCTGGGCGTTGCGACGCCCGGCCTGGGAACCGCAACCGGGCGACGATTGGCGTGAGGTGGCGGACTGGGACGAGCTGGTCAGGGCGCTCACGCCTTTCAAGCGTCCGTTGTTCACGCTGGGTAAAGAACCGCTCGGGCATTTGGATGAGATTCCCGCCGATCAATTCTGGACCTTGCGGACGCTGGACCCGTATCCCGGCAACGCACGCTGCAACGTCATCGGCGCCCGTGGCCCGTTCCGCCTCGACGACGAACGGCAGCTGTTTGAACAACACCATATCGATGTATTAATCAGCAAAAACAGCGGCAGCAGCGCGACCGAGCCCAAACTGGAAGTCGCCCGCGAACGCGGCGTGCCCGTGTTGATACTCAAACGGCCCGAGCTGGCGCAGGCTGACCGGGTGTTTGGGGCGGTGGGAGATGTGCTTCAGGTCTTGAAGCAAGAAGAATATTTGTGAATGTGTATTCAGTGGCGATGCTGTATCCCGAGGGATACGATTCGCTCCATGATCAATCTCGAGCAACCCCATGAATTCGCAAAATGGCTAAGCTCATTAAAAGACAAGAGTGGGCAAGCACGCATTCTGGCACGCATTAGAGCCGTAGGATTAGGGCAGTTCGTTGACTGTGAACCTGTAGGAGATCGTGTGTACGAAATGCGCATTCATTGCGGGCAGGCTATCGGGTTTACTGCACCCGCAAGGGAAAGTCATTTACCTGTTGCTCATTGGCGGCGACAAAACAACCCAGGTGCGAGACATAAAACGCGCACAACATATAGCCAAAACATTGAGTTGTGAGGACTGAACAATGACCGAACAATTTATCCGTTTCGATACTGCCGACTGCGTGAAAAACCCTTCAGAAATGGCTGCATTGCTTGATGCCTGTTTCGATGAAGATCCGGGTGACGGCAGTCTGATTCGTGCTGCCCTTCGCGATATTGCCCGCGCCCAAGGCATGAGTCAGATCTCTCGGGACACTGGATTAGGCCGCGAGAGCCTCTACAAAGCCCTTGGAAGCAGCGGTAACCCAGAGTTCGCGACAATCATGAAAGTCATGAAAGCGCTTGGGCTTAAACTCCACGCAAGCGCGGCCTGAGGTTCGCCAGCGATGCCGGGCGACACTTCGCCGCACCTGGCCTTTTTACTTACGCCGATCATTCAGGCTAAATAGCGCCCTTGATCGCTCCACTCACGGAATTCGTCATGTCCCGACAACGGTTTGCATTTGCCTGGATCGCCTGCTTCGCAGTGCTGTTCAACATGCTCGCCATGTCGACGGCAGGCGCGATGAGCGGTGCCCGTCAGGCGCCCTCCGAGCAGTTCATGTGGAGCAGCTTTTGCACCTCAACCGGCACCAAAATGGTGGCTGTGTCGCTGGGCAAGGTTGATGCGGGCGACAGCCAGAACGACGATCATTCGACCATGCAGCACTGCTGGTGCTGCTCGGGTTCGGCGCCGCTGGTGGCCTTGCCGCCCCATGTCCCGACGCTCTATTTCGCGGCCATCGAGCACGGGCATAGCCAAGTGCCGGATCACCTGAAACGCCCCACCCCGCGCCAGCAATGGCCGAGCCTCAACCCCCGCGCTTCGCCTCTGGCGTGATTCATCCTCGCAACCCTTTTGCGCTTTGAATCACTTCGGAGAATTACCATGTTGAACCTGTCACTGGTCAAGCACGCCCTGATTGCGGCGGCGCTGATCTTGCCTGCCTGTTTCGCCAACGCCCACCAATACACCGTGGGCGCGCTGGAGATCGCTCACCCGTGGTCTCAGGAGCTGCCTCCCAATGCGCCTACCGTGGCGGCGTATTTCATCATCAAGAACACCGGCGACACCGCCGATCGCTTGTTGAGCGCAGACACCCCGATTGCGGAAAAAGCCGAGATTCACGAACACGTCATGCAGGGCGACCTGATGAAAATGCAGCACGTCCCCGCGGTCGATATCCCGGCAGGGGGCACCGTCACGTTTGCCCCCATGGCGTACCACGTGATGCTGTTCAACCCCAAAGACCGCAACCTGCTGCGAGACGGAAAGCGCTTCCCCCTGACCCTGCACTTTGAAAAGGCAGGCGACGTACAGGTCGACGTGAACGTGCAAAAGCAGGCTCCCGGCGCCAGCAAAGGCACCCCGCACGCACACTAACCGCAAAGGTCTTTGAGCCCCGTGCGCGCCCTTCGCGCCAGGCCATCCACGTCGCAGACACGCGGCAGTTGGCTGAGCCTGTTTGCCATGTTGATGATTTTCATCGGCCCGCTGATTTCCCAGGCGATGCCGATGGACCATCACGCCTCCATGCCGATGCCAATGGACATGCGGATGGCGGCGCACAGCGAGCACGCGGAGCATCAACAACCGGCTGCTGACCATCACGCCATGTGGGAAAAGTGCGGCTATTGCACGCTGCTGTTCAGTTGCCCTGCGCTGCCGGGCAGTATCGGCCTGAACCTGTTCGATGCGTCTGCTCCCAAACACTACCTGGCGTCCAACCCCCGGCTGGGCCATGCCCGGCAACCGGTCTTCCCCGGGGCCCGCTCACGCGCCCCGCCCACCTTCCTTTAGTCACCGACACAACAACCTTACCCAGGCCCGTCTGTATGCGCTGCTCAAGACAGCCGCAGGCGCGTGGCCGTGTTGTATTCGCTTGAATATTGGAATGTTTATGTCCCGTTTTACTGCTGTCTCCCGTTTGCCCCATGCACAGACGTTTTTCCCCTTTGCCCTGAGCGCGCTGTGCTGCGCGTTGTTCGCGCCGTTGGCGCAGGCTGCCGACCCGGTGGATGAGCACGCCGGACACGTGCGTGAACTCAGCCCGACCGTGGTCACGGCCGTGGCACCCAGCTCCCCGCTGACCATCGTCACCAACCCTAAAGACCCGCGCCAGCCGGTGCCCGCCAGCGATGGCGGTGATTACCTCAAAACCATCCCCGGGTTCGCCCTGATCCGCAACGGCGGCACCAACGGTGATCCGGTGCTGCGGGGCATGTTCGGCTCACGCCTGAACATCCTCACCAACGGCGGCGTGATGCTCGGCGCCTGTCCGGGCCGCATGGACGCCCCGACGTCCTACATTTCGCCGGAAACCTACGATCAACTCACGGTCATCAAAGGCCCGCAAACCGTGCTCTGGGGGCCGGGCGCCTCGGCGGGCACCATCCTGTTTGATCGCCAACCCGAACATTTCGGTGAACTGGGTACGCGGGTAAATGCCAGTCTGCTAGCGGGTTCAAACGGCCGCTTCGACAAAACCATCGATGCCGCTGCCGGTGGCCCGTTGGGCTATGTGCGCGTGATCGGCAATACCGCGCACGCCGACGATTACAAGGACGGCAACGGCGACACGGTGCCGTCGCGTTATGACAAATGGAACGGCGATGTTGCCCTCGGCTGGACCCCTGACGCCGACACGCTGCTGGAGCTCACCGCCGGCAAGGGCGACGGCGAAGCCCGTTCGGCCGGCCGCGGGATGGACGGTAGCCAGTACAAACGCGAAAGCCTGGGCCTGCGCTTTGAGAAGTCCAACATCGGGGAAGTGCTCGACAAGGTCGAAGCGCAGGTTTACTACAACTACGCCGACCACGTGATGGACAACTACACCCTGCGCACCCCATCCGGCACCGGCATGATGGCTGGGCCCATGGCCTCCAACGTCGACCGCCGAACCCTGGGTGCACGCATCAAGGCCACCTGGCACTGGGCAGATTTGCAGTTGATCAGCGGCATCGATGCACAGACCAACGAACACCGTAAACGCATGGGAATGGGCATCGACACCTACAAGGACCAGAACTGGAGCAAGGATGCCGATTTCCACAACTACGGGGCCTTTGGCGAATTGACCTGGTACGCCGCTGACCGCGACCGCGTCATTACCGGCGCCCGCCTTGACCGCGCGTCCGCCAAGGATTTCCGCGCCCGTATCGGTTCGGGAATGATGAGCAAGCCCAACCCGACACTCGATAAAACCCGCGCCGATACCCTGCCCAGCGGCTTTGTGCGCTATGAACATGACCTCGCTGACAGCCCGGCCACCGTCTACGCCGGTTTGGGCCACGCACAGCGTTTCCCGGATTACTGGGAATTGTTTTCACCCACCTCAGGCCCCGCGGGCTCGGTGAATGCGTTCGACGCCATCAAACCCGAAAAGACCACCCAGCTCGACATGGGACTGCAATACAAAACCGAGCGCCTCGAAGCCTGGGCCTCGGTCTACGCCGGGGAGATTCGCAATTACATCCTGTTCGATTACGCCAAGGGTTCTTCCCAGGCACAGAATGTCAACGCACGGGTCATGGGCGGTGAACTGGGGGCTGCGTATCAGTTGACCTCCAACTGGAAAGCCGACGCCACCCTGGCGTATGCCTGGGGCAAAAACACCACGGACGGCAAGGCACTGCCACAAATGCCACCGCTCGACACCCGCCTCGGCCTGACCTACAGCGAAGACGACTGGAGCGCCGGTGCCTTGTGGCGCGTGGTGGCCCGGCAGGACCGGATCGATCGCAACGCCGGTAACGTGGTGGGCAAGGATTACGACAAAAGCGCAGGCTTTGGCGTGTTCTCGCTCAACGGCGCCTACCGCATCAACAAAAACCTGAAAGTCAGCGCCGGGGTCGACAACCTGCTGGACAAAAACTACAGCGAGCACCTGAACATGGCCGGTAACGCAGGATACGGCTACCCGGCGACCGACCCGACGCCGATCAACGAACCTGGCCGCACGTTGTGGACAAAAATTGATGTGAGTTTCTAAACAGCCGCGTTGCCTGCCCCCCGTCCCTCTCCAACCGGAAGAAGGATGGGGGGCAGGCGTCATTAATACTATTTACCTTGCGGAGCCGCTCACATGAGCCAACCCACTCCTTCTTTTTACAACCTGGCCTGGCGGTGGCATTTCTACGCCGGGCTGTTTGTCGCCCCGTTCATGATCCTGTTAGCCCTGACCGGGATCATTTACCTGTTCAAGCCCCAGCTCGACCCTCTGCTCTACGACCACCTGATCAACGTCACCCCGGGCCATCACAGCCTCAGCGCCGACGAACAACTCACCCGCGTTCAGGCCACTTATCCACAGGGGCATATCAGCCAGTACCTGCCCCCGATCAACCCGCAGCGCAGCGGCCAATTCGTCATCCATAGCGGCGGACGCGAGCTGAATGTGTTTATCAACCCCTACAACGGCGAGGTGCTGGGCGAGCAGGATGCCAAGCTCAACCTGCAAGCCGTGGCGCGGGCGCTGCATGGCGAACTGATGATCGGCACCCTGGGCGACCGCTTGATAGAGCTGGCCGCAGGCTGGGGCGTGGTGCTGGTGATTTCCGGGCTGTACCTGTGGTGGCCGCGCGGGCAATCGGCCGCAGGCGTGCTATGGCCACGTTTGACCCGTCGCGGGCGCGTACTGTGGTGCGACCTGCACGCCGTCACCGGATTCTGGGGCGCAGCATTGTTGTTGTTTATGTTGATCAGCGGCATGACCTGGACCGGTTTCTGGGGCAAGCAGTACGCCGACCTGTGGAATCAGTTCCCGGCCGCCATGTGGAACAACGTGCCCACGTCCGACACAGAAGCGCGCAGCCTCAACACGGCAACCCGCCAAACCGTGCCCTGGGCGATGGAAAACACCCCAATGCCCGTCTCGGGCGCCCACGCCGAGCACATGGGCCACGGTGCTCATTCCAGCGGCCCTGCGGCGCCGACCATCACCTTGCAGCACGTGGTCGACACCGCGACCCGCCGCAACGTCGAACCCGGTTACAGCATCACGTTGCCGACCACCGCAGAAGGTGTCTTCACCGTCGCAGTCTTCGCCGACGACCCGCGTGACGATGCCACCTTGCATGTCGATCAATACACCGGCGAAGTGCTGGCCGACGTGCGCTGGCAGCATTACAGCAACGTCGCCCGTGCCACCGAAATGGGCGTGATGCTGCACGAAGGCAAACTCTTTGGCTCGCTGAATCAGATCGCAATCCTGCTGGTGTGCCTGATGATTTTGCTCAGTTCGATCAGTGGCCTGGTGATCTGGTGGAAACGCCGCCCGCAAGGCAGCCTGGGCGTACCGCCGCTGCGCCATGCACTGCCAACATGGAAAACCGGTGTGCTGATCATGCTTGGGCTGGCGGTGCTGTTTCCGCTGGTCGGCGTTTCATTGCTTGCCGTCTGGGTACTCGATCGGGTGCTGTTGCGGATCCGCGCCAAACAACAACGTGAACAGCACTCATGACCAACGTGAATGGTTCGAGAGGTGCCGGCTAGAGACTCAGGGATAATGGCGCGCTGACAAAAAAGTCCGATAAGCCTGTTATGTGTAACTGCTTCATTGACGCTTCATCACCCGCCGCCAGGAGGCAGCGGGCATCCCTTTAAAAAAGCGACTCATTGCCCCGATGAATAAGTACCTGTTCTCCAGCCTTTGCCTGCTGACCGTCAACCCTGCGCAGGCGGACGACACCGCACCGTCCTTGATGCTGCCCGCCGCGACCATCACGGCCCCTGAAGTCGATAACACTCACATCGACCTTAAGACTGCCACCCGCGCAGGCTCGCGCCTGAACCTCAGCAGCCTTGAAACCCCGGCCAGTGTCGAAAACCTGACCGGCGCGCAGATCCGCGCGCGTGGCGATCGCAGCGTTCAGAACGCCGTGACCCGCACCACCGGCATCAGCAACACGGGCACACCGGGTAACGGCGGCTCTGCGTACTCGGCCCGTGGCTTCGTGGGTGAAGGCTCGGTCATGCAGCTGTATGACGGCGTGCGCCTCTACAGCGGCGCAGGCACTGTGACCTTTCCGGTGGACGATTGGTCGGTGGAGCGTATCGACGTGCTGCGCGGCCCGGCCTCAGTACTGTACGGCGAGGGCGCGACAGGCGCGGTGATCAACGTGATCCCGAAAAAGCCGTTCATGGGTGACATCGAAAACCACGTGCGCCTCGGCTACGGCTCGTATGACACCCGACAACAAGCGCTGGACAGCGGCGGCTCACTGACCGACACCCTGAGCTACCGGCTGAACCTCAACCACACCCAAAGCAACGGCTGGATCGACCATGGCGATTCAGAAAACACCTTCATCAGCGCTGCCCTGCGCTGGCAGGCCACTGACGACCTGACCTTCACCCTGAGCCACGACTACGGCGACCAGCAACCGCAGAACGACTTTGGCGTGCCGTTGATCAACGGCCGCTACCACAAGAGTCTGCGCGACAAAAATTACAACGTGCGCGACGCCAAACTGCACTACAACGACCAGTGGACGCGCCTGAACACCGAATGGCAGATCAGCGACACCCTGAGCGCCAGCAACGAACTGTATTACCTGAAAGCCCAGCGGCGCTGGCAGAACGCCGAAAACCATGCCTGGGATGAGGGCAGCCAAAGCCTGTTGCGCAGTGGCTTTTTCAGCATCAAGCACCATCAGGAGCAGTTTGGCGACCGTCAGACCTTCACCCTGAACCACGACCTGTTCGGCCTGAAAAGCAAAACCCTGGTGGGCATGGAGTACAACCGCATCCACTTCAACCTGCACAGCAATGCGCCCTACAACGATGTCGCACCGGGCGGTCAACCTGTCGACGTGTACCACCCGGACCGTGGCCAGTTCGAGAGCGCATCCCCGTACCGCGATCAATTCACCACCACGACCCGGCAGGTTGCGCTGTTCGCAGAAAATCGCACTACGTTGACCGATCAACTGTCGCTGGTCACTGGCGTACGCCGCGACATCGTGCGCCTGGATCGCGATGACTTCGCCGAAAGCGGCGTCACCACCCGCAGCGACCGTGGCCTGTCGGCCAACAGCTGGAAAGTCGGGCTGGTGTACGAATTGACGCCGGACATGTCGATCTATGCTCAACAGGCCACCAGTGTCGATGGCGTGGGGGGGGTGATCAGCTTGAGCCAACGTCAGCAAAATTTCGGCCTGGCCCATGCGCGCCAGACTGAAGTCGGCTTCAAACAGATGTTCTGGGAGCAGCGCGGCGAGTGGACGCTGGCGGCTTATCACATCGTCAAAAAGGATTTACTGACCACCGACCCCAGTGATTTCACTCGCACCCTGCAAGTGGGTGAACAATCGTCAAACGGCCTGGAGGCTAGCCTCGACCTGCAGCTGCCGAACCGCTGGGCCCTGCAAGCCAACGCCTCAATCGTGCGGGCTGAATACGACAACTTCAACGACGACGGCGTCTCGCGCAAAGGCAATCGCCCCACCGACGTACCGCGTCGCACCGCCAACCTGTGGTTGAGCACGTTCATCACCGACGATGTGAACGCAGGCGCCGGTGTGCGTTATGTAGATGCGCGTTATGCCGACACGGCCAACACTGTCGAACTGCCGAGCTACACCGTGGTAGACGCCACTGTGAGCTGGAATGCCCTGCCCAATACCACCCTGGGGTTGCGCCTGAACAATTTGTTTAATCGCCAGTACGCCGTAACCCAATACAATGGCGGCCAGCAATGGCTCATGGGCGAGCCGCGCTCGTTCTTTGTAACGGCCGATTACGCCTTTTAACGTTTAACCTGGACCCTTATGCCTCGCCTCACCCTCACGCAACTTGCCTGGTCACCTCTGGGTCACGGCCACTGCCATCACCAGTTTCATCTGCGTGACGCCAACCTGCACGTGGCTGCAGGCGAGTTCGTGGGCCTGATCGGGCCCAACGGCAGCGGCAAGACCAGCCTGCTGCGCTGCGCCTACCGGTTCAGCAAACCCGAGGCGGGCACGGTTCATCTGGAGCAGCACAACCTTTGGCAACAATCTCCCCGTTGGTGCGCGCAACGCATCGCCGTGGTACTGCAAGAGTTCCCGGATGCCTTCGGCCTGACGGTCGATGAAGTGGTCGCCATGGGCCGCACCCCGCACAAAGGGCTGTTTGACGGCGACACGGAAGCCGATCGCCAGTTGGCGCAAAATGCCCTCGCGTCCGTGGGCTTGCACGGTTTTGAAGACCACGCGTTTGCCACCCTGTCGGGCGGTGAAAAACAACGCGTGATTCTGGCCCGCGCCTTGACCCAGCAACCGGACCTGTTGATCCTCGACGAACCGACCAATCACCTCGACCCGCGTTATCAGCTCGAGCTGCTGCAATTGGTCAAACGCCTGAACATCGGCACCCTCGCCAGCATTCACGACCTGAACCTGGCTGCCGCGTTTTGTGACCGCCTGTATGTGATTAACCATGGCCGGATCGTGGCCAGCGGCACACCTCGCGAAGTGCTGACGGTTGATATGTTACGCGCTGTGTTTGGCGTCGAAGCCCTGATCGATGACCATCCCCTGTCCGGCTACCCGCGCATTACCTGGATAACCCAACCATGAACCTGATCCGCCTCATGCTCTGCTTGAGCGTTATGTGTGCCGCCCAGCTGGCCCAGGCCGAAGCCACGCATTACCCGTTAACGGTCAAAAGCTGCAACCGCGACGTGACCTTCAATGAAGCCCCCAAACACGCGGTCAGCCATGACATCAACATGACCCAAATGATGCTCGCGCTGGGCCTCAAACCGCACATGGCCGGCTACAGCGGCATCAGTGGCTGGAAGGCTGTCACTCCCCAGATGAAGGTGATCCTTGAGGGCCTGCCGGAACTGGCGAGCAAGTACCCCTCCGTGGAAACACTGCTCAATGCCAATGTGGATTTCTTTTTCGCCGGCTGGGACTACGGCATGCGCGTCGGCGGAGACCTGACACCGCACACCCTCACGCCGCTGGGCATCAATGTCTACGAACTGACTGAGTCCTGCGCGTTTGTAATGAAACGCCCGGCAGCCAGCATGGAGGACACTTACAACGACCTGCGCAACCTCGGCAAAATTTTCGACGTGCAAGACCGCGCCAACGAGTTGATTGCACACATGCAGCAAACAATTGCTGACGTTCAGAAGGCCTTGCCGGCCTCAAAGCCGCGGGTATTTCTGTACGACAGCGGCGAAGACCGCGCCATGACCAGCGGCCGTCTGGGCATCCCCCATGCGTTGATTGAAGCGGCGGGCGGTAACGACATCCTCAGCGACATCGACGCCAGCTGGACCCGCATCAATTGGGAAACCGTGGTCGAACGCAATCCAGAAGTGATCGTGATTGTGGATTACAGCGAAGTCACTGCGGAGCAGAAACAGCACTTCCTGCAAACCCACCCTGCGCTGCAATCAGTGGACGCGATTCGTCACAAACGCTTCATCGTCATTCCGTACGTGCAAGCCACGCCGGGTATCGACAACGTGCTGGCGATCGAGACGCTTGCCAAAGGCTTTCATCCGCAATGATGACGGGTCGTTACGCACTGCTGCTGACCAGCCTCGGTGCCCTGTTGCTGGTGTCGTGTGTCGTGTCGCTGGGCTTTGGCCCGGCGCGGGTTCCGGTGGAGGTGGTGTGGCACATCCTGCTGAACAAACTGTTCGGTATCGGTGACGTGAGCTGGACGGCGGGGCAAGCGCACATCGTGTGGTTGATTCGCGTCCCGCGCATGTTGCTGGGAGCGCTGGTCGGTGCCGGGCTGGCCTTGATCGGCACCGTGTTGCAAGCCGTGACGCGTAATCCGCTGGCTGACCCGCACCTGCTGGGCGTCACCAGCGGCGCTACGCTAGGCGCCGTGATCGTGGTGTTGCACGTGGGCGAGATCGTCGGTTTGCTGACCCTGCCCATCGCAGCCTTTATTGGCGCCTTGCTCAGCATGCTGCTGGTACTGGCCATCGCTAGCCGCCACGGGCGACTGGACAGCGATCGCCTGCTGTTATGCGGCGTGGCGGTATCGTTTGTGATGATGGCCGTGGCCAATACACTGCTGTTTTTGGGCGATCATCGCGCCAGTTCCGCCGTACTGTTCTGGATGCTCGGCGGCTTGGGGCTGGCGCGCTGGGAACTGCTGGCCATTCCCAGCGCCAGCGTCTTGCTGGGGCTGGTTTTGCTGCTGGGAATGGCCCGTCCGCTGAATGCTTTGATGGCCGGTGAACAAACCGCCGTCACCCTCGGCCTCAATGCCCGCAATGTGCGACTGTGGGTCTTTCTGATTGCTTCGCTGATGACCGGTGTACTGGTGGCCATCAGCGGTTCGATCGGCTTTGTTGGCTTGATGATCCCGCACATCGCACGCCGTTTGATCGGCGCAGAACACCGACGCCTGCTGCCGGTGTCAGCCTTGCTGGGCAGCGTGTTTCTGGTGTGGGTCGATGTGGCCGCTCGCACCTTGATCGCCCCGGAAGACTTGCCCATCGGAGTGGCCACCGCAGCCATAGGCGGGCTGTTCTTTATCGCGTTGATGCGCAAACGCTAAAGCTCGTCGTGCCACGGCGCTGACGGGATTTCCAGGGTGCTCGCTGCGCCCTGTTGCAGCTTGCTGGCATCGTCCCAGTCAAACGGTGTTTGCTGGGTTTGGCCGGTGATGGTGAGGCTCTGGGCGACATCGCCCTTATGCGGCCAGGTCGGGCTGATTACCACCACACTCAACGTTCCGCTATTAAGGACACGCGTCAGTAACTCGCTGGGTTTGAGCGTCGGTGGAACGTATTCCTCGTAACGTCGAGTGGTGCGGTCCGGTTGATAGTTCTCCGCGAAATACCCCTCATAGGTAAGGTTCGATCCACTGATCGGCTGGCAGAGCTGCTGTGTCGCCGCCGAGGTGCCACGCGTGTATTTCAACAGCGCGCCATCATCGGTCGAGTGGTAGATCGTCGCAAAGCTGTTGTCGCTGTCATAGGTTTTTAAAAGGTCGGTGGCGTAGCAAATATCCACTGGCCAAAACATGTTGTTGAGCAAGTTGTTCTCAAGCCTGCTGTAGGACGCCTGGAGTGATGGCGCACGAGAAAACACCAGGTGTTTGCGCGTATAGCCCGCTGCAAAAACCGGTAGGGGGTGCAACTGGCCGTCCACGTGTTTGTGGGTGAACAACAGGGTTTCCGGAGCATTGGCCACCTCCCCGCCCGTGAGGGGTTCTATGGCGACAAAGGTGTTGTAGTCAGACGTGCCCAATATGGCTGCGACCAGATTTAACGCGTTGGGGTGCGCAATGCTCGAGTTCACATAGCGGGCGGCATCGTCGGCATGGGCGAAAACAGGGCTCAACGCAAAGCGCCGGGTCTGCGCGACCGGCATGGTCACCGGTTTACGGTAAGGCAGCCAACTGGCCGTGACGGTCCCCGGGGTGCTCCAGAGCGGGCTTTTAATCAACACATCAAGCTGACCGCTGGCTGCCACTTGATAGACATAATTGGTGACATGCAATGCGCCGGTCAGTATGTCGGTCAGCAACGGGCGGCCCCAGTCGCGAAACAGACCGGAGGTCAATTGCAGCCGCAGGTTAACCGGGACATACCTGAGTAGCGCGCCTTCATTGGTGGACAGGTACAGCGGCACCTCGCCCGTAAACGCGCCACGCTGCTGCTTGACCATACTCACCAGCCCCAACCCGTCTGCGAAGTCGTCAGGCGTCACAAACCCCAACAGCGTATTGAGGTTGCGCACCTCTCTCACTTCCCAGGGGGTCGCTAAATAGGTTGCCGGGGCACCCAGATAGACCGCATGAAGCTTGAACCCCGAAGGCAGGGTGTTATTTCGCTCAGCGTGTTCACGCGGGAAAACGCGGTCCAGTAATAACCCACCGCCCTCCATCGGCAACGTCGCGACAAACTCGTCGCTGTGGACGCTTTTCAAAATAAATCCAAATTGGCGCTTGTGGCGTGCCCCCATGTGGGTATGTGCATACCGGGCCGCGTCACGGGACTGTGTAAATACAGGGCTTAACGCTGGCTGGACAGTGGCCTGCTGAACGTCAACGGGTGCAGGCGAGGGCTTCCATTGCGGGGTGATCCTGGCAGGTTGCCCCCATAAAGGACTCCCCTCGATCACGTACAGATCACCGGTTCGCACCACTTGCCCCACGTACTCGGTCGGCTTAAGCGTATGGGTGCGCAATTTGAGCTGCAGCGTGTTGTGGCGCACGTTTTGCGGGTTGGCCGCCGGCGGTGCTAGCCGGGCAAGGAACTTCTTTTCGCGATCAGAGCCACTGGGCACGTACTTGAGTAGCGCGCCGTCCGGGGTGGACAAAAAGCGAGCCGCCGCCCAGTCACGGTCCTGGATAGCGGCGCACAGCTCATGCGGTTCAAACATATTGGCGTACAGCTGTTGCTCAACGTCCGGCGTCGACAACATCGAGTGCTGCGCGTGATGAGCATGATAGAACGCCACAACGCTTGCGCCTGCCGGTGTCAGGTCAAGGCGTTCGCCGGGGATGATGCCCGAGGGATCGAAGGTTTCATTGCGCCCTGCCAGAGGCTCGGTCGCCACAAATCGCCTGTCGAGCCGTTGGAAGATCAGGCCACCAAAGATGCGGTCTGTCCGGGCTGAGCGCCTTATTTTCTGATGGACATAACGGGCGGCGTCTTCAGCCGTTGCAAATGAAGGGCTCAAGGCTCTGCGACGCAGGCGCGCATACGGCGTCCAATCCGGCTTGACCTGACCCGGCTGCCCCCAGACATCGCTGTGGTACACCACCTGCAAGGTGCCCATTTGCGCCAGCCCGCGGATATAGGCAGTGGGCGTGACATGACCGCTCAACAGGTCGCGCTTAATTGCCAGACCGCCGCCTTCGGCCACGCTGAGCAGGCGCACGTAGGGTTCTTCGGCAAACGTCGAAGAGGGTTGATACGTCAGCAATGCACCATCACGTACTGTGATGTACAAGGGCAACGGCGGTATTGGCCGATCAAAACGCAGGGCTAGCGCCAGGCGCAGGCTGTGCGCCAGCGCGCCGGGCTCGATAAAGCGCTTGTACACCTGAGCCTGTTGAGCCGGAACCTGAGCCGGGTCGTGGTACAGGCTGTCGCAGTAATACTGGGCAATCACATCCAGATTTCTGGGTATGACCACGGCACCCGCTGCGTTAAAGGTAAACACACCCTCAGGGGAGAACGGAGTTGGCGCACCGACTACCGGCTCGGTGGCCAGGTACTGCTCCTTATCCTGGTATTTAAGGATGTAGCCATATTGTTGCTCAGGCTGTTGATACTGACGCAACCGGGTGAATTTCACGGCCTCCAGTAGCGTTGTGAAAACCGGGCTGTAAGCAGGTTGCTGCACGCGTTTGCTCGGCGCATCAATGCCGGCAGCCGGGACGTAAATGCTGAAATCGGCCCCCACCTTTCCGACTTTCCATCCCCAGATGTCGTTGGTTTGGATAACGCTCAGTTCGCCCGCCGCTGACAGTTCGTGCACATATTCGATCAGGCGCTTGGCCCTGATGATTCCTTTTTGATAGGCCTGCACCAGGGCGTGCTCCGCGTCAGACCCACTGGGCACGTATTTGATCAGCGAACCATTAAGCCCGGATAAATAGCCCGCCCGCGCAAACCCTCGCATGCCGACGGTGAAGATCACATCGGGCGGCGAAAAGAAATTCATCGAGGTCTCAACAGACTCTTTCGACCAACTCGGAAAGTACCTTTTAACCTCTTCGTAGTTATTGGGATGGGAATGATAAAACGCGTAGCAGGTGTAGCCCGGCGGGTGCAGAAAATTATTGTCCGCATCCGTCGAGAGCACCCGGGCATGCTGGAACATCCGGCTTTCGCCCTGAACCGGCAAGGTCGCCAGAAACAACCCGTCCTGACGCTGCAAGATGACTCCGCCGTACTCCACCTCACGCCGGTCACCAATCATTTCGTGGGCATATCGGGCCGCGTCATCAGGGTAAGCAAACGGCGGGCTTAACGCAGGCAGCGGCACAGTCTTGGCCGCTGTACCGCGCTCCACGCGCTCGTGAAAAAACTGGCTCACTTTCACACTCCTTGAATCAGATGGTTGAGCGCAACGCCGTTGCGCCTTCCCATCATCAAGAGCGGCCCTGAGCGCAGGTCATATTTAATTACTTAAATGGCGCGTCCCTGCAAAACGCTCTGTTTCAGGCAGCGGTTCACTGCCTGCGCGCCTTCATCGGGCAAAGCACCATGGCGGCGCATCGGCGTGCACGCGGGTTGGTTGCAGGCGCTGTCGTGGTGCGAAAAAAGGCTCACTTTGTGTGCAACCCCCTTATTCAGAGGGCTTTAGCAATCCGGCACAGCCCTTGCTACAGCCCTTGGCAGTGCAGGTATTGGCTCGCCAACCATCAGAACTCTGGAGATCGCACCATGAAGCGTCGCAGCTTGATCAAAGCTTTCACCCTTACCGCCTCAATCGCAGCCATGGGCATGAGCTGGACGGTCCACGCAGCCGAGACCATCAAGGTCGGCATTCTTCATTCGCTGTCCGGCACCATGGCGATCTCCGAGACCTCGCTCAAAGACATGGCGCTGATGACCATTGACGAGATCAACGCCAAAGGCGGGGTGAACGGCAAAATGCTCGAAGCGGTAGTGGTCGACCCCGCCTCCAACTGGCCCCTGTTTGCTGAAAAAGGTCGCCAACTGCTGACCCAGGACAAGGTCGCCGTGGTGTTCGGCTGCTGGACGTCAGTGTCGCGCAAGTCGGTGTTGCCGGTGTTTGAAGAACTCAACGGTTTGCTGTTCTACCCGGTGCAATACGAAGGTGAGGAAATGTCACCCAACGTGTTCTACACCGGCGCCGCGCCCAACCAGCAGGCCATCCCGGCCGTTGAATACCTGATGAGCGAAGACGGCGGCAGCGCCCAACGGTTCGTGTTGCTGGGCACTGACTATGTGTACCCGCGCACCACCAACAAAATCCTGCGCGCGTTCCTGCACTCAAAAGGCGTGGCCGACAAAGACATCGAAGAGGTTTACACCCCGTTCGGCCACAGCGATTACCAGACCATCGTGTCCAACATCAAAAAATTCTCGGCCGGCGGCAAGACCGCAGTGATCTCCACCGTCAACGGCGACTCCAATGTGCCGTTCTATAAAGAGCTGGCCAACCAGGGCATCAAGGCCACCGACGTGCCGGTGATTGCCTTCTCGGTGGGCGAAGAAGAGCTGCGTGGCATCGACACCAAGCCGCTGGTGGGCAACCTGGCCGCGTGGAACTACTTCCAGTCGGTGGAGAACCCGGTCAACCAGAAATTCGTCGCTGACTGGAAGGCCTATGCCAAGCAACACAACCTGCCGGGCGCCGACAAAGCCGTGACCAACGACCCGATGGAAGCCACCTACGTCGGCATCCACATGTGGGCGCAAGCCGCGGAACAGGCCAAATCGACCGACGTGGACAAGGTGCGCGAGGCGCTGGCCGGACAAACCTTCGCGGCACCGTCGGGTTACACACTGACCATGGACAAGACCAACCACCACCTGCACAAGCCCGTGATGATTGGCGAAATCCAGCCCGACGGTCAGTTCAGCGTGGTCTGGCAGACCGACGGCCCGATCCGTGCCCAACCCTGGAGCCCTTACATCCCGGGCAACGATAAAAAGCCGGATCACGCGGTGAAGGGTAACTAACCACAATAAAGCCCCTCTCCCCGATCCACTCCCGCTGGGAGAGGGAGCCGCGCTTACAGGGACACTCACTATGCCCACCGTCTTTTACCGTTTTATCGTCGCCTGCCTGCTGCTATTGCCCGCAGGCGCGTATGCCGATGACGCCAGTGAGTTTGCTGGCGCCAATCTGCCCATGCAGGTCAAGTTGCTTGAAGGCTGGGCGGCCCAACCCGACCCGGCCCGCATCGCACTGCTCAGCGAACTGCAAAGTGGGCAGGTCACCGTCGATGGCCAGCCCAAGACCGTGCGTTTGAACAACCGTCTGCGCGCCTTGATCGACAACGCAGTGGCCAGCCATCAACTGCTGGCGGCTGATCCCCAACAGCGCCTGAATGCCGCGCGACAGGTGCAGAAAACCGCGAAACCCGCCCAGCTTGCACTGCTCAATCGTCGCCTGACCCTCGAAACCGATGACGATGTGCGCGCGGCCTTGAGCCTCGCATTGGCCAATCTGCAACTGGTGGACGCCGACCCCGCCGTGCGTCTGGCAGCGGTGCGTCTGCTGGGTGAAACCGGCGAGCCGCTGGCCCGCACGCGACTTGAAACCCTGCTGCAACCGGACGTTGAAACCGATCACGGCGTGCGCACTGCGGCCGAAACCAGCCTGGCGCAAGTCACACGCAAGCTGCTGATTGGCGACCTGCTGGGCCAGGCGTTCAGCGGCTTGTCACTGGGCTCGATTCTGCTACTGGCGGCCCTCGGGCTGGCGATCACATTTGGCCTGCTGGGGGTCATCAACATGGCCCACGGCGAAATGCTGATGCTCGGCGCTTATTCCACGTATGGCGTGCAGTTGCTGTTCCAGCGTTTCGCACCCGGCGCCATTGAGTTCTATCCGCTGCTGGCACTGCCGGTGGCGTTCTTCGTCACCGCCGGGGTGGGCATGGTGCTGGAACGCACGATCATTCGTCACCTCTACGGGCGCCCGCTGGAAACCCTGCTCGCGACTTGGGGCATCAGCCTGATCCTGATTCAACTGGTGCGCCTGCTATTCGGTGCGCAGAACGTCGAAGTGGCCAACCCCGCATGGCTTTCGGGCGGGGTTCAAGTGCTGCCCAATCTGGTGTTGCCGTTCAACCGGCTGGTGATCATCTGCTTCGCACTGGCCGTGGTGTTCCTCACCTGGTTGTTGCTGAACAAAACCCGTCTGGGGCTCAACGTGCGTGCCGTCACCCAAAACCGCAACATGGCCGCTTGCTGCGGCGTGCCCACCGGGCGCGTGGACATGCTCGCCTTCGGCCTTGGTTCGGGGATTGCCGGACTGGGCGGCGTGGCCTTGAGCCAAGTCGGCAACGTAGGCCCCGACCTGGGCCAGGGCTACATCATTGATTCCTTTCTGGTGGTGGTGCTGGGCGGTGTCGGCCAATTGGCGGGCACGGTGTACGCGGCGCTGGGACTGGGCATCGCGAACAAGATTCTCGAGCCGCAGATCGGCGCCGTACTCGGCAAAATCCTTATCCTGGGGCTGATCATTCTGTTCATTCAGAAACGCCCGCAAGGCCTTTTCGCGCTGAAAGGACGGGTGATCGACTGATGAATCAGCCATTGCTAATGACCGCGACACAAAAAGCCGGCCCGACCGCAACGGCAGTGATCGGCGCTGTTGTTCTAGTCATCCTGCTGGCCATGCCGGTGCTGTCGCTGCTGCCTGCCGACAGCCCGTTTCAGGTATCGGCGTATACCTTGACGCTGGTGGGGAAAATCCTCTGTTACGCCATCGTCGCCCTGGCACTGGATCTGGTGTGGGGGTACGCCGGCCTGCTGTCATTGGGCCACGGACTGTTTTTCGCCCTCGGCGGCTACGCAATGGGCATGTACTTGATGCGTCAGGCGGCGGGCGATGAACTGCCTGCCTTCATGACTTTCCTGTCGTGGACCGAATTGCCGTGGTATTGGGTGGGCACCGAGCACTTCGCCTGGGCAATGTGCCTGGTGGTACTGGCGCCGGGTTTAGTAGCGCTGGTGTTCGGGTTCTTCGCGTTCCGCTCGCGCATCAAGGGCGTGTACTTTTCGATCATGACCCAAGCCCTGACGTTCGCCGCGATGCTGCTGTTTTTCCGCAACGAAACCGGTTTTGGCGGCAACAACGGCTTCACCCACTTCCGCTCCATTTTGGGCTTCGGCATCACCGAACCCGGCACCCGCGCGACGCTGTTTTTCGCCACAGTGCTGCTGTTGGTCAGCAGCCTGTTGCTGGGCTGGCGCCTGGCGCGCAGCAAATTCGGACGCGTGCTGACCGCCGTGCGAGACGCCGAAAATCGCCTGATGTTCTGCGGCTACGACCCGCGTGGTTTCAAGCTGTTCGTGTGGGTCTTGAGCGCGGTGCTGTGTGGTCTGGCGGGTGCGCTGTATGTGCCGCAAGTGGGGATCATCAACCCCGGCGAGATGTCGCCCACCAACTCCATCGAAGCCGCTGTGTGGGTGGCATTGGGCGGGCGCGGCACGCTGATTGGCCCGTTACTGGGCGCAGGCGTGGTCAACGGCATGAAGAGCTGGTTCACCGTGGCCTTCCCCGAATACTGGCTGCTCTTCCTCGGTGCGCTGTTTATCGTCGTCACGCTGTACCTGCCCAAGGGTGTCATCGGGCTATTGAAGAAAAGGGGTGATCAATGAGGAATGTCTTGCTCGAACCCATGCTCGACCCCAACAAGGATCAAGGCAGCAGCCGCGATGCCATTGGTCTGGGACAGACCGCTGGCAAGGGGCTCGACACCCGCCACGGCACGATCCTGACCCTTGAGGGCATCAGCGTCAGCTTTGATGGCTTCAAGGCACTGAACAACCTCAACCTGTACATCGGGGTCGGCGAGTTGCGCTGCATCATCGGGCCTAACGGCGCAGGCAAGACCACGATGATGGACGTTATCACCGGCAAGACCCGCCCCACTGAAGGTCAGGCCTGGTTTGGTGAAACCCTCGACCTGCGGCAGATGAGCGAAGTGCAGATTGCCCAGTCGGGGATTGGCCGCAAGTTTCAAAAACCCACGGTGTTCGAAGCGCTGAGCGTGTTCGAAAACCTGGAGCTGGCGCAAAAAACCGACAAGTCGGTGTGGGCCAGCTTGCGCGCCACACTGACCGGCGAACAAAAAGACCGCATCGACGAGGTGCTGCAAACCATCCGTCTCGCCAACGCGCCGCATCGCCCGGCGGGGCTGTTGTCCCACGGGCAAAAACAGTTTCTGGAAATCGGCATGTTGCTGGTGCAAGACCCGCAGTTATTGCTGCTGGATGAGCCTGTGGCGGGCATGACCGACGCCGAAACCGAGTTCACCGCCGAGCTGTTCAAAAGCCTGGCGGGCAAGCATTCACTGATGGTCGTGGAGCACGACATGGGCTTTGTGGGTTCGATTGCCGACCACGTCACCGTGTTGCATCAGGGCAGTGTGCTGGCCGAGGGTTCGCTGGAGCACGTGCAAGCCGATGAACGCGTGATCGAGGTGTATCTGGGCCGTTGAGAGAGCAGGCACAGATCGGCGTCGTCAAAAGGGGATCAAACATGTTGAAGGTTGAAAAACTGCATCAGTTCTACGGCGGCAGCCACATCCTGCGCGGCTTGTCGTTTGAGGCCAGGGTGGGCGAAGTCACGTGCCTGCTGGGCCGTAACGGCGTCGGCAAAACCACCTTGCTTAAGTGCCTGATGGGTTTGCTGCCCGTCAAAGAGGGTGACGTGCGGTGGGAAGACCGGCTCATCACCTCGCTCAAACCTCACCAAAGGGTTCATGCCGGCATCGCTTATGTGCCGCAGGGCCGGGAAATCTTCGGGCGTCTGACGGTGGAAGAAAACCTGTTGATGGGCCTGTCCCGCTTCCCCGGCGCCGAAGCCAAAGCCGTACCGGCGTTTATCTACGAACTGTTTCCGGTGCTGCTGCACATGAAGCATCGGCGCGGCGGCGATTTGTCCGGGGGGCAGCAACAACAGCTGGCGATTGGCCGTGCATTGGCCAGCCGCCCGCGGCTGTTGATCCTCGACGAACCCACCGAAGGCATCCAGCCCTCGGTCATCAAGGAAATCGGCACCGTGATCAAGCAATTGGCCGCACGTGGGGACATGGCGATTTTGCTGGTGGAACAGTTTTACGACTTTGCCGAGGAGCTGGCCGATCAGTATCTGGTGATGTCACGGGGCGAAATCATTCAGCAAGGCCGGGGTGAAAATATGCAAACAGACGGTGTACGTGGCCTCGTGACGATTTAATCTGTAACCCTTTATTGCCAAGCTGAGCCCCTATGAATTTACCCGCCAACACTGCCCTGTTTACCCCCAACTGGCTTGCCGAGCTGGAGCTGGGCTATGGGCGTTTTGGCGACAGCACACGCCCGACCCTGCGCCGTCACCTCGGCCCCTTGCGCGTGCAAAAACACCTGTACGCCGAAGGGCCACAGGTGTGCCAACACATCATCGTGCACCCGCCTGGCGGGATTGCCGGTGGCGATCAGCTCGATATTCGCGCCAGCGTCGGCCCTGACGCCTGGGCCCAGCTCACCAGCCCCGGCGCAGCAAAGTGGTACCGCGCCGCAGGCCCGGCCTATCAACGTGTTGAATTAAAGGTCGCGGCGGGGGCCACGCTGGAATGGTTGCCCCAAGAAACCATCGTCTTCAGCGCGGCGCAGGCCGAACTGAGCACCCGCATCGAACTTGAAGGCAATGCACGCCTGTTTTACTGGGACATGATTGCGTTGGGCAGGCAGGCCAGCGGGGAACGTTTCGAGCACGGGCACTTTCAATCGCATCTGGATATCCGCCGTGATGGCCAGTTGCTCTGGCATGAGCGCCAGCGCATTGTAGGCGGCGACGGCCTGCTGGACTCGCCCATCGGGCTGGACGGCAACCCAGTGTTTGCGACGCTGCTGGTGACCGGAGAGGTCAGCCCTGAACGGCTTGAAGCCTGTCGCTCGCTGCCTCACCCGGTACGCGGCGATCTGACCCAACTGCCGGGCTTGCTGGTGGCCCGCTGCCTGGCGGGCGAAGCGTTACAGGCGCGCAGCTGGCTGATTGATCTGTGGCGACTGCTGCGCCCGGCCCTGCTGGGCCGTGAAGCGGTTACACCACGAATATGGAGTACCTGAAGTGCCCTTGCCCCAGCGCTCTTCCTATGGGAACGGGGCATAAGGATCGCTACTTTTTAACTGCCGAACACGGACCCTTACATGGACCTGACCCCACGCGAAAAAGACAAGATGATGATCTTCACCGCAGGCCTGCTGGCTGAACGAAGGTTGGCGCGCGGCGTGAAACTCAATTATCCGGAAACCATTGCCTACATTTCGGCCGCCTTGCTTGAGGGCGCGCGCGACGGCAAAACAGTCGCCCAGCTCATGCATGAAGGCACCACCCTGCTGACGCGCGAGCAAGTGATGGAGGGCATCCCGGAAATGATCCCTGACATCCAGGTGGAGGCCACGTTCCCGGACGGCACCAAACTGGTCACCGTCCATCAACCCATCGCCTGAGGCCGAGCCATGTCTTACGTCATTCGCGATGCAATCCCGGCCGACCTGCCGGCGATACGCGAGATCTACAACGATGCCGTGCTCAACACCCTGGCTATCTGGAACGAACAGACCGTCGACCTGCACAACCGCGAGCAATGGTTTGAAGCCCGGCAAAAACAGGGCTACCCCATCTTGGTGATTGTGGACGACGCCAACGTGCCTTTGGGCTACGCCTCGTTTGGCGACTGGCGCCCGTTTGAAGGGTTTCGCCACACGGTCGAGCACTCGGTCTACGTACACCCCGATCAGCGCGGCAAACGCCTGGGCCCGCAACTGCTCGCGGCGCTGATCGAGCGTGCCCGCAGTGGCGGCAAACACGTGATGGTCGCCGCCATTGAAAGCGCCAATGCCGCGTCGATTCATGTGCACAAACAACTCGGTTTCGTGACCTGCGGCCGCATGCCGCAAGTGGGGATCAAATTCGGCCGCTGGCTTGACCTGACCTTCATGCAACTGATGATCAACCCCGGCGCCCTTCCCCCGCAGGAGCACGCTCAATGAGCCACGAGCAGGTGTTACAGGTCACCCCGCAAACCTTCAATAACTACCGGGAAGGGCTGATAGCCCTGCTGGTCGATGCCGTGCACCACGGCGCTTCGGTCGGCTTTATGGACGATCTGGACGTGCCGCAGGCCAGCGCTTACTTCTGCGAGGTGCTGAGCCAACTGGAACAAGGCAGCCTGTTGCTCTGGGTGCTGGTCGAAGATCAACGGGTGCTGGCCAGCGTGCAGCTGGCCCTGTGCCAGAAAGCCAATGGCCTCAACCGCGCCGAAGTGCAAAAGCTGCTGGTACTCAACGAAGCACGCCGCCGGGGGCTGGGCCAGGTATTGATTCAAGCGCTGGAAAACGGCGCGCGTCAGCAAAAACGCGGTTTGTTGCACCTCGACACCGAGGCCGGTTCGCCCGCTGAAAATTTCTACAGCGCATTGGGCTACACCCGCGTCGGCGAGCTACCCAACTACTGCCGCAGCCCCGACGGCCATTACAGCCCGACCGCCATCTACTTCAAAACCTTGAGTGAACCGCAATGATTCCAGGCGAATACCGCATCGAATCAGGGGATATCGAGCTAAACGCCGGCCGACGCACGCACACCCTGAAAGTGTCCAACCGTGGCGATCGGCCGATTCAAGTCGGTTCGCACTACCACTTCTTTGAAACCAACGATGCGCTGATGTTCGAGCGCGGCGAAAGCCGGGGCATGCGCCTGAACATTCCGGCTGGCACCGCCGTGCGTTTTGAACCGGGCCAGAGCCGCGACGTTGAGCTGGTTGAACTGGCCGGTCTGCGCCGGGTATTCGGCTTTGCCGGGCGGGTCATGGGCGATCTGGACTGACAGTGGCATTGGCATGTAAACGCCCGCTCGCCGCCCTCGGCAGCAACCGGGTTTGACTTAACGCTCAGGAACGCATCATGAAAATATCCCGCCACGCCTATGCCGATATGTTCGGCCCGACTGTAGGTGACAAGGTTCGTCTGGCTGACACGGAGCTGTGGATTGAGGTCGAGCAGGATTTCACCACCTACGGAGAAGAAGTGAAGTTCGGCGGCGGCAAAGTGATCCGAGACGGCATGGGCCAAAGCCAATTGCTGGCGGCCGAGGTGGTGGACACGTTAATCACCAACGCGCTGATCATCGACCACTGGGGCATCGTCAAAGCCGACGTGGGCCTGAAGAACGGCCGCATTCACGCCATCGGCAAAGCGGGCAACCCGGACGTGCAGCCCAATGTCACCATCGCCATTGGCGCCAGCACCGAAGTAATTGCCGGTGAAGGCATGATCCTCACGGCTGGCGGCATCGACACCCACATTCATTTCATCTGCCCGCAGCAGATCGAAGAAGCGCTCAACAGCGGCGTAACCACCATGATCGGCGGCGGCACCGGCCCGGCCACCGGCAGCAACGCCACCACCTGCACCCCTGGCCCGTGGCACATGGCGCGCATGCTGCAAGCGGCAGACGCGTTCCCGATGAACATGGGGTTTACCGGCAAGGGCAACGCGAGCTTGCCGCAACCGTTGATCGAACAAGTCGAAGCTGGCGCCATCGGCCTCAAGCTGCATGAAGACTGGGGCACCACCCCCGCGTCCATCGACAACTGCCTGACCGTTGCCGACCAGTACGACGTGCAGGTGGCGATTCACAGCGACACCTTGAACGAATCCGGCTTTGTGGAAACCACCCTCGCCGCCTTCAAAGGCCGCACCATTCACACCTATCACACCGAAGGCGCGGGCGGCGGCCATGCACCCGACATCATCAAGGCCTGCGGCCTGACCAATGTACTGCCCAGTTCCACCAACCCGACCCGCCCCTTCACCCGCAACACCATCGACGAACACCTCGACATGCTGATGGTCTGCCATCACCTCGACCCGAGCATCGCTGAAGACGTGGCCTTCGCAGAAAGCCGTATCCGCCGCGAAACCATTGCCGCCGAAGACATCCTGCATGACCTCGGCGCATTTTCGATGATCAGCTCCGACAGCCAAGCCATGGGGCGCGTGGGAGAAGTCATCACCCGCACCTGGCAGACCGCCGACAAGATGAAGAAACAACGCGGCCCGTTGCCGGAAGACGCGATTGGCAACGACAACTTTCGTGCCAAACGCTACATCGCCAAATACACCATCAACCCCGCTATTACCCACGGCATCAGCCATGAAGTAGGCTCGGTCGAGGTGGGTAAGTGGGCCGACCTGGTGCTGTGGCGCCCGGCGTTTTTCGGGGTCAAACCGACATTGATTCTCAAAGGCGGCGCGATTGCGTCGAGCCTGATGGGTGACGCCAACGCCTCAATACCGACGCCACAGCCGGTTCACTACCGACCGATGTTCGCCAGCTACGGCGGCTCGCGTCACGCCACGTGCCTGACCTTTATCAGCCAGGCCGCAGCCGAAGCGGGCGTGCCTGAAACCTTGGGCCTGAAGAAACAGATTGCCGTGGTCAAAGGCTGTCGCGATGTGCAAAAGACCGACCTGATCCACAACGGTTACCTGCCCGACATTGAAGTCGACCCGCAGACTTATCAGGTCAAGGCGGACGGCGTGTTGCTGTGGTGTGAGCCGGCCGACGTGTTACCGATGGCGCAGCGTTACTTCCTGTTTTGAACCTGCACCCCGGCCGTGAAAGGCACTGCCCTGCACAAGCTTTGCCCTTCACGTGACGAAACAAGCCAGCGGTAGTACTGAAGCGCGCTATTAGGCGCTAATATGCCTCACCTTTTTTGACTACCGCTCTTGCAGCAAGGTGTTTGGGCATGCGCCTTTCCGAATTCATCGTGCAAAACGCCAATCGTATCGTCGATGAGTGGGAGCGCTTTGCCGAAACCATCACACCTGCGGCCGAGAACATGGACAGCGTGGCCTTGCGCGACCACGCCAAAGCCATTCTGTTGGCAGCCTCGCGTGACATGACCACTGCGCAAACAGCCAGTGAGCAACAAGCCAAGGCCGAAGGCGAAGGCCCGGATAAAACCCCGAGCCTGGACGAGGCAGCCGCCAGCCATGGCGAGTTGCGTCATACCGTCGGTTTCGATCTGGTGCAAATGACGTCCGAGTTCCGGCACTTGCGCGCGTGCGTCATCCGGTTGTGGGTCGATAGCCTGCAAGCCCCGGAACATGAGCACTTTCAAGACATGATCCGCTTCAACGAAGCCATTGATGAAGCGCTGGCCGAATCCACGGCCGCGTATGCGGACCAGGTCAATCGCTCGCGGGATATCTTTCTGGCCATTCTGGGCCACGACCTGCGCGCCCCGCTGCAAGCAGTGAGCATGTCCACCGAGATGCTGGAGCGCAAAGCCAAGCTCGACGCCGACGCCTTGAACTATGTGAGCGCCATCAAAAACGGTGCACGCCACATGGGCTCAATGGTCAGTGATCTATTGGCATTTGTACGCAGCCGTCTGGGCAGCCAGCTCCCGATTGAACCGGTGAAGCTGGATCTGGGCGAGGCCTGCCACGCGGCCCTGGCCGAAGCCTGTGCCGGTCAACCGGACTGCGAGCCCGTATTGACGATTGACGGGCCGGTAGAGGGTGAGTGGGATCGCGGTCTGATTAATCAGTTGCTGCAAAACTTGATTGGCAATGCGCTGCAACATGGCAGCAAAAGCCGCGTGGTGACGGTGACTCTGACTGGCGGTGCAGAGCAGGTTCTGCTCTCGGTCCACAACCGCGGCACGCCCATTGATGAAAGTTCACTGGCGACCTTGTTTGACCCGCTGGTGCGCAGCCCGAGTGAAGACCTGAGCGTACCGGGCACCTCGACCAGTCTGGGTCTGGGCCTGTATATCGTCAAAGAGGCGGTCAGCGCCCACAGTGGCACCATCGAGGTCACATCGACCCTCGCTGAAGGCACAACGTTTACCGTGGTGCTGCCCAAAAAAGCTTGAGACAGCGCACTGTTCGGCAGCGACGACACGCCGGGGCATCGACCCCGTGTCGTCGCCGTCGAGGAACAACTGCGCCGCCGATGGCCCGGCAATGCTGCAGCCACACCCGCAATTACCTCGTTGCCAAGGGTGCGCCCACAGACCGGTCACACGTTGGGATTACTGCCCACAAACCGCCCCAATTGCTGCTTCAAACGGCGGTTTTCCGACCGCAGGTGCTGCACTTCGTCGAGCAGGTCCAACGCCAGCGCAACACCTTCCCATTCCAGTTCAAGGTCCCGGTGCAGCTTGGCTGCACGCTTTGCGATGACCAGTTCATAGTCTTCAAAACGCCACGCCTCCGGTGCGTGGCCCTGAGGTTCGATAATTCCGTGTTCGACGATCTCTATCACGTAAGTGGCCGGTAAATTGGCCTCTTCGCAGAACCTTTCCATGTCCAGCTGAACGATCAGGGTGCTGCTCATGATCAATTACTCCATTGGGCTCTCGGATCAAAGGCGGCTTTGTCAGCCAGCTCTTGCCACAAGGTTTTGCTCGCTTCGTCAGTGTGTTTGGGCATGACCACTTTCAACTGGGCATACAAATCGCCGCGCTGACCTTTCTTGTCCATCAAACCATGGCCTTTGATGCGCAAACGCTGGCCGCTCTGGCTGTCCGGACGAATGGTCAGGTTGATCTTGCTGGTCAGCGTCGGTACGGCGACCTTGGTGCCCAGCGCAGCTTCCCACGGTGCCAGAGGCACAGTGATCACCAGGTCGTGGCCTTCGACGTCGAACTTCGGATGCGGTGCAAACCGAATGATCAGGTATAGATCACCATTGGCCCCGCCGCCCATGCCCGGGCCACCCTGACCTTTGAGGCGAATCCGCTCACCGTCGGTGACGCCAGCCGGGATCTTCACGTTCAGGGTCTTGCTGTTGCCGCCCACCTGAAAGCTGATCTGCTTGGACTCGCCTGACAGGGTTTCTTCCAGAAAGATCGGCAATTCCATTTCAACATCCTGACCGCGACGCCCTGCGCTGCGGCTTGATTGACCACCAAAGCCATTACCGCGCGAACCGAAGATCGAGCTGAAAAAGTCCGAAAAATCGCCAGCATCCTCGAAACCGCCGCTGGAACGGCCTTGCCAGCCAGGAGGGCCCTGGAAAGGTTGGCCGTGCTGACCGTACTTGCGAATCTCATCGTACTCGGCACGTTTGTCGGCGCTTTTGAGGGCTTCATACGCCTCGTTGACGTCCTTGAATTTACTCTCGGCGTCCTTCTCTTTGCTGACATCCGGGTGATATTTGCGCGCCAGCTTGCGATAAGCGGTCTTGATCGTCTTATCGTCGGCTGTGGGGTCTACACCCAGAATCTTGTAATAGTCTTTGAAGTCCATGTAAGGATCACCATCCGTTATCAATATCGCGCCACTCAGACCACCCACAATGCTTGGGTTGGCCAGTCTGTCGATTGACCGATCTCAATCTTCCGACGCTACGGCGCTGCAAAAAGTTTATCGGCAGCCTACGGGCTTCACTGAGTTGCCTTACAACCACCAAGCCAATGTCTGGAAGTTTGGGGGTGAAGGATAGTCTTTCAAGGGCATTAAAACCTGCGAATTAACGAATAAGCACACTTCGATTCTGAGAGCGTCTGACATACACTGCGCGGCCGTTTTTTAACCGGAACACGACAGACATGAAAAACGCCTCTCCGGCCCGTGCCTGCGGCATCGACTTCGGCACGTCAAACTCCACCGTCGGCTGGCTGCGCCCAGGCGTGGAAACCCTCATTGCGCTGGAGGACGACAAGATCACCCTGCCCTCGGTGGTGTTCTTCAATATTGAAGAGCGCCGCCCGGTGTATGGCCGTCTGGCGCTGCATGAGTACCTGGAAGGCTACGAAGGCCGCCTGATGCGCTCGCTCAAAAGCCTGCTGGGTTCCAAGCTGATCAAGCACGACACCAGTGTTCTGGGCACCGCCATGCCCTTCAAGGACTTGTTGGGGCTGTTTATCGGCCAGCTGAAAAAACGCGCCGAAGCGACCGCCGGTCGTGAATTTGAGGAAGTGGTCCTGGGCCGCCCGGTGTACTTCGTCGATGACGATCCGCTGGCTGACCAGGAAGCCGAAAACACCCTCACCGACGTGGCCCGTGCCATTGGCTTCAAGGAAGTGTCGTTCCAGTACGAACCCATCGCCGCGGCCTTCGACTACGAGTCGACCATCGAACGTGAAGAGCTGGTGCTGATTGTCGACATCGGCGGTGGTACGTCCGACTTCTCGCTGGTGCGCCTGTCGCCAGAGCGGCGCGGCATGGACAACCGCCAGGACGACATTCTGGCCACCGGCGGTGTGCACGTGGGCGGCACCGACTTCGACAAACAACTGAGTCTGCACGGCGTAATGCCGCTGTTCGGCTACGGCAGCCGCATGAAAAGCGGTGCGTACATGCCAACCAGCCACCACATGAACCTGGCGACCTGGCACACCATCAACTCGGTGTACTCGCAGAAATCCCAACTGGCCTTGGGCAGCATGCGCTATGACATCGAAGACACCGGCGGCATCGACCGCCTGTTCAAGTTGATCGAACAGCGCGCCGGACACTGGCTGGCCATGGAAATCGAAGAAACCAAAATCGAACTGACCCGCAACGACAGCCGCCACGTGCCGCTGGACCGTATCGAAGCAGGACTCAATGTTGACCTGAGCCGTGCGATGTTCGAAGCCTCGATCGACAACCAGCTCGAACGCATCCGCAACAGCGTGACCCAACTGTTGGGCAATGCCGGGGTGGGTGTAGAGCAGGTGGACACCGTGTTCTTCACGGGCGGTTCGAGCGGTATTCCGGCATTGCGCCAGAGCGTTTCGGCCATGCTGCCCAATGCACGTCATGTCGAAGGCAACATCTTCGGTAGCATCGGCAGCGGTCTGGCGATTGAAGCCAAAAAGCGTTACGGCTAAAAGCCTCTCACGCCAGCCCTCTCTAAAGGGAGAGGGTCGGGCGTGAAGGCAAGCGCTTAGACCAACTCCACCTGCTTCAACTCACTCTTCAAATACGCGTAATAAATCGGCCCTGCCACCACGCCCGGCAGGCCGAACGCGGCCTCGAATACCAACATCGCCAGCAGCAACTCCCACGACTTGGCACTGATCTGCCCGCCCACAATCTTGGCGTTCAAAAAGTATTCCAGCTTGTGGATAACGATCAGGTACGCCAACGCCCCTACCGCCACCCAAATCGACAGCGACAAACCCACAATGGTGATCAGTGTGTTGGAGATCAGGTTGCCAATCACCGGCAACAGACCCAGCAGGAAGGTCAACACGATCAGGGTTTTGGTCAACGGCAAGTGAACGCCAAACAACGGCAGCACCACGGCCAGGAAGACCCCGGTAAACGCGGTATTGAGCAGTGCGATTTTGATCTGCGCGAAGACAATGTTGCGAAACGCTTGAACCAGCAGGTGCAGGCGCTCGAACAGTGCGGCGGACAAGGGCTTGCGGCGGCTCACGTCAGGGATGCGCTGCAAGGCAATGATGGCGCCCAGCACCATACCGATCAGCAACGTCACGAACATGTGCGCCGCGTCTTTGCCGACCAGTTGCAGGTCGCTCAGGTGCTTGTTCATCCATGCCCCGATGGCGACGCGGAACTCCGCCGCACTGGCGGGCAAGTAGCTGTCTAAAAATGGCGGTAACTGGCCGCGGGCCTTGTCGACCACGGCCATGAACTTATTCAAAGAGGCACCAGGATTTTCGGCCTCATGCAGCAAAAAGCTGATGGCCCCGGCAAAAATCAGCGCCAGCACGCTGACCACTAATGTGCCCAGCAGCATCACCGCCAGCCAGCGCGCACGGCGCCCGGCGATCAGGCGTTGCAGTTGCGGGGTGAGCATGTTGACCAGCTCGTACACCAGCAAACCCGCCAGCAGGCTGGGCAACAGCCGCAAAGGAAATACCAGCAACAAGCCGCCCGCAATAATGATGTAGCTGGCCAGCACGATGTGACGCTGAGAAAACGATGGCATACAGCCTCAAAACAAGCAGGGTGAAAGGACAGGCAGTCTGCCAGCCTTCGACCGGGATCACTACAGAATGTGACTCAAGGAGGGTGGCGTCAGGCTCTCTGTTTGGCGCTGCGGGAAGCCGCGAAGGGTTTGCTGACGCCTGGCGCGGCAACGCTTCGCAGCCTCCCGCAGCCACCACAGGCCGGTTGCGGGTTACTTTTTCTTCAGGCAATCGCTCATGAACGCTTTACGCGCATCGCCTTTGAGGGCTTGGGTGGTTGCCGTGGCATTGCAGGTTTTCATTTTTTCCTGCTGGGTCATGGCAGCGGCCGGCTTGGCTTTGAGGCAACTGCTCATGAAGGCTTTACGCGCATCGCCTTTGAGGGTTTTGGCACTGGCCTCGGCGTTGCACGCGGTCATTTTGTTTTGTTGGGCCGTGGCCGCAAAGCCTTGGGAACACAGCAACATACCCACCATCAGCAAAGGAACACGCAGCATCTTCATGGAGTTTTCTCCTTGTGGCCGCAGCGGACGCGGCGGACTTCATCGCAGTGTAGACAAACTCTGTTACAGCTTCCTCATGCGCGCCTAAACATGCCGCGCCTTGCGTCGATACTGCTCGGGCGTACAGCAAGCCAGACGCTGAAACATCGCAATAAACGCCGACGCGGTGCTGTAACCCATGTCGAAACCAATGTCTTGCACGCTGCGCGCAGACGACTCCAGCGCTTCAATTGCCGCCAAAAAACGCAGGCGTTGGCGCCACTCTCCAAAGCTCATGCCCAACTCGCGCACAAACAGCCGCGCCAGCGTGCGCTCACTGACATGCACCTGCGCGGCCCACTGCCCCAACGGGCGGTTATCACCCGGTTGTTGCTGCAGCGCTGTAAGCACCCCTTGCAAGCCGGGGTGATTGGCGTAAGGCAAAAAGCATTGATGCACCGCCGCCTGGCGCAGTTGATCCACCAGCACGTGCGCAAGGCGCTGGTCGGCCTCGCCTTCGGGAATGTTGACATCGCGGCGGGCAAAATCGCTGAGGATGGCTTTAAGGATGTCGCTGATCGCCAGTGTGACAGGCTGAGTCGGCAGGTGCTGGCAATGCGCCGCATCCAGATACACCGAGCGGTAAACAATCGCCTGGGCATTGTAGGCACTGTGCTCAGTATTGGGCGGGATCCATAACGCGTACTGCGGCGGCGACATGAAACGCTGCCCCTCAACCTCAAAGCGCATGACGCCATGGGCTACATAATCCAGCGAACCCCAAGCATGCCGGTGAGGGCACGCGTGGCTGTGCGCGTCGATTTCGGCATAGCGAAAGTAGACCGGAGCCGGTAATTCATCGAACTCGGGAACGCTGATCAGGTTCTTGCGCATGCTGTCTGGATTCACGAAGAGGTTGGCTGGATCGAAGTATAGGCCTGTGAACAGACAAGCGGATAATCGCCGCTCATTAATCCTGTGGTTGTTCCTGATGCAATACGCTTACCCGCTTCTGGCCATTTTTATCTGGGCCGGCAATACCGTGATCAACAAACTTGCCGTGGGCGCGATCTTCCCCTCGGAGATCGGTTTTTATCGCTGGCTATTGGCCGGCCTGTTGTTTACTCCGTTCATGATCAAACCCGTTCTGGCCAACTGGTCAGTCATCCGCCCCAACCTGGGCAAGATCTTTGTCCTCGGCGTGCTGGGCATGGCGGTGTATCAAAGCCTTGCGTACTACGCGGCCGCCCGCACCTCGGCCACCAACATGGGCATCATCTTGTCGCTGATGCCGTTGATGGTGCTCACCTTGTCCATCATTAGCCTCGGCCAGCGCCTGACCGCCGGTGCGTTGGTGGGCGCCGTGCTGTCGTTTTTTGGCGTGCTGGTGGTGGTTTCCAGTGGCAGCCTCGGCACCCTGCTCGATCAAGGTTTGAACCTCGGTGACGCCATGATGCTCGTCGCCACCCTCGCCTACGCGATTTACAGCACCCTGCTCAAGAAGTGGCAATTGCGCTTGCCGCCGCTGCAAATGCTCTACTTGCAAGTGCTGGTGGCGATTGTGGTGCTGCTGCCGCTGTACCTGATCTCACCGAAGGTCGGCCCGACCGTGCACAACATCGGGCTGGTGCTGTACGCCTGCGTCCTGGCATCGATGATCGCACCCTTGGCCTGGATGAAGGCCGTAGCGCTCCTGGGGCCGAGCCGCACCACGCTGTTTTTCAACCTGCTGCCCTTGATCACCGCCCTGATCGCCGCCGTGGTACTTAAAGAGCAGTTGCACCTGTTTCATCTGGTGGGCGGAGCATTGACACTGGGCGGGGTGATTCTGTCGGAACGCTGGACCACCCCGGTGCGCAACATCCGATAAAACTTTCTCGGCGCGCTGAACTCACACCCTATGAACCGACTTCGCCAGCAGAGCGAGGCGGCAACCGGATTAGTGAGGAGATTGAAATGACCGAGATCACGTTGTCAGACAAGCAAACCCTTCGCGAACGCGCTCGTAAGAATGTCGAAGAAGGTGCCGTAACAGAAGGCTACAGCGCAGACCGCGAAGAAATTTTGCGCTTGCTCAACGAGTCGCTGGCCACTGAGTTGGTGTGTGTTCTGCGTTACAAGCGCCACTACTTCATGGCCAGCGGCCTGAAAGCCAGCGTCGCGGCGGATGAGTTCCTGGAGCACGCCAATCAGGAAATGGAACACGCCGACAAACTGGCCGAGCGCATTGTTCAGCTGGGCGGTGAGCCCGAGTTCAACCCAGACTTGCTGTCCAAGAATGCCCACGCCCAATACGTGGCGGGTACGACCTTGAAGGAAATGGTTTACGAAGATTTGGTTGCCGAGCGTATTGCCGTCGACAGCTACCGTGAAATCATTCAGTACATCGGCGACAAAGACCCGACCACACGCCGGATCTTTGAAGACATCCTCGCGCAAGAGGAAGAGCACGCCGACGACATGGCAGACATTCTGCAAGACCTGTAAGCCATCTCAAGTGTTACAAAGCCCGCCCACAGGCACCTGGGGGCGGGCTTTTTTGCGTATACCCAAAAGTGCCCTAACCCTCTTCCATGCAGAAGGTCAGGGTTGGGCAGCCTTTATTTCACCGTCTTAGGCACTTTCCCTTGCTGCATCTGTTGCAGCAGCGGTGCGCACTGGTTGGGCTCGTCGCCACTGGGCGCGATCAACGCCAGCAACCCGGCAGCCGGACCTGCAATCACACCCAAGGCGACCATGCCTGCCCCCCGTAGCATCAACGGCACGGCTTGCACACCTGCCGACGGATTGCCAAACGTTCCGCGGACATACAACGGCGAACGCAGTGAGAACAACCGAAGCCCTTTGGACTCAGGGGTGATTTTCAGGTCCAGTTGCTCCGTGGCGAAGTTGGCGGTGCCGTCGATGTAGATGATCGCGTTCTCCGTGTCGAACACGAACAGCTGCGAGGTCGCCAGGCCGTTCTTGATGCCGACATCAGCCGCCGCGCAGTTGATCTTCACGTCTTCGTCACCAAAGATTTTACCTACGATGTAGTTACCCACGTTGAGCCCGGCAATTTCCATCAGGCTTCGGCTGATGGCGCCATCGTTGACGATCATCTTCAAGCCGCCATTGGAGGTGCCCAACAACTTGGCTACCGAATTGCCACGGCCCGAGATTTCCGCATCGCCATTAAGCTCACCAAAGCTGGTTTTCATAGGTTCAAAGGTGGGGAACAGTTGTTTGAGTTTGAAGTTACGCGCGGTCAATTTGGCCCGGCCTACGAGCGGCGTGCTACGCCCGTTGAGGCGAATCTGAGCATCCAGCTTGCCTCCCGCCACGCCGAAACGCAGGGGCTCCAGGCTTAGCTCACCCTCGTTCAACACCAGATGCGTGTAGAGATCGGTAAACGGCAACTCGGCGCTCTGCACGATGCGTTTGCCGGTGAATTCCACGTCGGCGTCCATGTCGCGCCAGCGCTCGGTACGGAACTCTTCCACTGGCAGCACCTTGCCTGCGGGCTGTTTGCTCGCACCGCCCGCAGTCTTGGGTTGTTGTTTGCTGTCAACGCCAATCAACGGCCCAAGGTCAGCCATCAATAGCTGGTTGGAGACCAGCTTGCCCGACAACTTGGGTCGCGGCTGGCTGGCAGCGTATGTCAGGTCGCCGTGGATATCACTGTTGCCGATCTTGCCGTTGAAGTTTTCATAAGTGAATACTGCCCCGCCCGGCTCATGCAGCCGGGCGATCAAGTGGCCATCTGTGGAATAGGGCGGCGAGTCGGGCAGTGTCACGCCTGTCAGGGGGTAGAGGTTGCTCAGGCTGCTGCCCGCCAGCTTCAGGCGCAGATCAAGCGCCCCCAAATTGAGCGGGTCCGTGAGTGTCCCGGCCAAAGCGACCTTGGTGTCAGCAATGCTGACTTGAGCCTGCAACGGAAATGGCCTGTTCCCATCCTGAAGCGCTAACAGGCCACCTATCTTGCCCGTGCCATCAAGTTTCTGACCGTGATACTCACCTTTGACCTTCAACGCAAAGGCATAGTCTTGCGGAGCAGCGCCCTTTTCCTGCGTCTTTTTCGCTTCTTTCTCACCGACGATTTCACTGAACGGAATCGGCTTGCCCAGTGGATCAATCAACATATCCAACCGGGTTTTCAGGGTCTGGTCATTCAGGGTCACGTGGCCCTTGTCGAATTTGATGGCGCCAATGTCCACCGTCCAGTTTGAGGGCTCGGCGTCCGGGTCCTTGGGATCGAAGGTGAATGTCCAGTTAGCCCGGCCATCAGCCAAACGCACCAGGTCAGCACTGGGCTGAACCAAATCAATGCGCGGAATGGCAACGGTCTGTGTCAGCAAGGCCAGTGGCGACAGACGGGCCTCAACCTTGTTCAGGCTGGCCATCTGTGGGGTTTTCGACCACTCGGGATTGCCCAGCGTCAGGTCTTCAGCGATCACGTGCGGCCACGGCACCCACGCGCGCCAGCCACCTTCATCGGGTTCACGCTGCCATTGCACAGCCAGATTGCCGTTGATGGCAAACGGGCGATGCAGGATTTCAGAAACCTTGGTGTTAATCGTCGGCTTGAGGCGGTTCCAGTCGAAGGTGGCGATCAGCACCACCAGCACGGCTACCAGCAGGACAAACAGGCCCACAACCCAGGCAAGAATTTTACGGGTGCGCGTCATGACACGGCTCCTTATTACGTCTGAACGTCCAGATTGCGACGCGTATAAAAGTACGACCGGCAAAGGCGGCCCAAGGTTTAACCCGTGTTCCGCTTTGCCGCAAAAAAGGCCTGGGCACTCTTTTACCTGCCCGCAAAGCTACGGGCTAGAGGCCTTTGGTTGAACAATCAATTGTGTCGATTATCACCACTGGCCTTATGAACTTTGTTATCGAAAATCCAAGCGTAGCATTGCCCCCGTACCTACTACTGCCTTGCTACGGAGCACCCGCCTCATGAAACGCCCAGCCATGTTTGGTTTGACCCTATCACTGTTTGCCTTTAACGCCTTCGCCCTGCCCGCTGAAGATCAGTCTGCGCCGTTGGTTCAACCGGCTTCGGGCACGATGAGCGAGCCCCTTGATCCGGTCGCGGAAGACGGCGCCCAACGCACGCTGGACCAACACAATCGTGTGGCCGAAGACGGTTACGACCGCACCCAGAAACAGCAGCAAAACCGTCTGGCCGAAGGTGGCGCAGAGCGTCTGGCCGAAAGGAATCAACGTGTCAGCTAAGCGCTGCGTCGTGGTCGCTGCCCCGCAACCCGCGGCTCGCCAGCGACCACCATGTTACGTTTGCCCTGCCCCGGCATTTAACTGCGTTCGACGTCATCAAAGCTGATTTGCTAGAGTGCGCCGCTGCACTTGTCAGGAAGACCAGCCCAGATGCTCCCCCGCGCTGAACAGAAGCAACAAACCCGCCTTGCGCTGATGGACGCCGCCCGCCACTTGATGGAATCGGGTCGCGGCTTTGGCAGCCTGAGCCTGCGCGAAGTCGCAAAAACCGCGGGCATTGTGCCCACCGGCTTTTATCGCCACTTCAGCGACATGGACCAGTTGGGCCTGGCGTTAGTCAGCGAGGTCGGTCAGACCTTTCGCGAAACCATCCGCCTGGTACGCCACAATGAATTGTTCATGGGTGGAGTGATCAACGCATCGGTGCGAATTTTCCTCGATGTGGTCGAGGCCAATCGCTCGCAGTTTCTGTTCCTCGCGCGTGAGCAATACGGCGGCTCGCAACCGGTTCGGCAGGCCATCGCGGCCTTGCGCGAAGACATCACCTCCGACTTGGCCGCCGACCTGGGCTCCAAGCCAAAATTGCGTCATCTGAACCCGGCTGCCCTGACCGTGATTGCCGATCTGGTGGTCAAAAGCGTATTTGCGGCGTTGCCCGATGTGATTGACCCGCCTGCCGAACCGCTGCCGGACTACCTGCAACCGCAGGCCAAAATCAGTCAGCAACTGCGCTTTATCTTCATTGGTCTAAAACATTGGCAAGGCCTGGGCAGCACCGAGTAAGCGCCCTTGCACCCCGTTGGTGCAGCAAGGCCCTGTGCGCGCACTTGTTTAGATCATGTTTCATCTTCCTGCTCTGTTTTTGAGCATAGGATTCACGAAATCAGCGATGCCCGGCAAGGTTGGCAAGCCCCTTGCTCTGAGCATGCCTATCGTTAATCGCAGGAAGCCTACCGATGCTGGTCATTCACCGAAGAGTCGACGCCCACCCCGTGTGGAGCGCCGAGGTGCACCTCAACTTCGAAGCCCGGAGCAAAAGCCGTCTGCGCTGTTTCAGCAGTGACGGTGAAGATGTCGGGTTGTTTCTGGACCGCGGGCAGACGCCCTTGCATGACGGCGAATTTCTTCAGGCGCAGGACGGGCGCATCGTGCGCGTGTGCGCCAGCCCTGAAAAACTCCTGCACGTGACGTGTGACAACGCGTTCGAACTGACCCGCGCCGCTTATCACTTGGGCAATCGGCACGTGGCGCTGCAAGTGGGTGACGGCTGGCTGCGACTGCTGGATGACTACGTGCTCAAGGCGATGCTCGATCAACTGGGCGCCTGCACCGAATCCATCGAAGCCCCGTTCCAGCCTGAGCATGGCGCCTACGGCGGCGGCCATCACCACTCCCGGGCGGGCGAAGAAGACTTCAACTACGCGCCCAGACTTCATCAGTTTGGTGTGCGTTTGTGAGCCCGGCCTGGGCGCTGCTGCGTCTGGCCAGCCCGCAACTGCCCATTGGCGGCTACAGCTATTCCCAAGGGCTGGAAATGGCGGTGGAGCAAGGCCGGGTGCGCGATCCGGCCAGCGCCGCTCGCTGGATCAACGACCAGCTACTGCTCAACCTTGCACGTTTCGAAGCCCCGCTGTTGCTCGCTCACTGCGAGGCCGCCGCCCAAGCGGACTGGCCCGCCCTGCAACGGTTTTGTGACGAACACCGCGCCAGCCGTGAAACCCGCGAGCTGCATCAGGAAAGCCGGCAAATGGGTTATTCCTTGCAACAGTTACTGACAGGTTTACCTGAACTGGATGATCCCGCTCGGCAATTTCTCTTACAGCAAGGCGAGCCGCATCTGGCGCTTGGCTGGGCACTCGCAGCACGTGCGTGGGGCATCAGCCCACAGGATGCGTTGGCGGCATGGCTCTGGAGCTGGCTGGAGAACCAATTGGCTGTCTTGATGAAAACCATGCCGTTGGGCCAACAAGCGGCGCAGCGCATGACCAGCGAGTTATCCCCAAGCCTGCAACTGGCGCAACTGCACGCCAGTAACCTGGATTTATCCCACATGGGCAGCGCCGCTTTTGGCCTGTCCTTAGCGAGCATGGCCCACGAGCGCCAGTACAGCCGACTGTTTCGGTCTTAGGAGATTTGAATGAACACACACCCTCTGCGTGTCGGCATTGGTGGCCCGGTCGGCTCGGGCAAAACCGCACTGACGTTAGCGTTGTGCCTGGCGCTGCGGGAACGCTACAACCTGGCGGTCGTGACCAACGATATTTATACCCGCGAAGATGCCGACTTTTTGGTGCGCAACGAGGCGTTGGCGCCCGAGCGCATCATAGGCGTGGAAACCGGCGGCTGCCCCCACACAGCCATCCGCGAAGACGCCTCGATTAACCTCGAAGCGGTGGATCAATTGAACCGCCGTTTTCCGGGGCTGGACGTGATTCTGGTGGAGTCGGGTGGGGATAACTTGTCGGCCACGTTCAGCCCGGAACTCTCCGACCTGACGATTTACGTGATCGACGTGTCGGCAGGTGACAAGTTACCGCGCAAAGGCGGGCCCGGGATCTGCAAGTCGGACTTGCTGGTCATCAACAAAATCGACCTGGCACCGCTGGTGGGAGCATCTCTGGCGCTGATGGACAGCGACACACGCCGCATGCGCGGCGATAAGCCATTTGTGTTCAGCAACCAGAAAACCGGCCTTGGCCTCGATGCGATCGTGGCTTTTATAGAGCGCCAAGGGCTGTTGATAACTTAATAGTGCGAGGTATCAGGGGGATTTTGAGCGCTTCGCGCCTGATCGCAGCCGAGTGTGGCTGCGATCCGTCATTACGCAATGATTACGCAATCCACTTGCGGTCGCCGGTAAAGCAAATGGTCAGCCAGCGCGCGCTGTCAGCCTTGCCCAGCATCGCGGATATTTCCTCACGAATGGCATCAAGGGTATTCACACTGGTCAGTGGATAACCCGAGGGCAGCACGATGTGAATTTCGATGAAGCGCGCGCGCCCATGTTTCTGCACGTAGGTTTTGTAACCTTCAAAACCATGACGCGCCGAGGCGATTTCCAGTGCATCGCGCACCTTGTCGTCCAGCGCGTCAGGGGCAATCCCCAGCACGTCGCGCAAGGCAGGCTTGAGGATCTTGAACGCCGGCGGGAGCATGCTCAAGGCCAGCAAAATCAGGATCGCCGGGTCCACGTAGGCCGCCCACTGTGCATAACCCTGATGCTTCAAAAGCAGCGCCGTGATGAAACTTATCAACAGGCCCACCGACAACATGGCGTCCACCAGCCAACTGATGTTGTCGAACTGGATCAGTGACGATTTCAATTTGCGATTTTTGCGCCGTACCCAGAAGTAGTAGGCAAATTCGATAACGGTAAATACCGCTGCATAGAGGATCACCAGCCCCAGTTCAATCTCGCGGCCGCCATTGATGATGCCGAACACGCCATTCAAAAAGGCGTAGATCGCAATCAACAAGAGGAAGCTGCCTTCGATCAACAACACCATCGGCTCCAGGTGCCAGAAACCGAACTGGAAACGCTGGTTGCTCTCCTTGGCGATGAGTTGCGCCGTTATGAGCATCAGTACTTTGATGAACGTCGCGATAAGCGAAAAGAACCCATCAAACAAGATGGATTGTGAACCCGAAATAAAACCCGTCACGATGCCCGCAATGGCCACCGCAAACATTAGAACTGTCGATTGTTTGAGCAGATTCTGCTCACCACGGTTACTCACAAAAACTCCTTTCAGCCCCATTGAATGCGACCCCCTCAGGAGGTCGCGGGTGGGCTGTCAGGGGCGAGTTTACTCCTTGGCGTGCCTTTCGATGGCGAAACCGCTCCAGGACTGCGTGACGGGCATCAGCTCAAGGCGATTAATGTTGATGTGGGCCGGGGTGTTGAGCACCCAAAAAATGGTCTCGGCGATATCTTCTGGCTGAATCGGATCAGCGCCCTGATAGGTCGCGTCATAGCGCGCCTGATCGCCGCCGAAGCGCACCATCGAGAATTCGCTTTCGCACAAGCCCGGCTCAATATTGCTGACGCGCACGCCCGTGCCTTGCAAGTCGCAACGCAGGTTCAGGGAGAATTGCTTCACAAATGCCTTGGTGCCGCCATACACGTGGCTGCCGGGGTACGGATAATTACCGGCGATGGAACCCAGGTTGACGATCCCGGCACCGCGCCCGTAGGCAATCAGGCGCGGCAACAACAGATGGGTGGTGTACAGCAGCCCTTTGATATTGGTGTCGACCATGGTTTCCCAGTCGTCGAGCTTGCACTGCGGAGCCGGGTCGGTGCCGACCGCCAGCCCGGCGTTGTTGATAAGTCCGCGTAGCTTACTGAACGAGGGCGGCAAGTTGGCAATCGCCTCCTCCATCGCTCCACGGTCTCGCACATCGACCACCAGGCCATGCACCTCTGTGTGCCGGGATAATTCCTCGCACAGTGCGTCCAGACGTTCTTTACGACGGCCCGTCAGCACCAGTTTCCAGCCTGCTTGTGCAAACTTGCGTGCACACGCCTCACCAAATCCAGAAGTCGCGCCGGTAATAAACAGGGTGGAAGTCATCGTGTTCTCCTTGGCTGGCGGGCAGTGTCCGCCGTGGTAATGGGACGGCCAGCAGAATGCCCCGAGTGGGTTTGGGCGGCAAGCGGGTTGCGTGCGTTGCAAGGTGCTGTGCAAAAATCAACCAACTACCTCCAGACCTTGCTGCACAAGGGATAGCGCCATATGCACTCACCTTATCCACAGGCCCGTCCACAGTCTTTGGGGGCAACTCGAAACGCGCTAAGCCCCGGCGCGCAAGGCGTGCAGGCGATTAACCAAGGTTTTTTGCTTGACCTGAAGACGCACTCCATGCACACGCCCCAAAAAGGTGCGTACTGATGAACGTGCAGGGATAGCCAGAGGCCAGTAATTACGCCACTCAGGGCATTCTTTCCAGAGTTTAACCACAGACTTATCCACAGGCAGAAAGGCTTTTTTCAAGACCCTATCTATATCAACAAAGCTGTTGACAAATCGGTGGCGTGGTCGAGGAAAACTCAGCGATCAAAAAACAACCACACCTCTACAGCCCTCATAAATAAAGGGCTACAGCCAACTACTCCCACGTTACCCACAGCCACCTCCACAGCAAACGGGGACAAGTCAAAACGATGACAAAACAGCGATTTACAGCGTCTTTATGTCGCGCTTTCGCAGGGTTGCAATTTTGTTTTCCACAATTTCAGGCGGGGTAAGAAGGCTCGCCCCATGGGGCGAGCAGGGTCATGCTGACGTCGAGGTCTAATGGCCGCCCAAATAGGCGTTGCGCACCTCTTCATTGCTCAACAATTCTTTGCCCGTGCCGGTCAGGCGGATTTCTCCGTTGACCATCACATAGGCGCGGTCCGACAACCGTAGCGCATGGTTGGCATTTTGCTCGACCAAAAAGATGGTCATACCGGTTTGCGCGAGCTCCCGCAGAGTGGCAAAAATTTGCTTCACCACAATCGGCGCCAGCCCCAGGCTCGGCTCATCCAACAGTAACAACTTCGGCCTGCTCATCAACGCACGGGCAATGGCGAGCATCTGCTGCTCACCACCGGACATCGTCATGGCGCGCTGATTACGGCGCTCCTTGAGGCGCGGAAACAAGTCGAACATGCGCTGCATGTCCTCTTTGGCATGTTTGTCACCAATGGGGATGGTGCCCATGAGCAAGTTCTCTTCAACCGTCATGTCCGGAAACACACGACGTCCCTCGGGCGATTGGGCAATCCCGTTGGAGGCGATGTAGTGCGAGGACTTTTGGGTGATGTCCACGCCCTGGTAAAGAATCTGACCACCACTGGCGCGGGGCTGACCAAAAATCGACATCAATAAGGTGGATTTTCCGGCACCGTTGGAACCAATCAAACTGACGGTTTCGCCCTCTTCGATGTGCATCGAGACCTTTTTCAACGCCTGAATCGGCCCGTAGTGAACGTCCAGTTCCTTGAGTTCGAGGATCGTGCTCGTCATATCAGCTCCTCTTCGTCAGCGCCCAGATAGGCGGCGATGACTTTAGGGTCGTTGCGAATGGCGTCGGGCCCGCCCTCGGCGATCACGTTACCGTGGTCAAGCACCACGATGTGGTCGGAAATGCTCATGACCATGCCCATGTCATGCTCGATCAGCACCACTGTCAGGTCATGCTCGTCCCGCAACAAGCGAATCATCCCGCTCAGGGCCTCGGTTTCCTGAGGGTTAAGGCCCGCCGCCGGTTCGTCGAGACAAATGATTTGCGGCCGCGTACACATGGCCCGGGCAATCTCCAGACGCCGTTGCTGCCCGTAGGACAATTCACCCGCCAGCCGGTTGGCGCAGTCCACCAAGTCCACCACTTCCAGCCAGTAGAAGGCATGGTCCAGCGCATCGCTTTCAGCCTTGCGGTAGCCCTTGGTGTTGAGAATGCCCGCCAACAGGCTGCGGTTGACCCACATGTGCTGGGCCACCAGCAAGTTTTCCAAAACAGACATTTCCTTGAACAGGCGAATGTTCTGGAAGGTGCGCGCCAGACCGGCACGGTTAACCAGGTGAGTGCCGCCGAACATTTTGTAATACAGCCGGCTGCCAAACGCTTTGGGCGAGACAAAATCTGTCACCCGAAACGCCTCGCCGAGCAGTTTGATCACATTGGTGCGAGTGCCGCGCGCGTTGAGTTCGATCCTGCCGCCGGTGGCTTTATAAAAGCCGGTTAAGCAGTTGAACACGGTAGTCTTCCCCGCCCCGTTAGGGCCGATCAGGGCAAAGATTGAATTGCGTTTGACCTTGAGGCTGACATCGCTCAGGGCCTTGATCCCGCCAAAGTGCATCATCAGTTTGTCCACCGAGAGCACAACGTCTTTATCCATGGAACGCTCGCTCATGGCGCGACTCCCTTGCGTGGTTTAACCCCGACACGGCTGATGCGGATCAGACCCCGTGGCCGCCAAATCATCATCAACACCATCAGCACACCGAACAGCAGCACGCGGTATTCAGCAAAGCTGCGCAGCAGCTCCGGCGCGACAGTCAGCACGAACGCGGCAATCACCACGCCGACAGTCGAGCCCATGCCACCGAGCACCACGATGGCGAGGATCAGCGCCGATTCAAAGAAGGTGAACGACGACGGGTTTACAAAGCCCTGATAACTGGCAAAGAACACGCCCGCCAGGCCTGCCGTGGACGCACCCAGCGTGAATGCCGACAGTTTGACCAACACGTGATTGAGCCCCATGGCCCGACAGGCAATTTCGTCTTCGCGCAGGGCTTCCCATGCGCGGCCGATGGGCATACGGGTCAGGCGATGCTTGATGTACAGCACCAGCAGCACCACCAAAAACAGCACGATGTAAATGAACAGGAACTTGATGTTGGGGTTGTATTCGAGCCCAAAGAACTCGTGAAACGGCACCCCGCCGTCTTTGGCGCGGCGCCCGAATTCAAGCCCCAGAAAGGTCGGCGATGGCACCGGCATGCCATTCGGCCCGCCCGTGAAAGACAACCAGTTATTGAGTACCAGACGAATGATTTCCCCGAAACCCAAGGTCACGATGGCCAGATAATCGCCATGCATTCGCAACACCGGGAACCCGAGAATGCACCCGGCCATGGCTGCCGCAATCGCCGCCAGTGGCAGCACCGACCAGAACCCCAGCCCCAGGTACTGATAGCCGAGGGCCAGGCCGTAGGCGCCGATGGCGTAGAACGCCACGTAGCCAAGGTCGAGCAACCCCGCCAGCCCCACCACAATGTTCAGCCCAAGGCCGAGCAACACGTAAATCAGGCCGAGGATCACCACGGTCAGCAGGTACTTGTTGGCAAAGAACGGAAACACAATGGCAATGACGATCAGCAGTGGCACGATCCAGCGCAACCGCGTCTTGTAATCCGGCGGCAACACATGCACACCCGACCCCGTGGATTCAAAACCCTGGAGCACTTTGAGGCCGCGGGGCGTTTGCAAAAACAGGCTCAAGGCAAAGCGCCCGATCATCACAATCGCCACCAGCCAGCCAACACGCGCGGGCTGCAAGTTGAAGCTGTACCCGTCGAGCACCACCCCGACAATCGGGCCGAACACAATCAGTGAGATCAACCCGGCCAGGATCGAATCCACGACACTTTTTTTCACATCAATCGGTTTGTTAAGGGCTACAGACATACTTACACCTTCGCCACTAGTGGACGACCCAGCAGGCCTTGAGGACGGAAAATCAGGATCAGCACCAGCAGCGAGAAACTGAACACGTCTTTGTAGTCAGAGTTGACCAGACCGGCGAACAGCGACTCGGAGATGCCGAGGATGATGCCGCCGAGCATGGCGCCGGGCAGTGATCCAATCCCGCCGAGCACGGCGGCAGTGAACGCCTTGATACCGATGATGAACCCGGCATAAAAGTCGAACGTGCCGTAGTTCATGGTAATCAGCACACCGGCCAGTGCCGCCATGGCTGCACCGATCACGAACACGTAGGAAATCACCCGGTCGGTGTTGATGCCCAGTATCGACGCCATCTTGCGGTCCTGTTGCGTGGCGCGGCACATGCGACCCAGCTTGGTGTACTTGATGATGTAGGTGAGCAGGCCCATACCTACAAAGGCAGCGATCAGAATGAAGACCTTGGTGTAGGTGAGCTGGACGAAACCGGTCCCGATATCGACCCGCCACGCACCGCTGAGCAGCGTGGGCACGCCTTGCTGGCGCGAACCTTGTGCGATTTGGACGTAGTTTTGAAGGATCAGGGAGATGCCGATGGCACTGATCAGTGGGGCCAGTCGTGTGGAATTTCGTAAGGGTTTGTAGGCCACTCGCTCAATCACCCAGCCATACACCCCGGTTACGACCACGGTAAAAATCAGGGTGCCAAGCATCAGCAGCGGGAAGGACTCAATACCGAAGTATGCCAACAGAGCCAGACTGATCGCCGCGAGGTAAGCAGAGATCATGTACACCTCGCCGTGGGCGAAGTTGATCATGCCGATGATGCCGTAGACCATTGTGTAGCCGATGGCGATCAGGCCGTAGACAGACCCGAGGGTCAGGCCGTTCAGCAGTTGCTGTAGGAAAATACCGTCCATAACGCAATCTCACGCACTGGAGCCAATCCGCAGACACACGCCTCCCACACCGTCCGAAGACAGTTTGAATGACTGTGTTTACGGGGCTCCTGGAAAAGAAGACAGGTGATGCAAAGCCTCACCCGCCCGACCGGCACTCAGGCGACGGTCGGGCAGGTGATTCAACTCACTTCTGTTTTTCCAGCTGGTGATATTTGCCGTCTTTGTCCCACTGATACATCACGTAGTCAGAGACTTTGAGGTCGCCTTTGCTGTCCCAGGCCTTTTCCCCCATGACGGTTTTCACCGGGTTGGCCTTGAGCCACTTGGCAGCGTCTTCGCCTTTGTTGGATTTGGCGCCATTGAAAGCATCTGCCAGGGCCTGGATCGATGCGTAGGCATACAGGGTGTAGCCTTCAGGCTCGGTGCCGCTTTTGCGGAATTGCTCTACCACGGCCTTGCTGTCAGGCAACAGGCGCGGGTCGGCGCCGAAGGTCATGAACACGCCATCAACGTATTGTGGACCACCGGCGGTGGTGACCAACTCATCGGTAACCACGCCATCGTCAGACATGAACTTCACGTCTTTAAGACCGTTCTCACGCATCTGACGCACAAGCGGGCCAGCTTCCGGGTGCAGACCGCCGAAGTACACGACGTCCGCGTCAGCGGCACGGATCTTGGTCACCACGGCGCTGAAGTCTTTTTCACCCCGGGTCAGGCCTTCATACAACACGGGGGTTACACCGCGTTTTTCAAGCTGGGCCTTGGTCGCGTCGGCCAGGCCTTGGCCGTAGGTGTCCTTGTCATGCAGGACCACCACTTTTTTACCCTTAAGCACATCGACGATGTAGTCGGCCGCTACGATGCCTTGCTGGTCATCCCGGCCGCACATGCGGAACATGGCGCTCAGGCCGCGTTCGGTCACCTGCGGGTTGGTGGAACCCGGCGTGATTGCGATGACACCCGCCTCGTCGTACACCTCGGACGCCGGAATCGTGGACGAAGAACAGAAGTGCCCCACCACTGCCGCTACCTTGTCCTGATCGACCAGACGGTTGGCCACGGCAACCGCTTGCTTTGGCTCGCATGCATCGTCGCCTTTGATCAGCACGATTTTTTCGCCGTTGACGCCACCCGATGCGTTGATTGCATCCGCCGCCGCTTGCGCCCCTTTCATGTATTGCTCACCAAATGCCGCGTTGGCGCCGGTCATGGGACCGGCTACCCCGATTTTTACATCTGCCAGAACAAACGAAGACATGCCCATCGCAGCCGAAACGGCGAGGGCCAGAAAACCTTTCTTGTAGAACGTCTGCGACATGAGGTGGTGCTCCTGAGGTTTTTTTAGTTGGCACTTCGACTTCACATAAAGCGCTGAGCAAGGCGCGTGCCATTGGTTTTTTATTCTTGAAAAAGCCGTGGTCTTATTGTTCTGTCGACTGTTTCGAGCCCATTTTTATTGGGCGTGCAACCGTCTAAACCGAGGAAGGTGTAACTGTTTGTTTTCTACAGGCGCCACCTTCAGCCACACCGCTTGCAACCGGGTTGCCCTGCAACGTCCAACCGACCTGTAACCCGCGACGTCACCGAACTGCACACTCGCGGTGCGTGGCTGCTACAGGGCGCACCATTAAAGGCTAGCCGTTACACGCATAAACGGCAGGTTAAATCACGATCCGTAAACATTGCCCGGCGTGGTAGAGGGAAAATCCTGCTTCGTATAAACAACTGCGCAAACCCGCGCCGGAGAGCGGCTGCATGGGCGAAAAAGGGATGGGCAGCGCTTTGGCATCGCCGTGACACAAATAATCGGCAAACGCCTTGCCCACCACGCTGCCCGTGGTGACCCCGCGGCCGTTGTAACCGGTGACTGCTACAAGACCGGGCGCCGGCTCAAATAAACGCATCAAGTGGTCGGGGGTGAACGCGATGCATCCCGTCCAGGTGCATTCCCATTCCACGCCTTTCAAATACGGAAAGTAGTGCTGCTGGACGCGATCGGCCCACGCCTTGAGGAACCAGCCGGGTTTCTGATTGCCATTGCCGAGGCTGCCCAGCAATAAACGCCCGTCAGCATCCCGCCGAATACTGCTGAGTACTTGGCGTGTATCCCACGAGCCTTGTCCTCCGGGCAGGATGCGTTGCGCGGTTTCGTCTGTCAGAGGTTTGGAGGCAACCTGATAGTAATAGCCTGGGAAAAAGTTACGTCGCAGGTCAGTCCATTCGCCCTCTGTGTAGGCATTCGAGGCAAGTACCACTTGCTCGGCACTCACGGCGCCGCGGCCGGTTTGCACTGACCAGCGTCGTCCCTGGCGTTCCAGCCCGGTGACCGGGGAGTGGTCGAACAACCGCCCTCCCAGATCGCCAGCGGCTTTGGCCAGCCCCGAGGTGTAGGCCATAGGGTTGAGTGTCCCCGCACGGCGATCCAGCAAGGCTGCGGCAATTTTTAACGTGCCGGTGGCTGCTTCGCAGGCCGCACCGGTGAGCAACTCCACTGGAGCACCGCGCAGCCTCCATTGCTGTTCGCGGCTGCGCAGATCAGCCTCACCCTTGGCGTTGTGGGCCATGTGCAGCGTGCCTTCACGGCGCAACTGGCAATCAATGCGGTATTTGTCGATGAGGCTGAATACCAGCGCTGGCGCGGCCCCAAGCATGCTATTGAGCTGACTGCCGACAGCTTTGCCAAACCCGGCTTCGATTTCGTCAGGCGCAATCCACAGCCCCGCATTAACCAGCCCCACGTTGCGCCCCGATCCCCCCTGCCCCGTGCGATGTGCCTCCAGCACACACACGCTTTTGCCCTGTTCGAGCAAGTGAATGGCGGCTGACAATCCCGTGATACCTGCACCGATCACACAGACGTCAACGCTCAATTCGCCCTTGAAGGCAGGCGCTTGAGGACGTTGCGGTGTGAGGTTTTCCCACAGACATTCTTCGCGTAAAGGCATTGCCAAGCTCCAGACATGACACCTAACCAGAATCCTTGAGCCCTTGCCCTGAACAAGGCCGGGTGAGGGCTCAGACGCACTGCACGTCAGTCCACTCAGTCAAACGTAATACCCTGAGCCAGCGGCAGTTCCTGTGAATAGTTCACGGTATTGGTCTGGCGGCGCATGTAGCCGCGCCAGGCATCCGAACCCGATTCACGCCCGCCGCCGGTTTCTTTCTCGCCCCCGAAAGCCCCGCCAATCTCGGCGCCGCTGGGCCCGATGTTGACGTTGGCAATCCCGCAATCACTGCCTGTGGCTGACATAAACCGTTCCGCCTCGCGCACATCGGTGGTGAAGATGCACGACGACAAGCCTTGCGGGACGGCATTGTTGAGGCGCAGCGCTTCCTCAAACTCGGTGTAGCCAACCACGTACAAGATGGGCGCAAAGGTCTCGCTGCACATCACCTCGCTCTGCTCAGGCATTTCAACAATTGCCGGGCTGACGTAGTACGCATTCGGGTATTGGCGTGTCAGCTGGCGTTCACCCCCAAAGACCTGCCCGCCTTCGCTCAACGCTTGCTCCAGCGCATCCTGCATGCTGTCAAAACTGTGTTTGTCGATCAGAGGGCCGACCAGGTTTCCTTCCAGCGGATGGCCGATGCGCACGTTGGCATACGCCGCTTTGAGGCGGGTGAGGATTTCTGCTTTCACCGACTCGTGCGCGATCAGGCGGCGCAAACTGGTGCAACGTTGCCCGGCAGTGCCCACGGCACTGAACAAAATGGCGCGCACCGCCATGTCCAGGTCAGCGCTAGGGCCGAGGATCATGGCGTTGTTGCCGCCCAGTTCGAGGATGCTGCGGGCAAAGCGCGCAGCAATTTTCGGCGCCACTTCGCGCCCCATGCGGGTGCTGCCAGTGGCGCTGATCAAGGCCACGCGCGGGTCATCGACCAACGCCTCGCCCGCTTCACGACCGCCGATAATCACTTGGCTCAAGTAGGGAGGCGCGTCGCTGAAGGTGCTCAGCACCCGGTCGAACAATGCCTGACACGCCAGCGCCGTCAGCGGCGTTTTTTCGGAGGGCTTCCAGATCACTGCGTTGCCGCACACCAGCGCCAGCGTAGTGTTCCACGCCCAGACCGCGACCGGAAAATTGAACGCGCTGATGACACCGACTACGCCCAGCGGGTGCCAGGTTTCGCGCATGTGGTGGCCGGGGCGCTCGGAGGCAATGGTCAAGCCATACAGTTGACGCGAAAGGCCGACTGCGAAGTCGCAGATGTCGATCATTTCTTGCACTTCACCCAAACCTTCCTGGGTGATTTTGCCGGCTTCCCAGGACACTAACTCGCCGAGATCCGCTTTGTATTCACGCAACAGGTCACCGAATTGGCGCACCAGTTCACCCCGCCGCGGGGCCGGAACGTTGCGCCATGCATCAAATGCGTGCTCGGCACGGGTCACGTGCTGTTCGGTTTGAGCGGCGCCTTCCCAATGCACAGCGCCCAGCTGGCTGCCATCAATCGGTGTGTAGACGGGCTGTTTCCCCTGTTGGTACAGCGCAGGGTTCACTCCTAAACGATCCAGCAATGCAGCAATCATGTGGGCACTCCTTCAACCTGAAAACGTTCGCCGCCGGCTGCGGCTCAGGTCTTTAGTTGTAGCTGGCACATCCCGCGCCAACAAACGACCTTTAAGCGAGATATCATTCCGAAAATTCATGCTGCGCTGGTAATGTCGGCGAACAACAAGACGCAGAGGCTGCCATGCTCAACAAACGCTACCTGCCCTCGATCACTGCCTTGCAGTGTTTTGAAGCGGTGACTCGTCACCTGAGCTTCACCCGCGCGGCTGAGGAGTTGAACCTGACTCAGAGCGCAGTCAGCAAACAGGTCGCTCAACTGGAAGAGTTGTTACAACACTTGCTGTTTCGACGGGTGCGCCGTCGCCTGCAACTGACGCCAGCCGGTGATTTGTACCTTGTAGAAGTCCGAAAAATCCTGACCCAAGTGGAAATGTCGACCCACACGCTACGTTCCTACGGCGGCGAAACGGAAGTCCTGCGCGTCTCGACACCGTCCACCTTCGGCGCCCGCTGGCTCGTGCCACGTCTCAAAGGTTGGGGCCTGCGCCACCCACAGATTCATCTGGATTTGTGCAATGAACAGCCAGCCGATGAGCTGCTGCAAGGGCGCAGCGATCTGGCGTTCTACTTTGGTCAGGGTGCCCGTCCCGGGGCGGAATGCCTGAAGCTGTTTGGCGAATCGCTGGTGGCGGTATGCGCGCCATCGAGTCTGCCCGACAAGCCCTTTACCGACCCGACGCACCTCACCGAGCTGGTCCTGCTGCAAAACGCTTCGCGACCGCAAGCGTGGCATGAGTGGTTTGAAAGCCAGGGCTATCACACTGACCACAGTTACCATGGCCCACGCTTTGACACGTTCTATATGTGCATCCGGGCAGCGCAGGTGGGGTGTGGCGTTGCACTGCTGCCGCGCTTTCTGGTCGAAGAGGAATTGGCGGACGGCAAACTGGTGATTGCCTGGCCCTACGCCATGCCCAGCCATGACGCGTACTATCTGGCGTATCCGGAGCATTCGGCCGGCGTGCCGAAAGTGAGAGCGTTTGTGAGCTGGATGATGGAGCAATTGGATGAGCAACAGGCTCTGTAGCCCTTGTTTAAGCAGAAACCGCTGGCAAAACCGCACGCGAATATGCGCCACTAGCGTCATTCATTGAAAGAGCTGAGCGCCGTGGCAATCAGGCACGGCCAGCATGGAGATTCGCGTTATGAGCGAGAGTGTGTTTGCCGATCGCATCGTGCAGAACTTGCTCGACACCGACTTCTACAAATTGACCATGATGCAGGCGGTGCTGCACAACTACCCCAATGTGGAAGTTGAATGGGAATTTCGGTGCCGTAATCACGAAGATTTACGCCCGTACTTGAGCGAAATCCGGCATCAGATCGAACGTTTGGCCGACTTGAATATGAGTCAGGACCAGCTCGGCTTTCTGGAACGGATTACGTTTATGAAGCCTGACTTCATACGCTTCCTCGGGTTGTTTCGTTTCAACCTGCGCTATGTCCATACGGGGATCGAAAACGGCGAACTCTTCATTCGTCTGCGCGGCCCGTGGCTGCATGTGATTCTGTTCGAGGTACCTCTGCTGGCAATTGTCAGTGAAGTGCGCAACCGCTCGCGGTATGCCAACACAGTGCTGTCCCAGGCCCGCGAACAGCTCTATCGAAAGTTTGACTGGTTGCAGGCCAACGCCAGCGCCGATGAATTGGCTGGCTTGCAGGTAGCCGATTTCGGAACCCGGCGTCGGTTTTCGTACCGGGTGCAAGAGGAAGTGGTCAACGTACTCAAACATGACTTTCCCGGAAAGTTTGTGGGCACCAGTAACGTCAACCTGTCCCGCGAACTGGACATGAAGCCGCTGGGCACCATGGCCCACGAATGGATCATGGCGCATCAACAGCTCGGCCCGCGCCTGATCGACAGCCAGAGCGCTGCGCTGGACTGCTGGGTGCGCGAATACCGTGGACTGCTGGGGATTGCACTCACGGACTGCATCACCACCGATGCCTTCCTTACAGATTTCGATCTTTACTTCGCCAAGCTGTTTGACGGTTTGCGTCACGACTCGGGCGACCCCGTGGTGTGGGCCGAAAAATGCATCGCGCATTACCACCAGTTGGGCATTGATCCGATGAGCAAAACGCTGGTGTTCTCCGACAGCCTGACCCTGCCCCGCTCACTGGAGATCTTTCGCGCGTTACGTGGCCGGATCAATGTCAGTTTCGGTATCGGAACCAACCTGACCTGCGACATCCCTGGGGTTGAGCCCATGAGCATCGTGCTTAAAATGACCGGCTGCAACGGCTCACCTGTGGCGAAAATTTCAGATGAGCCGGGCAAGACTCACTGCTCTGATCCTAACTTCGCCGCCTATTTGCGCCACGTTTTCCAAGTTCCTGAACATTCTCCCAAGGAGTGAATCATGCAGGCCGTACAGCGCCAGATCGCCAAAGACCTCAAGGTCCAGCCGCCGTTTAAAGACGACGCGGCCCTTGAGGCGGAAGTCGCACGCCGCATTACCTTTATCCAGTGCTGCCTGCACAATGCCCGGCTCAAAACCCTGGTACTGGGCATCAGTGGTGGTGTCGATTCATTGACCGCCGGCCTGATGGCGCAACGCGCGATCAAGCAACTGCGCGAGCAGACCGGCGATGAGAATTACCGTTTTATCGCCGTGCGCTTGCCTTACGGTGTCCAGCACGACGAAATCGACGCGACCGCTGCGGTGGACTTCATCAACCCGGACGAACGCCAGACCGTGAACATCGGCCCTGCAGTCAAGGCGCTGGCCGCCGAAGTTGCCTCGTTCGAAGGCAAACCGCCAGCCACGGTAGACTTTGTGCTGGGCAATACCAAGGCGCGGATGCGCATGGTGGCGCAATACACCATCGCTGGCGCAACGGGCGGGCTGGTCATCGGCACCGACCACGCAGCAGAAGCGGTGATGGGCTTCTTCACCAAGTTCGGAGATGGCTCGTGCGACCTGGCACCGCTCAGCGGGCTGGTTAAAAATCAGGTCCGGGCCATTGCCCGCTATTTCGGTGCCCCCGAGTCGCTGGTCGAAAAAGTCCCGACTGCGGACCTCGAAGACCTGGAGCCAGGCAAGCCCGACGAAGCGTCCCACGGCGTAACCTATGCCGAGATTGATGCCTTCCTGCACGGCGAACCGGTGAGTGAGCAAGCGTTCAACATCATCTGCAACACGTATGAAAAAACCCATCACAAGCGCGAAATGCCGTTTGCGCCGTAAGACCGAAGCCACTCTTGCCTCACTCCAGCCCTCTTCATTCAGGAGAGGGCTGACTGTCCAGCCAGAAAAAACGGAATGACCCCCGCATTTTTTTTCGCTTGTGACTGTTTGCCTCAAGGGCTTTGATAGACGCTCGTTTCGTCCCCAGAGCCCTGTCCGCCATGTCTGAATTCGATGGTCTGTTTTCGCTGGTCGAGTCCGTAATCGGCCAACCCGCCGCTCGCTGGTTGCGCGAGCATGTCGAGGTCCCCCAAGGCCTGCTGGATTTCAGCTGGCACCCGCAAGCGCTCCATCGGGCATGGCTCGCTGAGGCGCTAAATCTGTGCCTGCTGCACAAACTGGTTGACGCCGTGCCGGATGGCCGACGCTATGTGCACGAGCAAGCGCAGCACGGTCGCAAAGTTGTTTTTGATCATGGTGCCATTCGCACGGTGGACTGGCCGCTGAATGGCGAGTTGCCTCGCGGTCGTCTGGCGTTCTCGCGGTTGCTGGAGCCGCTCGGCTTTACCGACACGCGCACTTATCCCCTGACCAAATTGAACATGACGGGCTGGGGCTACCGACACATGGACTTGCCTGAAGGCATTGCGCAATTTTTTGTATCGGAATTGCACCCCGGTCGTTTCAGCGTGGCGTTTCAACAGGCCGTCACTCGCGTGGTCCGAAGTAGCCGCGACCCTCTCCTGGCTGAGCACCTGAGCATCCTCAACCGCCTGCAACTCACCCACCATTGCAGCCTGAGCGATGCGCAACGCGTGTTACCGGGGTTAAACCAGGCATTTGATCGCCAGCATGGCGCCGTGCAAGAAGCCGATTATCAGTGCCTGTTGAAGGAAAGCGCCGAAATGGCGTGGATCGCCACCGAAGGCAATAGCTTCAACCACCTGACCGACCGTGTCAGCGATCTGCACGCCACCGTGGCGCAACAACGCGACCTGCAACGACCGATGAAAGACGCCATTGAGGTGTCGGCATCAGGACGGGTGATGCAAACCGCGTACCGCGCCTGCAGCGTGACCCGCGGTCTGCTTGATGCGCACGGGATGTACCGGGAGCATCAAGTGCCGGGGTCTTTCGTTGAATTCATTCAACGTGAGATCAACCCACAGACGCAACGACTGGACCTGGACTTCGACAGCAGCAACGCCCAGGGAATTTTCAAGATGACCGCATCTACAGCCTGACCCAAAACGTAAACAGCCCTGACGGCGTGAGCGCGTCAGGGCTGTTTTTAAGCGTTGCGCGGCCTTATTTAAGTACCACAGCGCCTTTCATCATCGAGTTGTGGCCCGGGAAGGTGCAGAAGAACTCATATTCCTCACCCGCTTTGAGCTTGGAAACGTCAAACGTTACCGAATCTTTCTCGCCCGCACCGATGATCTTGGTGTGAGCAATGACGCGCGTGTCGCCGTCTTTCAGGTAGTTCTTGTCCAGACCTGCAGCGATACCATCAGTCGCAATGCCCTGCATGTCGGCTTTTGTGCTCAGCACCCAGTTATGACCCATGACGTTCTTCGGTAGGTTGCCGGAGTGAGTCAGTTCTACCGTGAACGTTTTGCAGGACTTGTCGATGGTGATTTCTTTGGTGTTGTACGACATCTGATCGGTCGAATCGACAGTCACTTTGCATTCAGCAGCCAGCAATTGGCCGCTGGCCAGGGTCAAAAGGGATACCGCAACAACTTTGGCAAACATGATGTATCTCCAAGGCAGGGTATAAAAAATCCACAATTTGTATACAGGTTGCCCGAAAATCGTCTCAATTCCAATGACCTGAGTCATGGCAAAACGTTTTAATCCGGTGTAATAGCCTGCTAGACGAACGGACGGCTTATAACCTTAGGTCATTTTTTTGAGGTTTGGAGAATAAGTCGGCGGGGTATACCCCAGTTTTCACCACTGCCAGCGCCATAATTCAGACGAGAAAAACAGCCTTGCAAAAACCCGGCTAACGGCTAGGCACTAATACAGGGCAGAATACCCACCGCTCACCTCATCTTCGAGCGCAAGAGGATCGCCCATGGCCAAACCAAACTATAACTTCGCAAAGCGTCAAAGAGACCTGGCTAAAGAGCAGAAGAAAGAAGAGAAGCAGCAACGCAAGAAGGCTGCCGCTGAAGGTGGCGCCACAGACGTGGAGCAGGACGTCGACACTGAAGGTGACGTTGACGCGCAAGAGACTGGCGCAACAGACGGTACAGACGATAAAGCACCGAACGCGTAACACCCTCGGCCCGGTTATCCACAACCCGGCCCACAGGATCTGTGATCAGGATCAGCAGCCCGGCTGTTGATCCTCGCAGTCACCCTGACCGCCTTGTAACGCCCTCAGACGCTCTTCATGATCCGTTCCTGGAGCAGGTATCACTATGGCCGCAGGCCCGCGTGGCAAGCCTCTCAGCGCACACCCTGTAAACCCTGTCGCCACCGTCGGGCAGCACAAGGCTGTGCTGGCATTGAAGCCGCTTATTACGTTTTCAGGTAGAGAGTCGGCTCAGCAAGGGCGAACGCTGCGCGTCCGGTTGCAGACCTGCGCCTGGAAAGCGGCTACAGACGCCATGCTGTAGCCACTGCCCGGACTGTTAGCGCGGCACGACGGGCTTGCGGGCAGGCTTTTTGCCTTTGCCGCCTTTGGCCGCTTCATGCCGCTCTTTGGCTGCCTGTTTGTTACGGGCAAAGGCCGCAGCCTTGGCTTGCTCACGCTTGTCCCACGGATTGCCACCGTCACTGGCACGTGGCGGCAAGCCAGTATGCTGGGTGAGGATTTTGGTGGTCGAATCCTTGGCCACTTTGTGGCTACCGGCAGGTGTCGAGTTTTTACGACGGGCACTTTGATAACTGTCAGTGGCCGGCTGGTGCAGCGGAATCAGTTGATCCTTGCCCGAGCCGATCAGGTCGGCGCGGCCCATGCGGGTCAAGGCTTCACGCAGCATCGGCCAGCCTTTAGGGTCGTGATAACGCAAGAACGCCTTGTGCAGACGGCGCTGCTCTTCGCTCTTGACGATGGTCACCGAGTCACTTTTGTACGTGACCTTGCGCAGCGGGTTCTTGCCCGAGTGGTACATCGCCGTGGCCGTGGCCATAGGCGACGGGTAGAACGCCTGCACCTGATCCGCCCGGAAGCCGTTGCCCTTGAGCCACAGCGCCAGGTTCATCATGTCTTCGTCTTTGGTGCCGGGGTGAGCAGCAATAAAGTACGGAATCAGGTACTGCTCTTTGCCCGCTTCCTTGGTGTACTTCTCGAACATGCGCTTGAACTTGTCATAGCTGCCAATGCCCGGCTTCATCATCTGGTTGAGCGGACCTTCCTCGGTGTGTTCCGGGGCGATCTTCAGGTAACCGCCGACGTGGTGGGTCACCAGCTCTTTCACGTACTCCGGCGACTCGACCGCGAGGTCGTAACGCAGGCCGGAAGCGATCAGGATTTTCTTCACACCCGGCAAGGCCCGGGCACTGCGATACAGCTGAATCAGCGACGAGTGGTCGGTGTTCAGGTTCGGGCAAATGCCGGGGAACACGCACGACGGCTTGCGGCACGCGGATTCGATTTCCGGGCTTTTGCACGCGATGCGGTACATGTTCGCGGTCGGGCCGCCAAGGTCGGAAATGACCCCGGTAAAGCCAGGCACCTTGTCACGAATCTCTTCGATTTCCCGGATGATCGACTCTTCGGAACGGTTCTGGATGATTCGACCTTCGTGCTCAGTGATTGAGCAGAAGGTACAGCCGCCAAAGCAGCCGCGCATGATGTTCACCGAGAAGCGGATCATGTCGTAGGCAGGAATTTTCTCCTTGCCATACACAGGGTGCGGAACACGTGCGTAAGGCATGCCGAACACGTAGTCCATCTCTTCAGTGGTCATCGGAATCGGAGGCGGGTTGAACCAGACGTCCACTTCGCCATGCTTCTGCACCAGTGCACGGGCATTGCCCGGGTTGGTTTCGAGGTGAAGCACGCGGTTGGCGTGTGCATAAAGCACCGCATCGGCACGAACTTTTTCGACAGACGGGAGACGGATCACCGTTTTGTCACGGGTCATGCGCGGGCTAGCCAGGATCTGCACAACCTTGGCTTCGCTCGGGTCTTCAACCGGGCCTTTTTCCTGCTCGATAGCGCAGGCCTGGGTGTCCTGCGTATTCACGTACGGGTTGATGATCTTGTCGATCTTGCCCGGACGGTCGATGCGCGTGGAGTCGACTTCGTACCAGTCTTTAGGCGTGTCACGGCGAATGAACGCGGTGCCGCGTACATCGGTGATGTCTTCGATCTTGTGACCGTACGACAGGCGTTGGGCCACTTCGACAATCGCGCGTTCGGCGTTGCCGTACAGCAGGATGTCGGCACAGGCGTCGATCAGGATCGAGTTGCGCACGCGGTCTTGCCAGTAGTCGTAATGCGCAATGCGGCGCAGGGAAGCCTCAATACCGCCCAGAACAATAGGCACATGCTTGTAGGCTTCTTTACAGCGCTGGCTGTACACCAAACTCGCGCGATCCGGACGTTTACCCGCCATGCCACCGGGGGTGTAGGCGTCATCGGAACGGATTTTCTTGTCGGCGGTGTAGCGGTTGATCATCGAATCCATGTTGCCAGCGGCCACGCCGAAGAACAGGTTCGGCTCGCCAAGCTTCATGAAGTCGTCTTTGGACTGCCAGTTCGGCTGGGCAATGATGCCCACACGGAACCCCTGGGACTCCAGCAAACGACCGATGATCGCCATGCCGAACGACGGATGATCGACATATGCATCACCGGTAACGATGATGATGTCGCATGAATCCCAGCCAAGCTGATCCATCTCCTCCCTGCTCATTGGCAGGAATGGCGCTGGCCCGAAACATTCGGCCCAGTACTTCGGATAGTCAAAAATTGGCTTCGCTGCTTGCATGTCGATGACCGGTGTTGAGTGCAAAAAAAGGGCGCGACATTTACGGAGAAATTCGCGGGCGCGGAATATAGCACAAAAAATAACCAATTCCGACGGCAATGGTCGGAATTGATAAGAAGCTTAAGGCACCTGACGGCCATGAATCTGCGCAGGACTCAGCAGACCAGCCCGTCAGGAGGTGACGAACGTTTACTCGTCGTCGAAGTTGTAACTGCCCGGCGCCAGGTTTTCAAAGCGTGTGTATTTCCCGATGAACGCCAGGCGGGCCGTACCGATAGGGCCGTTACGCTGCTTGCCGATGATGATTTCAGCAACGCCCTTGTGTTCGGTTTCAGGGTGATAGACCTCGTCCCGGTACACGAACATGATGACGTCGGCGTCCTGCTCGATGGCTCCGGATTCACGCAAGTCGGAGTTGATCGGGCGTTTGTTGGGCCGTTGTTCAAGCGATCGGTTGAGCTGTGAGAGTGCGACCACCGGGCAGTTGAATTCCTTGGCCAACGCTTTCAAGGATCGCGAGATCTCGGAAATTTCGTTGGTTCGGTTATCGCCGCCCGAGCCTGGAATCTGCATCAATTGCAGGTAGTCGATCATGATCAGGCCAATGTCACCGTGCTCACGCACCAGACGCCGGGTCCGCGCACGCATCTCTGACGGGCTGATACCCGCCGTGTCATCGATGAACAGTTTGCGGTCGTTGAGCAGGTTGACTGCCGAGGTGAGGCGCGGCCAGTCATCGTCTTCAAGACGGCCCGCACGCACCTTGCTCTGATCGATACGCCCAAGGGACGACAGCATACGCATGATCAGCGATTCGCCTGGCATCTCGAGGGAGTACACCAGTACGGCTTTTTCACTGCGCAACACGGCGTTTTCTACCAGGTTCATCGCGAACGTGGTTTTACCCATCGAGGGACGACCAGCGACGATGATCAAGTCGGCAGGTTGCAAGCCGCTGGTCATGTTATCGAGGTCGGTGTACCCCGTGGAGAGCCCGGTAATGGCGTTGTCGGTGTTGAACAAGGTATCGATGCGATCGATGGCTTTGGTCAGCAAGTCATTGACGCTTACCGGGCCGCCGGTTTTTGGCCGGGCCTCGGCAATCGCAAAGATCTGGCGCTCGGCCTCATCGAGGATCTCCTCGGCGGTTCGGCCTTCGGGGTTGAATGCACTGTCTGCGATTTCAGTGCTGATGCCGATCAGTTGGCGCAGCGTCGCACGCTGCCGAACGATCTGGGCGTACGCCTTGATGTTCGCCACCGACGGGGTGTTTTTCGCCAGTTCGCCGAGGTAGCCCAGACCGCCAACTTGCGAGGTCTGACCTTCCTTGTCCAACTGCTCGGCAAGGGTCACGACATCAATCGGGGAATTCTGGTCCGCCAGCTTGGCAATCGCCCGGAAGATCAGGCGGTGGTCATGCCGATAGAAATCGCCGTCCGAGACCTGATCCAGCACGCGCTCCCAGGCGTTGTTGTCCAGCATCAAACCACCGAGCACGGCCTGTTCGGCCTCGATGGAATGCGGTGGCACCTTCAGGGATGCGGTTTGCAGGTCATATTGCTCAGGAGCTGAGATATCGTTCATGGCCACGTGTAATTTTGGGGTGAAAATCAGGGTCTGCAGAAAGACAAAGGGCACGACCTGTAAACAGGATCGTGCCCGATGTTAACCGTCCGACACACAAGGTGCCAGTCAGTCAGACTGCTTAAGCAGCTACCACAACAACGCGTACGGTTGCTTCAACTTCGGCGTGCAGGTGCACAGCCACGTCGAATTCGCCAACGTTACGGATAGTGCCGTTCGGCAGACGAACTTCGCTTTTTGCAACTTCAACGCCAGAGGCGGTCAGTGCATCAGCGATGTCGTGAGTACCGATCGAACCGAACAGCTTGCCTTCGTCACCAGCGGTGGCAGTGATAGTCACTTCCAGCTCAGCCAGTTGGGCAGCGCGAGTTTCAGCCGAAGCTTTCTTGTCAGCTGCTGCTTTTTCCAGCTCAGCGCGACGCTCTTCAAACGCAGCCAGGTTGGCAGCGGTTGCAGCGGTAGCTTTGCCGTATGGCAGCAGGTAGTTACGACCGTAACCGGCCTTAACATTTACTTTGTCGCCCAGGTTGCCCAGGTTTGCGACTTTTTCCAGAAGGATCAGTTGCATGTGAAAATCCTCTTAACTTTTAACCTTCACCGTTCGCAGAGTCTTTATCGACGTCTTTCGGCGCCAAACGTCCGCGAAAATCAATCAGGCTGTCGACAATGGCCAAAACCACGAGCAACGGATAGATCAGCTGCATGAACAGCAACAGCGTGACGTACAACCCCACCAGCCAAAATTTGGCCAGTCGCTTTTGCGCCACCAGCCCATGAATCAGGGCCAGCCCGGCGAAGAACAACGCTACGCTGCACAACGGCGTGAGCATGGCCATTTGTGGTCCGAAGTTCGGACCGACCAGCATGCACGCCAGCAACAATAGCGCTGGACCCAGCGGTAGGCGGATGCTGCGAAATTCGCTGGCAAAACCGCCCGGGTTGTACAACAACGCTTGCCAATAACGCCCAAGCATCAGACTCAGCACGCTGACGACCTGCATCAAAGCTGCAATCAAACCGGTCAGGACGGGTGCAATCAGTGCCCCAAGGCGCGCTCGCTCTACGTCAGATAACTTGTCGTAGAGACCATTGAGGACCTGCGGCAAGAGTTTTTCCAACTCCTGCGCCATCGCACCAATGGGTTCGCGGAAAACCGTGCCCAGGATTACGCCATACACACCACCCAACGCCACGCTGACCAGCAGCACGCGATGCCAGGGCTGCCCGGCGCGCAAAAACAACGCCAGACCCAGAGTTCCCAACAACACCATTAAGGTGCGGGGCTCTCCGATAAACCACCAGACAAAGGCCGGCAGTAACGCCCATGAGAGGATGCTTAACGCATCTCTCGGACCGCGCCGCAGGAGCACAAGGCTACCTGCAGCAGCACTCAACCAGAACAAGAACGGCAATGCCGCACATCCGGCCACGACTAACGTGGCCTGCACACGGCCTCGCATGATGAACTCAGCTAAGGCGCGCATGCTTCAATCCTTTACTGCTTGTCGACTGCCCGGTCTCAGCGGCCGTGGCTGTCGGTGTAGGCCAGCAGGGCCAGGAAGCGGGCGCGCTTGATAGCGGTGGCCAGCTGACGCTGATAACGAGCTTTAGTACCGGTGATACGGCTTGGAACAATTTTGCCGGTCTCGGATACGTAAGCTTTCAGAGTGTTGAGATCCTTGTAATCGATCTCTTTCACTTCTTCTGCTGTGAAGCGGCAGAATTTACGACGACGGAAGAAACGTGCCATGTAATTGGCTCCTCAAAAGGTCCGTGGATTACTCGTCAGCGTTATCGCTGGCGTCGCTGTTATCGCTGTCATCGCCATCGGCGCTGTCAGAATGCTCAGGACGGTCACGACGCTCACGGCGCTCACTGCGGTTCTCTTCAGCCTTGAGCATCTCGGACTGGCCAGTTACGGCTTCGTCGCGACGGATGACCAGGTTACGGATCACAGCATCGTTGTAACGGAAGTTGTCTTCCAGCTCAGCCAGGGCTTTGCCAGTGCACTCAACGTTCAGCATCACGTAGTGAGCCTTGTGAACATTGTTGATTGCGTAGGCCAGTTGACGACGGCCCCAATCTTCCAGACGGTGGATTTTGCCGCCGTCTTCTTCGATCAGCTTGGTGTAACGCTCTACCATGCCGCCGACTTGTTCGCTTTGATCCGGGTGGACCAAAAAGATGATTTCGTAATGACGCATGAATGCTCCTTACGGGTTGTAGCCTGCCGCTAACTGAAAAGCGGTCAGACAAGGAGTGAATGACACTTGTGTGTCTTGCCTAGAGAGGCACATATGCGCCCGCCATGACGGCAAGGGGCGCAATTGTAGAGAAGGCACAAGAGAGGCGCAAGGCAATTGGTGATTATTTGAACAATCAACCCATGCCTGTTTTTTGTAGCCGCTGCGGTTGACTGCACACCGAGCCTCGCGCTCGATCGCAACCGCAGGCAGCGGCCCCAAGGCTGGTTTATTTCTTTTTCGCGGGCGACTTGGCTTTGACGCTGCGCTGACGCAGGGCTTCGAACAGGCAAACACCCGTAGCCACGGAGACGTTCAAGCTGCTGACGCTACCCGCCATCGGCAAGCGCACCAAGTAGTCGCAGTGCTCGCGCGTCAGGCGGCGCATGCCTTTACCTTCAGCGCCCATGATCAGAATGGTCGGGCCTGTCAGGTCTTGCTCGTACAGCTCTTGCTCGGCTTCGCCGGCAGTGCCGACGATCCAGAGACCGCGCTGTTGAAGCTTTTTCAGGGTTGCCGCGAGATTGGTCACCGCCACCAACGGGATAACTTCCGCCGCACCACAAGCCACTTTTCGCACCGTCGGCGTCAACGTTGCGGACTTGTCTTTAGGCACGATCACAGCCAAAGCACCCGCCGCATCGGCAGTACGCAAGCAAGCACCCAAGTTATGCGGATCCGTTACGCCGTCCAGCACCAGAATCAGCGGAGCCCCTTCAGTGCGATCCAGCAGTTCGTTGAGCATGGCCTCGCCCCACACCTGGCTCGGGCTAACATCTGCCACAACGCCCTGGTGCACGCCTTCGACCCACACGTCCATTTCACGACGCTCAGCATTGCCGACCGGCACACGATTTTCATCGGCCAGCGTGATCAGCGTCTGCACGCGTGGATCGCTACGACCCTCGGCCAACCACACTTGCTTGACGCGCTTTGGGTGATGACGAAGCAACGCTTCTACGGCGTGAATGCCGTAGATTTTTTCCAACTGACTCATGACTTGGCCTTAGGTTTGCGCGACCCGCCGCTTTTAGCAGCTGGCGCGGCGCCCGATTTTGGCGGGCCTTTACGGTGTTTGCTTGGCTTGGAAGGCTTGCCCGCGTCTTTAGCGGGTGCTGCCCTCCCCGACTTTCCCGGCGCCGATGTCCGACCGCCGTTTTTCGATTCGTTCAGCAGTGCCTGCTTCAATTCACGACTTTTGCGCAGCTCGGCATTTTTGGCTGCCGCATCACTGGGGCGATAGGCGTCGTCCGTATTCTTGCTGGTCTTTGCAGGAGCGCGACGCGGCGCCTTGGCAGGCTCGACGGCTTTTTCAGTGTCGTACCCGCTTGGCTTGCCCGCAGGCTTGGTCGATTTAGCAGCCGGCTTTTCGGTCCCGCGATTTTTACGACCGATCGGCGCAGTCAGCGTTTTCTCAGCCATTTCGAAGTCGATTTTGCGCTCGTCGAGATCGACGCGCATCACCCGCACTTCAACAGTATCGCCCAGACGGAAGCTGCGACCGGTGCGCTCACCCGCCAGGCGGTGGTGCACAGGGTCGAAGTGGTAATAGTCACCCGGCAAGGCCGTGACATGCACCAGGCCTTCCACATAGATGTCAGTCAATTCCACGAACAGGCCGAAACCGGTCACGGCAGTAACAACACCCGGGAACGATTCGCCTACGCGGTCTTTCATGAATTCGCACTTGAGCCAGTTCGTCACGTCACGCGTGGCTTCGTCTGCACGGCGCTCGCTCATGGAGCATTGCTCGCCGAGTTGCTCAAGAGCGGCTTCGTCGTACGGGTAAATACGCGCTTTCGGAATGGTCATCGCGCCAGCACGACGAACGTGCGGAGTGTCCATTTTGGAATGGATCACACTGCGAATCGCACGGTGCGTGAGCAAGTCCGGGTAGCGACGGATCGGTGAGGTGAAGTGGGTATAGGCTTCGTAATTCAGGCCGAAGTGACCCTGGTTATCAGCGCTGTACACCGCCTGACTCAGCGAACGCAGCATAACGGTCTGGATCAGGTGGAAATCCGGACGGTCCTTGATGCTGGCCAGCAATGCCTGATAGTCCTTGGGCGTAGGGCCGTCCTTGCCTTTATGCAAGGTCAGGCCCAGTTCGCCCAGGAAGGCGCGCAGCTTTTCCAGACGCTCTGGCGGCGGGCCATCATGCACACGGTACAACGCAGGAATTTCATGCTTCTTGAGGAACTCAGCCGTGGCCACGTTGGCCGCCAGCATGCACTCTTCAATCAGCTTATGGGCGTCATTACGTGTAGTTGGGCGAATTTCAGCGATTTTGCGGTCAGCCCCGAAAATAATGCGGGTTTCCTGAGTTTCAAAATCAATCGCGCCCCGAGTGTGACGGGCCGCCAGCAAGACCTTATACAGTGAATAAAGCTGCTTGAGGTGTGGCACCACATCGGCGTATTCACTGCGCAGTTGCTTGGCTTCGCTGGTTTTAGCGTGCTCAAGCATGGTGCTGACCTTGTTGTAGGTCAGACGCGCCTGGGAGTGGATCACCGCCTCATAAAACTGATAGTCAGTCATTTCGCCGGTTTTCGAGATGGTCATCTCGCACACCATCGCCAAACGATCGACTTTCGGGTTCAGGGAGCACAGGCCGTTGGACAGCTCCTCGGGCAGCATCGGAATCACGCGCTCCGGGAAGTACACCGAGTTGCCACGCACTTGCGCTTCGGTATCCAGCGCCGAACCGATTTTCACGTAACTGGAAACGTCGGCGATGGCCACGTACAGCTTCCAGCCACCCGAGAACAGGCGCAACTTGCCAGGCTTGGCTTCACAGAACACAGCGTCATCGAAGTCACGCGCATCTTCGCCGTCAATGGTGACGAACGGCAGATGACGCAGATCGATGCGCTTCTCTTTGTCTTTCTCTTCTACTTCAGGCTTGAGGCGGCGCGCTTCTTTAACAACGCCCTCAGGCCACACATGCGGAATGTCGTACGTGCGCAGGGCAATGTCGATTTCCATGCCAGGCGCCATGTAGTTACCCACGACCTCGAGCACATCACCCTGCGGCTGGAAACGCGGAGTCGGCCAGTGAGTGATCTTCACTTCAACGAACTGACCGATTTTGGCACCGGCATTGCGCCCCGGTGTCACCAACACTTCTTGCTGGATTTTCGGGTTATCGGCCACGACAAAACCGATGCCGCCTTCTTCGAAGTAACGGCCGACGATGGTTTCGTGAGCGCGGGAGACGACTTCAACAATCACGCCTTCACGACGTCCACGGCGATCAAGCCCCGAAACACGGGCCAGCGCACGGTCACCATCAAACACCAGACGCATTTGCGCCGGGCTCATGAACAAGTCGTCGCTGCCGTCATCCGGGATCAGAAAGCCGAAGCCATCGCGATGACCACTGATACGACCAAGAATCAGGTCAAGCTTATCCACCGGGGCGTAGGTGCCGCGACGGGTATAAATAAGTTGCGCATCGCGCTCCATCGCTCGCAGGCGACGGCGCAGGGCTTCGATCTGGTCTTCCGTGGTAAGACCAAACTCTTCTACCAACTGCTCGCGAGCAGCCGGCGAACCGCGCTCGGCCAGATGCTGAAGAATCAGCTCGCGGCTAGGAATAGGGTTTTCGTATTTTTCCGCTTCACGTGCGGCCTCGGGATCGAGGGTCTGCCAATCGGCCATTAGATAGTTTTCACCTTGTCTATATGCGGGTTAGTTTGGCATACGCGTATTGAAACGGGAAATTTCGGACTCACTCAGAGCCTTATTAGTCCTTTCTGACGCGCTTTACGCTTGCCGTGTAACCATTCGCGAAAAATTTTCGATATTTTTATTCACAACGCTTTACAGGTCAAAGGGGCATCCGTATAGTGCGCGCCATCGACAACGGCAACGTTGAAGATGCTGCCCAGATGGTGAAATTGGTAGACACGCCAGCTTCAGGTGCTGGTGACCGCAAGGTCGTGGAAGTTCGAGTCTTCTTCTGGGCACCAATTTAGAGATGGAGATTAGTACAATCTTCAGCCTCACACAAAAACCCGCGAAAGCGGGTTTTTGCGTTCTAAGCCACTGATTTAATAAAACTAAAACAGGGGTTTACAGATTTAAAAGTGCTCCGTATAGTGCGCCACATCAACAGCGGCAACGTTGCTGATACTGCCCAGATGGTGAAATTGGTAGACACGCCAGCTTCAGGTGCTGGTGACCGCAAGGTCGTGGAAGTTCGAGTCTTCTTCTGGGCACCAATTCAGGTTTACAGATTTACTCTGTGTAACCACATAAAAAGCCCGCGAAAGCGGGCTTTTTAGTTTCTGCCATTCCGTTCCCCTCCCCGTTAAAAACCTTCTATTACTCCCCTTAACGCTGTATTTGATAATCCATCTCAATCGCACTAATATCCGGCCATCTTCAGATCGCTCATGCGTACTCCTGGAAACCCGTGCCCGACACCAACGAAAGGCTTCAACTGTACCTCGCGCATCGACATGCTCTGGTGGACTATGCCGCCCCCATCGTGGGCTGCCGCGCCAAGGCAGAAGATGTTGTGCAAGACGCCTGGTTGCGATTCAGCCAAGGGGCGGACAACCTCAGCCCCTTGACCCAACCCGTTGGCTACCTCTACCGAATCGTGCGCAACCTGGCGTTTGACCTCAATCGCCGCATCAGCCTTGAGAACCGCCACACCACCCGCGATGACACACCCGACGAGCACATTTCCAGCACCCCATCGCCCGAGCAGCAGGCCCTGCATCTGGACGAGCTGCGCAAATTGCAACATGCTCTGGCCCGGCTTCCGGAACGTACCCGCCAAGCGTTTATCCTGCATCGCTTGCAAGGGCTGACGTTCCAGCAAATCGGCACACAACTGGGGATTTCTGTCAGCCTGGCCCATCAATTGGTACGCGACGCCCTGACCTACTGCGCGGAACAAATGAGCGATGACTGACTTTTTCGATACGCCGCCACCTGCCGCACCCACCCACATGCTTGAATCCGGTGGCGTGCGCCGTGACGTCTGAAACCCCGAACCCGGTCTGGGAGACTGCGCTCGACTGGCTGCTGCTGATTCAGCAGCACCCTGACGACCCCCGCCTGAACAAACAGCTGAGCGAATGGCGTGCCAGTGCACCCGAGCATGAAGCGGCCTACCGTAAAGCCTTGAAAGTCTGGCGCATGAGCGGCGAGGCGCTGAGCCTGCCCGTGGAACCTTCAGCCTCGCCCATGGTGTCGGCCGCGCCTGCCCCAAGACGCTTTAGCCGCCGTAACCGCTCGCTGATCGGCGCAGCCGTCGCAGCCTGCGCGATGTTCATGCTGCTGCCGGACTGGCAAGCCGTGCGTGCCGATTTTCATAGCCCGACGGCCGAACACCGCGACATCACCCTGAGCGACGGCAGCCACGTATTGCTCGACAGCAATAGCGTGGTGGACGTGCAAATCGACCCGCAGCGAAGGGTGGTCACGTTGTTGCGCGGCCAGGCATTTTTCTCGGTAAAGCCCGATGCTGCGCGCGCGTTCTACGTCAATGCTGGCGCTGTGCGCGTGCGGGTAACCGGGACTGAATTTGCCGTGAACCTGAACGATAGCAATGTAGACGTCAGCGTTGAAAGCGGCACGGTGGCCGTCAAAACTTCGCAATCATCTGACGGGCCCGACCACGTATTGCACCACGGTGATCAACTTCGCTTCAACGCGTCGGAGCAAAGCACCCGCCTCACTCAACTGCCCGCCGAACACATCGCACCCTGGCGGCGCTGGCAACTGGTGGCGATCAACCAAACGGTGGATGACGTAATCGCACAATTGCGGCGCTATCAGCCGGGTCTGATTGTGCTGACAGACAACACACTCGGCCAGCGTCGCATTACAGCCGCCCTCAACCTGCGCGACCCCAAGCGCGCCCTGCAAGCAGCCATCGCGCCGCTTGGCGGACATGTGCAGGACAGCGTGCCGTATACGTTGATCGTTTCGACAAAACCCTAGCGGTCACCCCCGCGCGAGGCGATGACAAGCAATACCGGGGCGGGCCTGCGCTCGCCTTTTCGGCTCCCACGATTATTTTCATTTATTTATGGAAATCCTGATTCGTCGGGCGTCTTTACCTACGAACGTCACTGATAAAGATTCGCATTAGTGACTATGACGTTTCATTTCGTAGGTCATCTCATGCCTTGTCCGCGTTTGCGTTGTTGCGTCAGCCTGCCTCGCTACAGGTCGTTTTCCTTTGCTGCGTGCCTGCTTCTGCCCTCACTGAGCTGCGCCGCTCTTCCTGAAGCGCAGGCCCAGATTAGTCAGCAGCAGTTGCGCTTTCAGATTCCGGCCCAGTCGTTGGCTACCGCGCTGATTGCGTTTTCACAACAGTCCGGCTGGCAAGTCAGCGCGGAAAGCGCGCTACTGGCAGCCCATGGCAGCGCCGCCGTAAGTGGCAACATGACCCCCGAGAAAGCCCTCGCCCGCCTGCTGAGTGGCAGCGGGCTGCAATGGGAAGTCACGTCCGCCGACAGCGTGTCCATCCTGCCGCCCACCGAAAGTGATGTGCTGTTAATTAAAAGCACGCCCATTACCGCTATGGATTCGGTGTACCAAGGTGAGCAAGTCATCGACCGGCAAATGATCGAGAGCCTGCCTTCGGGCAATGGCGACATCACCAGCCTGTTGCGCACCAACCCCAACGTGCAATTCGACAACAATCAGCTCAACAGTAAGTCCCCCGGTGAAATCGCCCCGGCCAACATCAGCATCAACGGCGCCCAGCCCTGGCAGAACCTGTTCATAGTCGACGGCATGAACATGAACAACGACCTGGACCCCGGCAACACCAACGATGACATGGACGAGATACCTGGCCGCAGCCAAGGCCTGGCCCTCGACACTGACCTGCTCAATGACATCAAGGTCTACGACAGCAACGTGCCCGTCGAATATGGTGGCTTCAACGGCGGTGTGGTGCAGGCAGACACACGTGACCCGAGCATGGACCTGCACGGCAAGCTGTCGGTACAAATGACGCGCTCGGAATGGACCCGGTATCACCTGAACGAAGACGACCCCGATCTGGAGAATTACGAGGCGGGGTTCGGCAATAGCTCACAGCCCGAATTTAAAAAAATCATCACCCGCGCCACCCTCGAAGGTCACTTGACCGAGAACTTCGGCTTGCTCGGTAGCTTTTCGCGCAAGGACTCCACGATCCCGACCCGCGTGTTTTCAGTCTCCAACCAGACGGAAACGGCCAATGCCGCCGAGGTTCAGACCCGACGCATCGACAACTACTTCCTCAAGGCCGCTTGGCAGGTCAACGACGACTGGAAGTTGGACGTGAGCATCACCCACGCACCAGAAACTGCTGAAACGTTTGGGCCCAACGCTATTTATTCCGGTCGCATCATGAAAGCCGGCGGTGACAGTATCAGCGCTCGCGCGGTCTGGAATGCCCCGCTGGCACGGGTTGAGCAAAATCTCAGCTGGAGCCAGATGAACACCTCCCGCACCTCGGACAGCGATTACATGGTGTTCTGGCGCACCTCTACAACCAAAGACTGGACCAATGCGCTTACGGCCACGGAAGGCGGGTTCGGCGATATCGATGAAGCGCAGAAAACCCTGGCCTACAAGCTCAAGGCAGACTGGAACAGCGTCAACTGGCTGGGCGTCGATCATGCCGTGCAAACCGGTCTGGAGCTGGCGCAAAACTCGGTGATGTACGAGCGCGCCACGCCCTACACCAGTTATTCGGTGGCCAAGGCCACGTCCTGCCCGGCCAATGACCCGCTGTGCTCGATGGGCACGACCGTCAATAGTTGGGAAGGGCAATATGCCAACAAAAAAACCGTGACCCAAGGTAAGACGTCCTTCGACACGCGCTCCTGGGCGCTCTATATCCAGGACGAAATACGCTACAAACGCCTGACCGTGAGACCCGGCTTGCGCATGGACGGCGATGACTACATGAAACAAGTCACACTTGCGCCGCGATTCGCCGTGGAGCTGGATGTATTCGGCAACGGGCAGACCCGACTCACCGCGGGCGCCAATCGTTACTACGGACGCAACCTGTACGCCTACAAACTGCGCGACGGGGTGGCCGCCATGAACACCGAATACACGCGGCCCACACCTTCGGCCGATTGGCAAATGACCAAACGCGCGCCCAACGACAGCAAGTTCAACCAGTTGAAGGTGCCCTACGACGACGAACTCACCTTGGGCCTGAGCCACGTGCAGTGGGACACCGAATTCGCCGTCAAATACGTCAACCGTAAGGGGCGCGAGCAAGTCAGCCGCGCCTGGGGCTCGCAGATCGGTGCGCCCACCGACGACCCCACCACCCTGGCGGCCAATTACTACACCTATTACAACGGCGGCCAAAGCGAAGCTGACATCTACACCCTGACCATCACCCCGCTGCACCCCCTCGTGGTGGGCAGCACCCGCACCACAGGGCAATTCGCCATGGACTGGAGCAATGTGCAAAACACTGGCCTGTCCAACTACAGCGCTAACATCGGCGCCCTTTATGTGGAAGACCCTACGATCCAGTACGACGGCAAGTTCATGAACTATTCGGACATGCCCGCGAGCAATTACAACCGCCCCTGGACGGCACGCCTGACCACCGTCACCGAGGTTGAACCGTTGCACCTGACGTGGAGCAACTTCCTGCGCTATCGCGACGGCTACCGGCGCATCGCGGCCACGGGTAAAACCACGGCGTTTCAGGGGGATGCCGTGCGCGTCTGGGAAGAGACAGCGTTTTCCGGGGCCTTGACCTGGGATACCCGCCTGGCCTGGAAAATGCCAACAGCCAAGGACCAGTCGGTGTTCGTCAACCTGGATGTCACCAACCTGCTGGACAAACAAATCGTCAGCACCACCGACACCACGGGGCTGACAACCTTTGAAGTGGGTCGCCAATTTATGGTCGAAGTGGGTTACACATTTTGAACAGTCTCCTTCATCGCTGCGTGCTTGGGTTATGGCTGGGCGCACTAGCCTGCAGCGCGCACGCCGCTGAACCCTGCATCGCAGGGTCCGCCGAGTACAAAACCTGCATCGCGAATCTTTATCGCCAGCCCATTGCGCAATGGCCAGCACCTCGCATAGACGCCGACGTGCAATGGCAAGAGATGGCCGCTCTCCCCGCTCATGCCCCCGCGCCCCCCAGCAACCCCTTCAACGAGGACAAGGCCGCCCTGGGTAAAAAACTGTTCAACGACCCCAAGCTGTCGCGCTCAGGGCAGATTGCCTGTGCGTCCTGCCATGAAGCCGACATGGCGTTTGCCGATGGCCGACGCGTATCTTTTGGCCATGACCGCCAAAGCGGCCGCCGCAATGCGCCCAGCCTGGTGATGAGCGGCTACAGCACTGCGCTGTTCTGGGATGGCCGCGGCGGTAATCTTGAACAACAGGCCATGCACCCGATCACTGACCCAGTGGAAATGGCCTTCGACATCCCGCAACTGTTGCAACGACTCAACTCAGACACGTCCTACGTGGCGCAGTTTGCCCGCGTCTTTGGGCCCGGGCCGATTACCCAGGAAAAAACCGCACACGCATTGGCGACCTTTCAACGCACGCTGGTAACGGCTACCCGCACGACCGCCTTTGAACAATTACTGCGCGGGCGCCCGCAGCGCATGAGCGAGGAGCAACTTTACGGCCTGCACCTGTTCCGCACCAAAGCGCGTTGCATGAACTGCCACTTCGGCCCCGCCTTGAGCGACGAACAATTCCATAACGTGGGACTGAGTTATTACGGACGTAAATATGAGGACCTGGGACGTTACGAAGTGACCCACAAGCCCGAAGACGTCGGCGCCTTCCGTACGCCGTCCCTGCGACTAGTCAGCAAAACCGCGCCGTGGATGCATAACGGTCTGTTCGTGAACATGGAAGGCACGCTGGCGTTTTACAACATGGGCATGCCGCGCCCACGGCCCACCGCGCAACAAATCAACGATCCGCTGTTCCCCACCACCAGCGAACGTCTGAAAGCCCTGAACATGGATAAGGAAGAATTACGGGCCTTGCGCAGTTTTCTCGACACGCTATGAGGGCAACGGCATCACAGTTGGTCGCGTTTGCGCAATTGGACGCTGGGTCAAGCGCACATGAGAAACAATATCGTTTATTATTGTTACAAGTTTTGTAGTACCCAAGCGAGGAACCCAGCGAATGATGCTCCGAAATACCCAGCTTGCGACATTCCTACTGCGCGGCCTGTCGATCGCCGCTATCGGTCTCACACTCACCGCACCTACCGCCTACGCCGCCGACAAAGTCTCCCTGACGCTCTACAACGGTCAGCACAAGGAGGTCGGTGATAACCTCGCCGCCGCGTTCGAAGCCAAGACCGGCATTCATGTGAATGTGCGCAAAGGCAGCAGCAACCAGCTGGCCAGCCAAATCATGGAAGAAGGTGATCGCTCGCCCGCCGACGTGTTCTACGCCGAGGAATCCCCGCCACTGAACAACCTGGGCGAACAGGGTTTCCTGGCCAAGGCTGATGACGCCACCCTGCAAGCACTGCCCAAGGAATACGTGGCCGCCAATGGCACGTGGATCGGCGTGACTGCACGTACTCGCGTGGTTGCGTTCAACCCGAAAAAGATTGATGAAAAGGACCTCCCCAAGTCGGTACTGGACTTTGCTGACCCCGAATGGCAAGGCAAGATCGGTTTCGTGCCCACCAGCGGCGCGTTTCAGGAACAAGCCGTGGCCATCATCAAACTGCATGGCCGTGAAGCCGCAGAAGAATGGCTGACTGGCCTGCGTGCCTTCGGCAAGACCTACACCAACAACATGGTGGCGCTCAAAGCTGTCGAGAATGGCGAAGTGGCGGCAGTGTTGGTCAATAACTACTACTGGTTTGCCTTGCAGCGCGAAAAAGGCCAACTGGACTCCAAGCTGCATTACTTCACCGACGGTGATGCGGGCGGCTTGATTACCGTGTCCAGCGCAGGTGTGCTCAAAGCCAGCAAGCATCCGAAAGAAGCCCAGCAATTGCTGGCGTACATGGCCAGCGAAGAAGGCCAGCGCGTGATTACCAACACCACTGCGGAATACCCGATGCGCAAAGGCATGGTCTCGGAGCGCGGGCTCAAGCCGTTCGATGAGTTGCAACCGCCTAAAGTAACCCCGGCCGATCTGGGCAACGCCGAAGAAGCGCTGGACCTCGAACGCGACGTTGGCCTGCTCTAATGCTCGCGGCCACCCAACCTGCCCGCTTCACCCTGAAACGCAAACGGCCTTCGATCTGGTTGCTGTTGCCCGTCCTGTTGCTGGTGGGTCTGAGCCTGTTGCCGCTGCTGTATGTCGGCACCAAAGCCTGGCAAGCCGGATGGGCGCAAGCGGCGCATATGTTGTGGCGGCCTTATGTGTTCGGCCTGATGCGCAACACGTTACTGCTGATGGTAGGCGTAACCGTGACCTGCGCACTGGTCGGTCTGTCACTGGCGTGGTTGCTGGAACGCAGCAACCTGCCGGGACGCCGTTTGTGGGGGGTGATTTTGTGCCTGCCGTTCGCGGTCCCGGCGTTTGTCAGCAGCTTCACTTGGGTGTCGCTCAGCTCCAGTTTTGAAGGGTTGGGCGGCGCCATTCTGGTGATGAGCCTGTCCAAGTACCCGCTGATTTTCCTCCCGGTTGCGGCCACGTTGCGCAACCTCGACCCGGCCCTGGAAGAGTCGGCCCGCACTTTGGGCCAGAACCGCTGGGGCGTGTTTTTCAGGATCACCCTGCCGCTGTTGTGGCCATCGCTACTGGCCGGTTCGCTGCTGATTGCACTGCATATGCTGGTGGAGTTCGGCGCGCTGTCGATCATCGGCCTGCAAACGTTCACCACTGCGATTTATCAGCAGTTCGAACTGGAATTCAGTAATGCCAATGCGGCAATGCTGTCAGCCGTGCTGCTGGTGATGTGCCTGACGTTGTTGTGGCTGGAACTCAAAGTGCGCGGCAAGGGGCGCCATGTGCGCATCGGCCAGGGTGCCGCACGTCATGCCGAACAAGTGCGTCTGGGCACGTTTGCGTTGGCAGGTCAGTTGTATTGCCTGGTACTGGCGATCATTGGCAGCGGGATTCCGTTGGGTATGTTGGTGTACTGGCTGGTCAAAGGCAGCTCGGCCGCCTTCCCGATGGCGGAGATTGGCGAAGCTTTGTTCTCATCGCTGTCCTTGGCATTGGGCGGTGCAGCGCTGTGTCTGGTACTGGCGGTGCCGGTGGGGTTGCTGGTGGTGCGTTATAAAGGTCAGTTGGCGATCTGGGCCGAACGTTTACCGTATCTGCTGCACGCCTTGCCGGGCCTGGTGATTGCCTTGGCGCTGGTGTACTTCGCCCTGCATTACGTGCCTGCGCTGTACCAAACCTCGGCCTTGCTGCTGATCGCATACGCGTTGTTGTTTTTACCGCTGGCTCAAGCCCCGATCCGCACGGCGCTGAACAAGGCCGCGCCGCAACTTGAAGAGGCGGCACGCACGCTGGGGGCTTCATCGTTCTCGGCATTTTGCCGCGTGACATTGCCGATTATCTTCCCGGCCTTGGGCGCAGCGTTTGCGCTGGTGTTCCTCGATGCGATGAAAGAACTGACGGCGACATTGCTGCTGAGCCCGACCGGGCTTAATACGCTGGCTACGCAAGTGTGGTCGCACACCTCAAACATCGAGTTCGCTGCGGCGGCGCCGTATGCCGCGCTGTTGATTCTGGTGTCAGGGTTGCCGGTGTATTTGCTGACCACACGGATGTATTTAAGCCGGTAAACAGTAGGCCCTCACCCCGCCCCACTCACGCAATGAGAGGCAGGGTGAGGCCTTGGCTTTCAGGCACGAAACTGCCCAAGACTCGCCTTCAACTGCGCTGCCAACCCATCCAGCACCCTTCCACTGGCCGTGGTTTCACTCACAGCCTGCGCCGCCCGCTCGGTCTGCGCATGGATCACTTGCACCCGCGCACGCACCGCATGGGCACCCTGCGCCTGATGAGCTGCGGCTCGGGTGGCGTCGTCAATGGCGGCATGCACCTTCTCCACCGAGGCCTGGACGGTTTTCTGTAATTGCACGCTGCCACGCAGCACCGCCAGCCCCTCATCCGCTTGACGCCCCGCTAGCCCGATAGCAGTGACCGCTTCTTTAGCACCTTGCTGCAAGGCCACGATGTGCGCCTGGATATCGCCCGTCGAGCTTTGCGTTTTGCTCGCCAGTGCCCGCACCTCGTCTGCCACAACCGCAAAGCCCCGACCGGTCTCTCCCGCTCGCGCCGCCTCAATGGCTGCGTTAAGGGCCAGCAAGTTAGTTTGCTCTGCGATACCGTGAATCACAGTCAGGACCACTTCGATCTGCTCGCTTTGCTGTGCCAATCGCTCGATCACTTTGGCCCCGGCACCGACCTGCTCCGCCAGCGCTTCGATCAGACCGCCTACCTGCGCGGAGGTACGGGTGTTTTCATCAGTGGCCTGGCGAATATCCATCACCTGTTGCAGCGCTGCCTGCATCGCCTGGCTTTCCGTTTGCGCGTCATCGGCCATGGTCGACAAGGCGTCCAGACTTTGAGCCACCTCATCACGCTGCAATTGCGCGGCGGCGTCCGCTCCGGCATTGCGCAGGGTCATGGCACCGATTTCGACACCGGTGCGCTGCGCCACGTCCCCTGCTTCACGCACGATGGGCTGTAATTTATCGACAAAGCGGTTGACCGCGCCCGCCATGTCACCGATTTCATCTTTACTGGTAAGCCCTACGCGCTTGGTCAGGTCGCCCTCCCCGGCAGCCAAGTCATCCAGTGCCGCGATCAGCAACAAGAGCTTGTTGACCACGCGCCGCCCCAGCACTACGGCCACCAGCAGCAGGACAGCAAAGCCGACAATCGCCAGCCCCAGCCCGATGCGCCAGCGCAGGGTGTCCGCCGCATCACGGACGGTGCTGGCGGTATTGGCCTGCATCTGGGCGGCTGCGGCTTGGGCCGATTCCAGTCGCGAACGCAATGCGCCCGCACTGTCGGCGGCCGCCCCTTGCAGACTTTCGCTGACCAACTGCTCACTGCTGGCAATCAACCCGTTAAAACGTTTATCAAGCGCCACCACGTCCTGCTCAATCGTCGCGGTGGAAACCCCCATGAGAACTTTGCCAATCTCCACACCATTGGGGCTGATAGGGGCTTCGAGGTAATACACCGCCGGATCATGGCGTGCCGCATCCAGCACTTTATCCAGCGCACGCTCCCCCTGACCCTTTTCCAGCAGCGCTTTGTTGATTGGGTTTTCACGGTTGAGGTAACGCGTGAGGTGCTGGCCGGTGGCGTCGTCGTAGACCACAAACAGCACGTTGGGATTACGCTGAGCACGACGGGCGAATTCAGACAGGGTAGGCACGTCGCTGTCCCACATCGCACGCGGCGCTACGGCGGCAAGGAGTTGCGCCATGTCGTTCGCGGAATCCATCAAGCTTTTTTCAAGGGTCGTACGCACCTGCGCCTGCTCGGCTTTCAAGCGCGGGGATAACCCTGCTGTCAGGCGTTGCCGCGTACTCGCCGACAAGCCTTCCAGACTGCCTTTTACTTCGTTTCCGGCTTGCTCCAGTTCCGCCGAGAGTTTTTGACTGTCGGCCCCCAAACGCGTGTGCAGATCCGACTCCAACGCCGTGACCGTGCTCCGTGTCAGTGCAACCGCGACCAGCACTTGCACCAAAAGGGCGATACCAAGGGTAACGAACACGGGCCGCAACAGTCGGCTTTGTAACAGAGAAAGAATGGCTGACATGACGAACCCCTCTACGACGGTGCCATTACATTGATGGCACCTTTGATGGGTTCTCTACAGCAAGGGTCATGCCGTGAACTGCATTCGCGGCAAAAACAACAAAGGGCCCCGAAGGGCCCTTTGTTTGACAGCGTACGACTTAAGCGAACGGGTGACGCAGAACGATGGTTTCGTTGCGGTCCGGGCCAGTCGAAATGATGTCGATCGGTGCGCCGATCAGTGCTTCTACGCGCTTGATGTAAGCACGTGCGTTAGCTGGCAGCTCTTCCAGGGTTTTGGCGCCCACGGTCGATTCAGTCCAGCCCGGCACTTCTTCGTACACAGGCTGCAGGCCCACGTAGCTGTCAGCGTCGGTCGGTGCGATCTCGTTACCGTCTGCGTCTTTGTAACCTACGCAGATGTTGATGGTTTCCAGACCGTCCAGTACGTCCAGCTTGGTCAGGCAGATGCCCGAGATGCTGTTCACGTCGATAGCGCGACGCAGGATAACGGCGTCGAACCAGCCGCAACGACGGGCACGGCCAGTGGTGGCACCGAACTCGTGACCTTGCTTGGCCAGGTGAGCGCCGACGTCGTCGAACAGCTCAGTCGGGAATGGACCCGAGCCCACACGCGTGGTGTAAGCCTTGGTGATGCCCAAGATGTAATCCAGGAACATCGGGCCTACGCCCGAACCGGTCGCAACGCCACCGGCAGTGGTGTTGGAGCTGGTCACGTACGGGTAGGTGCCGTGGTCGATGTCGAGCAACGAACCTTGCGCGCCTTCGAACATGATGTCTTTGCCAGCGCGACGCAGGTCGTGCAGCTCGGCAGTCACGTCGAGCATCAACGGCTTGAGGAGCTCGGCGTATTCCTTGCACTCGGCCAGGGTCTTGTCGAAGTCGATGGCTGGCTCTTTGTAGAAACCCACCAGCATGAAGTTGTGGTATTCCACCAATTCACGCAGCTTGGCTTCGAAACGCGGCATGTTCAGCAGGTCACCGACACGCAGGCCACGACGTGCAACCTTGTCTTCGTAAGCCGGGCCGATGCCGCGACCGGTTGTACCGATCTTCAGCTCGCCACGGGCCTTTTCACGGGCCTGGTCCAGCGCCACGTGGAAGGACAGGATCAGCGGGCAGGACGGGCTGATACGCAGGCGCTCACGCACCGGTACGCCTTTCTCTTCCAGCTTGATGATTTCACGCAGCAAGGCATCGGGAGCAACCACGACGCCGTTGCCGATCAGGCATTGCACGCCTTCGCGCAACACGCCCGACGGAATCAGGTGCAATACGGTTTTTTCGCCGTCGATAACCAGCGTGTGGCCAGCGTTGTGGCCACCCTGGTAACGCACTACAGCGGCAGCATGTTCGGTCAGCAGATCAACGATCTTGCCTTTGCCCTCATCACCCCATTGGGTGCCCAGGACTACGACATTCTTACCCATAACACTTGTCCTCATTCGCGCAAACTTGGTGCCGGCAGCCGCCGGCGGGAAAACTCAAGAAGCGAGCGGCATCACTTGCCACACGCCGTTCTGCAGAATCAATTGGCGATCACAATCGGCCTCGCGGGCGGCGGTCAACGCCTGCCCAGGCAATGCCTGGACCACGCGCTGGCCTTGGCTGCGAAGCTGGCAAACGTGCTGCCAGAGTGCCGCATCCGTGCTGTCAGGCATCCAGATACCGCCAGACGGTAGCTCGACTTCAGCACGCCCCAGGGTTACCAGGGTTTTCAAATCGGTCGAGAAGCCGGTTGCCGGACGGGCACGACCGAAGTCGGCGCCGATGTCGTCATACCGCCCCCCCTGAGCAATGGAGTCCCCAACGCCCGGTACAAAAACCGCAAACACCACACCTGTGTGGTAGTGATACCCACGCAACTCACCCAGGTCGAAATACAACGGCAACTGCGGGAAACGCACAGACAACCGCTCGGCAATCGCCAGCAAGTCATCCAGAGCAGCCATGACCTGCGCCGGAGCCCTGGCCAGTCGCTCACGCGCAGCAGCCAGTACCTCACGACCGCCACACAAATCAACCAATGCCCGCAGCATGTCCGCCAGATCGGCAGGCAAGCCTTCGGTCAAGGCCGTTACTTCGTCGATCGCCTTGCGCTGCAGGGCGTCGAACAATTGTTGTTCCACTTCAACCGACAGTCGGGCCGCACGGGCCAAACCGCGGTAAATACCGACATGCCCCAGGTCCATGTGGACATCCGGGACGTCAGCCAGTTGCAGCATTGCCAGCATCAGGCTGATGACTTCAACATCGCTGCTCGGGCTCGCATCGCCATACAGCTCGGCACCCAGCTGGATCGGGCTGCGCGAAGATGACAGGGCACGCGGCTGAGCATGCAACACGCTGCCGGCGTAGCACAAACGGCTAGGACCGGCACGGCGCAAGGTATGCGCGTCGATCCGCGCTACTTGCGGCGTGATGTCGGCACGAAAACCCATCTGGCGACCCGTCTGCGGGTCAATAACCTTGAAGGTCCGCAGGTCGAGATCCTGGCCAGCCCCGGTTAGCAGGGACTCCAGGTATTCGATATGCGGGGTGACGACGAACTCATAGCCCCAGCTCTGGAACAGATCCAACACCTGACGGCGCGCCACTTCGATGCGGGCTGCTTCAGGTGGAAGTACTTCTTCGATGCCATCTGGCAAGAGCCAGCGGTCTACCGTTGCCATTACGCCATTCCCCTATGATCCGGGCGGCCAGCCAGCAGGCGAGCCTTGAGTAAAGCAGAACGTGGCTGCGTCTTGAACGCGCACAGCAAAAAAGCCTTAAACGAAAGGCTCACACAGCACATTCCTCGAAAAATCTGCCGACGCTGTACCAGCCGATCGGTCAATCAAACATGCAGACGCAAAAAAGCCGGGAATTTCCCGGCTGCCGCATCATACACACGTTTTCTTAAAGGATCACCCCGCCAGGCCATTTGCCCGCCAGGCGGAGTGAAAGCATGCGCCCGATTGTTACGTCAGAGACCACAATCGGACGGCATGACGCCTTATTGTTGCTGCGGCTTGGACTTTTCCAGGTAACGGAAGAAGTCGCTGCTCGGGTCAAGAACCAGTACGTCGCTCTTGTTCGCAAAGCTTTCGCGGTAAGCGCGCAGGCTGCGATAGAACTTGTAGAACTCTTGATCCTGACCGTAAGCCTTGGAGTAAATCGAAGCAGCCTGGGCATCACCATCACCGCGCAACTCTTCAGACTGACGATATGCCTCAGCCAGCAGAACACGACGTTGACGATCGGCGTCGGCACGAATGCCTTCTGCCAGCTCATTACCCTTGGCCCGGTGCTCGCGCGCTTCGCGCTCACGCTCGGTGCTCATGCGCTCGAACACGCTGCGGTTTACTTCTTTTGGCAGGTCAATGGCCTTGACGCGAACGTCGACCACTTCGATGCCCAGCTCTTTTTCAGCCATTTTGTTCAGCGACGCAGTGATGTCAGCCATCAAAGCATCACGCTCACCCGACACCACTTCGTGCAGGGTGCGCTTACCAAACTGGTCACGCAGGCCGGATTCCAGACGACGCGACAAGCGCTCGTCAGCAATCTGCTTCATGCCGGAGGTGGCGGTGTAGAAGCGCTCGGCATCTTTCACACGCCACTTGGCGAAGGCATCAACCATTACAGCTTTCTTTTCCAGCGTCAGAAAACGCTGGGTCGGCGCATCCAGCGTCATCAGGCGGGCGTCGAACTTGCGCACCTGGTTAACGTAAGGAATCTTCACGTGCAGGCCGGGCTGGACATCTGCCTGAACCACACGGCCGAAGCGCAGCAGAACCGCACGTTCGGTTTGCGAGACGATGTAGAAGCTGTTCCAGGCCACCACTGCCACGACTACGCCGACAATAAGGGCGATCAGCGATTTATTGCTCATCAGCGGCTCTCCCTGGTACGCGGCTGTTGCGGCAGATCGGTGCTGGTATGTGAAGCAGCATCATTATTGGTGCTCGCTGCAGCGCCAGAACCCGTTGCCGGCGTGCTGTTGCCATTACGGCCTTCGATCATTTTGTCCAGCGGCAGGTAAAGCAGGTTGCTCTGGCCGTTTTTATTGCCGGTCACGAGTACCTTGCTGGTATTGCTGAAGACGTCCTGCATGGTGTCCAGGTAGAGACGATCACGCGTGACTTCCGGCGCCTTGCGGTACTCGGCAACCAGTTTGGTAAAGCGGTCAGCCTCACCCTTGGCGCGAGAAACCACTTCGTCGCGGTAGCCGTTGGCATCTTCGATGATGCGCTGAGCCTGACCACGTGCTTCCGGCACCACACCATTGGCATAGCTTTCAGCCTGGTTGCGGGCACGTTGCTCGTCTTCACGGGCACGGATCACGTCATCAAAGGCTTCCTGCACTTCACGCGGTGCTGCGGCGTTCTGCACGTTGACCTGAGTCACAGTGATGCCCGTTTTGTAGGTATCGAGGAAGCGCTGCAAGCGTTCCTTGATTTCTATCGCCATCTGCTCACGGCCTTCGGTCAGAACCTTGTCCATCGAGGTCGAACCCACGACGTGACGCAAGGCGCTGTCGGTCGCCTGTTGCAGACTGACTTCCGGTTGATCGACATTCAGCACGAAGTCGCGCAGGTTGCTGATCTTGTACTGCACGGTCAGCGGCACTTCGACGATGTTTTCGTCTTCAGTCAGCATCTGGCCCTGCTTGGTATACGCACGCTCACGCGTCACGTTTTCCATGTACTTTTTATCGAACGGCGGGAAGTAGATATTCAGGCCCGGCCCAACTGTGTCGTAGTACTTGCCCAGGCGCAGCACCACGGCTTGCTCCTGTTCGTCGACCACGTAAACAGCGCTGTACAGCCAGATGGCTGCCATGACGACCAGTACGATGCCCAGCACGCCAAAGCCGGCGCTTTTGCCGCCGTTTGAACCGCCATCGCTACCGCCTGTACGTTTTTTCCCACCACCGAACAACCCATTCAGGCTTTCCTGCAGCTTTCGGAAGGCCTCGTCGAGATCTGGTGGTCCCTTGCGGTCGCCATTTTTAGGGCGTTTGCTACCCCAAGGATCCTGATTGTTCGAGTTGCCACCCGGCTCATTCCAAGCCATAGCGCTCTCCATCTGATAAAGCAAAGACGCGCCCACGGCGCGCCGACCAATGCTACAGAATGCCTATCACAGCGGCACGACCGCTTTGCGAGGCTTTTATTGCAAAGTGTGTTCTTCGATGAACACTGCTGGCTCCATCCCTTCGCGGCTGACCAGGCGGTTAAGCTCGGCTCGCGGCAGGCGTACATCCAGCAGGCACACACCTTCATCGTCGTGTTCTTCTTTTTGCACCGCGCCCAGCTCAAAGAACTGTGCACGCAGTCGAGCAAAACGCTGCGGCAAGCGCAAGGTGCCAACGAACAATTCATTGCCCAACAACTCGGCGATGGCTTGCTGCAGCAGCTCCAACCCCTCACCGTCGCGGGCCGACAACCAGACCCGCTGCGGTTTGCCATCGGCATCACGCTGGATCTGCGGCTCAACCGCTTCGAGCAAATCGATTTTGTTGTAGACCTCAAGGATCGGCAAGTCCTGAGCGCCAATCTCGTTCAGCACCACCATCACCTGCTCGATCTGCGCCATGCGCTCCGGCTCGTGTGCATCAATTACATGCAGCAACAAATCCGAATTGCTCGACTCTTCGAGCGTAGACCGGAAAGCTTCAACTAGCTTGTGCGGAAGATGACGAATGAAGCCCACGGTGTCAGCCAGTACGATGGGGCCAAGGTCGTCGAGATCGAGACGGCGCAAGGTCGGATCGAGTGTGGCGAACAACTGGTCGGCGGCAAACACGTCAGAGCCGGTCACCGCATTAAACAGCGTGGACTTCCCGGCGTTGGTATAGCCCACTAACGAAACCGTAGGAATGTCGGCGCGTTGGCGCCCTCTACGGGACTGCTCGCGTTGACTGCGGACTTTTTTCAGACGGGCCTTGATCTGGCTGATGCGTACACGCAGCAGACGCCGGTCGGTTTCGAGCTGGGTTTCACCCGGCCCGCGCAAACCGATACCGCCACCCTGACGCTCAAGGTGAGTCCAGCCGCGCACAAGACGCGTGCTCATGTGATCAAGCTGTGCAAGTTCGACCTGCAGCTTGCCTTCATGGGTACGGGCGCGTTGAGCGAAGATATCGAGGATCAGCCCGGTACGGTCAAGCACGCGACACTCGAAAACACGTTCGAGGTTTCGCTCCTGACTGGGCGTAAGGACATGATTGAAAATCACAATGTCGACCTTCTCGGCCTTGACCAGGTCGCGCAACTCCTCGACCTTGCCACTGCCAATCAGGTACTTGGCCGATGGCCGATGACGCGGCACGTTAAAAAACGCGACGGTCTCGGCGCCGGCCGACACAGCTAACTCCTGGAACTCCTGCGGATCTTCGCGCGCCTCAGGGTCCTGACCTTCCAAGTGAACGAGGATTGCTCGCTCACCACCACCGTGGCGCTCAAAGAACAAAGCAGACTCCTATCAGGCGTTACCTGGCTCAGCGTCTGCTTGTTCCGATTCTGCTGCGCTTGGCAGACGAATTGGACGCACAGGAACGACTGTCGAGATAGCGTGTTTATAAACCATTTGGCTGACGGTGTTTTTCAACAGAATCACGAACTGGTCGAAAGACTCAATAGTCCCCTGCAGCTTGATCCCGTTGACCAGGTAGATGGAAACGCCAACCTTCTCTTTACGCAAAGTATTCAAGTAAGGGTCTTGTAGCGAATGCCCTTTTGACATATGCCGCACTCCTGTAAGGATAAAAAAAGAAACAAAATTTAGAGGGTCGATGACGCCACACCCATAGGATAGACGGCATTTCCGGAGACTCAGCTCAATATGGAGACCGATCCCAGGTATTTCAAGGCTCGTGGCAGATTGTCGCAGGCCAGGCTGTCAAGCCAATGCAGGTCATCCCAGCTGCGCAACCAGGTGAACTGCCGCTTGGCCAACTGGCGCGTGGCAATGATGCCGCGCTCCTTCATCTCGGCCTGCGACAGCTTGCCGTCGAGGTAGTCCCAGACTTGTCGATAGCCCACTGCACGTATAGACGGCAACCCTGCATGAAGGTCACTTCTATTACGCAGGGCTAGGACCTCATCTATGAACCCCTGTTCCAGCATTTGCCCGAATCTTTGTGCAATTCGTTCATGCAGTACCTGACGTTCCGCCGGAGCGATGGCCAAGTGCGCGACAGTATAGGGCAATTGACTAGCGCCTGAAGCCGCTGCTTTAGTAGATTGCTCAGATTGTTTCAGGCGATGTTCAGTCATGCTCAGACCACTCACCCGATAGACCTCAAGCGCGCGCGTCAAACGCTGAGGATCGTTGGGGTGAATCCGTGCTGCCGATTCCGGATCGATCGCCGCCAACTGATCGTGCAGAGCTTGCCAGCCCAGGCGCTGTGCCTCTTCTTCGAGCTGCGCACGCACCTCGGGATCGGCAGCCGGCATGTCTGCCAGCCCATCAATCAATGCCTTGTAATACAGCATGGTCCCGCCCACCAGCAGCGGAATATTGCCGCGAGCGGTGATTTCGGCCATGGCTTTTAGGGCATCGGCACGGAAGTCGGCCGCTGAATAGCTCTGTGCCGGATCGAGAATGTCGATCAATTGGTGCGGATGTTTGGCCAATATGTCGCGGGAGGGTTTGGCAGTGCCAATGTCCATGCCGCGGTACACCAGCGCCGAATCCACACTGATCAACTCGCAGGGTAGAACTTTGCTCAATTCAATGGCGAGGTCAGTCTTGCCGGCCGCCGTCGGCCCCATCAAAAAAATGGCGGGAGGTAATGCGTTGGAACCTGTCATCAGCGACCGCGCAAAAAGAGTTTGTCCAAATCGTCCAGGCCCATTTGGGTCCAGGTGGGACGACCATGATTGCACTGACCACTGCGCTCGGTGTTTTCCATGTCACGCAACAAGCCGTTCATTTCCGGGATCGCCAAGCGGCGGTTGGCCCGAATCGCACCGTGGCACGCCATGGTGCCGAGCAGTTCGTTGAGGTGCGCCTGAATCCGGTCACTGGTGCCGTATTCCATCAAGTCCGCGAGTACGTCATGCACCAGACGCTGGGCCTCTGCTTGCTTGAGCAATGCCGGGATCTGGCGGATGGCCAATGTTTCCGGGCCCAGACGCTGCAATTCAAAGCCCAGACGCTGGAACCATTCGGCATGCTCTTCAGCACAATCGGCTTCGCGCTGACTGACGGCGATCGATTCGGGCACCAGCAATGGCTGCCCGCTCAAACCCTCGCTGGCCATAGCGATTTTCAGCCGCTCGTACATGATCCGCTCATGCGCTGCGTGCATGTCTACCAACACCAACCCCAGAGCATTTTCGGCCAGGATATAAATGCCTTTAAGCTGCGCCAGCGCAAAACCCAGAGGAGGGATATCACCCTGCCCCTCAGGCAGCGGCGATGCATTGGCTTCGGGCAACGGCGCGAAAAATTCGCGGTAGGCATTGCGCGCCTCTTCGGCGGGCACCGAGGGCGTGGAAGGCTGCGGGCGATATTGATACTGATAACCGGCCCCGGCGCCTGATCCGGCAACGTGCGGGGTGGGCGCGGACTGCGGCTGCTCCAGTACGTGGGCGGCCAGGCGCATTTCACCTTGCGGACCAAACTCACCCGCACCCAGACCGGTCGGGCGTTCAGCCCCCGGCACCGGCGCCGGGGCGGCCAATTGGTCTTCGGGGCGTACATCACCCAGCGCGCGGTGCAAGGTGCCGTACAAAAAGTCATGCACCATGCGCCCGTCACGGAAACGCACTTCGTGTTTGGTCGGGTGAACGTTAACGTCGACCACCGCAGGGTCGACCTCGAAAAACAGTACAAATGTCGGATGACGGCCGTTAAACAGTACGTCGCGGTACGCCTGACGCACCGCATGCGCAACCAGCTTGTCGCGCACGGCCCGGCCATTCACGTAGAAATATTGCAAGTCGGCCTGGCTACGCGAGAACGTTGGTAAGCCCACCCACCCCCATAAATGCAAGCCGTTGCGCTCGACTTCAATCGGCAGCGCCTGCTCCAGGAACGCCGAACCGCAGACTGCGGCCACACGCCGGGCTCGCGCCATATCGTCGCGGGCTTCATGCAGGTTGAGGATCGACTTGCCGTTGTGACGCAAATTAAATGCCACGTCGAAGCGCGCCAGCGCCAAGCGTTTGATCACTTCTTGCAGGTGATCGAATTCGGTTTTTTCGGTCTTGAGAAACTTGCGCCGCGCAGGCGTATTGAAGAACAGGTCGCGCACTTCAACCGATGTACCCACGGGATGGGCAGCCGGCTGAACCCGGGGCGCCATGTCGCGGCCTTCAGTTTCAACTTGCCACGCCTGGTCGGCGCCACGGGTGCGCGAGGTCAGGGTCAACCGCGCCACGGAACTGATGGACGCGAGCGCCTCCCCGCGAAAACCGAGGCTCATCACCCGCTCAAGGTCTTCAAGGTCACGAATTTTGCTGGTGGCGTGCCGCGCCAGTGCCAGAGGCAAATCGTCGCTTGAGATACCGCTACCATCGTCGCGCACACGCAACAACTTGATACCGGCCTGCTCAACGTCCACATCAATGCGCTTGGCGCCGGAGTCCAGGCTGTTTTCCAGCAGCTCCTTGATCACCGACGCGGGGCGCTCAACCACCTCGCCCGCAGCAATCTGGTTGGCCAGGCGCGGGCTGAGCAGCTCAATCCGCGCACTGCTCGTGAGTTCAATCTCACTCATTGCTTGGACACCAGTTCAGCAGCGGGAATGCTGAGGGTCTGACCCACCTTGAGTTCATCGCTTTTCAGGCTGTTGCTGGCACGCAGCGCGGCCACGCCGACCTGATAACGCACGGCGATCATGGCCAAGGTTTCGCCCGGCAACACACGGTGCTCGCGGGCGCTTTGGGCAATTTTGCCCGTATCACGCAGCCAGGCAATATAGGTGCCCGGCGGCGGGTTTTGCTGGAAGAACTGACGAACACCGCTGCTGATCGAACGCGCCAGTGCCTGCTGGTGGTTCGCCGACGCCAGCTTCGAGGCTTCGTTGGCATTGGAGATAAAGCCAGTTTCCACGAGGATCGACGGGATGTCCGGCGATTTAAGCACCATAAACCCGGCCTGCTCCACGCGTTGCTTGTGCAACGGGGTTACGCGGCCAATGTTGGTCAGTACTTTCTGGCCCACGTTCAAGCTGGAGGTCAACGACGCCGTCATCGACAGGTCGAGCAGCACACCGGCCAGCATGCGGTCTTTGTCGTCCAGGCTGACGTTACCGGCACCGCCGATCAAGTCAGAACGGTTTTCACTGTCGGCCAGCCAGCGCGCCGTTTCAGACGTGGCCCCGCGTTCAGACAATGCAAACACCGAAGCGCCAAACGCGGCCTTGGAAGGCGCGGCGTCAGCGTGGATCGAGACGAACAGATCTGCGCCCTTCTTGCGGGCAATTTCAGTACGGCCACGCAGAGGAATGAAATAGTCGCCCGTCCGGGTCAGCTCGGCGCGGAAGCCTTTCATGCCGTTGACCTGACGCTGCAATTCTTTGGCAATCGCCAAGACCACATCTTTCTCGCGTTGACCGCGGGAACCTGAAGCTCCCGGGTCTTCACCGCCGTGGCCGGCGTCAATCACGACCACAACACTGCGCTTGCCACTCGGAATCGGGGGCAATGCGACATCAGGCTGCGCAGGGGTCACTGGCACCACGGGCACTTTCGCCACGTTGGTGGCAGGCAGGCTTGGCGCCAGATCAACGCCCTGATCATAAAGGTCAACCACAAGACGGTTGCCGTACTGGGCGTTAGGCGCCAGCACGAAACTCTTCGGGGTAACGGACTTTTTCAGGTCGATCACCACGCGCAGGTCGGTAGGTGTTCGTTGCGCCGAGCGCAAGCTGGTAATCGGCGTGTTGGCCGTCGGCACATTCAATGCGCCTGCCAGAGTAGCGCCGTTGATGTCGATCACCAGCCGGTCGGGCGATGTGAGGGTAAACACGCTGTGTTGCACCGGGCCTGTCAGGTCAAACACCAGACGTGTGTTGTCCGGTGCGCGCCACAGTCGTACGCTTTTTACCTGGGTCGCGGCCAAGGCGTTGACGGCCATGACACTGAGCAACACTCCAACGACACTCACTAACGCGCGAAAGCGCATACCAAACCCCATCATTGATTGTTTTCCGGTGCCAAGGCGGCACACCAAGACTCGCCACGCGAACCTTGGGGCGTCAGCGTCAGCAAACGCCCGGTGTTATAAGGGGTAATGGTAATGGTCAGGTCGGGCTTTGGCAAAAAGCCTGCACCCTTTTCGGGCCACTCGATCAAACACAGTGCGTCATCTTCGAAATAGTCGCGAATGCCCAGAAATTCCAGCTCTTCAGGGTCAACCAAGCGATAAAGGTCGAAATGGAAGGCGCGAATGTCGCCAATCTCGTAGGGCTCAACCAACGTAAAGGTCGGACTTTTAACCGCACCCACATGCCCAAGCCCGCGAATCAAGCCGCGTGACAGGGTGGTTTTGCCCATTCCAAGGTTGCCTTCAAGGAAGATCAGACCATGGCCTTCGGTGATACTCGCCAGCTTTGCGCCAAACGCGGTCATGGCCGCTTCATCGTCCAGTTGCAGTTTTAATGTGTGCACGGTGCGTGTTCCTCCAACAACTGACGAATGGCTGGAATCAAATCAGTGGCCGCCAGCCCTCGGCCCAGAATCCCTTGTTGCTCTCCGGCGCGGGCATGCAGCCACACCGCCAGACACGCCGCATCAAACGCTGACATGCCTTGTGCCAGGAATGCGCCAATCACGCCTGCCAACACATCGCCCAACCCGGCTGTGGCCATGGCAGGATGCCCGAGATCGCAGAGCGCCAATTGGCCATCCACCCCGGCAATCAAACTGCCTGCGCCTTTAAGCACGCACACAGCTGAGTATTTTTTAACCAGTGCCCGCGCCGCCGCAGGACGATCGGCCTGCACCTGTTCAGCGCTGATGCCCAACAACCGCGCCGCTTCGCCAGGATGCGGCGTCATCACGGAGCCCGGCGCCAATGCAAGGTCAGCGTTGGACAACAGATTCAACGCATCGGCATCCCACACCTGCGGGATTTTTGCCTGCGCCGCTGCAGACAGCAGGCTGCGGCTCCATGCTGCCTGCCCCAAACCGGGGCCAACCACCAACACCGAGGCCTGCACCAAAAGTCTCATCAACTGATTGGCAGACGACACACCTAAGGTCATCACTTCCGGCAGGCGGGTCAACGCCGCGGGCACATGCTCCGGGCGCGTGGCCAGTGACACCAGCCCGGCGCCGCTGCGTAAGGCTGCCTGGGCACTCAAGGTGATGGAACCGCCGAAACCTCGATCTCCACCTATGAGCAGCACGTGCCCGAACTGGCCTTTATGCGCATCTGGCGCGCGTGCAGGCAGGCGCGGCAAGGTGGCTACGTGCAGGAGGTCGGGTTCAGATAACAGGTGTTTGGTCTGCGGCATACGTGTCGGGCTCCGATGTCTGGCAGAATTATACGCATCTCAGCCCCGGTTTCTCTTGCCTCATGCCTGCTATTACTGTCGACCTACCCGCTCTCGCTCAATCCATCAAGGAATGGGGCCGCGAGCTGGGCTTTCAACATGTCGCCATTGCCGGCCTCGATCTGGAAGAGCACGAGCAACACCTCGAACGCTGGCTCGCAGCGGGTTATCACGGCGAGATGGACTACATGGGTGCTCACGGCAGCAAACGCTCGCACCCTGAAGAGCTGGTGCCCGGTACCTTGCGCGTGGTGTCGCTGCGCATGGACTACCTGCCCGGCGACACGCACATGGCGCAATTACTGGCCCAGCCAGAAAAAGCCTACGTGTCGCGTTACGCCTTGGGGCGCGACTACCACAAACTGATCCGCAAGCGCGTGCAACAACTGGCGGACCGTATTCAAGCCCAGATCGGCCCGTTCGGCTTTCGTGCCTTCGTCGACAGCGCACCGGTGCTGGAAAAAGCCATCGCTCAAAAAGCCGGTTTGGGCTGGATCGGCAAGAACACCTTGATCCTCAATCGCAAGGCGGGCAGTTACTTCTTTTTGAGCGAGCTGTTTGTCGACCTGCCGCTGCCCGAAGATGCACCGCACGAAACCGAACACTGCGGGCGTTGCACGGCCTGCCTGGATATTTGCCCGACCAATGCGTTTGTCGGGCCGTATGTGCTGGATGCACGGCGGTGTATTTCGTACCTCACTATTGAGCTAAAAAGCGCCATACCGGTAGAACTGCGCGCCATGATCGGCAATCGGGTGTTTGGCTGCGATGACTGCCAGATCGTATGCCCCTGGAACCGCTTCGCCCGCACCACGGCTGAAGGTGACTTTAAGCCGCGGCACAACCTGGACAACGCTGAGCTAGCCCAATTGTTCATGTGGGATGAGGACACATTCCTCAGCAGCACCGAGGGCTCGCCACTGCGACGAGCTGGTTATGAGCGCTGGCTGCGCAATTTGGCCGTGGGGCTGGGCAATGCGCCGTCGACCATTCCTGTGCTGGAAGCATTGAAGGCACGCCGCGATTACCCGTCAGCACTGGTGCAGGAGCATGTGCAGTGGGCGCTTGATCAGCACGCGGCGCGCTAGAGGCTTTGGCTTACTTCTTCATCAGTGCGTGCCCGCCAACCTGGAGTATTTCTACTGAATCCTTGTGCAATAAAAACGTGACGCGGTCCTTTCCACCTATACGAATCTCATATTGATGTATGTTTTTAGCCGTGCCACTCATCCTGGTGTACTTGGCGTCACCGAGTTTTTGCGCGGCTACACCCGGGTGCAAATTCTGCTCTTCGATACTTTTAACAAACCGGTGATAGTCATTCAGAGCACTCTCACTCAAATCTGAACGTATATTTTTCGGCTTGGGCGCAATAACTTTCCATTTCACAGCGGGTGCCGTGGTTTTCCCCTTGGCACCGCTTGCCATTGCCTTTCCCGCTTTTATTGCCCCTTTTCCATCGAGCCCATTCTTAAAGGCATCGTGCATGCGATTACCAAAATAGATGAAACCTTTGCCCAAGGCAGCAAGGCCTATACCGACTGATAGAAGCCCAAGCCCCAGACTTACATAACCCAATATTTCGCCTGCACCTGACTCCGGGCAAGCCCCTTGAAATACAGCACTGGCAATCCCCGCGATGCCACTGGTCACGCCCGCCACCAGTCCCGCGATTGCCAGCGGGGTAGCCACACCAAACGTTGCAATGCTTGCCAGGATACCCAGCGCAGCCATACCGGCGCCTACGATAGCTTCCCAAACGGAATGCCCTGTAGGGTCGCTTCGATTGATCGGATCACCCAAACAATAGGCATAGGGATTCAACCCTCCGGCGCCAAACGGACTCTGGTTGTCCGGGCTCTGAAAACGCATCAGTAAAGGATCGTATGCCCGATAGCCATTCCCCAGCAGGTAACACTCAGTCACGGAGTCAAAACGCTCGCCATTGAAACCGAGCCCGGTCAGCACCTCACCTTGCATCGACCGGTTGCCATAAGGGTCATATGCAACCGAAGAAACATGATCATTCACAGACGCACCCAACACGGTCTTCTGTGAGTCACCCACCAGTAAGACTGTACGTGCCGCGCCCCCTTGCTCCTCCTGCCCCAGCAGCGTATTCCCCATGCGCAGAAACGTCTTGGTATCCGAGCCCTGAACTTCATTGACCAAACAGTCATCGCGATAAAAAAATGCCGGGGGGCCGTGTCGCTATCGATCATCTCGACCAAACGGTCCCCCGCGTCGTAGCCGTACTTGCGAACGGCAGCATTCACGGCCAGCGACACCTGTGTGAGACGACCCAAGCCGTCATAACTCAACGTCCGTCCGGCAGCATCCAGAATCAAATGCCCATTGGCGTCATAGCGCAACGTAACCGGCGCCGGATAGTCCGCATGAGAGTGCTCAACCTTGATCAACTGCGTCGGGTCACTCTCGCTCATGGTGTAGGTCGTGGTGTTTTGGCCGCCCTCGAAGGTTGTCTGCAGCGACACAATGTTGTCCCAAGCATCAAATTCGAAGCGCTGGGCCACAATCTCTTTACCCAACGGGTTACAGGGGCGCTGGGAGCCATTACACCGGTAATGGACAAGTCGCCCCCGACGGTCATAGTCGAAATACTCATCGCGCAGGACGACCCCGTTATTCAACAGGCTGCGCTGAGCAACTTTACTGGCGCGGGTGTAACGGGTTTTCAAGGTGAATTTTTCAACACCATTGGCGTGCACCATGCGCTGCACTTCCCGCCCCACCTCGTCATAGCTCATGGTCGTTGTAAGCTGTTGTTGCGCGGCATCACTGGCCTTGATGATGTGCATCTGACCCAAGGCGTTGTACTCGCACTCAGCCTTTAAAGCGTCGCAACTCATGGTTTTCAGCCGGCCGTATGCGTCATAACCGTGCTCACTGCGCGAACCGTCTACACCCACCTGGCTCAGCACGCGCCCCCCCAGGGAATAGGTGTAAAAAGCTTCGTACAACTGCCCCGCCAGGGCCCATTGCTCCCGCTTCAGCCTTCCCGCCCGTGAGTATTCATAGGTGCTGGTACGTCCCAGTTCGCTGGCGCGAGTGAGCAAGCCGGAACGGGGGTCATAACCATAAACAGAAGTTTGATTCGCACTCGTACACCCGACCACTGCCCCATCAAGCATCGCCTCATAGTCGCGGGTGCTGCGCTGACCATCGGGTCGACTGACCGCACGTGGAAGTGAGCTACCCGGTGCATATTCATAGGTCGTTTTCCGCCCACCGGTGTCGCTTGCGACCAAACGCCCCAAGCCATCGAACGTCTGGGTGCCGATCACTTTGTCAGCCGCTTGAATTTGCACCGGCAGTTCTTCGCTGCTGAACGACGCATACCGGGTCTCTACAACCGTCGCGTCGGGCAAAGTGCTTCGACAGAGGCGCCCAAAGGCGTCGTACTCAAATGTGGTCTCATTGCCTGCGGGATCCGTCTGCCGAATGCATCGACCAAACCCATCATAGGCATGGGTCGTTTTGGACTGGCTAACGCCCTGCAAATCGAAGGTCTCAACACTTAGAGGTTTGCCTTGAGTATTAAAAAACGTGACCGTTTTACCCTGCCCCTGTTTCCAGCAGGTCTGCGATAAATGCTCAGGGGATCGCTCGACATGCGCCTGCACACCTTCAGGATGAAGCGTTGTTTTGACCTGTCCCCAATCGTCATAGGCATAGCGTGTCTGAAGCACCAACGGCCTGACACCCAGCCAGTCTGTAACGGTTTCGCTATGAAGCTGACCCAGGCTGTTGTACTGGTTGCGCTTGATGAGCCGCAATGGCTGTTCGTTCGAAGTGCTTTCTACGTCTTGCTCCTCAATCGTGCAGACACGCCCAATACCGTCGTATGTCACTCGCTGCTGCATGCCATTGACATCAGTAATGAGGAGCGTGGGGTACTGCGTCTCGGATTGAGGGAGCTGGTAAGCCCTGGTTTTTGAGGCTTGGTACGACGAAGCCTTCGACACCGTTTCGCGTGTCACCCGCCCCAATGCGTCATATTCATACCCGACTGGTGCCTTGTCTTCTTCGCTACGCGATAAACAGCCCCCCGTAAATGCGCAGTAAACAACCCGGTCCGTTGCGCGGCTTTCGTCATGGCCTGTCAGTACAGTTTCCACCGTCACTGCATGATGGCTGATGACATAGTTACGTGTTTCTTTAGTAGCCAAGCCGTTGAGGGTCGAAGTTTTGGCTACCGGGCGTCCATGAAGAGTGGGGTCCTGAGGTGTTGCAGCGTATTCATAATCGGTTTGCTCATGCAAAACCTCGGCTTCACCAACACGCACATAGAACTGCTCGCGCTCGGGAATAATCGAAGCAACTGTCGCGCCCTCAAGCAGCGCCAATGCGGTATACCGAAATCGTGTGATGTGATGAGGTTCTTGCGGGTGAGTGCCAGAGAAGACCGTTTTTTGACGTGGAAACCGGACAAACATCAAGGGATCCGCCGGGCAACCGTCAGCACCTTCGCTCGGGAAGTAGTCAGTCAGCGTGGTAAGGCCATCAGGTGTGACACGTTTGACTTCATTGCCATACGTGTCGAACTCAAACTGCGTAACCTCCTCACGGAAAATGCCTGTTTTGACATCCTCGTAGCGCTTCAGCGAGCGCTTTGGCAGTCGGCATTGCGCAGGCTGGTCCCTGAAGCACTTGCCTGCCTCGGTGTGATAATCCACCCGCTCGGATATTTTTTTTGCACCGCACCGAGTCACTTCAGCGTCCAGCAAATGAAATTTGTTAAAGGTGCGCACTGTTTCACTGTGCACCTCCCCCCCTGACATCAGGGTTTCGGTCGATGCATAGCTGTAATCTCCAACGACTTTGTAAAGCCTGTCGCCAGACGTTTCTGATGAGAAACCGGTCGCGCCAAAGCCCAGGAAGTTGGTATCTGAAAAGTTGAAGTGTTTATGAATAGAGGGCTGCCCATTACCCGGGAATACCGAGTGTGTCGCCACTGAAGCCATTGCAGGCATGCTGCTTCCTTCAGGAAAGCGCAGCCCCATTGTTTTGTAACTTATATGTTCAATCGCCCCCAGGGGCGAGTACAAACGCGACAGATAGGCCAGCCCGTTGAGCACCAGATAACGTATTTCCCATCGCCCACCACCGGGCAACGTAATACTGGAGAGGCGGCCATTGACTAAATGAATAACGAAAGTGGCCTCCTTATCGGAACCGGGAAAGCGCTTGAGCTCTAATCCTGCGCCCGTACGCGTGATCGACAACAGCGTTCGACGGCTATCGCGCACCTCGCTCAACATCGGATGACCGTTATAAAGCGTGTAAGCCAGTTCAATACTTGCCCCGTTGGCACTCCATATTCGTTGCGTCATCGCTACGTTGCTGAGCCCCATCATGGCCAGTTCTTCACATTGACCATTTTGGGCAGACAAGAGAAAGCGTTTTTCCCCTGTGACATGCAACTTGTGGTGCTCAAGCTTCTGATCCGTCAGCAAAACCCTGGACGGTAACTCCTGCGTTTTATAGGTTTCTCCGCTTGCCAGCGATAGCGTTTTAGCTGTCCGGTCATAACGCGTACCCGTCAGCATCCAGCCGATACCAAAACCGCGATCAAAGAAATTAAGCGGATTAAAGTGAAGACTCAGTGGTAGGGCTGGACCATTGAGCGCTTGAGACTGGATGTTGCCCAACGACAACCTGCAACTGTAGATACCTGTGCGAGGATCCACCCCTCCCGACAGGAAACTGTCGAAGTTAAAAGCATTTGAATAAATATCGTTATTTCCCGCAACTGGCATTACGCACTCCTTTCATATTTTATTTATCACGCAGAATAGACCCCCCCTTTTTTGCTACTTCAACTCGAAGCCCTGTTCATATTCATTCACAAAAATATGCAGCGCATGTTCCGTCCCGAAAGCGTCAATAACGGTGATAAAACAAGGATTTTTTTTGACCGGACAAGATCGATCCCCCCATCCAGAAAGCCCTTGAACAAGTGTCAGTTCTCCAGGCCTGTCATTCACATTAACGATGTAGTCCTGCCGAAAACGCCCTGAATGGCCTGCCGAATCTGTAGGCAGCCAGACATGAGTTAATTGGGTACCTGCATGAATGAGAGTACCCACAACATATAAGGGAGAGTTGATTACATTGCCCGTCCAAGGATCGCAGTAAAACGGTTGCCCTCTGAATACATCAATATCGTTAGTCATCCAGTCTTGTAGGGGAATGTTACTTGCACCCACACGCAACCCCAAATACCACTTGTAAATCTTGTGCCCAACCCCCGCAGGTCCAGCAACTTTCTCCAACCTGAAATACTCCGCACCATAACGAACTGGCGCAATCGCCTCCAAGGTCACCGAGCTGTCACTTCCACCCATCAAAGAGTGAGGGTTATTGCTCTTTGCCACCCGACCATTGGGGAGGGTAATAGCAACCGCGATCCTGGTTTCATCAATTTGATCACAGCTGACCCAGCGCTCAACCACCACCCCGCGCTCATCTTCATCACTGGCGTCACGACGCTGACGCCCTGCCACGCCCGAGATGTCATGCCTGTATTGGTTGGGTACTTCACGAACGGTCCACTGCGACCCAAGATCATGGCCTCCGTTATAGTGAATAAGTTTAAGGCTTTTGAGCATGGCGTCCGGAGGCCGAACATCACGGCCATTATTATCGATACAATTTATTAATACAGTGATTCGCGCCTGCATCCGCGCATTCGCAAAAATCTTTTTAGACACATTATTGGGGTGCGAGTCAAAAACCACACTTAGCCTTGAAACACCTACAATTTCGCCCTCATCGACTGCAGCACTACCCTTTAATAATTCGCTCACAAGCAATCTCCCTGATTAACGGTGACCGCACAGATCCTTCCATGCCTTTGCAGATTAGTTCAGCCACTCAGCAACAGCGCACCGCAAATTCTCTATAAGCTGTAGGCTGATTCAGCGTAATCGCAGCAAACTATGTTACCCAGCCACTGAATACCGTTCAGGCGCGCCTAAAACAACATACTCAACAAAGAAAATCCTTATCAGGATAATTGAGTTATGCGCTGCCGTTCACAAAAAATAGTTATATCAACATGACGGCCAAACATTCGCCTACAAAGACCGCGTTAAGTTATGAAAAACCTCCTACAGAAGTTGCAACGTCTGCACCTGGATCATCGCTTTCGTTCGGGGCAAGTTCCCGAGAGAATCCTCCCGCCTTGTGACACTCATCATCCGAGAACAGTCTCGCCGCGTCGCTGAAATCAGTGACCGGTTTTGACAGACCGCATGAGGACAAGCAAGGCAACCGCTAGCACCCCTTCACCGTGTTATGGCTGTTGAGCGCGCCGGGTCTTGGTTGTTCTCGCACACAACTGCCACCTTTCGATTGACAGCGAATAACTGCAGTTTTTCCAACTTATTTATGAGAGTAAATCAATGAAAGCAATCGCCCTCGATCCACTTCTCAATTCTTTACACACCACACCCCATTGCGGCTCTTCCTTATTCAGCATCAACCCCGGTGTCACGGCTGAGGAAGCCTTGTAGCAGCTCTCACTATTGCTCGAAGGGACGGAACTGAACGCCGACAACACCAGCCCCCACCTCAGCCGCTTTGAAGCCGAGCGGTTTGGCGCATGGCTCACAACGTAGAGAGGGCGCGCCCCGTGGTCGACGCGCTATTGGCAGGTGTGCAGGCGACTCAGTGCGCGTCGTTGTAGACGAACTTGGGCATTTCCCAGTTAAAGCGAATTGCCAGCAAGCGCAGCAAAAGACCACCGAACAAGGTGACGAAAATCGCCTGTTCGTTGGGCATGTTCAGGTAAGTGCAAAGCAAAAAGCACCACGCAGCCGCAAATGACACGCTGGCATACAGCTCACGACGAAAGATCAACGGGATGTCATTGCAGAAGATGTCACGCAGGATGCCGCCAAAGACGCCGGTAATCACCCCACTGACTGACGCCACCAGCATGCCTTGGCCCATTTCCAGCGCGGTCATGCAGCCGATCAGGGTAAACGCCACCAACCCCAGCGCATCGAGTACCAAAAACAGCGAGCGTAAATGGCGCATCAGCGGTGCGATAAAAATCGTCACCAGCGCGGCAAAAGTGGTAAGCACCAGGTATTCCGGGTGCTTGACCCACGTTAGCGGGTAATGCCCCAGCAGCACATCGCGCACCGAACCGCCGCCGAGCGCCGTGACGCACGCAATCAGCACCACACCAAACCAGTCCATGCCCCGACGCCCGGCAGACAACGCGCCGGTCATGGCTTCGGCAGTAATGGCAACTAAATAGAGCATCAGCAACATGGCGGCGTTCCTTGCAATAAGGCGCGCAGTCTACTCAGTTGGCGCGGGCACCAAAAGGGGGCAGCGGGGGCAGTACTTTTGTAAACGATGCCGGCAGGCCGCGAACCCCTTCGCAAACGGGTTGCGGCGCAGCATTTGGCAGCCCATGGCAGCGGCCAGGGACACGATCTTCAGAACTTGATGAAATGTTTACGGTAGTGCTGCAACTCGGCAATCGACTCCCGGATGTCGTCCAGTGCCAGATGCGTGCCTTTTTTCACTAGGCTGTCGCGCACTTCAGGTGCCCAGCGGGCAACCAGTTCCTTAAGCGTCGAGACGTCGAGGTTGCGGTAATGAAAGTAGCTTTCCAGGGTTTTCATGTGGGTATAAAGGAAGCGACGGTCCTGGCAGATGCTGTTGCCGCAGATCGGCGATTTGCCTTTAGGCACCCATTGTTCGAGGAAGGCAATGGTTTGTGCCTCGGCCTCGGCCATGCTGGTGGTGCTGTCTTTGACGCGCTGGGTCAGGCCGCTGTTGCCGTGGGTGCGGGTGTTCCACTCGTCCATGCGCGCCAGTACGTCGTCGCTGTGGTGGATGGCGATGACCGGGCCTTCAGCCAGGGTATTGAGGTTGCTGTCAGTGACGATGGTGGCCATTTCGATAATGACGTCGTTGTCTGGGTCCAGACCGGTCATTTCCAGGTCAATCCAAATCAAATTCTGTGGGTTTTGCATAGAAGGCTCCTGGGCTTAGTCGCGCAGTTTAGCTTAGGCACGCAGCCCACGTGCTAAACTCGCCAGCGTTTTACCCTCCTTATCGTTTTATCAACACGGAACACCCATGGCCAAACGCCAGCTCAACCGTCGCCAAAACTGGCGCATCGAAAAGATCCAGGGCGAGCGCGCTGCCCGCGCCGCCAAACGCGAATCCAGTGCCGTAGAAGCGCTTGAAGGGGGCGATCTGGGCCCCGAGCAACTCGGTCTGGTGATCGCGCACTTCGGTGTGCAGGTCGAGGTCGAGGCCCAAGAAGGCGAGCTCAAAGGCCAGATGTTCCGCTGCCACTTGCGCGCCAACCTGCCAGCGCTGGTGACCGGCGATACCGTCGTATGGCGCGCGGGCAATCAAGGGATTGGCGTGATCGTCGCCCAATTGCCGCGCAAAACCGAACTGTGTCGCCCGGACAGCCGTGGCCAGCTCAAGCCGGTTGCCGCCAACGTCGACATGATCGTTATTGTGTTTGCGCCGATGCCCGAGCCGCACGCCAATCTGATCGACCGTTATCTGGTAGCTGCCGAGCACGCGGGGATTCGCCCGTTGCTGCTGCTCAACAAAGCCGACCTGATCGACGAACAAAACGCCCCGGCGCTGAATGCGCTGCTGGGCGTTTATCGTCAGCTGGGTTATCCGGTGCTGGAAGTGTCCGCGCACCACGGCGACGGCATGCAGCAGTTGCAGGCCAAGCTGGACGGGCATATCAGCGTGTTTGTGGGTCAGTCAGGCGTGGGCAAATCGTCGCTGGTCAACAGCTTGCTGCCTGAGGTCAACCTGCGGGTCGGCCCGCTGTCCGAGATTTCCGGTCAGGGCACGCACACCACGACCACGGCGCGCCTGTTCCACTTCCCGGGCGGCGGCGAGCTGATCGACTCCCCCGGTATTCGTGAGTTTGGTCTGGGCCACGTGAGCCGGGCGGATGTGGAAGCCGGGTTTATCGAGTTCCACGACTTGATCGGCCGTTGCCGTTTCCGCGACTGCAAGCACGACCGCGAGCCGGGATGTGCCTTGCTGATGGCGCTGGACGATGGCCGCGTGCAGCAACAACGCATGAACAGCTACCGTTCGATCATTGCCAGCTTGCCTGAGTCGAGCTACTGAACGGTGCCCTCACCCTCTGTGCGAGGGTGAGGGCACGCGGGATCAAGGCTTCGGTGTCACTGGTGCCTTGTCATCAAACAGGTTCAGTTTTTCCCGCTCTTCATGCATGGCGGGCGGCACTTGGTCAGCAGGCAAGGTGATCGGGTCAATCGGGGTGGTCGGCGTTTCCGGCTTGGCCATCTCGGCGCCCTGCTCACCTTCAATCGCCCGCTGCGCTTTCTTCGTCAACACCACGATGTCGATACGGCGGTTGATCGGGTTCAACGGGTTGACCTTGTCGAACAGTACTGACGAGGCATAACCCACGATCCGCGCGACTTGATCCTGCGGATAACTGCCCGCAATCAATGCCCGGCGCGCTGCGTTTGCTCGGTTGGCCGACAACTCCCAGTTACCAAACTCTGCATCGCTGGCATAGGGCGTGGCATCGGTGTGCCCGCTGATGCTGACTTTGTTCGGCACGGCTTTGATGGTGTCCGCCATGGCCAGCAATATGTCTTCAAAGTAAGGCTTGAGCCGCGCACTGCCGACGTCGAACATCGGGCGGTTTTCCGCGTCCATGATCTGAATGCGCAAGCCGTCGGGGGTGATTTCGAACAACAGTTGGTCTTTGAATTTGCGCAGTTGCGGATTTTCTTCAACCTTGTTCTGCAACTCCTGAAGCAACAGTTCGAGGCGTTCTTTCTCGACCTGCTCGGCCATGCCTTCGACTTGATCGGTGTCGACCGTGATCTTGTCGGGCTGGGGCTGCATTTTTTCTTCAGGGTTGAGCGTGGTGTCCGGCGCCAGGGTGGGCGTGCCGCCTAGGTCAATGATGTACGGCGTGCCGGTTTCGGTGAACCCGATCGGGTCTTTGAAGTAACCGGCAATGGCGATTTTCTGTTCCGGGGTGGCTGTGGATAACAGCCACAGCACCAGGAAGAACGCCATCATCGCCGTAGCAAAGTCAGCAAACGCAATTTTCCAGGCGCCACCGTGGTGGCCCGCCGCGAAGCGCTTGACGCGCTTGATGATGATTGGCTGATTGTTTTCCATGGATCAGCGACCGCGGACTACTTGTTCCAGCTCGGCGAAGCTCGGACGGTGCTTGGGATACAGCACTTTACGGCCGAACTCGACCGCCAGCGAAGGCGGCATGCCCGAGGCAGAGGCGACCAGTGACGCCTTGATGGATTCGTACACGTTGAGTTCTTCTTTCGCATCGTGGGACAGCGAGGTCGCCAGCGGGCCGAAGAAACCGTAAGCCGCCAAAATACCGAAGAAGGTACCCACCAGCGCCGCGCCTACGTGCACGCCGATCATCGCCTGATCGCCATCACCCAGGGAGGCCATCGTCACCACGATACCCAATACCGCGGCCACAATACCGAAGCCCGGCATGCCATCGGCAACCCCGGTCACGGCATGGGAAGGATGCTCAAGCTCTTCTTTAAGGCTGAACAGCTCCATGTCGAACAGACCTTCCAGCTCGTGGGGCGCCATGTTGCCCGACGACATGATGCGCAAGTAATCGCAGACAAACGCGGTCATGCGGTCATCTTTGAGCACGGAAGGGTATTTGGCGAAGATCGGGCTGGCCGCGGCGTCTTCAATGTCGCCTTCGATGGCCATCATGCCTTCGCGACGACTTTTGTTGAGAATCTCGTAAACCAGGCCCAGCACTTCCAGATAGAACGTGTGGGTGAAGCGCGAGCCGAACATGCCCAGCGATTTTTTGATCACGTGCATGGTCATGTAGCCGGGGTTCGCCTGCAGGAACGCACCAAACGCCGCCCCGCCGATAATCAAGACCTCGAACGGCTGAATCAGCGCCCCGATCTTGCCGTGGGAAAGCACGTATCCGCCGAGCACGCTCGCGAACACGACAATGATGCCGATAATTTTAGCCATAGGTATTCAGGTACTTCTGCGTCGGGTTCAAGGTCATATTCGAGAGTTAAAAAACTCTTCTTCTACTTATCGGCAAAACTGCGCCAGACTATAGGCCATAAAGGCGAAAAGCCAGTTGGGCCCGCTCCGGGCGTGTAAACAATGGATGATGACCACTCTCCCATCATGGCTAATGAAACCGGCAACGCGACTCCAACTCCCAATACCCTCGATGCGTGGGTCAAACAGCTCGATGCTGTTCGTCTGCCCATCCCGCAAGACAGCCACGAGCGCGTCTGCAAGGCAATCAACGACAATCGCCGCTCGTTACGCGACATTGCCGAGCTGATGCAGGACAGTCCTGCACTGGCGCTGAGCTTGATACGGGACGCCAATCACCACACGCACGGCAGTTTGAGTGAGCCTGCCGAGAGCCTGGAAGTCGCGATCAATCGCCTGGGGTTGGCCCGCACGCAAGAATTGCTTGAACGCCTCCCCGCGTTGCCGTGGGAAGAAATCCCGCAGGCTTTTCGCCAGATTCAGCTGATTAGTCAGCACGCTGCGCAACAAGCCAGCGGCCTGTTTGGCAATCGTCTGGCACGCCTGTGGCAAGAAATCTATTGGGGCAGCCTACTGTTTCTGTCGCCGCTGTGGGCGATGGCCCTCACGCACCCCGAACAGCTCGAAGAGTGGGAGCTGCGTGTGATTCACAAAGGTGAATGCGCAAGCAAGGTGGAGCTAAAACTGTTCGGCGTGCGCCTGTTTGAAATATGCCGCGCACTGGCGCAATTGTGGCGACTGCCGGAGTGGGTGTTGCAGGGTTATGCCGTCATTACCGATGAGCAGCGCACCTTGGTCAAGGTGCTGCACATTGCCCGCGACAATCATCATCGCTTGCGCCAGCAGCAACGCCTGGACGCTGACCCGGCCCTGCGCCGCTGGTTGAATCAGCCCTCGAATACGGTATTGCTGGCCAATGGCCTGGCACTCTCAGCCCAGCAAGCATGGGATACACCTCACAACTTGCGCTGGCAATACCTGACCAGTCTGTACCTGCAAATGCCACTGGAAGAACTGCAACAACTGGTCCACCAGAATGCGGCCAGCAGTGCACGTTATCACTCGATGCCCGACCTCTGGCACCCGGCCGAATCGCTGTTGTGGCCATGGGGCATGCGGCGCATGCACCGGGGTTTGTTGCCTGCCCCGCCGCCGTCGGCCGAATCGCTGGTGGTGTGGCGCAAGCAATGCAGGCAACTGCTGGCCGAACCGAGTTCGTTCACTAATTCGATGCACCTGACCACCTGCGCCCGTGATGCGCTGGTGGCCTGTGGCATGCGCCGCGTGCTGCTATTGATGGCCGATAAAACATCGACCAGCCTGAGCGTGCATCAGATTGCCGGCCTGCCCAAGGCAGCCTTCGACTTGAGCCTGCAAATCAACCAGAGCACAGTCCTGCAGCGCTTGATGGCACAACCTGCACAATTTCGCCTGACGCCAGAGAACAATGCGCAAATTTCAGCGGTCTTACCCAAGAGTTTGCGTAACCTGTTCCCCGGCGAGCACCTGCTGTTGCGCTCGCTCAGTAACCACGGCCGCATGGTGATGCTGGTGCTGGCCGATCAGGGCGGCGGGCCGTTTTCGGAGACCACCGTGCAGGCCTTCGGCAAAACCGTGCAGTGCATCGAAAAAGCGCTCAACAGCTTTACCACGCGCGGACGCTGACGCTTGCGCTACAATCCGCCCCTTTTCGCCCTGGAGACCTCACATGCCTGACTTCTCTGGCTTGCCATTGGTGATTGAGCCCAGCGACCTGTATGCGCGGCTCGACGCACCAAACCTGATTATTGTCGACCTGACCAGCGAGGCACGCTACGCCAAAGGCCACGTGCCAGGCGCGCGCTTCGTGGACCCCAAGCGCACCCAGCTCGGCCTGCCGCCTGCTCCGGGTTTATTGCCCACTCAAGCAGCGCTCGAAAAACTGTTCAGCGAATTGGGGCACTGCTCAAACGCCGTTTACGTGGTGTATGACGATGAAGGCGGCGGTTGGGCTGGCCGGTTTATCTGGTTGCTGGATGTGATCGGGCACAAGGCTTATCACTATATGGACGGCGGCATTCACGCATGGATCGCCGATGGCCTGCGCGAATCGACCGAGGTGCCGACGCCTAAAAACGCACAGGTCTCGTTGACTCTGCACGATGAACCCACTGCCACCCGCGAATACCTGCAAAGCCGGTTGGGTGCTGCAGATCTGGCCATTTGGGACGCACGCAGCTTCGCCGAGTACAGCGGCGAAAAAGTGTTGGCGGCGAAAGGCGGCCACATCCCCGGCGCGAAAAATTTTGAATGGACCGCAGGCATGGATAAAACCCGCAACCTGCGCATCCGCAAGGACATGCCGCAGATCCTCGAAGATCTGGGCATTACGCCCGACAAAGAAGTGATTACCCACTGCCAGACTCACCATCGTTCTGGCTTTACGTATCTGGTGGCCAAGGCGCTCGGTTACCCGCGCGTCAAAGGCTATGCAGGCTCCTGGGGCGAATGGGGCAACCACCCCGACACCCCCGTCGAGCTGCCTGCCAAACATTAAGGACCCGTCATGAAAAAACGTTTGTTTCTCCTGAGTCAGTACCTGTTGCCGCACCACCTGCTGTCGCGCCTGGCTGGCTGCGTTGCCGAGTGCCGCGTGCGCTGGTTCAAAAATGCGTTCACCACCTGGTTCGCCAAGCGTTATCAAGTGGACATGTCTCAGGCGCTGGTTGAAGACATCACTGCTTACGAGCACTTCAATGCGTTCTTCACCCGTGCCCTGAAAGAAGGCGCACGCCCGCTCGACCCGACGCCAGGAGCCATTTTGAGCCCGGCCGATGGTGCTGTCAGCCAACTGGGCGCGATTGAACACGGTCGCGTGTTCCAGGCCAAGGGCCACAGCTACAGCGTGCTGGAACTGGTGGGCGGCGATCCGGCCGTGGCCTCGCAGTTCATGGGCGGTGAATTCGCAACCATTTACCTGTCGCCCAAGGACTACCACCGCGTGCACATGCCATTGGCCGGCACGCTGCGCGAAATGATCTACGTGCCGGGCCGCCTGTTCTCGGTCAACCAGACCACGGCTGAAAACGTGCCGGAACTGTTTGCCCGCAACGAACGCGCAGTGTGCATTTTCGACACTGAGCGCGGCCCGATGGCCGTGGTGCTGGTGGGCGCGATGATTGTGGCTTCGATTGAAACCGTGTTCGCAGGCTTGATCACGCCGCCCAAGCGCGAGCTCAAAACATTCCGATACGACGAAGCTGCGCGTGCGCCGATCCACCTGGAAAAAGGTGCCGAGCTGGGTCGCTTCAAGTTGGGTTCGACCGCCATTGTCTTGTTCGGGCCGGAACAGGTGAAATGGGCGCAAGAGCTGACGGCGGGTTCGCCGGTGATGATGGGTCAGAAGATCGGCGAGTAAAGCGTGGCGTCGCTGCTGCAAGGTGCGGCAGCGACGCCAATGGCGCTTTAGCCTTGGCTATTGCGGTCGCGCTGCCCCAACAGGTACAGCACGCCATCCAGGCCCAGCGTTGAAATTGCGTGCTTGGCCGACTTCTTCACCAACGGCTTGGCACGGAATGCGACCCCCAGCCCCGCGATGGCCAGCATGGCCAGATCGTTGGCCCCGTCCCCGACCGCAATGGTCTGTTCCAGGCTCAAACCTTCCTTTTGCGCCAGTTCACGCAGCAAGTCTGCTTTGCGCTGTGCATCGACAATCGGCTCAACCGCCACGCCGGTCACTTTGCCGTCCACCACTTCCAGCTCATTGGCGAACACATAGTCGATACCGAGTCTGGCCTGCAACTGCTTGGCAAAATAGGTGAACCCGCCGGACAGAATCGCGGTTTTGTAGCCCAAACGCTTGAGTTCGGCGAACAGCACTTCTGCACCTTCGGTCAAGCGCAACGATGCGCCGATGGCATCCAGCACGCCTACGTCCAACCCTTTGAGCAATGCCAGACGCTCTTTGAAACTGGCCTTGAAGTCCAGCTCACCCGCCATGGCGCGCTCGGTGATTTCCGACACTTTATCGCCCACGCCCGCGGCTTTCGCCAGCTCGTCGATGACTTCGGCTTCAATCAGGGTCGAGTCCATGTCAAACACTGCCAGGCGGCGGTTACGACGGAACAGGGTGTCTTCTTGCAAGGCGATGTCGATGTTGAGCGCCTGCGACAACTCAAAGAACTCGGCGCGCAAGGCTTCAAGGTCTGCGACTTCGCCCGTGACGCGCAGTTCGATGCAGCTCTTGCTCAATCGGGTTGGCGCATCCAGCGGCACACGCCCGGACAGGCGATCAGTCTGCTCAATGTTCAAACCGTGCTGGCTGATCACCGATGTCACTCGTAGCAGTTCTTGCGCGGTGACCCGGCGGCTCATCAATGTCACCACGTGACGCTTCTGGCTTTGTTCGTTCACCCAACGCTGGTAATGCGCTTCGCTAATGGGGTCAAAACGCAGTTGCAGCCCTTCATTGGCAATCAAGGGTTGCAGGTCTTTGAGCACGGCCGACACTTGATCGGCTTGCTCGATTTCAACCAGATAACCCAACGACAAAACGCCATGAATGACGGCCTGGCCGATGTCGAGCATGTTCACACCATTGTTGGCCAACACACCGGTGATGGCCGCAGTGAGACCCGGACGGTCCTCACCCGTGATGTTTATCAAGACGATTTCGCGCAAGGCACACCCCCATTCGCTAAAAAAAAACGCATTCTACCCACTTTCAGTGACCATCGGGCATCGCCAAGGCTTTGCCGCCTGTGGGCCGCTCGCTATACTGCGCACCAATTTAACGGACTAAGAGCCGCGCTCAGTGAACCGGCCATCGCCTGTCAAAACCGATAACTTCTTCCTGCTGATCTTCCGGGCCCTGCGCGATCGTCGCATTCCGCTTGCTCTGCGCATTGCCAGCCATAACGTGATCCTGGTCGCCCTGGCGCTGGTGATTTATGCCGTGGTCATGGGCCTGCAATTCAAGCAGGCCATGCATGATCAGGCCGACGCCCTGGGCCAGAGCCTGACCACGCAAACCGCGACGTCCGCTACCGAGCTGCTGGTGTCCAATGACATCCTCAGCCTCAACGTGCTGCTCAATAACCTGACGAAAAACCCGTTGGTGGCGCACGCAGCTATTTATAGCGTTGACAACCGCATCCTCGCAGAAGCCGGTGAACGTCCGAAAAACGGCCTGCTGGGCGAAGCCAAAGGCATGTACCAGACCAAGATCACATTCCAGGACGTGACCGCCGGGCATCTGCGCATCAGCCTCGACATGAATCAGTTCCAGCAACCGATGACCATCAGCCTGCAAAGCATGGGCATCCTCAGCGCCATTCTGCTGGCTCTTGCCCTGGCTTTGAGCCTGCGTCTGGGCCGTCACATCTCCACCCCGCTGCTGCAACTGCGCGTGTGGCTGCGTGAGCCCGACCCTTACACCCCGGCGATTAACCGCCAGGATGAGATCGGTGATCTGGCGCGCCAGCTTCACACCCGCCTGGCACCGCCTGCGCCGGAACCCGAGCCAGAACCCGAGCCGGATTACGACGACAGCGACTACGAAGACAACGAGCCAGAGCCCGCGTTTGAAGTGCGCAACCTGCGCGACCCGGACTTTGACGAAGCGCCTGCTGCGCCCGCCCCTAAAGCGGCCGCGCGGCACGTGGTTCATGCTGAAGAAGACGAGAACGACGAAGACCCGTTTGCCGACCTGCGCGATTCCAGCAGCGCCACCCCGGCGACACTGGCCAAACCACAGCCCGCCGCGCCATCCGCTCCGCAGCCGAGCGCTGTGCTGGCCGTGCAACTGGGTGCACAGGACCAACTGCGCCGCTTGCCGCGCGCGCGCCTGACTGAGTTGCTGGAACGCTATCGCGACTGCCTGGAGCAAGCCGCCTCGTTGTATGACAGCGAGCTGCACACGCTCAACGATGGCAGCACGCTGATGCTGTTCCACAGCGAAGACAGCGGCGACGACTACCTGACCAACGCCATTTGCTGCGGTGAGCTGTTGCGCGCACTGGGTCACGCCTTGCAAATCGAAGTGGCAGACAGTGGCATCACCTTGCAACTTCAATTGGGACTGGTATTGGGCGAAGGCCTGACAGGCATGAGCCAAATCGACTTGTTACTGACTGAAACCGCGCAAGACGCGCTGGCGCTGTCACAGCACAGCCGCAACTTGTTGCTGGTCGAGCGCAAAATCAGTGACGACGCGTTGATTCGCCAGCGCGCCCGCATCCGCCCGATTGCCAGCCCTGAAGGAGCGTGCTGTGTAGAGCGCCTGATGGAGCCCTACCCGTCGATGCTCGAACGCCAACTGGCACGCATGCACGAGAAGCGCGGGTAAATTCACAGATGCCCTCACCCTCAGGAAGAGGGTTGAAGTGAAGCAATTTTGACCTGCAAAAAAAATCCCGCACATTCGCGGGATTTTTTTATTGGCCACTGACTCAGAAGCGGAACACTTCCATGTCTGTACGAATCGGGGAAGCCATCGGAATGCGCGGCTTGTCAGATTCATCCTTGCGGGCTGGCTTGGGCTCCGGTTTACGGGCGTCCACCAATGGCGGCTGGTTGGCCAACGGCTTGAGGGCCACAGCCAACTGTTGACTCAACTGTTGCAACAACTCGCCTTGCGCCTTGACCTGAGAGGCCGTGGTGCCATCGTGCTGTTTTTCCAGATGCACCATGCGGTTGTCGCGCACCTGACCGCGACGGTCGAGCAGACGCCACTGCGCATCGAGGATGGCTGGCTGATTTTTGCCAGAGTCCAGACGCGTGATCGACAACAGCACTTGGACGTCAGGAGCGAAGCTCGCAGGCGCCGGGGCCAACACCACGCGCTGGCTGTCCAGGCGCCAGGCCAGTTGGCGAAGCAATAATTGGTCGATATCAGCCGACAGGCTACCCGCCCAACGGCCATCGGTGGCCGCGCTCAGGCTGCCGTCGGTTTGACGTTGCAGCAGGGTTTCACGTTGCAGGTAGTCAGCCACGGTGACCGGGCCGAGTACCACAGCCATGCCGGCGCTTTGCGCGGGCTGACCGGGAGTGCCGCTGTCCAGCTGGTACAAGGCAGCTGGCTGATGCGTGGAGCACCCCGCCAGGCCGAGCACACCGGTCAGCAACGCAATTAAAGGAAGGCGCAGAACGTTCATCATTCCATCCAGGTGGCAGCCATCAGGCGCGCCACAGTGTGATTCTCGAAAAAGTCGCTGGCCACAGCGCCATGGGGCGGTGCCGCAAGTGCGCCATATCATCCGCGAATATCCAGCCCGACTCCAGCGCCGCAAAGCCGATCTACGCGAAAAAACGCAGATCGGGTGCTCTAAACCGGCTTAATTGGGCGTTTCTACCAACATCGCGTCCACACGCTGGAAACCACGGGGCAATTTATTGCCCCGACGTCCACGTTCGCCTTTGTAATGTTCGAGGTCATCAGGCTTGAGCGACAGGTTGCGTTTGCCCGCCTGCAACACCAGCGTGGCGTGGTCAGGTAACACGGCAATATCGGTCACGTACTCTTCGCGACTGGCTACGCGATCGCCGGGGATACCGATGATCTTGTTGCCTTTACCTTTGCCCAACTGAGGCAGGTCGCTGACTTTGAAGATCAGCAAACGCCCTTCCGTCGTTACGGCCGCCAGCCAGTTATGCTCGCGATCGGTGACCGGACGCGGCTGCATGACCTTGGCGCCCTTGGGCAGACTGAGTAAGGCTTTACCCGCCTTGTTCTTGGCTTGCAGATCCTCACCTTTAACCACAAACCCGTAACCTGCGTCGGAGGCAATGACGAACAGCGCATCGTCCTCAGGCAACAGCACGCATTCAAAGCTGGCTCCCGGTGGCGGCGTCAGGCGACCGGTCAACGGTTCGCCCTGACCACGGGCCGATGGCAGGGTGTGCGCCGCCACGGAATAACTCCGCCCGGTGGAGTCGATAAACACCGCAAACTGGTTGGAACGCCCCGCCGCAGCGGTCTTGTAGCCGTCGCCCGCTTTATAGGACAGGCCGGTCGCGTCGAGGTCATGACCCTTACCACAACGTACCCAGCCCTTTTCAGACAGCACAACGGTTACCGGCTCAGTCGGAACAAGCTCGTTTTCCGACAGCGCCTTGGCCTCTGCACGGGCCACGATTGGCGAACGGCGGTCATCGCCGTAGGTTTTGGCATCTTCCAGCAGCTCGCTGCGCACCAGCTTTTTCAGCTTGGCTTCGCTGCCGAGCAACGCTTGCAACTTGGCTTGTTCTTTACGCAATGCATCCTGCTCGTCCCGCAGCTTCATCTCTTCGAGACGGGCCAGCTGACGCAAGCGCGTGTCGAGGATGTAGTCGGCCTGGGTTTCGGTCAGTGCAAACCGTGCAATCAATTCGGCCTTGGGGTGCTCCTCGGTGCGGATGATGTGAATCACTTCATCGAGGTTCAAGTACGCCGTCAGCAAACCGTCCAACAGGTGCAGACGACGCTCGACTTTGTCGAGGCGGAACTGCAGGCGGCGGCGCACGGTGTTAATGCGGAATTCCAGCCACTCCACCAACAGGGCCCGCAGGTTTTTCAACTGCGGCTTGCCGTCCAGGCCAATGATGTTGATGTTGACCCGGAACGTGGACTCCAGATCAGTCACGGCGAACAGGTGTTGCATCAGCTCGTCGAGATCGACCTTGTTGTTGCGCGGAATGATGACGATGCGGCACGGGTTTTCGTGGTCCGATTCGTCACGCAGGTCAGTCACCATCGCCAGCTTGGTCGGCTTGGCCTGCATCAAGGCTGCAATTTGCTCCAGCACCTTGGCACCCGAGACCTGGTGCGGCAAGGCGGTGACGACAATGTCGCCGTCTTCAACGTGATACACCGCACGCATGCGCACCGAGCCACGGCCGGTCTGGTAGATCTTCAGCAGGTCGGCACGCGGGGTGATGATTTCGGCTTCGGTCGGGTAGTCCGGGCCTTGAATGTGTTCGCACAGTTGTTCAACCGTAGCCTTGGGCTCGTCGAGCAAGCGCACGCAGGCGGTGGCGACTTCTCGCAAGTTGTGCGGCGGCACGTCGGTGGCCATGCCCACGGCAATGCCGGTGGTGCCATTGAGCAGGATATTCGGCAAACGTGCGGGCAACACAGCAGGTTCGTCCAGCGTACCGTCGAAGTTCGGCACCCAGTCCGCCGTACCCTGACCCAGCTCGCTGAGCAGGACTTCGGAGTAACGCGACAAACGCGCTTCGGTGTAACGCATGGCAGCGAACGACTTGGGATCGTCCGGCGCCCCCCAGTTGCCCTGACCGTCAACCAGTGTGTAGCGATAGCTGAACGGCTGTGCCATCAACACCATGGCTTCGTAACAGGCCGAGTCGCCGTGGGGGTGAAACTTGCCAAGTACGTCACCGACGGTACGCGCCGATTTCTTGTGCTTGGCGTCGGCGTCCAGCCCCAACTCGCTCATGGCGTAGACGATACGCCGCTGTACGGGCTTGAGGCCGTCGCCAATGTGCGGCAAGGCCCGGTCCATGATTACGTACATGGAATAGTTGAGGTAGGCCTGTTCTGTGAAGTCGGCCAGTGACCGGCGTTCTACGCCGTCCAGGCTGAGATCAAGGGAGTCGCTCATGCGGACCTCATTCAGTTCGTTGTCTGGCGCAGCAGCATGGTGCCGCCGCGCTGGGTGAATTCAAGTGTGTTCAATGCGCTCATGCCCAGCAGCACCTGTTCGCCTTCTAGCCCCGGTGCAGCCACTGCGCGCACGTTGCGCAACACAATGGCGTCGAGTTGCAGACGGTCGATTTGCGTGCGATAGCCCTGCGCCCGCCCGTTAGCGGTGTTCAGGGTCACGGGCACGCCCTTGGGCAATGCCAGTTGCCGGGCCAAATCCAGCGGGACCGCCACATCGGTGGCCCCGGTATCCAGTAAAAATTCCACCGGCACGTTGTTGATACGGCCGCTGGCGACGAAGTGCCCCTGCACGTTGGCTTGCAGTTTGACGTCGATGAAGCCTTCGCCCTGCTCCGAGACCACCTCGCGGTTGGGGTTTTCCTGACGCTGTTCCCAACGCCCGAAAAATTGGGTCGCCAGGTACAAACCGGCACACCAGGCCACGATCATCAGTACACGACCGGCACGCTTGCCCGGTGGTTGCTGGCTCATGACCGGGCGCTCCAGCCACCCGGCGGCGCCGCAAAGCGCCAGACCACCGGGCGCGCCTCGCCATCGGCACGCACGTGATTGCCATTGTCGACACCGATCCAGGCACCTTGGGCGTCGACACTCAAGGCCTCGGCATTCCCGTAAGCCGACGCGTAACGGCGCGGCGCGGTCAGCGCGTCAGCGGCAAATGACCAGCAGCGCTCCACTTGCCCGGTCGCAGGCGTGCGGCGGCACACGCGATAAGCCATGCGCTCCAGGGTAAACAGCTTGCCCTCGAACACCGCCAGATCGGCGAAATCCTTGGCCTGCGGTTTGGCCTTAAGTTGCGGTGGCGGCTGTTCCGGCCCCGCTTCACTCATGATCACGCAGCCGTCTTCGCAGTCCCACACGCTTTGTTTTTTGCGGATGGTCAGCAAGCCACGGCGCTCGCGCTCTGCCGCCAGCCAGATCTGGTTGCCTTGCGGGTTGATCGCAATGCCTTCAAACAAGGCATTGAAATGCAGCAGCATGCCGCTGGCCCGCGCCTGACGCACCAGACCGGCGTCGATTTTCAGCCATGAGGCGTTGCCCTGCGGCGCTATCAACAGCACGCTCGCATGGGATTCACTGACCACGTAACGGTTGCCCGCCGCGTCGCAGGTGATGCCTTCAAAGTCCAGATCGCCACCCCGCAGCGGGCTGATGGCTTTGCCCATCATGCGCACACCCCACGGCAAACCGCTTTGCGGCGGCCGGGGTAAATGGATTTTCACCGCTTCGGCCAGCCACTCGGGATAACGGGTGTCGAGTCGGTAGATCTGATCATCATCTCGATCAGACACAGCCCACACTTCGCCCTGGCACATCGCCAAGCCCGACAAATTGCCGCCGCGCATCCCTTCAACCGGGTGTTCAGACGCCAACACCAGTTCAGGCCATGTTTCAGCCATCAGCGGCGTGGTGCCCAGCATCAGCAGCGCCAGAAAGGCTCTGCGCATCAGGCCAGCACCTGCGCCAGGTTACCTTTGGACTCCAGCCAGGTCTTGCGGTCGCCCGCACGTTTCTTCGCCAGCAGCATGTCCATCATCTCGGAGGTCGCGGCGAAGTCTTCCAGCGTGAGCTGCACCAGACGACGCGTGTTGGGGTCCATGGTGGTTTCGCGCAGTTGCGGCGGGTTCATTTCACCCAAGCCCTTGAATCGCGTGACTTGCGGTTTGCCGCGTTTTTTCTCGGCCACCAGACGGTCAAGAATGCCATCACGTTCCGCCTCATCCAGGGCGTAGAAAATCTCTTTGCCCAAATCGATGCGGTACAGCGGCGGCATCGCTACGTACACGTGGCCGGCGTCCACCAACGGCCGGAAGTGTTGTACAAACAACGCGCAGAGCAGCGTTGCAATGTGCAAACCGTCGGAGTCGGCGTCGGCCAGGATGCAGATTTTGCCGTAACGCAGCTGGCTCATGTCCGCTGCGCCAGGGTCCACGCCAATCGCCACGGCGATGTTGTGCACCTCCTGACTGGCCAGCACTTCGCTGCCATCGACTTCCCACGTATTGAGGATCTTGCCGCGCAAGGGCAGGATCGCCTGAAACTCTTTGTCCCGCGCTTGCTTGGCGGAACCGCCAGCGGAATCGCCTTCCACCAGAAACAGTTCAGCGCGCATCGGGTCCTGGCCCGCGCAGTCAGCCAGTTTGCCCGGCAACGCTGGCCCTTGGGTGATGCGTTTGCGCTCGACCTTTTTGCTGGCTTTGAGACGGCGTCCGGCGTTGTTGATCGCCAGCTCTGCCAACTGCATGCCCAGTTCAGGGTGCGCGTTGAGCCACAGGCTGAAAGCGTCCTTGACCACACCGGAAACAAACGCGGCGGCTTCGCGGGACGACAAGCGTTCTTTGGTCTGGCCGGAGAATTGCGGCTCCTGCATTTTCATCGACAGTACGAACGCAATGCGCTCCCACACGTCTTCCGGGGCCAGTTTCACGCCACGCGGCAGCAGGCTGCGGAACTCACAAAATTCACGCATTGCATCAAGCAGGCCCTGACGCAAACCGTTGACGTGGGTCCCGCCCTGCGCCGTTGGAATCAGGTTGACGTAGCTTTCCTGAACGCTGTCGCCGCCTTCTGGCAGCCACAGCAGCGCCCAGTCGACCGCTTCTTTATTGCCTGCCAGGGCGCCGCAGAAGGGCTCGTCTGGCAGCCGCTCGAACTCACTGACCGCATCGACCAAATAGGAGCGCAGGCCATCTTCGTAATGCCACTCGACCTTTTCGCCGGTGTTTTTGTCTTCAAATGTGACCAGCAAGCCGGGGCACAAGACGGCCTTGGCTTTAAGAACATGCTTGAGACGGCTGACCGAGAATTTCGGTGAGTCGAAGTATTTCGGGTCCGGTGCAAAGTAGACGCTGGTGCCGGTGTTGCGTTTGCCCACGGTGCCGATGATTTCCAGGTCGGTGGCTTTGTAGCCGTCGGCGAAGGTCATCTGGTACTCGTTGCCGTCACGCTTGACCTTGACCCGAACCTGGGTCGACAAGGCGTTCACGACCGAGATCCCCACGCCGTGAAGGCCGCCAGAAAACTGATAGTTCTTGTTCGAGAATTTACCGCCCGCGTGGAGCTTGGTGAGGATCAGCTCGACGCCTGAGACGCCTTCTTCGGGGTGGATGTCCACCGGCATGCCGCGCCCGTCGTCGCTGACTTCCAGCGAGTGGTCGGCGTGCAGGATGACGTTGACCGATTTGGCGTGACCGGCCAGGGCTTCGTCGACACTGTTGTCGATGACTTCCTGGGCCAGGTGGTTGGGCCGACTGGTGTCGGTGTACATACCGGGGCGTTTGCGCACCGGGTCGAGGCCCGAGAGGACTTCGATGGCGTCGGCGTTATAAGAGCTAGCGCTGGGAGTGGCCATAGGGTCTCGTCGTCAGTCGTAAATGAAGAAAATAAAGGCCATTCGACGGGTGCCTCACAGGGCTGCAAAGTCGATGGCTTGGTACTGTTCTGCTGCTATTCCAGCAAAGCTCAGCAACGCAGGCAGTTGCCGGGCAAATCCCTGATAACTGTGATCGCCCCCGGCCTGAATGCGCAAGGCACACGCTGCGTAGTACTTTTCAGCGTAGCGGTAGTCGAGGGTTTCATCGGCGGTTTGCAGCCACACTTGAATGCGCTGCGGGTCACGTGGAGCTGCGACTTCAAGCTCGGCCAGGGCGTTCACGTGATCGTGGGTCAGCTCCCAGGTCTCGCCGCTGTACAGGTTGGTCTGAGTACCCAGATAACCGTCAAACATGCGGTGCGGGCTGACGGCCGGATTCACCAGCAAGGCTTTAAGGCCATGGCGCTCAGCGAGATACGTCGCATAGTAGCCGCCGAGGGAGCTCCCCACCAGCAACGGGCTATCCAGCTCGCCGATGGCCGCTTCCAGCTGTGCCAGCGCCTGACGCGGGTGATGATGCAAGGCAGGCACACGTAACTGCTCGCCAAGGCCCATTCGCTGCATCACCGACGTCAACTGCGAGGCCTTCTTCGACTCGGGCGCACTATTGAATCCGTGGATATACAAGATGGAACCCGACATGCCATTACTCCCGAGTACAAATTCAGCCAGACACAGCCTTGAGAAAGACGCGCAGTTTAGCCTGACTCGGGGTGAATGACTCGACCCATCATCTGTAAGTTTGTCCAGTAGTCAATATTTGTCCGTGCTGTAGTCGGGTTCAAAGTCAAAGTCCGCTACTCGCGAGATCCCGGTATGCAAAGTGCCATCAGGATTGAGGCGTATCCAGCGGTAGCCGGGCGCCTCGCTGCTGACCTTGAAATCCATGCTGTTCGCCGCGAATTGGAAACACGTTGAAGGCGTGGCCAACAACCTGACTGCCTTGCGTCGCTGATCGAAAGGCTGGTGCACATGCCCCCACAGCACAGCTTTGACTTGAGGAAAGCGGTCGATCACGGCCCAAAATGCTTCGGCGTTAAGCAAGCCGATCGGCTCAATCCATTGGCAACCTACCGGGACCGGATGATGATGCAGGCCAATCAGGTGATGACGCTGCGGCGCTTCGCTCAGCGATTGCGCCAGCAACTGAAGCTGGTCGTCTTTCAGATAACCATGGCTTTTTTTCAGCACGTTGGAGTGCAGCATCGTGATACGCCAATTGCCCACATCCACTCGCGGGTCCATCAGACGGCTTTGAATGGCCGCCTCGCGCATCTGCTGCACATCGTCATGGTTGCCGGGAATCCAGCGCGCCACTGGCGCCAGCGAAGCGGTAACCTGGCGAAAATATTGGTAGGCCTGGACGCTGCCGTCCTGAGCCAGATCGCCGGTGGCCAGCAGCACGTCGACAGACGGCTGTTCGGCCCCTACCAAGTCGATAACCTGCTGCAGGCTGCGAGCGGTGTTAAGCCCCAGTAGCGAGCCGTTTGCGTCAGCAAACAAGTGGCTGTCAGAAAGCTGCACCAACAGCACCGGGTCTTCAGTGGTCAGGGTGGAAACACTCGGCAAGGTGGCTCTCCCGGGAGACGTCGATGAATGGCGCGATTATGCCATTAGCCTGCTTGCGCTGCCGATCACAGCCTCGTTCATGGACAGCGACTGGACACTTCGTCTTTATCTGACTTGTGCGTATTCATGACCACACGCCAGGCAATGGCTCAGCCATTCACCCAGAAACACGTTGAGCTGGGCTTTTTCGTCCGGCTGGTGCATGGCGACATTGGGATAAGGGTAGATGCTGCGAAAGCGTCGTGCATGCTCGGCGCCAATCACTTCCGCCATGCGTGCGTCGTGGTACACCTGCACCTGCAACTCAGGCACCGGCAACCACGGCAAGCTGTGTTCCTGGCGCACGCGCAAAGTGCTGGTGTAGGGGCAGTCGAGTACCACTTCGAGGGTCAAAACGCCGAGCATTTGATCGCCCTGGGTCACGGCAATGCGCCGCGCATCAGGCTGCTCGCGCATGTCGGGCAACAAACGCATCAGGCGCGCGTAATTGGCCTCGCAGGCAGCCTGCAAGCCAATCAGATCGACCCGATAACGGTCGCGCACCCCGTTTACGACCATAACCCCCTCACCTCGGCGCGATTGAGCGCCAGCCATTGCAAGGCAATGATGCTTGCCGCATTGGAAATTCGACCATCGCGTACTGCCTGTAGCGCATCTTCGTACGCCCAAACCGTCACTCGAATATCTTCCGCTTCTTCCTCAAGGCCGTGCAAGCCACCAATGCCGTGCGTACTGCAACGCCCCAAGAACAGGTGCACAAATTCGGTGCTGCCACCCGGTGACGGAAAGTAGCGGGTGATCGGCCGCAGCGACGTGAACGTCACACCGGCCTCTTCTTCGCCTTCACGGTGAGCCACGTGTTCAGGCTCGTTTTCACCTTCCTTGTCGATCAAACCGGCCACCAGTTCGATCAACCAAGGGTTTTCAGTTTTGCCCATGGCACCGACGCGGAACTGCTCGATCAACACCACTTCGTCGCGCTGTGGGTCGTAGGGCAACACGCAAACCGCATCATGGCGCACAAACACTTCACGACTGATCTCACGGCTCATGCCACCGGCAAACAATTCGTGGCGCAGGTGCACGCGGTCCAGCTGATAGAAACCCTTGAAACACTGTTCGCGCTTTACGATCTCGACACTGCTGGGCGTAGCGTTGGTGATATCCGTCATTCAAACCTCTTGCTGGCAAATGGCTGCCGGGGTGGCCCGCGGCATCGCACATCCTAACGCGCATAAGCGCCGTGATGCAGCCACTTTTCTGACACAGGGATAGACGGATCACCTGTAAACCAACTCTAATTGGCACCTTTAAGCTTAGTGGCGAACGGATGCCCTCGCAGGCAGTCAAACCCCCATAACTTTGCTTTTCTTTTGTTGATGAAGGACGACCATGTCGCTTTTAAAGTTTGCTTCCCTGACCTGCATCGCCCTGACCCTGGGCGCGTGCCAAAGCGTATTTCAAGCGTCTGCACCAAAACCGCTGACCTTCACTCCTGACGCATCGGAGCAGCTTAAGGCCGGCTGCAAGGGCCAGGACTGCCCGTTGGTGAATATCGATACCGTGCACCCGCAGGGCGATCCCAAACTGGACGCACTGATCGAAAGCCGCCTGTTGAAAATGACCGTCAACTCGCCCGAAGACAAACTGGCGCCGTCCCTCAATGCCTACCGCGAGCAGTTTTTGCGTACCGCTGACAGCCGCAACAGCAGCTACTTGCAGGCCAAGGTACGTGAGCAGCATGACGACCTCGTGATTGTGGAGCTGTCGAGCTACCTGGACACAGGTGGCGCACATGGCATGCCGGGCCGCGGGTTCATCAACTACTCACGCAAGGATCAGCGGGAAGTGACCTTGCAGGACATGCTGATTCCGGGTCAGGAAAAAGCTTTCTGGGCCGCAGGCAAAGTCGCGCATAACAACTGGTTGATCAGCACCCGCTTTGGCAACGATCCTGAATATGTAAAAACCTGGCCGTTCCAGCAGACCCCGCACGTGGCCTTGCTCAAGGACAATGTTGTACTCAAGTACGATGTGTACAGCATTGCGCCGTACTCCGAAGGTCATGTCGAACTGAAAATCCCTTACTCGCGCCTCAACGGGATTCTCAAGCCTGAGTGGTTCCCTGCACAGCGGTAAGCGCCACGACCCAACGCTCTCCCGACAGCAGAGCGTTGGGGTCAGGGGCTTTTAGCGGCGACGCCCAAAAGCCCACTGCAACACCGCGGCCACCAGCAACGCAGGCAACGTCGCCCCCCACGTCGGGGCCACACTGGCCAGCAGGTGATAGACGCTCACCCCGCCCAACCATGCCAACAACGTCGGCCAGCGAAACAGGGCCGGGGGGACTTGCGCACAATGAAGTGATCCACCAGCACCACGCCAAACAACGGCGCAAACAAACCGCTGACGAGGTGCAGCAACGCGCCCCGGCAGCGATTGCGCTTACATCACACTTTTTTGTACAGCTGACTGCCTTCCTGCTTGAAGCGCGCGGCTTGCTCGGCCAGCCCTTGGGCAACGTCGACGTCAATCGCGTCGATGCGCTGATTAGCGGCGTAAATGCGCACTTCCTGAGTGATTTTCATCGAGCAGAATTTCGGCCCGCACATCGAACAGAAATGCGCGACCTTGGCCGAGTCCTTGGGCAGGGTTTCGTCGTGGTACGAGCGCGCGGTGTCAGGGTCCAGCCCGAGGTTGAACTGGTCTTCCCAGCGGAACTCGAAACGCGCCTTGCTCAAGGCGTTGTCACGGATTTGCGCCCCCGGATGGCCTTTGGCCAAGTCGGCGGCATGGGCCGCGATTTTGTATGTGATGATCCCGGTCTTCACGTCATCCTTGTTCGGCAACCCCAAGTGTTCCTTGGGCGTCACGTAGCACAGCATGGCGCAACCGAACCAGCCGATCATCGCCGCGCCAATGCCCGAGGTGATGTGGTCGTAGCCCGGCGCAATGTCCGTGGTCAGCGGGCCGAGGGTGTAGAACGGCGCTTCGTCACAGCACTCCAGCTGCTTGTCCATGTTTTCTTTGATCAACTGCATCGGCACGTGGCCGGGGCCTTCGATCATGCACTGCACATCGTGTTTCCACGCGATCTTGGTCAGCTCGCCCAGGGTTTCAAGCTCACCGAATTGCGCCGCGTCATTGGCATCGGCAATCGACCCCGGACGCAGGCCGTCGCCGAGCGAGAAGCTGACGTCGTAGGCCTTCATGATTTCGCAGATTTCGTCGAAATGGGTGTAGAGGAAGTTCTCTTTGTGGTGCGCCAGGCACCACTTGGCCATGATCGAGCCGCCACGGGACACGATGCCGGTCACGCGTTTGGCCGTCAGTGGCACGTAGCGCAACAGCACGCCCGCGTGAATGGTGAAGTAATCAACGCCTTGCTCAGCTTGTTCGATCAGGGTGTCGCGGAACAGCTCCCACGTCAGGTCTTCGGCCACGCCGTTGACCTTTTCCAGCGCCTGATAAATCGGCACCGTACCAATCGGCACCGGCGAGTTGCGAATGATCCACTCGCGGGTTTCGTGGATGTGCTTGCCGGTGGACAAGTCCATGACGGTGTCCGACCCCCAACGAATGCCCCAGGTCAGCTTGGCCACTTCTTCTTCAATCGAAGAACCCAGTGCGCTGTTGCCGATGTTGCCGTTGACCTTCACCAGAAAGTTGCGCCCGATGATCATCGGCTCCAGCTCAACGTGGTTGATGTTGGCCGGGATGATGGCGCGGCCGCGGGCGATTTCTTCGCGCACGAACTCGGGGGTGATTTCTTTCGGGATATTGGCACCGAAGCTGTGGCCCGCGTGTTGCTGGTCCAGCAACCCCGCGGCCCGTGCCTCTTGCAGCTTCATGTTTTCGCGAATGGCGACGTATTCCATCTCGGCGGTGATGATGCCCTGACGCGCATAGTGCATTTGGCTAACGTTGGCACCGGCCTTGGCCCGGCGCGGGTTCTTGACGTGGGCGAAACGCAGTGTGGTCAGTTCAGCGTCTTCAAGGCGCATTTGCCCGAAGTTCGAACTCAGGCCCGGCAGGCGCTCGGTGTCGTTCCGGTCGTCGATCCAGGCCGAACGCACATCACCCAGGCCCTTGCGCACGTCGATCTGCACTGACGGGTCGGTATACGGGCCCGAGGTGTCGTAGATCAATACCGGGGCGTTGATTTCGCCGCCAAAATCAGTGGGTGTAACATCCAGGCTAACTTCACGCATCGGCACCAGAATGTCCGGGCGCGAACCCTGTACGTAGACTTTTTGCGAGCGGGTAAACGGCTTGACCGACTGCTCATCGACTTTTGCCGAATCACTGAGGTTGATCGCGTTTTTTGGTTTTGTACTCATCACGGCTCTCCAGACTGCATCCAGGCGGATTGTCGGAGGGAGAACCTGAAATAAGTACGGAATTACCCAAGGACTGGGTGCTGAGTCACGGCCTCGAACGATTGATCATTTTTTGAACAATCGATCCCGGACGGTACTCAAGAGGACTCGCCGGGAGACGAGAAATCTTGTTCCCTACGCAGGCGCTAACCTGATCAGGTTCAACGGGATCCGAAATTATTCGATCTCAGCCTCATAGCAAGGCACCCCGACAAGAACCCGGCCAGTCTAGACAAGACTGAGGCAGAACGCCAACCCCGGAATAATCAGCGTGAGAAAAGTCGCAACAACGGCATTGTTGCAAGGTGTCACCGCTACTACACTCGCTACGTCTTGACGCCACGAGCGCCACACGAGGCCTCGGGAGTTTATTTTCTCCGCATTATTGAACTAGGGATCGCTCATGCTGCGCAAACTCTCACTGGCTATCGCCGTGTCTTGTGCGACCAACGTTATGGCCATGGAAACCCAGGCCCCTTTGGCCAGCCAGACAGGGCTGGTCAGCGTTTATCACGAGGCGGTGGACAACAACGCCGACCTGGCAGCCGCCCGTGCCGATTACGCCGCACGCAAGGAAGTGGTGCCACAGGCCCGCGCCGGCTTGCTGCCCAACCTCTCCGGGGGGGCCGAGTCGAGCAGTGTGCGCACGTCCATCGATCAGCCTTCGCTGACCACCACGCGCAGTGCCGTGGTGTATCAAGCGACGCTGGCGCAGCCAATCTTCCGGATCGACCGCTGGTTCCAGTTAAAAGCGGCAGAGTCGGTCAATGAGCAGGCCGCGCTGCAACTGTCAGCCACGGAGCAAAACCTGATCCTGCAAACCGCCGAGTCTTATTTCTCGGTACTGCGCGCCCAAGACACGCTGGCCGCGACCAAGGCCGAAGAAGCGGCTTTCAAGCGCCAGTTGGATCAATCCCGCGAACGTTTTGACGTGGGCCTGTCAGACAAGACTGACGTGCTGCAATCCCAAGCCAGTTATGACACCTCGCGGGCTAACCGGATCGTCGCGCAGCGTCAGGTCGATGATGCCTTTGAGGCGCTCATCACCCTGACCAACCGTCAGTACAACGCGATTGAAGGCATGCGCCACACGCTGCCTATCCTGCCGCCCTCCCCGAACAACGCCAAAATATGGGTTGAAACGGCAGCGCAGCAAAACCTCAATCTGCTGGCCAGTAACTTTGCCGTGGATGCCGCTCAGGAAACCCTCAAGCAACGCAAAGCAGGCCACGCACCGACACTCGACGCGGTGGCGCAATACAAGACCGGCGACAACGACGGTTTCGGCTTGAGCAACCCCAATGCCTTGCAGCAGCGCTACAGCGGTGATGTCTCTCAACGCAGCATCGGTATTCAGCTAAACATCCCTATCTACAGCGGCGGGCTGACCAGCTCGCAAGTGCGCGAGTCGTATTCACGCCTTGATCAGACCGAGCAACAGCGTGAGGGATTGCGCCGTCAGGTGGTCGAGAACACCCGTAACCTGCACCGCGCGGTGAACACCGACGTCGAGCAGGTACAGGCACGCAAGCAGTCGATCATCTCCAATCAGAGCGCGCTGGAAGCCACCGAAATCGGCTATCAGGTGGGCACGCGCAACATCGTTGATGTGCTGGACGCCCAGCGCCAGCTGTACAACTCCGTGCGCGACTACAACAACACCCGTTATGACTACATCCTCGACAACCTGCGCCTCAAGCAAGTCGCCGGTACGCTGAACCCCGGTGATCTGGAGGCGCTGTCGCGCTACCTGAAAGCCGACTACAACCCCGATAAAGACTTCCTGCCGCCCGACCTGGCACAAGCCGCCGAAGCCAACATGCGCTCGCCCGGCAACTGAGTCTGCGCCGTGTGGTCGCAGCTCACCGGCTGCGACCACAGCGCCTGCGTCATATCCCGCTACCACCTGCGCTTGAGTATTCCCGCCCTTAATACGGCACCGGTCGTGTGACCTCTGGAACTCAACACAGGTACGCTCATGTCAACATCCTCTGCCCTCGCCTCGACAACAGACCCCCTCACCCCTGTCGCAAGCGCCATCAACGCTCAGTTCGCCAACCCGCCTGATCTGCAGACGGTGGTGCGCACAATGCTGGAAGCCGCCCTCAAAGAAAAATACCCGACCCTCGTCTTCGACCTGCAAAACACTCACCTAGCGATACCGCGCACGACCACGGGGTGGGACTTTCACCTCTTGATGCCCAAGGTGATGGATTACCTGGGGAGTGGTATCGAGCTGGATGTTACGCCCCGCAACAATCAGCCCTACTACCTCTGTGACGAACCCTATAAATGGCTCGCACCTGCCAACGGTGTACTGGACATGCACATCGTCAAAACCCTGATCGAAGAATTGAGCTGGCGTGTGCCCATCGGCTTACAAAACGCGTTAAGCGACTTCTGGTCAGCGCGGGGCAATACCGGGAGCAGTCGCTGGCAATGGTTCAGTCTTCTGCTCAAAGACATGTTGAGTTTGAGTGCGGCCCAACAAGACAACTTGAACGACAATCATCGCGCACTGATCAAGCAACTGCTGGACTGCCCCGTACGACAGGACAGGGTTGCCCAATATGGTGAAAAAGCGGCCCGTGTCTACTTGGTCAAGGCCACGTTGACCCAACCCGCTCGCACGTCGCGGCTCAGTACCATCATGCTCATCGAAGGTCCGGGTCAATTGATCGCCTGGTTTGCAACAGGCCCCCTGACTTTATTCAGTAGCCTGGACGCGTTTATTAAAAAGGCTGGCCGTATCTTGGGCCTGCCAAAACCTACCCAACCTATCGAGTTCGAACGCTTTGAACTGGAAGGTGACGTCTTCGAAATCCGCAGTGCCACCCTCCTGAATCGTCAACTGGAAAACCTGAACCGACTCAAACTGCCTGCCAGCATCGGCTGGGCTCAGTTAGAGGAAGTTTATAAAGACATGACCAACGTTTCGACGGGGTATCTCAAGTTCCAGCCGGTTGACCCCAAGCTGCTCCTCTCACTCCAACAACACCTGCCGGATTGGCTGAAAACAGCGTCTTTCTCGGATCAGGCGCTTTATCGCCACTTCAGCCTGGCGCTGGCATCTACGAAAAAAAGCCATCAAGGCAGAACGTTCTTGAGCGGCATCAGCGATGTCCGCACGTATACCGTCGACGTTCTCAAACAGCTGCTGTTCAGAGACAAACTGCAGTACGAGCCAGAAAGCCAGGGTCAAACATTTGATGCGCAATTAGCCCCTGATGACATTGAGCTGACATTTCATAGCGTGGTGGGGTTACCGGGCGCCGTGGGCATCGAAGAGCCGGTCACCATGAGCCTGACCGATCTGGCCCTGAAGAACTTGCAAGGCCGCCCCACGGGCCGATTAACACTGCGTCATCGCCGCGGGCTTGAGCTGCCAGCCTGGCTGACACCGGCCTACATCACCCGACGCAGCGGCCTGATCGAGCAGGCTAACATCGGTGAGGCCTACCCCAAACGCCTTGAAAGCCTGCTGTTAAGTGACACACCCGACGCCCAGGAGCGCGAGCGTCTGTACGCTCAATACCTGCGGGTTCAGTTGCCTCTGCACGCGCTGGAATTGAGCCTGAAAAAAGAAAGCGGCGTCACGCCGCTTGGCGCCCGTTATGTCGCCGCATTGGTGAAAACCCTTCCCGCCGACCGGATCATCGATGGGCAAACGGTTGTCATCCGCCAGTTGGCCTTGATCCGCGAACATGAGGCCACGCCGGATATCGTCAGCAACATGTTCATCATCGAACCCGTCAATATTGCAGTGGGTCCTCACCTGCTTTATCGACCGTTTTATGCGCAATCCCTGATCGAATTCGCGACCCGTGACGCATTGCTCAGCGCGCTGGCGGAACCCGGAGAGCTGCAAGACAGTGTGCTGACCTGGCTGAGTGACAGCGCCCGTCTGATCTACGACAACGGCGGCTTCAAAGAGCCCCATTACGTACGATTCGGTATAGGCGATGAGTTCGCACCAATCGAAGTGCCCGCACCTGCCTCGCTTGCCACCAACGGCACCAGCAACGAGTTACTGCATTACCTGCATAATGGCCAAGTGATGCTCTACCTCTATGGCAGTAACGCCAAAGCACTGGTGGATCAGGCAGACGCTGACTCGGTCTCGAACAGCGAAAGCCGCTGGCGTGTTTTGCTGCAAGGCGGTGGCCTGATTTTTGACAGCCTGTTAGTACTACCCGGCTTACCCCGCACCTTTATGTTGACCGGATGGCTATTGAGCCTGGCGCATTCAGCGACGCAAGACATCCCTGCACTCGCCAGCGATTCCCCCACAGAACGGGAACTGGCGATGGTCGACGTGCTCATCAATCTGGGCATGCTGCTCTTGCATATGGCTCCCGGGAGCAAACCCGGACGCCCGGCACAAATCGACGCCCTCAGGGCTGAAAGCCTGCACCCGCTCCTCATGAGCCCTCAAGTACCCGAGTGGCCAGAGCCTGAGATCATCCCCGTACGTTCTGGGCCCGTGCGATTACCAGGTGAATACCCCGACCCTCAAAGCACGCTCCTGGACTTCAGTTTTGCCAACGCAAGCAACCGCCTGACACGCAGCCAACGCGCACGGCTGGCCACCTTTGAAGTCACGCGCCCGGCGACGCTGCCATCCCCCCAAACCTATGGCGCGAGCAAAGGCTTGTACCGCATCCAGCAGAAATGGCACGCCGAGATCGATCAAGCGTTGTACGAGGTTGAACTGGAAGCTGATGGCAGGGCCACCATCGTTGCGCCTTCAGACAGCAACACACGTGGGCCCGGCATTCGCGCTGATGCGAATGGCACGTGGGCACTGGACTTGCGTCTGCGCCTGAACGGCGGCATGCCGCCCAGGCGTATCGCCGCGTATCAGCACCAAAAGCAGGCACGAATCGAAGCGCTGAATACCACTTTGCAAACCATTTACGGGCAAGAGAGAACGCTTTACGACAATGTCCTTAAAACCCAGCAGTTCTATGTCCGCGCGAGCAATGACCCGCGTTTTACTTTTGAGCAGCTTGAACAGTTTCGTGCACGGTTCGAAATGGCACTGTCGCAAGAAATGATGGCCTATCAAGAACTCATCGGCAGTATCAACGAGCGTATCGAGCTGAAAATTCCGTTGAGCGAGGCGGTTGTCATCGGGTTGCTGGAAAAGGCGTTCGATAATCGCGCCACGGGCTTGTCGAGCATAGCGACCGAGCAACGAATTGCCGCCAGAAAGTGGCCCCAGTTCGCAACACCTCTGTCCCCACAGGCAGCCACAGCGGCCGCAGAAGCCGACCCGGCAGGGATTTTGCAGTTCGCAAAGGAGCAGATTGCAATCAATGAACGCGCTATCGAACGCCTCGCTCAAAGAACCAGTATCCTCGACCAACTGAACAACCTGAGCAATGCAGGCTCCGAGGCCGCAAATCGCTTAACGGCCAACCTGTCCGAACATGAACTCACCAGCCTGACACTCAAGAACTTCCAGCTCAGTTGCCTGAAACTCGCCAGTGCTAAACCCTTGGTCAGCTTCAAGATTGAAGAAAGCCTGGAAAATGCCATCGACCCCGTCAGGGAATATGTCCATACCCATAATCAGCTCAACACGCTAGAACTTGAACCTGGAAAACGCCTCGAGGTACTGGACAGCCTGGTGGAGCACTACGGCCAGGCGCTGGATGCTGTTCAAGGTATCGGGCTGATCCACAGCGACGAGCTGGATATCGAATATTTCAGCAAACTGCGCCAACTGATTACGGAGCTGTATCAGGAAGCCACCGAGCAACTGGCCGCAGAAATCAAACCGCCGCCAAAACCCCGCAAGAAAATCCGTAGACGCCAGCCTTCCGCCACCAGCAGGACACAACGCAAAGTGATCAATGCCCGCGGCAAAGGGAGTTTGATTGGTAGCGTGCGCCCTGCGGGCGGGGAGTGGCCCATTGAGGTGGTTGAAATACGTGCAGAGTACGACAACAAATTGTTGTCGACCTATACGCAACATGGAGACGAATGGGTCGAAATAAAATCGCCACGTCACATTGCGCCCACGCCCAAGCGCAGCCTGGAAGTCATCAAAGGCCAAGCCCGAAAACTGTTCGGCATGTTTGAGCAAATCCAACGCAAGGTGAAGCAATACAAACGCCAGACACGACACCCGCAGGAAATAGAGGAAATCCTCAGCCACGAAGCAACGAAGTTCGACAGATTGGCGGACGAACTACACGCCGCGTGGCTGGAGCAACCCGAAGCCGCGCGCCTGCCCGCCGACCAAATACTGGTCAACGACATGCATACGGCTGCCCAACAGCTCGATCAGGAAGGCAAGGCGCTGCGCCTTCAACTCTGCCTTGAGCTACCACCGACCCACGGCAATCTGCAATTCTTGCTGGACCAGAGACGTGTGCAGATATCCCGCGTGGGGCAGCGCGTTCCGTTATCCGGCGAGCGCAAAGATTACATCCAGGAATACGCCATCAGCGAACCGGGAAAAACGCCTTTGTGGTATGCCCATTTTCACTATGAACGCGCTGACACCCCCAAAGAGGTGTACACCGTGGCTCACCTGAAAACCCGAGAACAACGCACGATGAGCTACTTCTCACAACTCAACACGGCACAAAATGAGCAAGCGGTTGTGACGATTCACCGCGGCCAAATCGGTAAAGCACTGGCAGAGCGCTGGTTCTTGCCCTTGGCAGACTAAAAGCAATTGCCCCTGGACGGCCTGGACGGATTAGCGGGTCAGCAAACGCGCCAATCCGTCCAGTAAACGCTGCAAGGCGCCTTGATTGGCGAGCATCACGTTCAGGCCGGCCTGCGCCCGGTGCTGCGCATCCTGAGGCAGTTCGAACAACCGTTGAACGACCACGGCCAATCCTTGGGCATCGTCCACTTCCTCCAACGCACCTGCGTCACGCAGCAACGTTGCTATTTCCAGAAAGTTGAACAAGTGCGGCCCGCTGAGTACCGGTTTCCCCAACGCAGCAGGCTCCAGCAGGTTATGCCCGCCGTTGGGCACCAGACTGCCGCCGACGAATGCGCTGTCTGCCAGGGCGTATAAAAACAGCAACTCGCCCATGGTGTCGCCCAACAACACCTGCGTCTGCGGGCCAACCGGGTCGGCCGCAGAACGTCGCACCGTGTTGAAACCTTCGCGCTGGCAAAGCTCAAAAACGCGGTTGAAACGCTCGGGGTGACGCGGGACCAGAATCAGCAACGCATCGGGGTAATGCCCAAGCAATTGCCGATGGGCCGCGAGGATAATTTCGTCTTCCCCTTCATGGGTGCTGGCGGCGATCCAAATCGGACGTTCCATGGCGTGCCACTGCGTACGCAACTCACGTGCCCTGATCAACAACTGCGGGTCGATGGTCAGGTCGAACTTGATTGAGCCGGTCACTTGCACGCAGTCAGGCCGCGCGCCCAACTGACGAAAGCGCTCGGCTTCGGCTTGCGTCTGCACCGCGATCAAGCTCATCTCTTCAAGCATGGGCCGGGTGAGCCTGGCGAAACGTGCATAGCCTTTGGCCGAACGCGCCGATAACCGCGCATTGGCCAGCGCCACCGGAATGCCACGCTTGGCGCACTGGTGAATATGGTTGGGCCACAGCTCGGTTTCCATGATCACGGCCAGTTTTGGCTGCACCCGCGACACAAAGCGCGCCGCCGCCCAAGGCAAGTCATACGGCAGGTAGCAGTGCTGAATGCGCGGGTCATCGGCGAACAGTGCCTGAATCCGCTCTGAACCCGTCGGCGTCATGCAGGTCACAGTGATCGGCATCTGTGGATAACGTTTGAGTAGCGCCCGAATCATCGGCGCGGCAGCAATGCTTTCCCCTACGGACACAGCATGCACCCAAATCCCGCCGGGCTGCAGCGCGGGCAGGTTCAAGGCGAACCGTTCACCGATACGTTGTGCATACGCAGGTGCCTTGCGGGCCCGCAGCCACAAACGAATCGCCACCAGCGGCAGCCCCAGATGAAACAGCAAGGTGTAGAGAGTTCTATTCATGGGCGCGGAGTTTACTTGAAAACGACACCTACGATGATGGCACCGAACATGGCTCTCGCAAGGGGCAACAAAAAACCACTACACACTTTTACAACCACTAGAATGCCGTGCTGTTAAATTGCTGCGCCCCACCTTCAGGACTCCAATATGAACGCTTACTACTACTTGGCCATCGCCATTTGCGCTGAAGTGATTGCCACCGTATCGATGAAAGCGATCAAAGGCTTCAGCACGCCCCTGCCCCTTATCCTTGTCATTGCCGGCTACGCCACAGCGTTCTGGATGCTGACGCTGGTGGTGCGCACGATTCCGGTGGGCGTTGCCTACGCCGTGTGGGCAGGCATGGGGATCGTGATGGTGAGCATCGCCGCGCTGTTTATCTACGGCCAAAAGCTCGATGTACCGGCCATGCTCGGCATGGGCCTGATTGTGCTGGGCGTGGTGGTGATTCAGTTATTTTCCAAAACAGCGGGGCATTAACGCTGGTCGATGCGCTGTCGCCCTGCTCAAGATAGAGGCGCGATCACGATGTATACTCCCGGCCTTGTCTTTGAACGCTGAGGTCGCCCATGCCATCTGTAATTTCCACCGACGTGCTGATTGTCGGCGCTGGTGTCGCCGGCCTCTGGCTCAATGCCCGCCTGCGCAAACAGGGGTTTTCGACGATCGTAGTCGAGCGCGAGAGCCTGGGCGGCGGCCAAAGTGTGAAGTCTCAAGGCATCATTCATGGCGGCGCCAAGTACGCGCTGCACGGCGCACTGACCGGCGCCTCCGAAGCCATTGCCGACATGCCGCGTCGCTGGCGTGAAGCGCTGGCCGGTGACGGCGAGCTGGATTTAACCGGCGTTCGCATCCTTTCCCAAGCCCATTACCTCTGGTCGCCGGGCACCCTGGCGGGCAATCTCACCAGCTTCTTTGCCAGCAAGGCTGTGCGCGGGCGTGTCGATCAGGTCAAGGGCGACCAATTGCCCCCTGCCCTGCAAGACCCACGCTTTAAGGGCAAGGTGTACCGCCTGGCCGAACTGGTGGTCGACGTGCCCAGCCTGATCGAACGCCTGGCCACCCTCGCAGGTGATGGCTTGCTGGCCGGACAATCCATCGAGCCGTGGTTTGAGAACAACGAGCTGGTGGGCTTGCAGGTCGACGGGCGCAACATCCACGCGCAACGTATCGTCTTCAGCGCAGGGGCCGGGAACGCCGAGTTGCTGGCCAGTACGGGTATCCGTGTTCCGGCGCAACAGTTGCGCCCGCTGCACATGGTGCTGGTCAAAGGCCCAAGCCTTAAGCCGCTGTACGCGCACTGCCTGGGCGGCGGCCCCAAGCCGCGTATTACCGTGACCACACACCCAGCCGCCAATGGCGAATGGGTGTGGTACTTGGGTGGTGATATTGCCGAGGCGGAAGGTGTGGCCCGTGAGCCGGCCGCGCAAATCGCCGTGGCGCAAAAAGAGCTGGGCAACCTGCTGCCGTGGGTCGACCTGAGCCAGGCGCAATGGGCCACGCTGCGGGTCAATCGTGCCGAGCCCGCGCAATCGGGCCTGGTGCGCCCGGACAACGCATTTCTGGCCGATCAGGGCCGTTTGCTGGTGGGCTGGCCGACCAAACTGGCTTTGGCCCCGGACTTCTCGGACCGGGTATTGCAAGCCCTGGCGCAGGACGGCATCAAGCCGGGTAACGCTCCTGCCCTGCCAGAGCTGCCGCGCCCTCCTCTGGGCCAGACCCCATGGGAGCAACTGCTGCCATGAGTCAACCGACCTTGCACGACCTGCACCGCCCACTGGGCAGTACCGGCCTGATGGTGTCCCCGCTGGGACTGGGTACCGTCAAACTGGGCCGTGATCAAGGGGTGAAATACCCCAGCGGTTTTCAGATCCCGGATGATGACGAAGCGCGCATGCTCCTGAAACTCGCCCGCGACCTGGGTATCAACCTGATCGACACTGCACCCGCTTATGGCCGCAGTGAAGAACGGCTGGGACCGCTATTGCGGGGGCAACGCCAGCCGTGGGTGATCGTCAGCAAGGTCGGGGAAGAATTCGTCAACGGTCAGTCAAACCATGATTTCAGCGCTGCCCACACCCGTCAGTCCGTGGAACGCAGCCTCCAGCGTTTAGAGACCGATTTCATTGATCTGGTGCTGGTGCATTCCGATGGCAATGATCTGGCCATTCTTAACAACGGCGAGGTCTATGAAACACTGGCCGAACTCAAGCGTGAGGGCAAGATCCGGGGTTTTGGCCTATCAGGCAAAACCGTTGAAGGCGGACTGAAAGCGCTGCAAACCGGTGATTGCGCCATGGTCACGTACAACCTGAATGAACAGGCCGAAAAGCCAGTGATTGATTACGCGGCAGCGCATGGCAAAGCGATTCTGGTCAAAAAAGCCCTCGCCAGTGGCCACGTTTGCTTGAGCCCGGGGGTTGATCCGGTGCGGGCCAGTTTCGAACTGGTGTTTGGCCATGATGGGGTTGCCAGTGCTATTGTCGGCACGATCAATCCCTTGCACCTGGCCCACAACGTGGCAACGGTTGCGCAGGTGTTGCGCACACCCTGATGCCGCCGACGCGGCCGACCCCGACGCAAGAAGGAGCCGACATGCCGCGTTCGCTTATCCGCAAAAATCCCAGCGACTTCAAAACCCTGCCGCTCTTCGTTGAGGCCACGGCCGAAGGCTTGAGTTATCAAAGCGTCGGCATGCCGCTCAACTTTGCACAAATCCTGCAAAAGCGCCGCCCAGTCGAGGTGGCCGACCCTCAACGCTTCGGGTTGGAGCTGGCGAATCTGGGTGTGTCTGTACGCCTGACATTGCAGTGGCAAGGTCGCGATTACTGGGTACTGGTGCGCCAGCGTCGTCAGGATCGTGGCGATGTGGTGCTCAAACTGATCTCTGGCTACGTCCCGGCGCACGAGGTGAATCTGCCACTGCACACTGCCATTCAGGAAGTGGCCGAAGAATGCTTGCTGGAAACGCCCGAAGGCTGGCTGGGCGGGCGCTTCAACGAGACATGGTTGCCCGCCCCCTACATCAGCGCGCTGCATTACCGCGAAGCCCTGCCCTTTCGCCTGACGCCCAACTCGGGCGCGGCGCGTCCCGTGCGATGTGGCAGCCAGCCCTTACTGGAACGTCCACGGGCGTACGTGCATTTACCGACGGCTTCGCTGCAACTGGTCTATGACTTGCGGCTGGAAGTGCCCAAAGAAGCCAAATCCTTGAGCCTGTTTCATGTCGATGAACGGCTGGAAGGGGATCAACTGGTGGCGCGCCTTGATCGCAAACGGCCTGATTTGTACCTGATCCCGTTGACTGATGGCCAGCCATGCGCCGAGCTGTACACCCTGAGCAAAGACAAATTGCACGCGGCAAGTACCCGTGGGCTACATCTGGCAGAGAGTTTTGCGCGTCAGGAAGGCTGGGTCGTGCGCGAAGAGCGGATTCGCTGGAAGGACTGGCTCAAACAGCAGGGCTTGAGCGAACCGGACAAAGCGTCGAGGCTTAAACGCCTGACCGGAAAAGCGCGGCAGATGTTCAGAAAAGTAGTGAAGCGCAAAAGCCCCTCACCCTGACCCTCTCCTGAAGGGAGAGAGCCTTGGTGAGATCGCTTGCATCACTGGCCGCGGATTTTCTCGACGATGGCCGTGGTCGAGCTGTTCTCAACCAGCCCCAGCACTTTCACCGTGCCGCCATAGGCCGACACGATGTCAGCGCCGACCACCTGGTCAATGCCGTAGTCGCCACCTTTGACCAGCACGTCGGGCTTGACCTGAGCCAGCAGGTTTTCCGGAGTGCCTTCAGGGAAGCTGATCACCCAGTCCACCGCGCCCAGCCCGGCCAGTACCGCCATGCGCCGGTCAACGCTGTTGATCGGACGGCCAGGGCCTTTCAGGCGGCTCACCGACGCATCATCGTTGACCGCGACGATCAAACGATCACCTTGGGCACGGGCCTGTTCCAGATAGGTGACATGACCCGCGTGCAGGATGTCGAAGCAGCCGTTGGTGAACACGATTTTCTCGTTATGGGCACGTGCATCGTCGATAGCCAGCAGCAGTTGCTCCAGGCTCAATACACCCCGTTCTGAGCCTTCTTCACGCTGGATAGCGCGGCGCAGTTCCGGCGCGCTGATGGCCGCCGTACCGAGCTTGCCAACCACAATGCCGGCGGCCAGATTGGCCAGCGCAACGGCGTGGGGCAGCTCTTCACCTGCCGCAATGGCGGCCGCCAGGGTAGAAATGACGGTATCGCCAGCACCGGTCACGTCAAACACCTCACGGGCACGGGCTGGCAAGTGCATGGCCGGGAAGCCCGGACGCAACAGGGTCATGCCGTGCTCGCCACGGGTTACCAGCAGCGCACCCAGGTCGAGATCGCCCATCAGGCTGGCGCCCTTGGCGACCAGATCGGCCTCATCGGTGCAGCCGCCCACAATGGTTTCGAATTCGCTGAGGTTAGGTGTGATCAGGCTGGCGCCACGGTACACCGAGAAGTCCTTGCCCTTGGGGTCAGCCAGCACCGGAATGCCTTTGGCGCGTGCGGCCTGGATCAGCACTTGATGGTTTTTCAGCGCACCTTTGCCGTAATCCGACAGCACCAGCACCTTAATGCCTTCAAGCAGTTTGTCGACCTCAGCGCCCAATGCCAGCGCATCCGTGGCGAAGGGTTCTTCAAAATCGATGCGCAGCAATTGCTGGTGACGGCTCATGACCCGCAGCTTGACGATGGTCGGCTGATGAGCAATACGCTGGAACAGTGCGCGCACGCCTGCACCTTCAAGGCTATTGGCCAGACTGTCTGCGGCTTCATCATCGCCAGTCACGCCGACCAGTGATGCGGGCGCACCCAGTGCAGCAATGTTGAGCGCAACGTTGGCAGCGCCGCCCGGACGGTCTTCGATTTGCTCGACCTTGACTACCGGTACTGGCGCTTCAGGGGAAATCCGTGAGGTTCCGCCATGCCAATAACGGTCGAGCATGACATCGCCTACCACCAAGACAGGGGCTTGATCGAATCGCGGCATGGACAACTTCATGGAGAACCCACATACAAAATGAACAGGGGCGCGATATTAACACAGGGTGAACGCTGGTCAGTTCACGGTATTTATCGCGGGGAATGAGAATCAGACGTGACTTACACCACCCGTATTGACGTACACACGGGCAAACGCGGGAGAGGGGCATGCCCGTCTCCCGCGCATGATCAGGCGATGTCGCCCGAGGTCAGGGGCGCATCCAGCCCCATGGAGTGCAGGCGCGCGTAGTAACCGTTTTGCGCCAGCAGCTCGGCATGGGTGCCACGTTCAACGATCTGGCCCTGATCCATGACCAGAATCAGGTCAGCCTTCTCGATGGTCGAAAGACGGTGCGCGATCACTAATGTCGTGCGCCCTTCCATGACGTGATCCAGTGCGGCCTGAATATGACGCTCGGACTCTGTGTCCAGGGCCGAGGTCGCTTCATCCAGAATCAGCAGCGGGGCGTTTTTCAACAAGGCCCGCGCGATTGCCAGGCGCTGGCGCTGACCACCTGAGAGCAGCACGCCATTTTCACCGACCTGAGTATCAAGGCCTTGGGGCAGTTGCTCGATAAAGTCCATCGCGTAAGCATCGCGCGCGGCTTTTTCGATATCGGCCCGCGGCGCCCCCGCCAGGTCGCCATAAGCAATGTTGTTGGCGACCGTGTCACTGAACAGGGTTACATGCTGAGTCACCTGCGCAATATGGCGGCGCAGGTTCAGCAGGCGGTACTGCTCGATATCAATGCCGTCGAGCAGGATGTCACCCGAGTTGTGATGATAGAAACGCGGAATCAGGTTGGCCAGCGTCGACTTGCCGCTGCCCGAACGCCCGACCAACGCTACCATTTGGCCCGGCTCGGCCGTGAACGTCACGTCCTTGAGCACCTGACGATCCGTGTCCGGGTAGGTGAAGTTCAAGTGACGGACTTCGAGGCGACCGTTGACGTGGTCACGCTCTACCGTACCGGTGTCCACTTCCGGTTTTTCGTCCAGTTGCTCAAAGATGCTTTCAGCACCGGCCACACCTTTCTGGATGGTGGAGCTGACTTCGGACAGTTGGCGAATCGGCTTGGGCAACAGGCCCGCCAGGGTGATGTAGGCAATCATGTCGCCCGCCGAAGCGTCGCCGCGCATGTACAGCACCAGAAACATCAGGATGCCCATGGCCACGTAGATCACCAATTGCAGCATCGGCGTGTAGATGGCCCCGGTGCGGGTCATGCGCAGTTGCTTGTCAGTGTTGCTCTGACTGGCTTTGAGGAAGCGTTGTTGCTCGTACTTCTCACCGCCGAAGCTGCGCACCACCCGGTAACCCTGAATGGTTTCGGACGCCACGTGCGTCACGTCGCCCATTGCTACTTGAATCTTCTTGCTTTGTTTGCGGAATTTTTTGCTGGCTGTGCTGACCATCACTGCGATCAGCGGCAGGATGGCGATCATTACCAGCGTCAGACGCCAGTTCATCCACAGCAGCGACGCAAACAGGAATACCACGGTCATGCCTTCACGGATGACCACTTTGATCGCATCCGTGGCCGCACCGGTGACCATGGTCACGTTGAAGGTGATGCGGGAGATCAGGTGCCCCGAGTTGTGCTTGTCGAAATAACGGTTGGGCAATACCAGCAAGTTGTTGAACAACTGAACCCGCAGGTCATGGACCAGGCCCAAGGAGACTTTGGCCAGGAAGTAGTTACCCAGGAACGAGCCGAAACCTTGCCACGCCGCAATCAGCACGATCAGCAGCGGAACCGCCTGCAGCAGGCGCAAATCACGCAAGTAAGGAACCGACGGGAACAACACCGCATCCGGGTTGGACAAGCCGTCAACGAAGTATTTGAGGATGTAGCCCAGCATCGGCTGGGTGGACGCAAAAATGAGGAAGCCGACAATACTCAGCAGAAACAGACCGATATAAGGCCGGACATAACTGAGGAGGCGCAGATAGATCTTCAAGCTCGATTCGCTTGAGCTGGGGTTGGATTCGGTCATATCACGCGACAGTTGTGAAAAAAGGTTGCTGACTTTATCACAGCTTCTCTGGTGTACTGCCAGCCGGTTGGGACAAGGTCTCACAGGACGCCTAAAACGACATTAAATGGCCATTACGTTAGTATGGTCATCCAAAACCTGGAATGAACCTTTCAGCATGCAATTCAGTTACTTGAGCTACTCAAAACATCGGATGTTCGATTTCATTTGCCTGTGGCTGTTGCCTGTCGGGCTTTTTTTGCTTCTATCTGATTTGTATTTTGTGCCTGACCGCAGTATCCACCACAAACTGTATTACGGATTCTTCAGCATCCCGACACTGATCGCAGTTCTATTGCGACCGCGCGAGATGAAGACATTGCTTCAGGAGCCGTTGATCCTGGGCCTGTTGGCGTTTATCGCCTGGGCAATGATCACCCTGATATGGAGCCCGACTGACAACCATCCGCTCGGTCTGTTAAAACCACCACTGCACATCTTGATGCTGTTTTTGGGCTGCTCCCTGCTGGTCAAATACCGCAGCGAAAGCCTTCAGCCCGTGTTTTTCAGCGCCGCTGTCGTTGTGCTTGGGATCACGGTTTACAACTTGTATGTGTTCGTCGGCATCTACTCGCCCGATGTGCGCATGGTCGGGACCGGCGCCTTCGACAACCCGCTTCTCAGCTCCCATGCATTCGGGTTCTTTTGCATTTATTGGCTGACGTTGGGGATGACAAGCAAGCGCTTGGCCACCGTCATGGCAGCGGCCCCGGCTTTTCTGATTATGTTTGCAGCGCTGCTTGCCACAGGATCAAGAACGCCTCTGGTCGCCCTTGTATTGAGCATGATCTGGCTCAGTTTTATTTGCTGGAATCGTCGTTCATTAGCGTTGGTGGGCATGCTCATCGCTGGCGCTGTCGTGGTTTTTGCACTGTTCTCCGAAATGATTTTCAGCCGTGGCAGCTCATTCCGTTTTGAATTATGGGGCATGGCACTTGAACTCATCGGCCAACATCCATTCTTTGGTCATGGTTATGAGGCGCCGCTGGCACTGAGGCTTGAAAATTCCGATTCTTTCTTCAGCGAGCCGCATAACTTTGCCTTGGGCGTTCTCTACTACGTGGGCATCGTCGGCCTGATCCCCTGGGCGTTTATGCAGCTATGGGGCCTGTATAACAGCTGGCGCCATCGGGCAAATCCATTGTTCATCATGGCTTCCGCATGGCTGGTGTACGGCATTGGCGCTGCCCTGACCGAGGGCGGCGGGATCCTGCCACGCCCTAAAGAACACTGGTATTTGCTATGGATTCCCCTGGCGTTGATCGCGGCATTGAGTGTCGGCCAGCGGCTCAAGGCCATCCTCGATCGCCCCGTCAAATGCGTGAACAAGGCTGATTTCAACGCCCTTCAGGTCAATGCCAACGTCATTGAAGAGGACGGTCTGGGGCCAAAAGTGCTTCGACTGGAAAACGGCAGCTTCCTCAAACTCTTTCGCGAGCGACGCTGCTATACCTCTGGCAGTTTCAATCCTTATTCGCAGCGCTTTGCGGTCAACAGCGAACGCTTGCAAGCACTGGGCATTACCACCCCGACCATCCTCGATCTGTATCAGTTTGCCGATGGCAGCAGCGGCGTGCTGTATCAGCCATTGCCGGGGCAAACGCTGCGTCAAGTGATGCAGTCAATGGGGTCGGGCGCGATGCGGGAGGCGTTGGTAGAACGTTTCGGCAAGTTTCTGGCACGACTTCATGAACAAGGCGTTTACTTCCGCTCGCTGCATTTGGGCAACGTCTTGCTAATGGACGACGGTGAGTTTGGCCTGATCGACATTGCCGATCTGCACCTTTACCCGTCGCCACTAAGGCTTGCATTACGCCAACGCAACCTGCGCCACATGCAACGCTACCCTGAAGACCGCCGCTGGCTGTTCGAAGAGCAGCTGCAAGCCTTGCTCGACGGTTACGCCAGCCTTGCGCCGGATATTGCCGTGAGACGTTTGAAGCAGCAGATTGAACAACTGGGCCAAAGTGGGAGCAACGTCAGTTGAGCCTGGGGAGCAACAACCCGTTATGGGCGGTGATTGCTTACGCGCTGGCTATTACGACTTCAGCGTTGTTGCTCCGTTATTTCCCGCGAATTCGGCAGAGCCTTGAACATACCGGAGAAAACCGTTTTTCAAGTGTGGACGGATTGCGCGGGTATTTGGCGTTCGGGGTATTTATCCATCACAGCGCCATTACCTGGATATACCTGCATACCGGTGTGTTTAACGTGCCGGAAAACTACTTTTACGCACAAATCGGGCTGGCCAGTGTTGCGCTGTTTTTCATGATCACCGGGTTCCTGTTCTGGAGCCGACTGATCAAGCATGGCCGTGAACATGACTGGCTAGCCTTTGCCGTGTCGCGCGTATTTCGTCTTTATCCGCTCTATTTGCCGCTGTTGCTGGTCGTTATTCTTTGCGTGTTTTACCTGCAAGGCTGGAGCTTCAAGGATGAACCACTGGTGGTGGCCAAGCAGATTCTGGCTTGGCTTGTATTCGATCGGCCCGACATCAATCAGTACCCCCAAACTGGCATGCTGATTTCCAATGTCACTTGGACGCTCAGCTATGAAATGTTTTTCTACATGGCATTGCCACTGTTCGGGATGGTGTTCCTCTACCGCAAAAGCTGGAAACACACTGTGCTCTGCCTGCTGGGCATTTATGCGCTTTATCAGATTGTCGGCTGGGAGCACTCGCTAAAAAAACACATCCTGATGAGTTTCCTTGGCGGCATTGCAGCGGCGTACTGGGTGCGTCAGCCCAAATGGGTTGCATGGGGCCAATCCCGCACCGCTACCTGTATTGCCCTGCTGTTGATCGTCGTGCTGCTGTTCATGTTCCGCAAAAGCTTTGCAGTTGCACCACTGCTGCTGTTAACAGGCTTCTTTTGCATCGTCGCATCGGGCAATACCCTGTTCGGTGCCTTGAAGCTGCGCAGCATTCGCTGGATGGGAGAAATCAGCTACAGCACTTACCTGTTGCATGGGTTGATCATCTGGCTTTTGATGAACCGCATGCCGCTGGTGATGCTGTGGGATACCAAACAACCGCTGACCTTTCTTGCACTGGGTGCAGTGGGTAGCGTGTTGCTGATAATTATCAGCAGCCTGACGTTCTCATTCATCGAGAAGCCAGGCATGCAAGCAGGCAAGAACGTCACACACTGGTTGCGCAAGCGTCTTGCATTCAAAGCTGCCGCACCTTTGAAGGATGAAGCCTGAGCCTCAGCTTTTTTCCAACGGCGAAAAATACAAACGACCCAGGCCGCGCCAGGTTTTGCCGGTCCAGTGTTTGAACGGGATCTGCTTGAGCAGCTCGCGGGCCAGCGCCCGGTCACGGTTAGCTGTTTTCAGGAACATGGAGTTGAGAAACTTGTACCGCACTTCGTCGTAGAGCGGGTGATCGCTGAACAAGGCGTAGATGCGCAGAATGCTATCGATCATGAAACGGTGGTTTTTGTACGAGTTGGTCGCGTGTTTGCGGTATTGCGCCATCACCACGTTCAGGCCGTCGATGAAGTACCCGGCGTGTGTGATTTTCAGCTCGATGTACAAATCTTCCAGACGGATGCTCGAGTCGAAGCCCCCCACTTTGTCCAGCGCTTCGCGGCGTATCATCAGGGTGGTGGCAGGCGGGTATGGCTTGCGTTCCAGGAACATGTCGTCAAAGTCCAGCCGTCGAAACGGCACATCACGACGCTGGCGCTTCTCGGGATACAAATTGCCCTGGGCATCGATTAGTTCGATGTTACCCGCGCAAATGCCCACCTCGGGCTTGCCGTCCATGTACTCAACCTGAACCGCAATGCGGTCCGGCTTCATGATGTCGTCGGAGCCGAACGGTACGATCAATGAACCCTTGGCTCGCGCAATGGCGCCATTAAGGGTGTTGGTCAGGCCCTGGTTCTGTTGCACGCGAAAATCAAAACCATGGGCCGCCTGCAAACGCTGTATACGTTCCACGCTATCGTCGGTAGAGCCGTCATCGACCACCAGCAATTCGATGTTCGAATACGTCTGATCCAGAACGCTTTGAATGCTCTGTTCGATATAAGGGCCGTGGTTGTATGAGGCGATGATCACCGTCACCAAGGGTTGAGCGTATGTCATGAGCGTTCCTTGCGAGCTTGACTCAAGCCTGAGTCGATCAAATCCAAATACGCTTGGCGGAACACCTCGATGTCATGGTGCTCCTGCAAATAACGGTAAGCCTGTTCGCCCTTGGCGCGCAGGGCTTCGTCCGGCAGCGATAGGTATTGATCGAGCGCTGCGGTCAGGGTGGCGACATCACTGGGTTTGACGGCCAGCCCGCCAGCACCCTGAATCAGCGGCAACATTGCTGGCACATCGGTAGCAATCACTGGCAAGTGGCCGCTCATGCCCTCCAGCAACGCCAGCCCCAGGCCTTCAGCCAGTGAAGGCATGGTCCAGATGTCGAAAGCGCGCACGTACTGCAAGGCGTTTTCCTGAAAACCCAGCAGATGCGCTCGACCATTGAGGCCCAACTGCTGAATTTGCTCACGCAAGCGCGACTCTTCTCGCCCGGCGCCAATGATCGCCAATTGCGCATTCGGGTATTTGTCTTTCAACGCGGCAAAAGCCTGTAACAGGAAGCGATGCCCCTTGATAGGCACCAGTCGCCCTAAAGCCCCCACCATGCGGGCATTTTGATCCAGCCCAAGTTTTTCGCGGGCCTGAACACGTGGCAATTGCAAGGCTTCGGCCTGCTCAATGTCGATGGCATTGGTAATCGCGTAGGTATTTTGGTCAGTAAAGCCGCACTTGCAGTCCAGCAGGTATTGCTTGACCGCAGGCGATACACCAACAAAACGCCATGCCTTATCGATCAGGCGCTTGGCCTGGCTGCGGCGATAGACGCGATCGTATTCACCGAAACCGTGAGAAATCCCCACGCACAATGGGATTTTCAACCAGCGATTGAGCTGCAACATCATGTTGACTGGCTTGAAACGGTTGCAGATCACGACGTCGAATTGCTCTTTGCGGCAGAACTTATACAGCGCCCACATCGCGCGAATGCGCATGCCTTTGAGCGCCTTGTCGCTGAATTCGAAGTACACGGAGTGATCCGCTTTGCTCACCGGCTCGCCCGGACCGGGACGTCCGCGCAAAAAAGCAGCGGTAATCTCATAACGCTCACTGGGCAGGGCACGCACGATCTGCTCGGCGAGGTCGGCAAAGTCGTGGGATTTGACGTTGTAATCAGGCTGCAACTGCAGAACCTTGGAACGTTTCATAGCTCTCCCCGGTGAAATCCGGTGGCATCAATAATCCAGGATGGCTCAGCGGCCAATCGCTGGACAGTGACGGGATCAGGTATGGGCAAGGCCGCCCATTCATTGCGCTTCCAGCAGACGAAGTGAAAGTACGGAAAGGTGTGGTCGCCGTCACGATCATTCGTTAATTGACCGTTCTTCCAGAACCATTGGCCCGGGAAATTTTCTGTGCCGTCATGCCATTTGATGCAGCCACCCGGCGTACTGAACGCCTCGGTGAAGTCGCTGGTACGGCGCAATGGGTTGAACTTGCCTACAAGATCAAACAAAGGCTTCGGAAAATTCTTGCGCCACAAGAAGATGCGGCTGAATGCGCCTTCATCCAGTGCATGATGTTGATCATCGGTAAAACGCTGCTGCCAGTTTTCGATTTTCATGAACAACTCGCGCTTGCAACGGGTATTGCGCATCAGGCACAGATGACCCGCCACGCGGCGTTCATGGGTCGAAAACAGGTCATAGCGCGACAGACGCTCAGCCGTGAAATAACTGCGCAAGTTGCCGTACACCAGATCAATGTCGCCAAACGCCCAAAAATCGTAACCCTGCAGGCTGTCCTCATGGATGTAACCCAGCGCGGGTTTGATGTCGCATAACTTGTAAGCGGCTTTGGGCGCGAAGTTGATATTCAGACGCGCTGACACGGTACGGCAATAATCGCCAAAACTGATGCTCTGGATGTTTACGTTAGGCGGCAGGTTGTCAGGCACACCACAATCGCTGAACAGCAGCCAGTCAATGTCAGGGTTGCGCCGGCAACTTTCCAGAAAAAAGGGCATCCAGAACGGCCACTGGCCGAAGTATGGAATGACAAACACAATACGCGGCGATGGTTTTATCACGGGGAACTCAATGTAAAGGTCGAGATAGAGGACAACGCTATGCCCCTGTTTACGGTGTTTCTTATTAGTTGAGCCGCCAAAACAGCTCATGGCGGCGAACCGCTTTTCGGAAAAACTCGTTTTCACCCCAAGGTGATGGCTTTCGGCCAGCCAAGAGCTTCTGTATCGACCGACGAACGCGGCGCTTGAGCGCAGCACGAGGTTGCAGGTCATGCATCATGCCCAAGGCCATCGCCTTGTCACGCTGCTGTGCTGAACTCAGCAACAGGCAGTGGGGCCGCAACGTCAGTGTGGTGTCGAACACCGGCGGCAGCGCGATGCCATCACCACTGTTACCCATTGGCCAGCGGTCATTGTCATGCAAGTGATTGGCATAACCCAATACCGTTTGCGGCTGCCACTCAAGCCCGTCAAGCGCCTCGATCACGGCTGCATGGGAGCAAATATGGTCGGGGTGCGGGTCGATGGCGGGATGCGGCAACACCAGCACTTCAGGGCGGGCCCGCAGAATTAACGCGCGCAGGTCCGCCAGCAAGTTGTTCCAGGTCGGCGCACCGTCCAGATCGCCCGGCAGTGGGAAGGTATTCAACTGGCGAAACAGGCGAGTATCGGTCAGGTCGGCCTCGCGTGAAGGCACCGGCTGGTCAGGAGCCGCCTGCATGGCAGGCAGTTGCAGGCAGAAATAGCCGAGCTGCGCGCAATGCGCTTCTGGCACCCCGGCCCAGCGTGGCACTGCCAAACTGTCCCAGGCCCGCAAACGGCCCTTGAGCCGAGCCGCTTCGGCGCGCCCAAGGCCCATCTGTTGATAGTGCTCGGCCTCGATTTCACCTGCCGTCAGGGTCACGATCCATGCTTCTTTGGCCTGGCTGTACAAACCAAAAGCTGCCAGCTCGGCATCGTCGGCGTGAGGTGCAATCACCATGACCCGCTGCTCACGGTAGTCAGGCTGGCGCATGACCCACAGTTGAGGCTGGCCCATGATCCGGCAATAACGACCACGAATACTCAATTGACCTACGATCAATGCGTCGGCATTGCCAGTGAGATTCACGTAGCGCAGGCCATTAACGCCCCGCTCGAAGGTTTGTCGGTCGTCGGAAAACATTACAAACGGGTCAATAAAACGCCCCAACCAACCACTTTTGACCTTAAGCGCGAGGATCAAGGTTTCGTTGCCGCAAAGGTCAATGGGGGCGTCCAGGCGCAAGTGACTGCCTTCAAGGCGAACCGCCGGGCACTCACTGTCGGCTGCAAAACGGTATTGATAGTCGTCTTTGGGGGAGTAAAACAAGTGGTCGGCAAACCACGCTTCGTGGGCAACCCAGGCCAATACAGCCAGCGCAAGCGGCAGCCACCAGACCACCAGCACACCGCTGGCAATCAATATCACCAGACCGACCAGCAAACTGATGCGCTTGTTGCGTCGATGGCGCTTTAAGAGGTGTTGTTTGCGAGTCATCACTGGGCTCTTGTTTGCTAGCGGTTTGCCTGTAGGAGCGCGCTCACCCCGCGATGGCATCAACCCGGTCTAAACACCGTGTACGTTGCATCGCGAAGCGCGCCTGCCTCAATCACACCTTGAAGACAGGCACCGGATTGCACCAGCGCTCTTTGTATTCGCGGTCGGCGCGGCCGAACGAGAATCGCAGAGGCTTTTCGACGCTACGGGCCTGTTCCCAGGCCGACTGCGTATTGAGAAAACTCAGCACACTGCCGGGACTGAACGCGCGGGTTTCGGGGTCGACGCCGCCATTGACGTATTCGACGCTGATCCATTGCGGCGATTCAACCCGATACACCAGCTGGATTGCAATCGGGGCATCGTCGAGGAAGATCACCGAGCCGATCAAAAACTCACGCAGCAACTCAATCACTTCAGCCATGCGCTCGGCCCCCGTGGCGACAAACCCCCAACGGCGCAGAAACAAATCGCAATAAATTGCCGCCAGTTCGACGCTGGAAAACGTCGAAACCGGACGTATCACGCCGCCCGCCTCCTCCAGCAAACGCAGTTCGCGGCGCTGGTTGTAGCGGAATTTTTTCGAGAGTTCTTCCGGGGTACGCGCCATGGCCAATTGTTCGGCTTGCGGCTGCAAGGTGCTGAAACGCCCCTCATTAAGTTGCGACAAGTAACGCCCACGATGGCGCAACGGCGCTTGCGCGTCTTCGGCAGCAGGCAGGATCAACTCGGCATTGCCCAGATCGAACAGCCCTTTTTTGCCGTGACGCTTGAGCACATCTTTGGATAACGCCAGATCGCGCCCCCAAGTGGGGATTGCAGCTTTCAACTCGCCGTTGTGCTCCCAGGCCAAGTAACGCACCGGGATGCCGGCCAGGTCTGCCAGACGTTCTACCACCTGCGGGTGGGTCGCGACGCTGCCACCAAAACGCTGCCAGGCAGCGGCATAGGTGTGAGCGTCAACTGCGCGCCAGCCGCGCTCGCGCCAGCCCTGAAATCGATTAAGCATCAGGACTCCGCAGTCAGGTCGGTGACTTGCGGCAACTGCCAGAACGTGTCGCGTACAGCCTGATCGGAAAAACGCTCGTGCAGGCGCGCCAGCATCAGTTCAGCACATGCTTGACGCTGAGCGTCATCGAGTTGCGCCAAATGCTGTAAACCTTGAGCCAAATGGTCAGCATCGCCCAACGGGAATAAAATCCCCACGCCTTCGACCACTTCCTTGGCACCGCCACACGCCGTGGCCAGCAGGGGAACACCTGCCGCCATGGCCTCAAGCAGCACCATGCCAAAGGGCTCGTGGTCCGAACTCAGAGCAAACACGTCGAATGCGCGGAAAAAGCGTCGCGCGTCGGGGACTTGCCCGAGAAAATTCACCTGAGCGGCGATCCCGAGTTCGTTGGCCTGCGCCTTGAGGTCATGCTCCAGACGGCCCTTGCCCATAATCACCAACTGACTGCCAGCAGGCAGTTGCGGCAATGCCTTGGCAAAACCCTGAATCAGGGTGGCCTGGTCCTTGTCCGGATGCAGACGGCCGACGTTGCCCACGATGAAGGCTTGAGCAGGCAAACCCAGGTCGGCACGGGCTTCGGCACGTGGCAACTGGCTGGCTTGAACTGCCTGGATGTCGAGACGGTTGTAGAGCGTACGAATACGCCCGGTCGGCCACTTGGGCAGGCACTTGCGCATGTCATCGCGCACAGCATCCGAGACGCCCAGCAGGCTCAGACGCTTACGGAACAGGTGCGCAAACAGCTTGCGACTGCGGCGCTGGTAGTCACCAAAGGCGTGATGCACGCCGATCACCGGCAAGTCGGTGGCCAACAAAGCGATATAAATCGGCTTGAAGCGGTGGGCGATGCAAAAACTGAACGAGCGCGAGGCGGCGATTTTGCGCAACGCGCGAATGGCCCCCAGCTTCAGACCACGAATGGCGCTGGAGCTGAATTCCATGAACAGCACTTCGTCCGACTCGCAGCCCGCCGCCACTTCGGGATCGGCCGCCCCGGTCAGAAAGACCGTGGTGACCTTATACCCGGTGCCCGCGAACAGGCTGGCGTATTGACGGGCACAGTCCAGAAACGGCCCGTCATAGCCGTGGCAGAACTGCAACACATGACGCTCAGTCGAGCGAGTCATAAGCATCCGCGCCGTCTTTGACTACCAGAATGTCTTCCATGATCAAGTACTGCAGATCAGAGCCAAAGAACATGTTCAGTGCGTCAGTGGGCGAGCACACCATCGGCTCGCCACGGCGGTTCAGCGAGGTATTTAGCGACACGCCGTTGCCGGTCAGTACTTCAAGGGCTTTCATCATGTCGTAGTAGCGCGGGTTGTATTCACGCTTGAGCACTTGCGCACGCGAGGTGCCGTCTTCGTGCACAACTTCTGGCACGCGGGTTTTCCACTCTTCTGCCACTTCAAACGTGAAGGTCATGAACGGTGCCGGGTGATCGACCTTGATCATCTGCGGGGCCACGGTATCGAGCATTGACGGGCAGAAAGGCCTCCAGCGCTCACGGAACTTGATTTGCTCGTTGATGCGGTCAGCTACGCCTTCGCTGCTCGGGCAACCGATGATCGAACGGCCGCCCAATGCACGCGGACCGAACTCCATACGGCCCTGGAACCAGGCTACCGGATTGCCATCCACCATGATTTTGGCGATGTTCTCAGGCGTGTTGTTGATCTTGCGGTACGCCGGTTTGCCCGGGTGGCGGGCACACGCGGCAATCACGTCTTCGTTGCTGTACGCGGGGCCAAGGTACACGTGCTCCATCTTCTCGACCGGCACGCCACGGGCTTCAGACACATAGGCCGCCGCCCCCACTGCCGTGCCTGCGTCGCCGGAGGCAGGTTGTACAAACAGCTCCTTGACGTCAGGACGGGCAATGATCTTCTGGTTCAGTTTCACGTTCAGCGCACAACCGCCAGCGAATGCCAGCTTGCCGCTTTCCTTGAGGATGTCACCCAGGTAATAGTCGATCATCTGCAGTGAGAGTTTTTCGAACAGCGCCTGCATGCTGGCCGCGTAGTGGATGTAAGGTTCATCGGCGATGTCGCCTTCACGCTTTGGCCCCAGCCACTCGATCAGTTTTGGCGAGAAGTAGAACCCCTTGCCTTTCTCTTTGTAACGACGCAGGCCGATCACGTTGGCGTATTCGGTGTTGATCACCAGCTCGCCGTTTTCGAACGAGGCCAGACGCGAAAAATCATATTTGCTGGCATCGCCATACGGCGCCATGCCCATGACCTTGAACTCGCCGTCGAGCATCTCGAACCCGAGGAACTCGGTGATCGCGCCATACAGGCCGCCGAGGGAGTCCGGGTCGTAGAATTCTTTGATCTTGGTGATCTTGCCGTTTTCGCCATAGCCGAAGAAGGTGGTGGCGTATTCACCCTTGCCGTCGATGCCCAGAATCGCGGTTTTCTCTTTGAAACCGGAGCAGTGGTAAGCACTGGACGCGTGCGCCAGGTGGTGTTCAACCGGTTCGATCTTGATTTTTTTCGGGTCGAAACCCAGTTGCTCAAGGCACCAGACAATTTTGTTGCGGTAGCGTTTGTAGCGACGATTGCCCATCAGGATCGCGTCGAGCGCACGGTCCGGGGCGTACCAGTAACGCTTGGCATAGTGCCAGCGCGCCTCACCGAACAAGCTGATCGGGGCGAAAGGAATCGCGACCACGTCAACGTCGGATGGCTTGATACCCGCTTGTTCAAGGCAGAATTTTGCGGACTCGTAAGGCATGCGGTGCTTTGCATGCTTGTCGCGGACAAAGCGCTCTTCTTCGGCCGCTGCTACCAGCTTGCCGTCGATATAGAGGGCCGCTGAGGGGTCATGGCTCAGGGCGCCGGACAGGCCAAGAATCGTCAATGCCACAGGTTGTGCCTCTTTTGAATGCAGGCAGGCGGCGGGCGCCTGAAAAAATGAAGTGCTCCCCGCACCGCAGGAAACAACTAAAGGGCGGGATTATAGCGTAAAGAGCGCGGTAATGACCCAGCGCTATTTGCCGCGCCTGCGCGCCGGAACCGACAGAATCGCAGGTCATGCGTTCTGAAGTTCTCGTCTGATGCCTCTTACGCCCGCTAAACTGCGCGCCCTCTGCTAGCCTGAAACCCGTCGCCCTGCCGGGTCGCGTCACACGGAACCCCGATATCCCCCATGAAATGCTTTGTACCCGCCCGCTTTGCCCTTTTACTGCCGGGCCTTTGCCTTGTGCAGCCCAGCTTCGCTGAAACACTTGAACTCGACCCCAGCGTCATCACCGGATCACGCAGTGTCAGCCCGAGTTTTGACTTGCCTTATTCGGTCGATAGCATCAACCAACAGCAAATCAGCGATGGCCAATTGGGCATCAACGCCTCGGAAGTGCTGTCCCGCGTGCCGGGGCTGGTGGTGCAAAACCGGCAGAACTATGCGCAGGACCTGCAAATTTCGTCCCGCGGATTTGGTGCACGCTCCGCATTTGGCGTGCGCGGCATCAAACTGATTGCAGACGGTATTCCCGCCAGCACCCCGGACGGTCAGGGTCAGGCCGCAACATTTAACCTCGACACAGCCGAGCGCATCGAAGTCCTTCGAGGCCCGGCAGCCACGCTGTACGGCAGCAATGCCGGTGGCGTGATCCAGATGTTTTCCCGCGATGGCGAAGGCCCGCCCCGCATCGGCGCTGAAACCCTGGTGGGCAGCGACGGGCTGAGCAAAAACCACCTGACGGCCGAAGGCGCCGCTGAGGGCGTTGGCTTTGTGCTCGATGCTTCGCGCATGGACACCGACGGCTACCGCGACCACAGCGCCGCGCGCCGCGATCAGACGTTCGCCAAGCTCAACCTCAAGCCCGATGACGACAGCAAACTGGCGCTGATCTACAGCAGCCTTGAGCAAAACGGCACACAGGATCCACTGGGCCAAAGCTGGGAGGTCTACAAGGCAGACCCGCGCTCGGTCACGCCCAATGCAATCAAGTACAACACGCGCAAAAGCATCGATCATCAGCAACTGGGCATGAACTACGAGCGCTACTTCGGCGACGCGACCTTGCAGGTCAATGCGTACACCGGCACGCGCAGCGTGATTCAGTATTTGGCAATTCCGAAAGGTACGCCCGGCAACGAGCAGGGTGGCGGCGTGGTTCAGTTTGATCGCAAGTTCTACGGCGGCAGCTTGCGCTGGTTACAACCGGTAGACAGCGTTCCGGGCGATTTAACGTTGATTGCCGGGCTTGATTACGACCAAAGCCAAGACAGCCGTCATGGCTATAACAACTACATCGGCAACCAATTGGGCGTAAAAGGCGCACTGGTTCGCGATGAAGTGGATACCGCCCGCAGCCTCGATCCCTACGTGCAAGCCAACTGGGCCATCGACAACTGGACCGTACAAGCCGGGCTGCGCTACAGCACCATGGAAATGGACGTTCATGATCAATTTATTACCGTAACCAATGGCGACGACAGCGGCACCAAGCGTTATGAAAAAGCAACGCCGTCGATGAGCGTGATGTATGCCTTCACCCCTCAATTGCATGGTTATGTCAGTGCGGGTAAAGGCTTTGAAACGCCGACACAGGCGGAATTGGCCTACTCGCCAAATAATCAGGGCTTCAACTTCGGCCTGAAACCTTCTGAAAGCACGCAGTACGAAGTGGGCCTCAAAGCACAGCTCAACAACACACGCATTAACGCCGCCATTTTTCAAATCACTACTGAAGATGAAATATCCGTCTTAGAAAATGATCAAGGCCGTGCTATCTACCAAAACGCCGGTCGCACCCTGCGTCGCGGCTTCGAGCTGGGCGTCGAAAGTCAGCTCAGCGAACACTGGACCACCTCCCTCGCCTACACCCGCCTGCAAGCGACCTACGACAGTGATTTCGCCAGCACCAAAGGCCCGGTAAACAAAGGCAATTACCTGCCCGGCGTACCTCAAACCACGCTGTTTGCCGAGGTGAACTGGAAGCCCGCTGACTGGGTCAGCACTGCCGTCGAAGGCATGTACCGCAGCAAGGTGTACGTCGAGGACACCAACAGCAAAAAAGCGGCACCGGCGTACAGCGTCTTCAACTGGCGGGCACGCTTTGAGCAGAAGGTCGAACACTGGACCTTCCACCAGACCCTGCGCCTGGACAACCTGCTGGACCGCCAGTACGTGGGCTCGGTGATTGTGGCCGACGGTAACGAACGCTTCTACGAGGCCGCCCCCGGCCGCTCGTGGTATGCGGGAGCCGGTGCGCAATACAGCTTTTAAAGCGGGATGAGGGCGCGCCATCGCGCGCTATCTATCTAATGCCATGAGCTGAATGTTCTGAGATCCCCTGTCAGCACAGACCCGCGCGATTCCCGCGCGGGCATTGACAGGGATGCCTCATGACCCTTCACCTGAACCGCCTCAAAAGTGCCGCGCTGAAACTGCACACCCTGCGCGGGCATTTGCCTACGCTTGAAGACGCGTTTAATCATCGGCTGCGCGCACGCTTCCCGCGGATACCCCGCGACAGCCGCACGCAGGACTTGCACATCAACCATCCTGCGCCACCCGAGCCCGGGCAATCACCGGCGCTCATCAGCAGAACCATCAGCTCTCATATTGAGGAATGCTTTTCGACTCAACGCACTCCTACCTTCGTACAAGGCTCAACCCACGTTTACAGCCACGCTTACTCATTAATCGAGCAGCAACGCCTCGCGGGCCTGCCCCCTGCCGACCTCGAAAGCTACCTTGAATATGTCATTCGCAATTATGACTTTTGCGCACGCGATGCCCTGGCTGAATTTTGGCAAACACCGCATGCCGCTTACGCGTCTCTGGCGCCTCAACAATGGCTGACACAGTGCCTGACAGATCTCGTGCTGGACGAAGCGGCGGTGCGCCTTGCGGACCAGACCCTCAGCCGTACAGCGGTCGAGGCCATTCAGCACTTTTTCGGCACTCAGGCACCTGTTCCCCAGTCGCAAGCCCAACTGACTGTGTATGAAGTGTTCCTGAAAGCTGAAAGACCCATGCTCGATATCAAGCTGGCAGGCACCTTCGTCATTGCCGATAAAACCCTGGACCAAAAGACGGCCAATGCATCGAGTCAGATGGTGCTCTATACGCCGGATAACGGTATTGAGGCATTCGATTCACTTCAGCAGTTCACGCACGAACTCCACGCAAGGCTCAAGGACCCTTACCAACGAGCGGCGTTGCTCAGAGGGGTTCTGGCCAAGGAGCAGACACAGGTTCACGCGCTGGAGCATGTCACGCTGGTTGCAACTGACCGGAACGCCCCGGAGCTCTATACCGGGCATTTAATCGACAAACTCGCGCATGACGTGATGCATGCCTGCGCCCTCGCCCGACGCGGCCAGACGGCAGGGCTTGCAGCCGTTAGCCCCGACACGCTGTTTGAGCAGATCGAACAGGCCCTGACTGCTGGCTGGTTCGTAAACCCCGCAGCCATCCTGCGCGCGCGATATGCCCGCCTGTTTGAACAACAGTTGCCGCAGTGGCTCAAAACCGCCACGGACGATGAAAAGGCACAGTGGTGCCTGGCCACAAATCAACTGATTCAAGCACAAGAAGCCTCAGAATCCCTGCACGCGCAGCCCATCGCCCACAGCGGTAAAAAACAAACCCTGCTGGAGTACGCCAAGGCTCAACTCAAACAGCAGGTCAACATTGACCTTGGCATTGAGATTAATCCAGATGCCGTTTACGTCCTGACCACAGAGGCCATCCAGACAGGCCCTGTTATCTACCCTATTTTTGGCTCGGCCTACACGGCGGGGAACAGTATTGGCAGGACAGGCCCCTCCATCAGCTACAAGACCACACGACTCAGCCTTACCCAATTAGCGCTGTCCAATGTCGGCGTGTGGGACGTAACGTTTGCCCTCACGGCTCAGGTCATCGACGTCAACGGCGCACCACACGCGCGACTGACCAAACATTACGTCAAAGGGCTGGTGCGTACGGTCGATGTGGGCGAGCGCTATAAGGCTCACCTCAACGAGATGCTGGTCAACTCGGCTCAGGCGGGCTGGCGCAAAGAGCGCTATGTGGCGCTCAGGCGGGCGCAGCTACAGCTGGATATGCTTGAAGCCCGGCTGGCAGGCACCCTGAGTCCGGATCAGGCAGCCCGGATTCAGGCCGTCCTCGATCAACCCGGCACCCCATTGCGGGCACCGTTCAGGGCGCACCTGCTACAGGTGAATAAAAACCTGCTGCCCGGCGTGCTGGTGTTCAGCTCGACCGACTCAACAGACCTGCTCTGCTACTTGCCCGATGCGCCCGACAAGACCTGGTTTGTGGTTGCACACTCGCGCAGTGAGTTGGGCCAGATGCTGTCGCGACCCACGCTGCACAACTACCTGCAACAGCGCGTGACCTCTGCCAGTTGGCCTTATCTCAAGCCCCTGCTGAAAACAGGACTGGACACAGCCACGGTCCAGTTGCCGATCATCCCGGAGAACGTATTCGAGGCGTCTTATAACAACGAAGTGTCCTACGCCTTCAGGGATGCGGATGAACAAACCACCTCCACGTATGAAAGCAATGTCAACACCGCCAAGGAGGCTGCACTGGCAATTGTTGACGTTGTTTCCTTCGTGCTGCCCACCAAGTTCCTACTCCCTCTGGTCGCGGCACGCTTTGTGTTTCAAGTCGCACAAGGCGTTGACGCACTGAAGCGCGACGAAGAACACGAAGCCTTTCTGCACTTCATGGGGGCTATTTCCCACGTAACCGATGGCGTATCGGACTTTGCAGGCTCGGCGGTTTTCGCACGCGCCATACGCCAGCGCGTCAAATCACCCGCGCCACGGCTCAACGCCGGGGCCGCCAGTCAAGGTGACTCGACAGGCCTGACTTTGCGCACGGGCGCAGAATATGGCGCAGGCGTGTACGAATCGACCTCAGGCACCTCGGGCACGGCCCTGCACTATGTGGAAGATGCCAAGGGTCATCGGTATCGCGCCCGCTACGACAGCCTGGATACCACGTGGCGCATCATTGACGAACGCCATCCTGGCGCACGCCATCAAACACCCGTGCGGGAACTGTCAGCAGGGCGCTGGGACGTGGACGATCAATCCCCCTTGCTGACACAGAACAGCGGCATTACACGGCTAATCAAACATGCGCGGGTGAGCGATATTGACCTCAGCGCACACAGCGCAGACGCCCATGGCATTTATCAGGTGAGCGACAAACACTACATCGAACAAAGTGGCCTGGTATTTGAAGTTTACAAAGGCTGGATGGGCCGCCATTGGTACCTGAAGACACCCCTGGGCACCGCCACTGTGACAGGCCCATTCAAGGTGCGCCTGGAGTCAAGGCGCTGGGAAATCAAATCGGGATCCGGCGCTCAAAAGCGTTGGGAACCGTTGACACTCCATCATCTTGATGTGCCCGTCGAGGCACCGGCCAGCCTGCTGAGCGAGTACGATGTGCCTGCACATATTCATGCCCAGGTGCAAAACCTGATCGCTCACCACCCCCGCCTGCTTGACGCTCACTATTTCTCCATCAATCCCGAGCATGCGCGCACGGCGAATTTTTTCACTCAACTGCGCCTTAAGCTGTTTGCCGACGCCCAGACATTTTTCGCCAAAGAGCCTGTAAAACCTCGACCCACGCGCCCTGCACTGCCGGTAAAAACAACGCCCGACGATCTGTTCAGATCGTTGTTTGAAGAGTCCCGAGGCATTGTCATCGGGGAAAGTCATTCCGACCTGAGTGCCAAGAAAGTGCTTATCAAACACATGGGGGAATTGGCCGCCCATGATGTGAAGGTGATTTACCTGGAGCACCTTCAAACCGATCTGCATCAATCGATGCTGGATGACTATGCCAAAACCGGAAAAATGCCCCCGGCCTTAAAGTCGTTCCTTAAAGATCAGGACAGAGGGCACCAACTTCCGGCTTCCAGCGATCACACGTATAGCCAGTTGGTACGAGAGGCAAGGCGCCACGGCCTGGAGATCGTCGCACTCGATTGCATGGCCAGCTATAACCCGCAAGGCATGAGCACGGATGGCCCCAATATTCAACGCCATGCCATGTTCAGCTACTTCGCCTCACAGGTTATCCGAACCCATCAGGCAAAAAACGGCGGCCAAAAGTGGATTGCTTTGACGGGAAATACCCATGCGAACCGGTTCAAGGGCGTGCCCGGACTCGCAGAACTGGAAGGCGTGATCGGCGTTCGCGTTTCAGACTCGGCTTCGGGTAGCAAATATCAACTGCGGCAAAACATTAGCCAAATAGTGCCTAAAAGCGGCATCCTCGGGCATAACTTCCTGAAAAACGATTACTGGCTTGAAGTCAAAATCAGCGGCGCGGAGCCAATAAAACTGGGCCTGACGCCTGAGCACATCGAAGCAAAACTGCACCAGCCCGGTCTATTTCTATTTGATAACGCGCCGGACGGGGGGCAAATCATTCACCGATCCACATCTAACGAGATTATCCGTACGCCCATCCGCACTCAGGATGACGGGCAGTTTTATATTGACCGGCCCGGCTGGGGCAGCATTCACCAAAAACGCTACGACTTTCTCGTCGACCTTAAACATGATCTGCACAGGATAGGCGTGCGGCTGGTTCACTGAACCCCGCTCGCCGTCTGCACAGCTGCGGCCTGACCTCATTGACGAGGGCGAGGTCTGTGAAGCGTCTGCCAAAAGAGCGCACACTTCCCCGCCCCTCGGCAACGACGATACGAGGGCCGGGCGTTATGACTCGACACCCGGTTTCTTGGGCAGGCGACCGTCGATTACCTGATACAGCGCGCTGTCTGCTGGCCAGTTGCGCATAAACCGCGCCCGATCACGGGCGTAGGCCGGCGCAAAGCTGGCATCGCTACGGTGCTGGCACATTGAGTCGAGATCAATAAGCGCCCAACGACCGGGAGCCGGCTCTGTTTGCCAAAACACATTGTGACCCTTCAAATCACCGTGGCTGATACGCTCGCGGATCAAGTCCGCGAACAGGTGATCCAGCGCCTGCAGTTCGGCTTCTGGCGCGTCGCCGCTGTCGACGTAAGGCTCAAAACGCTCAATGATGTCAGGGCCGGGCAAGAAGTCGGTCACCAGATACGCCTTACCACGCAGCCACAAAAAGCGGGTTTCCAATAACGCCAGCGGCTTGGGCGTTGCGATCCCGAGGAATGCCAGCCGGTTGCCTTCACGCCAGGAGTGCCAGGCACGACTCGGCCGCCAGAAACGCTTGAGCCAATGGGCAAAGCCTTTGATGTTGTAACGCTTGATCACCAGCGTGCGACCGTCCACCTCGACCTTGCCGACACTGGCTGCGCCGCCGGTTTTGTAAAGATGGCCCTGATCGAGCAACGCATCCGCCCTGGCCAGCACCGGCAGCATGGCGGACTCTTCTCCACGTCGTACGGCGCGCAAGGCCATCGCCCCACGCTGAACGTTGAACAACGAACAATCGCGCCCCACTTTGTTGAGGAAGTCATTCAGGCGCCAGGCGCGCACTTTCTCGACCTGTTTGAGTAACGCTTCGAGCGGCAGGGCGTGCTCACCGTTGCTGAGCAGGTAATGCACCAGCAACTCCTCGATATAAGGCTCAAGGCTTTTGGGCAACTGGGCAAAGAACACCCCGAGGTTTTCCAGCACTTTTTGCCGCGACAGCGGCTTGCCCGCCGTCTCGACGCAAATGCCACCACCGTCGATCACATACAGCTTGCCGTTCTGACGCAGCAGGTTGTCAAGATGAAGATCTTCCTGCCAGACCCCTTTGAGGTGCATCTGGCCAATGACCTCAAGGGCTTGTGCCAATACGGTTTGTTGCTCGTCCGCCAGCACCGGTAAGTCCTGCACGGCACGCCAGGCAGCGCCCAGGCTCTCGGCGTGCTCCAGAAACTCAAACAGCAGCCAGCCGCCCTCACCTTCCTGCAAACCGTCTGCCAATAACAACGGCGTCGTCAGCCCTTGCTCGGCCAGCACACGGACGCCCGCCAGCTCCCGCTCAAAGTTGCGAGCAGCCTTGCTGCCTACCATCAATTTGGCCAGCACCGTACGACCTCGCCATACGCCTGCACCGACATAACGCTGGCCCGGCAAAACGCGCAACAACGTGAGCAATTGCAACTGCGCAGGCCCGGCCGCATCCGCCAGCTCAATACTCAACGGCAAACCCGGGGCGCGCCCGGCTTTTTGCAGTTCGGATAGACGCATCAGCGGTTCTCCTTTAGATGACGGCGCACATTCAGACGTTGATACCACGCGTCGACCAGACCGCTGTCCAGCGGTTGGTCGAGGTAGGCCGCCAGCATCGCGCGCACGTCGGCCTCGGTCCAGACCTGAGCGCGGCGTAATAACGGCTCAAGGTCTTTAACCCGATCACGTTGGCCCAGCAGCAAAGGCCGGGTTTTCTCCAGGTCGATCAACTGAGCGCGATACGCCTGGCCATCGGGCTGCAAGAAGATGTGCTTGGGATAAAAACAACCATGCACCTGACGCACCGCATGCAGACGCTGCGCCAACTGACCACACGCCTGCAAGATGGCCTGGCGCTGTTCGGCCGTCAGTTGCGTCCATTGCTCCAGCAGCGAGTCGAGGTCGTTCCAACCATCCAGCGCACGGGTCATCAGAATTGCCCGACGCTCGCCGCCGACTTTGCGCTCACCAAAAAACACCGCTTCCAGCGCCGGAATACCCAGCTGCTGATAGCGTTGAATATTGCGAAATTCACGGGCAAAACTCGGTTCACCCAACGGGCTATGCAACGTCCGGGTCAGGTAATTGCTCTGACGCTTGAGGTAAAAACCCTGACCGTCGAGGTCCATGCGAAACACGCTGCTCCAGCCGCCGCGGCTGGTATTGGGCTCGTCAACGGCCTCGAGTTGCAGGTTCCATAACGCGTCGAAGTCAGCCAGACCCTGGCGCTCCAACAGTGCGCGATCAGCGTCTGCCACAAAATCAGTCATTCCCGGCCCTCAAAAAAACGCACGATATGACGGACGCGTTCCTTGTCCGCCCCAGTAAGTCGCGTGCGTCCGGTGTATTGGAAATAAAAACGCAGGCGCTGGGTGGCCGAAAGGTGGTATTTGGCCACTTTGTCGAGGCACGCCAAGTCTTTAGTGATGCGGTACTTGAGCCAGAAACCGCGCCAGAAGTCGCCGTTGGGGCAGTCGATCAAATACAACTGCGCCTGATCGTCGATCAGCAAGTTGCGCCATTTCAAATCGTTATGGGTAAAGCGGTGGTCGTGCATGGTTTTGGTGTAGCGCGCCAATTGGCGGCTGACACCGTCTACCCACGCGCGATCTTTGAGCAGCGGATCGTTGTTGTCTGCCAGCTCGGACAAGTCGCGGGTGTTGGGCAATTCGCGGGTGATCATGGCGCCGCGGTCGTAAGCCAGGCCTTTACGCTCAAGACCCCAGGCCACCACGTCAGCCGTCGGAATGCCCCACTTGGCAAACCGCTTGAGGTTTTGCCATTCGGACTTCACGCGTGGGCGGCCCAAATAGCGACGCAGCCCTTTGCCAGCACCGGTGTAGCGTTTGACGTAGTAATTGACGCCCTCACGTTGAACACGGATGACCTCGGACAGCGGGTCGCGGGTCAGGTGCTCGCCCTTGAGGGCGAACACGGCGTCCAGCGTGCCGAAGTCGCGGGCCAGCGCGCTGTAAGCGGGGTCCAGATTCCAGCCCGCCATTAGAGTGCATCCCCATAACGCACTTTGCGTTCGTAGAGTTTTTTTGCCTTGCCTTCCAGCCAGGCCAGCAGGCGAGCTTCATCACGCAAAATCTGACGCAATGGCATCTGGAAGTAACCGCGCAAAAAACGCAATTTGTCGCGCCGGGTCAAACCGATGTCCAGCGCCGAGAAATACAGGGCGGCCAGATCCTTGTTACGCCAGCGGCGGCTGATGACCGGGCGGGTTTGGGCACGGTGCAGGTCGATGATCGACAAACGGAAATTATCCGCCGTCACCGGCTTATCGGTGTGCAGCAAAAAGTGGCAGATATAACAGTCGCGGTGGTTAACGCCAGCGCGATGCATCATGCCGGTCATGCGTGCCACTTCAGCGATCAGCGCATGTTTGAGCGAGGGCTGCGGCGGTTGCTTGACCCAGTTGAGGCTGAAATCTTCGAGGCTGACGGTCGGTGCCAGCTCTTCGGTGATGATGAACGAGTGCTGTGCGGCCGGGTTACTGCCTTTCTCGCCGTAGGCCACAGCAGTCATGGTGGGGACGCCAACCTCGTGCAGACGGCTGATGGCACGCCACTCCTGACCTGCGCCGAGCACTGGCAACTTGGCGGTCAGCAGATTTTTGAACACTTCGCCCCAGCCAATGCCACGGTGGATTTTTACAAAGAAACCACGCCCTTCGACCTCAGTACGCAACGTACGTCGGCCTTCCAGCTCGCGGTAAACCTCGCCTTCCAGACGCTCGACTTCGGTGAACGCATCGCGTCCGGCCCACAAGCGCTTGAACGGTTCGGCAAGTATCAGTTTCATCAGTGTTGCTCCGCCAGAATCACATCCGCAGCGTGCTGCGGCATGCTATAGAGGTCGGCCGTCTGCGCGAAGGCCAGGCCGTTTTGGCTCCAGGCCGCGCGCGCAGCATCATCGGACAACATGTGGGTCAGGTACTCATTGAGTTGCGCCTGCTCAAACGGCTCGTCCAGCACACGCCCGGCATCTGCTTCGGCAATGTAGTGGGCATAACCGCATACCGCGCTGACCAGCACCGGCAAGCCGGCCACCAGCGCTTCAAGCAGTACGGTGCCAGTGTTTTCGTTGTAGGCCGGGTGAATCAGCACGTCCGCGCCCAACAAAAAGCGCGGGATGTCGCTGCGCCCTTTCATGAACTGCACATGCTCGCCCAGCCCCAATGTGGCGCTTTGCAATTGAAAGACTTTGGGGTCGTCCTGACCGATTACAAACAATCGGGTACGTTTTTTAAGCTCGGCGGGCAATGCTGCCAGCGCTTTAAGGCTGCGATCCACGCCTTTGGTCTTGAAGCCTGAGCCGATCTGCACCAGCAGCAAATCATCGTCCGCGAGTTTGAATTCACGCCGGAAATCCGCGCGAATGTCGGCCGCATTCGGCGGCGCACGGCGATCCAGCGCAATGCCCGGCGGCAGCAAATGGAAACGCTCGATCGGGGTGCCATAGTGCTTGATGAACAAGGGTTGCTGGACTTCGGAAATCATCAGGATTTCGGTTTTGGCCTGCTTGTCGAACACCGCACGCTCGTACTCGGCAAAGTGCCTGTAGCGCTTGAAATAGCGGTACATCGAGTGCCGCAGGTTTTGCGCCTTGTCTTCAAAACAGCCGTCGGCAGCGTAATACACGTCCAGCCCCGGCATTTTGTTGAAGCCAATCAGACGATCCACCGGGCGTTTGGCCAGATCGGCCTGCATCCAGGCGAGCATTTTTTCATTGCGCGTGTGATTGAAGAACGCCTTGACCGGCGCCACCAGCACTTCAAAACCCGGCGGGATATCACCTTCCCAGATCATGGTGTAGACGCGGATCTGGTGCCCGCGCTTCTGGCACTCCAGCGCAATGCGCATAAAGTCCCGCTGCAGACCGCCAAACGGAAAGTATTTGTACAGGACAAAAGCCAGTTGCATCAGCGCAGTTCCTCAGCCAGTAACAACGTGCTTAATCGACTTGCAACACGCTCGGGGTTCAAACGAGTGAAGCACAAGGGCCACTCGGCTTTCAGGTCAAACCGCTGCTGGTCCTGTGCAGTCGGCTGGTACGTGCATTTTTTCTGCAGGCACGGGGCGCACGGAAAATCGCTGGCGAGGTGGATTTGCACCTTGCCGTAGGCGCCTGTCAGACCGGGATTTGTCGGGCCGAACAGGGAAATGGTCGGCACATCCAGTGCCGCCGCCAGGTGCCCGAGGCCCGTGTCCACTGCCACACAGGCACTGGCGCTGGCCAGCACTTTGGCAACGCCCGCCAGATTCAACTTGGGCAGCACGACGACGTGGGGCAACTCACTGGCGATACGTTGCGCACGGGCCTTCTCGACCGGATTGCCCCAAGGCAAGCGCACCTGAACGCCCAAGTGCCCCATGCGAATGGCCAGGTCACGCCAGTACACTTCGGGCCAGTGCTTGGTGTCCCACGTAGTGCCGTGCAGAAACAGGACAAACGGCTTTTGACGCGGCAACTCGACCAACCGGTCGACATCCAGCCCGTAATCGCCCAAGCCTTTGGGCAAGTCGTAGCCCAGCGCAACAGCAAACAACTGACGCAACCGTTCGACGGCGTGCTGGCCGCGGGCCACAGCCAGGCGGCGCTGGTAAAAGCGGCTGGCCAGAGGCTCACGGGCCGAGTCACTATCAAGCCCCGCGACCGGTGCTTTGACGTAGCGCGTCAGCCACGCACTTTTGAGCAAGCCCTGCGCGTCGATGACAAGATCGTATTTTTCAGCGCGCAGGCTTTGCTTGAAACGTCGCCATTCACCGCTTTTGAAGGTTTCCCAGATATTTTTGCGCCAGCGGCGAATTGCCACGGGTATCACTTTGCCCACTGACGGGTGCCAGGTCGGGATCTCGGCAAAACCTTCTTCCACCACCCAGTCAAACGTGATGCCCGGAATCGCTCGCGCGGCGTCGGTCAGCGCAGGCAAGGCATGAATCACATCCCCAAGGGATGAGGTTTTCACCAACAGAACACGCACCTAGTGAACCTCGACCGGTGAGCCCTGCAAACGCTGCAAGGCATCTACGACGAGTTGCGGCAGCAGTTCGCGCAGGCAGTTGTAATGACCGAAACGGCAGGTGCGCTCAAAACACGGGCTGCATTCGAGCCCCAGGCGCACGATCTCGACCTTGTCCGCGAGCGGGGGCGTGAAACCTGGCGAGGTTGAGCCGTACACCGCCACCAGCGGGCGGTTCAGCGCAGCCGCCACGTGCATCAGGCCCGAGTCGTTGGACACGACCGAATCTGCGCAGGACAGCAGATCAATCGCCTCGGCCAACGATGTGTCGCCGCTGAGGTTGACCGCCTCTTCACGCAAGCCGGGGATCAAGCGCGCGCGGATGTCTTCGCCCACCGCGTGATCGTTTTTCGAACCGAACAACCACACTTGCCAGCCTTCACGGATTTTCTGCTCGGCAACTTTGGCGTAGTGCTCGGACGGCCAGCGTTTGGACTCACCAAATTCGGCGCCCGGGCACAGCGCCAGCACCGGGCGATCAAGGGTCAGACCGAATTTGTTCAACGCGGCATCGCGGCTTTGCGGGTCGATCTGCAAAGAGGGCCGCGGGTACGGCGTGGGCAATTCGACGCCCGGTTCATACGCCAGCGCCATGAAACGCTCGATCATCAGCGGATAGCGCTCTTTGTCGAGCGTGCGCACATCGTTCAGCAGGCCGTAGCGAAATTCGCCGCGCCAGCCTGTACGTTTGGCAATTGCGGCAAAAAACGGCACCAGCGCCGATTTCAGCGAATTGGGCAGCAAGATGGCCTGATCGTACTGACCCTTGAGGGACTTGCCGATCTTGCGCCGCGTGGCCAGTTCCAGTGCGCCGTGGCCGAGCGGGAAGCTCAAGGCCTGGCGAACTTCAGGCATGCGTTCGAGTATCGGCCGGCTCCACTCGGGGGCCAGCACATCGATTTCGCACTCCGGGTGACGCTGTTTCAGGCACTGGAACAGTGTCTGCGCCATCACCATGTCACCGACCCAGCTGGGCCCAACGATCAAAATTTTCATAAGTTTCCATAAACAAGCAAGGGAGGCATTCGCCTGATGCTCGCCAGTCAAGCGCAATCAACCGCAGGAGTGAGCGAACTCACTCGTGCAGGGACAGCCTTTTCTTAACTGGCGGGACTCAGGCTTTCGCCTCCCCGCTGTGATGCCATTTCGCTTTATTTGACCAGTGTACGCCACTCGGCGTGGGCCGACGTTTTGCCGGTGACCAGATCAAAGTAAGCCTTTTGCAGTTTTTCGGTGATCGGGCCACGGCGGCCGATCCCGATTTGACGCCCGTCGACTTCACGAATCGGCGTCACCTCAGCGGCGGTGCCGGTGAAGAACGCTTCGTCGGCGATGTACACCTCGTCGCGGGTGATGCGTTTTTCAACAAATTTGTAACCCAGCTCGGTGGCCAGGGTCAGGATCGTGCTGCGGGTGATGCCGTTGAGGCACGCCGTCACGTCCGGGGTGTAGATCACACCATCCTTGACCAGAAACACGTTCTCGCCCGAGCCTTCGGCCACGAAACCTTCCGGGTCCAGCAACAGCGCTTCATCGGCACCGCCGGAAATCGCTTCCTGCAGGGCCAGCATCGAGTTGATGTAGTGACCGTTGGCCTTGGCACGGGTCATGGAAATGTTCACATGGTGACGGGTGAAGGAGCTGGTACGCACCTTGATCCCGACTTCCAGTGCTTCGGCGCCCATGTAGGCACCCCAGCTCCACGGCGCGATAATTACGTGGACTTTCAGCCCGGTGGCACGCAGGCCCATGGCTTCAGATCCGTAGAACACCATCGGGCGAATATAGGCGCTGTCGAGGTTGTTTTCACGCACCGCTACGCGGGTCGCTTCGTTGATTTCGTCTTTGCTGAATGGGATCTTCATGCCCATGATGTGGGCCGAATCGAACAGGCGGTCAGTGTGCGCCTGCAGGCGGAAAATCGCCGCGCCCTGCGGGGTTTCGTAGGCACGCACACCTTCAAACACGCCCATGCCGTAGTGCAGGGTATGGGTCAGCACGTGGGTTGTCGCGTCACGCCACGGCACCAGCTTGCCGTCATACCAGATCACACCATCACGATCAGCCATCGACATCATTACGCTCCTCAAAGAATCCAGCACCTGCGCCTTGAGACGACAGGCAAATTGGACGGACCTTATGGGCCCGCCGGATACGTTTTACAGCTTTAACTCTGTGTTCTGGCTGACCGGGCCCAGGCCCAGCTCAGACCAAATGCGCCGTACGTTCTGACGTTCGACGACAAACTGATCGCCCGTGACCACCCCGGCTTCCTTCTGCAAAGCCTGGCGGTGGGCAACCGCGCGAAAGGCCTTGTACGCCTCACGCAACAGGCTGGCATCGGCAGCGGGTATCAACCCGGCCTCCTCCAGCCCTTCCAGAATGCGGATGTTATCGGTGAAACGAAGCAACTGCGGGTACTCCCGCGCCCATGCAAGGGTCGCGTATTGCACCATAAATTCAATATCGACGATACCTCCGGCGTCCTGCTTGAGGTCGAACGGCACCGTGGCCTCGAAGGCATTTTCACCCAGGCCGGCGGCGGTCATGCGGGTGCCAAGGTTGTCGCGCATCTTGGCCCGCATCTCGCTGACCTCCTGACGCAACGTGGGCAAGTCCCGTTCGCGGCCCAGCACACCGGCGCGCACCTTCTCAAATGCGCTGCCCACTTGCTTGCAGCCCACCAGCACACGGGCCCGTACCAATGCTTGATGCTCCCAGGTCCAGGCTTCATTTTCCTGATACCGCTCAAAGGCTCCGAGCGAACTGACCAGCAACCCGGAAGCGCCCGACGGACGCAAGCGCATATCGACGTCATACAACTGGCCAGAGGTCGTTTGCGCGGTGAGCAAGTGAATGATTCGCTGCCCCAGGCGAGTAAAGAATTGGGCGCTGTCGATGGGTTTAGGTCCGTCGGTATCGGCATTCGGGTCACCGTCGTGGATGAATACAAGGTCCAGATCCGAACCGTGTCCCAGCTCGATCCCACCCACTTTTCCGTAGCCGACAATAATAAAGCCCGGGTCGCACAGACTGCCGTCGGTACGCTGCGGGGTGCCGTATTTGGCAACCGTCTGCCGCCAGGCCAGCGCCAGCACTTGCTCCAGAATGGCTTCGGCCAGCCAGGTCAGGTAGTCGCTGACCTTCATCAACGGCAGGCTGCCCGCGATTTCCGACGCAGCCACGCGCAAGCGGTGCGCAAGCTTGAAGTTACGCAGTGCTTCCATCTGTTGTTCAAGGTCGTCCTCGGGAATGCGCGTCAGGCGCTCACGCAACTCCGCTGCCAGCTCCGGCGCCAGGGGCGGCTTGAACAGACGGCCTTCATTGAGCAATTCATCAAGCAGCAGCGGGAAACGCGTGATTTGCTCGGCAATCCACGGGCTCGCCGCGCACAAGGTCAACAGACGGCGCAGGGCGTCGGGGTTTTCGGTCAACAGCACCAGATACGCCGAGCGTCGGGCCACGGCTTCCACCAGCGGCAACACCCGCTCCAGGACCAAGTCCGGGTTGGCATGCTCAACCGCCTGGGCCAGCAAGCGCGGGATAAACGCGTCGAGACGCTCACGCCCCAAGCGCTGCATCGCGCGCAGTTGCGGGCTTGAACGCAGGCTGGCCAGTTGTTTCAGCGCTTTCGGCGCATCGACAAACCCGGCCTCTTCCAGTTGAACGCACGCCGCTGCGTCGTCCTGAACTTCTTCCCACAGCGGCAACCACTCCCCGCCGACAATCAACTCACCCTCATCGATGTCTTCTTCATCGTCCGGGTCGGCAATCACCTGACGGAAATGCCAGTCAATTCGCCCTCGCCACGCCATGAGTTGCGTGTGGAAGGCGGCCCAATTGGTAAACCCCATCATGAAAGCAATGCGCGCCTGATCCAGCTCGCTGTCGGGCAGCATCTGGGTCTGACGATCGGCAATCGCCTGAATCGCGTGTTCGGTGTAGCGCAGAAATTCATAGCCCTCGCGCAGTTCACTGACCACCGCAGGTGGCAAATAGCCCTGCCCCTCCAGAATGCTCAACACTTTCAGCAGCGGGCGTTGTTGCAAACTCAGGTCGCGCCCCCCGTGAATCAACTGGAAGGCTTGGGCAATGAATTCAACTTCGCGAATCCCGCCCGCCCCCAGCTTGATGTTGTCGGCCATGCCTTTGCGTCGTACTTCCTGCTGAATCAGCTGTTTCATGGTGCGCAGCGCTTCAATCGCAGAAAAATCGAGGTAGCGCCGGTACACGAACGGGCGCAACAGATCGAGCAATTGCGCGCCCATGACTTGATCGCCCGCCACCACGCGGGCCTTGATCATTGCGTAACGCTCCCAGTCGCGGCCCTGATCCTGGTAATACTGCTCCAGCGCATTGAAGCTCAGCACCAACGCCCCCGACGACCCATACGGGCGCAAGCGCATGTCGACGCGGAACACGAAGCCGTCGACGGTCATCGGGTCCAGCGCTTTGATCAGCCGCTGCCCCAAACGAATGAAGAACTCCTGATTATCCAGCGGGCGCTTGGCCCCGACCGTTTCACCGCCTTCGGGATAGGCGAAGATCAGGTCGATGTCCGATGAGAGGTTCAGCTCCACAGCCCCGAGCTTGCCCATGCCCAGAATTACCATCGGCTGCGGCTCGCCGCTGCGCTGCCCGATCGGCGTGCCGAACTGCTGGCAGTGACGCTCGTACAGCCAGCGGTAGGCCTGATCGATGCAAGCATCGGCCATGTCCGACAGGTCGCGGCAGGTTTCGATCAAATCCGCCTGGCGAGTCAGGTCGCGCCAGATGATGCGGACTTGGTGACGCGTGCGCTGGCGACGCAATACGCGGCCCAACTCCTCATCGGTTTGCGCCTGCTGCACGGCAGCAGCAATTTGCCCGCACAGCTCACCGGGAGCGAAGTTGCGGTCCAGTTCGCCGAAGCTCGCCAATTCCAGCAACATCACAGGGTCACGCAATGCCTGCTCAATAAAGAAGTCGCTGGCCGCACTGACGCGACTGAATGCTGCCCATCGCGCGTCAGACCAATCTTCCAGCCCTGGCCCACTGTCAAGCCCGGCCACTGCAGCGCGCCACGACTGTTCAGCACGCTTAGCAACGGGCAATAAAAGAGGGGGAATGGGGGCAAGCGACGGAAGGCTCATGGTCTATCCTTGATCGGCTAAGGGATTGCCGGGTACGGTGACAGGAAGAAACAGCGGTTTAATCCGACTGTCGAACAAAGGTTATAAATAGCTGACAATTCTTTTTTCTTGGCACAGAACCTTCACACAGAAGGCAAAAATCTAAATTTCGCACCAACAGTATCGATTTTTCGCACAACCAAACAGGTGGCCGTTGAAGCCTATCCTGTAGTTTTACTACTGACTCACCCATTTGAAAGGCTGAAATGGCCAACGATTTGTAGTAAAACTACACAACCCCGGAATCTACTTCCGGCTATCCAAGAATTTATGTCGTCTGCCCACAAGGCCAGTCGCAAACTCAGGCAACCGATTCTGGAAGCCTTTCCGCCCTGGAGCAAGCCATGCAAGACCTCGATCCCGTCGAAACCCAGGAATGGCTGGACGCCCTGGAATCGGTTCTCGACAAAGAAGGCGAAGACCGTGCTCACTATCTGATGACCCGTATGGGTGAGCTCGCTACTCGCACCGGTTCGCAGCTGCCGTACGCCATCACAACGCCATACCGCAACACCATTCCCGTTACCCACGAAGCACGCATGCCTGGCGACCTGTTCATGGAACGCCGCATTCGCTCGTTGGTTCGCTGGAACGCCATGGCAATGGTAATGCGCACGAACTTGAAAGATTCTGACCTGGGCGGTCACATCTCCAGCTTCGCCTCCAGCGCAACCCTGTATGACATCGGCTTCAACTACTTCTTCCAGGCCCCGACCGAAGAACACGGCGGCGACCTGATCTACTTCCAGGGCCATACCTCCCCGGGCGTTTACGCGCGTGCCTTCATGGAAGGCCGCATCACTGAAGACCAGATGAACAACTTCCGCCAGGAAGTCGACGGTCAGGGCCTCTCGTCCTACCCGCACCCATGGCTGATGCCTGACTTCTGGCAGTTCCCGACCGTTTCCATGGGTCTGGGTCCGATTCAGGCGATCTACCAGGCGCGCTTCATGAAGTACCTGGAAGCGCGCGGGTACATCCCGGCCGGCAAGCAGAAAGTCTGGTGTTTCCTGGGCGATGGCGAGTGTGACGAGCCGGAATCCCTGGGCGCCATCTCGCTGGCAGGCCGTGAAAACCTCGACAACCTGATTTTTGTTATCAACTGCAACCTGCAGCGCCTCGACGGCCCGGTTCGCGGCAACGGCAAAATCATTCAGGAACTCGAAGGCGTGTTCCGCGGTGCTCAGTGGAACGTAACCAAAGTCATCTGGGGCCGTTTCTGGGACCCGCTGCTGGCCAAAGACGTCGACGGCATCCTGCAACGCCGCATGGACGAAGTCATCGACGGCGAGTACCAGAACTACAAAGCCAAAGACGGCGCATTCGTGCGTGAACACTTCTTCAACACGCCTGAACTCAAGGCGATGGTTGCAGACCTGTCCGACGACGAAATCTGGAAGCTCAACCGTGGCGGCCACGACCCGTACAAGGTCTACGCGGCGTACCACGAAGCGGTCAACCACAAAGACCAGCCAACCGTCATCCTGGCCAAGACCATCAAGGGTTATGGCACCGGTGCGGGCGAAGCGAAAAACACGGCGCACAACACCAAGAAAGTCGACGTCGACAGCCTGAAGTTGTTCCGCGACCGTTTCGACATCCCGGTCAAAGACGAAGAAATCGAAAACCTGCCGTTCTTCAAACCAGAAGAAGGCAGCGCTGAAGCCCGCTACCTGAGCGAGCGTCGCACGGCACTGGGCGGTTTCGTGCCACAGCGTCGCGCCAAGAGCATGAGCATTCCGACCCCGCCACTGGACACCCTCAAGGCCATCCTTGACGGCTCCGGCGACCGCGAAATCTCCACCACCATGGCCTTCGTGCGTATCTTGGCGCAGCTGGTCAAGGACAAGGACATCGGCCAGCGCATCGTGCCGATCATCCCGGACGAAGCCCGTACCTTCGGTATGGAAGGCATGTTCCGTCAGTTGGGCATCTACTCGTCCGCCGGCCAGCTCTACGAGCCCGTCGATAAAGACCAGGTGATGTTCTACCGCGAAGACAAGAAAGGTCAGATCCTCGAAGAAGGCATCAACGAAGCAGGCGCCATGAGCTCCTTCATCGCCGCCGGTACTTCGTACTCCAACCACAACCAGCCAATGCTGCCGTTCTACATCTTCTACTCGATGTTCGGCTTCCAGCGTATTGGCGACCTGGCCTGGGCCGCTGGCGACAGCCGCACCCGTGGCTTCCTGATCGGCGGCACCGCCGGGCGCACCACGCTCAACGGTGAAGGCCTGCAACACGAAGACGGTCACAGCCACATCCTGGCTGCCACCATCCCGAACTGCCGCACCTACGATCCGACCTACGGCTATGAGCTGGCGGTGATCATTCAGGACGGCATGAAGAAGATGACCGAAGAGCAACAGGACGTCTTCTACTACATCACCGTGATGAACGAGTCCTACCAGCAGCCAGCCATGCCGGCCGGTGTCGAGGAAGGTATCGTCAAAGGTATGTACCTGCTGGAAGAAGACACCCGGGAAGCCGCTCACCACGTTCAACTGATGGGCTCCGGCACCATCCTGCGTGAAGTGCGTGAAGCTGCGAAGATCCTGCGTGACGAGTTCAACATCGGTGCGGACGTGTGGAGCGTTACCAGCTTCAACGAACTGCGTCGCGACGGCCTGGCCGTTGAACGTGCCAACCGTTTGCACCCTGGTCAGAAGCCACAGGTCAGCTACGTTGAAGAGTGCCTGAGCGGCCGTAAAGGTCCGGTCATCGCTTCGACTGACTACATGAAGCTGTTCGCCGAACAGATTCGCCAGTGGGTACCGGTCAAGGAATTCAAAGTGCTGGGCACTGACGGTTTCGGCCGCAGCGACAGCCGCAAAAAACTGCGTCACTTCTTTGAAGTAGACCGTCACTTCGTGGTGTTGGCAGCCCTTGAAGCACTGGCTGACCGTGGCGATATCGAACCGAAGGTGGTAGCAGAAGCCATCGTCAAGTTCGGCATCAACCCGGAAAAACGCAACCCACTGGACTGCTGAGGAGAATATTTGTGAGCGAACTCATTCGAGTACCTGACATCGGCAGCGGTGAAGGTGAAGTCATCGAACTGTTTGTAAAGGTCGGCGACCGCATTGAAGCCGACCAGAGCATCCTGACGCTGGAATCGGACAAGGCGAGCATGGAAATCCCTGCGCCCAAGGCCGGTATCGTCAAGAGCCTGAAAGTAAACCTGGGCGACCGCCTCAAAGAAGGCGACGAACTGCTGGAGCTGGAAGTCGAGGGCGCCAGCGCGGCGCCTGAAGCCGCTGCTCCGGCCGCTGCTGAAGAACCCGCCAAAGCCCCTGCCGCAGAAGCGCCAGCCGCCCAGGCACCCGCAGCTGCGGCCCCGGCAGAAGCCACCGTGCAGGACATTCACGTCCCGGACATCGGCTCGTCGGGCAAAGCCAAAATCATCGAGATTCTGGTCAAGGCAGGCGACACCGTTGAGGCCGATCAATCGCTGATCACCCTCGAATCCGACAAGGCCAGCATGGAAATTCCATCGCCAGCTGCCGGTGTGGTGGAAAGCATTTCGGTCAAGCTCGATGACGAAGTCGGCACTGGCGATTTCATCCTCAAGCTCAAGGTTCAAGGCGCTGCGGCACCTGCCGCACCTGCGCCAGCAGCCCCGGCTCCGGCCAAAGCTGAAGCGCCTGCCGCTGCAGCCCCTGCGCCAGCCGCCAAAGCCGAGGCAGCCCCTGCCCCGGCCGCCGCGCCTGCGCCAAAAGGCGCGAAAGTTCACGCAGGCCCTGCTGTCCGTCAACTGGCCCGCGAGTTCGGCGTCGAGCTGAACGCAGTGAGCCCGAGCGGCCCGCACGGTCGCGTGTTGAAAGAAGACGTGCAGGCCTACGTCAAGGCCATGATGCAGAAGGCCAAGGACGCTCCGGCCGCCGGTGCAACCGGTGGTGCTGGCATTCCGCCGATTCCGGCTGTCGATTTCAGCCGTTTCGGTGAAGTCGAAGAAGTGGCCATGACCCGCCTGATGCAAATCGGCGCGTCGAGCCTGCACCGCAGCTGGCTGAACATCCCGCACGTGACGCAGTTCGATCAGGCTGACATCACTGAGCTGGAAGCTTTCCGCGTCGCGCAAAAAGCCGTTGCTGAAAAGGCTGGCGTGAAACTGACCGTACTGCCCCTGCTGCTCAAGTCGTGCGCCCACCTGCTCAAGGAAATGCCCGACTTCAACAGCTCGCTGGCGCCAAGCGGCAAAGCCATCATCCGCAAGAAATACGTGCACATCGGTTTCGCCGTGGACACACCGGACGGCTTGCTGGTTCCTGTGATCAAGAACGTTGATCAGAAGAGCCTGCTGCAATTGGCTGCCGAAGCCGCTGCGCTGGCTGCCAAAGCCCGCGACAAGAAACTTACCGCTGACGACATGCAAGGCGCCTGCTTCACCATTTCCAGCCTCGGCCACATTGGCGGCACAGGCTTCACGCCGATCGTCAACGCGCCGGAAGTGGCGATCCTGGGTGTCTCCAAGGCAACCATTCAGCCTGTCTGGGACGGCAAAGCCTTCCAGCCCAAGCTGATGCTGCCCCTGTCGCTGTCCTACGATCACCGCGTGATCAACGGCGCTGCAGCTGCACGTTTCACCCAGCGCCTGAGCCAGTTGCTGGCCGATATCCGCACCATCTTGCTGTAAGCCAGACCCCGGTCTTCTTCACCGAAGGCCGGGGCCGCGCACTGTTTTCCGAGCGCCACGCTCGTACCTCAACCCCGCCCAATTGGCGGGGCTTTTTTTGCTCTAAGAACACCCTCAAAAACATAATAGCTCAAAGCCATTATGCGCAACTTCTTGCACACCTCGTTGTGGACAAGTGTGTGGATACATCGCTGAAACCCTTACTGTTTAATACGCACAAGCAAGTGCGCAAGAAGTTGCACAGTACTGCGCAACTTCTTGCGCACTTTTTCGAACTTTCCCCAACTTTTTACGGGCAAATACCCCCTCTAAAAATCCAAAAAAAATAATTCCCGTGTAAACAAGGCTTTAAAAAACAGTGGCATGAAAGTTGATTACCCACTTAGCTCCCATTCAGGCCTGCGGGGCTGAATTCACTCTTTTCATGGGTAAAAAACATGTTCGCGCAGGCCAATGCAGCTCACTTTTCCTTGCTCATCCCGAACGTGCGCAACGACTTCAAAGTCTTGGCATTTAACGGCAAAGAAGCGATCAGCGAGCTGTACGCCATTCGCATCGAGCTAGTCAGCGAACATTCGAATATCGATCTTGAATCGTTATTGTGCCAGCCCGCTTTTCTACAGTTCGGCTTTAAAGGCGAAGGGCTCCACGGCCATATCGAAGATGTATACGTCGGGGAATCCGGCAAGCGCCTGACGCGTTATATCGTCAGCCTTGTACCCGCCCTGCACTATTTGCAGTTCAGCCAGAACCCGCGCATTTTCCAGCACCTGAGTGTGCCGCAAGTGCTGGCCAAGGTGCTTGAGGGCCATGGTATCCAGGCAGATGCGTATGCCTTCAACGTCCTCCACAGCCCAGTGCGTGAATACTGCACGCAATACGCCGAGACTGATTTTGAGTTCCTGCAGCGCCTGTGCGCCGAAGAGGGCATCGCCTGGCATCACCAGCACAGTAAAGACAGCCACTTGCTGGTATTCACAGACACCCAGACCTACTTTCCTCTTTTGGGAGAAACGCCTTACCAACCAGGCACTGGCACCGTGGCCGACCACCCTGTGATTCAGCAGTTCTCCCAGCGCCTGAGCACCCGGACCAGCACCGTTACGCGTCGCGACTACGACCTCAAGCGCCCCAGCCTGCTGCTGCAAAGCGCGTTCACGGCGGACTTTGCCCCCGCGCTCGAGGACTATCACTACCCGGCGCTGATCGACACCGAGAAGCGCGGCAGGCAACTGGGCCAGCAAGCCCTGGAGCGCCATCGCAGCGACTATCGCCTGGCTGAAGGCCACAGCGATCAGCCAATCTTGCGCAGCGGCCACTTCTTCACCCTGACCGAACACCCGCGCAAAGCCTGTAACGACTTGTGGCTGCTGCTCAGCGTCCATCACGAAGGCAAACAGCCGCAGGCACTGGAAGAGTCTGTCAGCAGCGATGTGCAGCCCGCAGACGGCTTCACTCAGGGGTACCGCAACCAGTTCAGCGCCATCCCGTGGGACGTTTTCTATCGCCCCCCCTGACACCCCCGCGCCCTCCGCTCGTGACCCAGACAGCCCGCGTGACCGGCCCGGAGGGCCAAGAGATTTTTTGCGACGAGCTGGGACGCGTACGGATCGAGCTGCCCTGGGACCGGGCCGAACTGGACAGCGACAAAAGCAGTTGCTGGGTGCGCGTGTCATCAAGCTGGGCGGGCGAGCATTTCGGTGCCAGTACCATCCCCCGCGTCGGCATGGAAGTGGTGGTCACCTATGTCGAAGGTGACCCCGACAAGCCGCTGATCACCGGCTGCGTGCCTAACACATCAACGCCTGTGCCCTACCCGCTGCCGGCCAATAAAACCAAAACGGTGATGCGCAGCCACAGCTCGCCGCACACCGGCGGTTACAGCGAACTGTCAATTGAAGACCGTGCCGGGCAGGAGAAAATCTTTCTGCGCGCACAGCGCGATATCGAACACATCGTGCTGAACGACAGTGACACAAAAATCGGCCGCGACCGTGCCGAGCAAATCACCCGCGACAGCCGCAGCCTGATCGAAAACAACCGTTTCGAGCAGGTTGGCGGCAACAGCACCAGCCTCATTAAAGGCAACGAACAGCACACCACCCAAGGGCTGCGCGACACCGTCATCGAAGGCAACGAACAACTCTCGGTCACCGGCAACAGCAGTACCCAAGTCGACGGAACGTTGGTGATGCAAGGAGGAACCCACACCCACGTCACCGCCACCCACGTGGTAATCAACGCCGGCGCCAGCTTGACCCTGAGCGCGGGCGGCCAACACATCGTGATCAATGGCGGGGGCATTTTCAGCAGCGTGCCGATTGTGGTCGGCGGTGCGCCAGTGCCCGGCGTCGCACCATTACAGGCAGCCCAGGCACAAGCCATCGCTGCCAAACCTCTGATTGCGCCCACACTGGCGGCCCTGATGAAGGCCAGTAAAGCCAAGGGAGCTGACTTCTGCCCCCTCTGCGAGGCGTGCAAAGACGGCGTCTGCCTGCCACAAGGAGCCACCTCATGAGCCTCACCACCGTCGTCCAATGGATGAGCGAACAACGCCAGCTCGGCCAGGCAATTGCCCTGGTGCTGGACTCCGAAGACGAGCGCGAGCCCCGTCAACAGTTGTTGCGAAGCTGCGATTACGAACGCTACTGCGGGGTCTATCACCAGACCCCGGTCAGCGAACTGGCCGATGCCGGGCCCTATATCTTCATCATCGAGCCCCGGGAATACGCAGTTCTGGACACGCTACTGGCCGAGCCGCAGCGCCACTGGGGCTGGCTGGCAAGCTTGCCCCAACAGCAACTGCCCGCCCTGACCCGGCACTGGCGCGAACGCATCATCACCGGCACCCGCCCGAATCAGGCGCTGTATCGGTTCCATGACAACCGGGTGCTCGCCCGGGCCTTGGCGTTCATGACCGAGGAGGCGCTGCCCGGCTACCTGGGGCCTGTCACCAGCGTGTGTTACTGGGCCGAATCGCGCTGGGACGTCACCCACAACCCCGTGCCCGGTGAACACCCCGTGCCCGACCAACCGGCCTGGCTCAACGTCCCGGCCCCGCCGTTGCTGGCCATCGACATCCTGCACACCAATATCTACCGCTACCTGTGGGCCGAACGCAGCGATGGCATGCTCGCACTCAGCCAGCAACGAGACCCGGACGAGTGGCTGGCTGAGCAACTGACCCAAGCGCGGCACTGGAACTGGAACACGCCCGAACAACTGCACTTTTTAGTGCTGCATCGTTTAGAAACCCTGGAGCGACCAGTGATAAAAAACTGGTCACCCCGCGAGCACGAGACGCCACAGACTCACTTTGAGCGACTGTTGAGCGAAGTGCAGTTCTGGGCGGGAGCAACCCCCGTATGAAGCTCAACCTGCGCGAATGGCTTTTGAGTGCAAGTCTGTGCTTCCTTACTGGCTGCTCGCTGACGCCACCCAAAACCTTCACTTTTCAGGCTGACGTGCCTGAAAACTTCACGGTGACCGGCACTGCCAACTACAAACCTGCCCCCGGTGAGACCTGCATCGCCCCCTCCGGCGAAGCGTTCACTACAGGCAGCCTGTTCTTCAAGCCGGAACAACCCAAAACAGCCCATCAGGTTGAGTTCAAAGTGCCACTGACCGACAACGACCATGGCTGCTCGATGGTACTGCGAGGGCTGAAGCTGAAGATTGAAGGACAGTGGGGCAAGCGTGAACTGGACATGAGTTTGGCGTCTACCGGTTTTTCTATCAGTGATGAGCCCTCAGCAAATTTGCCCGCCAATTCGACACCACCGGTCCGAGTCTTTAAGAGGCAATGTCAGTGGTTTTTTCGAACAGCCGGCCCTAAGCGATTTATCAAAAAAATACTGCAATGCAGGGCCCTTGGTGCAAACGGCGACATGGAGAAACGCATGATCGGTGGCAGCTTGCATCGCGATCAGATGGCGGATTCGACAGTCAGATTGGTGCTGAGTGTGGCCAACAGTGAAAAGCCTTACTACAAAGGCTGGTGGATTGAAACTCCAAAAGGATGGAAAGCCTGTACAGGTGTTTGGGGCACTCAAAATGAGGAGCCTTGCACCAAGCCGTATAAATTCCTTGAGTCTTTCAAAATGCCGGGCGGTCGAGAGTGCACCGTTTATCCGAACTGCACTGAATAAGGACATTAAAAAATGAAAACATATGTAAACACGGAAAAGTATAAGTCGCTTATACCCACCATCAACTGGGGGCAGGCTTTGTGCCTGGGCGCTTTTGCTTTGGTGATGTCGGGCTGCTCCGTTACCCCACCCAAAACCTTCACCTTTCAGGCTGACGTGCCTGAAAACTTCACGGTGACGGGCACCGCCAACTATAAACCCGCGCCCGGTGAGACCTGCACTGGGCGATCCGGAAAACCGTTCCGCGTCGGTCGTCTGCACTTCAAGCCGGAACAACCTAAAACGGCCCATCAAGTTGAATTTAAAGTGCCATTGACCGAGAACAAACTCGGTTGCTCGGCGGTGCTGCACAGTCTGAGGCTGACAATTGAGGGTCGCTGGGGCCCAGGCAGAGAGCATACTTCACATGAATTTGCCTACTTCTCAATTTCAGATGACACCTCGCAACAAACTTCCATTTCTCAAGTGTTTGAAGGGCAATGCCAGTGGTTGTTCAGAACTATGGGCCCGTATCGCTACATCGTGAAAATCCCTAAGTGCAGAGCCTTGAATGCAAACGGCGACATGGAAAAACGCATGATCGGTGGCAGCTTGTTGCATCGTGATCAGTTGGCGGACTCGACGGTCAAGCTGGTGTTGTCTGTGGCGAAGGAAGAAGAACCAGCAATTGGAGATAACTGGATTAAGTTTCCGGCGGGTTGGAAGCGTTGCATGGGCAAAGGCCTGGATGACCGCTATGGCTTTTGCCGAGGAAACACTAAAGATTTCAAAACTTTCAAAATGCCAGACGGTCGCGATTGCACTGTTTACTCCAAGTGCACTGAGTAAGGAGGTTGTGCAATGAGTTCATACAAATCCATAGCGAACCAAGAAAAAAGTATTTTTAATTCAAGAAAACTTTCCTGCCCATTAAAAGAGCAATGGATAAGCTTTCAGTTAGTGGACGAAAACGGTAATGGCCAACCTTACGCGGGTCTTGGGTATAGCCTTCAAGACAGTGCAGAGCAGCTTTATCTGGGGGTATTAGATGAGCAAGGATCCGCCAAGATCCATGATTGCTATCGCGGCCCAGCCATCTTGAAATTTAATAATCAGTACGTAGGTTCAGATGACACCTATTGTTTTTTGATGGTACGACCTCATTACCCCCTCCCTATTACCGAACTCCAAGTACGAGCAGAAAAAACCCAGTTCTTCCACGAAGACGGCTTCCGCACCGAACACAACCCTGCCAATAAGAACGACGGCAATTTCATTCAGGTGGAAGTACGCGACCTGGTTAAAAACGGCGCGCATTTACCGCCGGTAGTCGACCGTCACTACCCGCCCAAAAAAGCACTGATTGACGCAGTGGCCAAGTTATCGCCGGGGCAGGACGCGTCCGACCTGTACGGCGTCGGGTTAATGCCTAATCGCCATACCGTGCTGGAAGTTCGCCCTTTGCGTGCATTCCGCCCTCTGCTTTCAACCAGTAATGACTTCAGCGCCTTGAATTTGTATCAGCTCTCCATCATGGCCGGGTTGAGTTATTCGGATTTCGGCCAAGAGCCTCCCCTCAGGCCTACCCAGACTGTGGAATTCAAATTTGACCCCAGTGTCGGCAACTTTTTCGGGGATGCCCTGGCAAACTTCCGCCAAAGCTGGAGGGTCGACAAAGACCAGTCTTCGGTCACCCGCTATTACCCCCTTTATGAAGAGGTGCCCTACTCCAAACGCTTCGAAATCCTGCCCTTCGACCCTACGCTTTATGAAAGTAATTTGCCGGAGAAAGAAGAAGAGCAAGAGCACCCGGCCAATCTTCATTTTTTTACCGATCACGATGAGTACTTGTTGAGCGGTAAAAGCACCCAGGCCTATATCACGCACCACGATGAAATCATCCTGATCGGCATACGTGGCACGCTTGAAAAGTCAGACTGGTGGCGTGATGCCGATGCTGAACAAGTGCCTTTTGAAGAGGGCGCTGGTCATGTTCACCATGGCTTTTACGATGCCTACAAAGCCCTGAAAGACTTCATAAAAAAATATCTTTCCCAATTCTATACAGGTCAAAAAATCGTTATTACCGGTCATAGTTTGGGCGGGGCAATTGCACTGATCCTCGCTGAGGCCTTGCGCAACGATAAAGAGCAACAGTACGACATCCTTCTCTACACCTACGGCGCACCGCGTGCAGGTGATGCCGCTTTCGTCGAGGCCGCCAAGCCGCTGGTTCACCATCGTATGGTCAACAACGACGACATGGTGCCCAGCGTGCCCGCGCCCTGGATGAATGCCCGGCGTACCATCTGGCTTCCGGGGCTGGCTTCGCTGTTTGTGATCAACCCGGTGATGGCCATTCTTATTTTTGTCGGAGGCCTGGTGCGGGTCGGCGGCAAACCGTATGAGCATCACGGCACGTTGCACCACTTCATGCCCGTGCGTTTCGGCACCGAGGAAAAATCCTCAATTCTCTGGAACCCCGGTTGCGCCTCCATCGAAGAGGCCGCCTGCACCCGCGCCCTGGCCAAGGACGGAGACCTTCCTTTGCGCGGTGGGGTGATCAAACAATTCATGAGCTTCGGTGATCACAGTTTGTCGGGCGCTTATATCCCGTTCTCATGGGCCACTTTGCGGCGCTGGCAGCAAACCCAGCAAGACAGTCAGACGGTGGTGACCAACCGTGAATACAGGCTGGTAGGTAAAGCACTGCAAACCATGCGCGAACAGGTCTGGAAAAAGGGCAGAGAAGCCACCGACACCAAGGGTTATGCCAATAACGAACCCGACTACATCCAGACCGTCAATGACTACTCAGGCGAGTACGGCAAGCTCGGCACGGCCCTGCAACGCCTGAAGACCCAGAACAACCGTTACCTGACCCTCAAGGATGTCTACGGCACCGCTGCGCAGTCTGAGCAGTTGCAAGCCACGCTGGATCGCTGGATGGCCCAGCGCGAGAACCAGGTGCAGGTGCAAATCGCGATGATCCCTCAGCCCACTGCGTATGACATGGAGGTCGCCTCAGCCGGGAAACCGTATTACCTGGACATCGACTCCATTGTGTAATCCCTCGGCAGCAGCCCGGTTGCGCCAGTCACCGGGCTGGAGGCTGTGTTTCGCGGTATTCACATCGGCCGGATCACACAGGCGCTAATCGCTTCGCCCTACGGCCCATGTCGAACTCACGGACAGGTCATCCATGGGGCCCACTTCTATGTTTAAAAAAGGATTTTTTTAAACATCAGAAAGGATTTCGATGTGAATCGACCTACCGTCGGCCCGATTCTGGGCTACACCACGCCCCACCATGCACGTATTTTCCTGCGCGGCGCCACCAGCACGGATTACCCGGTTTTTGCAGGGATTCGGCACCGCAAACGCGGCGAGCAGCTGTGGTCTGCGGGTGTTTACTCAAAGCTCAATGGCGAATACGACATGTCCGACACCCTGGTGCTGGACAACCTTGATGCCGACAGCCCTTACGAATACCAAGCGGGCTGGTTCAACACCACGCACCCCGACCACACTCCCGAAACCGTCGCCAAGATCGCGCTGGAATGGCCAGAAACCGTTTACACCTTCAAGACCGCGAGCACTGAACGCAACCGGGTACGCCGCTATGTCGTGGGGTCTTGTCGCTACCTGAGGCTCACCTTGGGTGTGCCCTCTGCGCCAGAACTCGGGGATGCCATTTTCAGCGCCATTCAGTCCCTGGCTGCCCGCCAGCCCCTGGACGGGTTGCTGATGGTTGGCGATCAGGTCTACGTCGACGATTTGAACATCGTGGCGCCCGACCGGGATTACCCGGCCATCGCCCATAAATACCGCAGCGCATTTTCGCAGCCGCACATTCGCAACTTAATGTCGGGCACACCGACTTATATGATTCTCGACGACCACGAAATCGAAGATAACTGGCCCGCCAATCAAAGCAGCGCTGACAAAGCGCTCTATCAAAACGCTCTACGCGCTTATGAAATCTATCAATGCAGCCATGGCCCGGCGCTTGAACGGCTCCCCGACGGAAAAATCAACCGCAAGGTCTCGCGCTACTGGTACTCGTTTGCCGACGGTGATAGCGACTGGTTTGTCACGGACTGCCGCACGCAACGCATTTTGTCGGGCAGCGACAAACGCATGCTGGGTGTTGAACAAGAAAACGCCCTGCTGAAATGGCTAATCCAGAGCCCGGCCAAAGTGAAATTTATTGTCAGCAGTGTGCTGGCGTTCCCGGACCTGAAGAACCATGGCGAAGATGGCTGGAAGGCCTATTCGACGCAGCGCACACGCATCCTTGAGACCATTCGTTCGAACAAGATCAAGAACGTCATGTTTGTATCCGGGGATATTCATGGCTCGTTGACCAGCCAGTTGCGGCATAGCCAAGACCCTGACTTCGTCGTGCACAGCATCGTGTCATCGCCATTGTGCAATTCGAAAATGCTGCCCTACGCCAAGGCAGACAACCTCATTCTCGACGAGCCTTTGGCCACCAACACAGCGGGCACCTACAAAGCCTCGATGATTAGCCGCATGATCAGCGAAGACAATTTTGCTTGCCTGACACTGCAAGCGGATCAGTTAAACGTGGACTTTCACGATAAGAAAGGCAGAAAGATCGAGTCCGTGACCATCGCCCTGCGCTGACACGTCTACGCCTGAAACGTACGACAGTCGGCATGCAGAAATGTGCCTGCCTGCCGATAACCCTATATAGCACTTAGCCTGCATACTCACTTGTCAGCACAGTGAGCATGATGCAACCTTGCCCGAACCGCAGTAACAGGCGCCAGCCCGTGCATAAACAGCATTTGTGAAGCGAGTTTCCCAATGAAAAGCCAACCCGATGCTGTCCCGCGAGCGGCAGCCGAGGTCGTCACCCAGTTACCTGTGCCTTCCAGGCTCGGGATGCTGCGTTTCGAGCGGCTTAATGACGCCAGTTGGGCACTGCTTTACCTGGACCCTAATTGCGAGCGCCAATTCGGCTTGCCAGCCGTCGAGCTTTGTTCGCTGCTGGGGTCGCCATATGCGAGCCTGATGGCACCGCAAGCGCGTTATCGGCTGCACGATGCAATCCAGCTCCAGCTTGGGGTCAACCCGTATTACGTGGTGCATTACACCTTGCACACCTCTCTGGGCGCGCTGAGCCTGATGGAACTGGGCGAGGCCTATAAACAACATAATCGCCACTTGCTGCGGGGTTACCTGCTGGTGGTTGAGTCGGCCATCAATAGCGCAGCGCCGGTGCCGCTGGATGATCTCGAAACCCAGAATTCCCGCTTGCAGATTGCCCTTGAGCTCAACCAGCGCGCCCAGCAAGAACAGCTTCAACATCTGGAGCGTGTGCGCGCTCAGCAAGATTTGATCCTGCGCCTGGCCCGCCATCGTTATAGCCAGAACAATTCCCTGCAAGAAGCCGCAGAGCTGATCACCCGCAGCGCCTGCGACATCTATCAGATCGACGGCGCCAGCCTGTGGAACCTCGAAGGCAACCGTCTGCTGCCTATCTCCGCTTACGAGCGCAACAGCAATGCCTACGTCGCTCACGAGATTTTCGACGCCAGCGACTTCCCGGATTACCTTGAGGCGCTGCACACCAGCCGTTCGATTGATGCGCAAAACGCTAACCGCGACCCGCGCACGCGAGAATTGGTTGCCAGCCTCAGCAGGGGCGAAGCTAGCGCCATGCTTGACGCCAGCATCCGGATTGATGGTCAGGTGGTTGGCGTGCTGTGCCTTGAACAAATCGGCAACACCCGCCTGTGGCAATCCGATGAAATTGCCTTTGCCGGTGAGCTGGCCGACCAGTTTGCGCAAGTGATCAACAACCATAACCGGCGAGCAGCCACCAATGCGCTGCATCTGTTTCAGCGCGCCGTGGAGCAAAGCGCCAACGCTTTTTTACTGGTCAATTGTGATGGCGTAGTGGAGTACGTGAACCCCAGTTTTACGGCCATCACCCAGTACAGCACTGAAGAAGTTCAAGGGCACAAACTCTCCGAATTGCCCGCCCTGGAAAACCTCAGCGAACTGTTGTTCGACGCGCGGTCAAGCCTGAGCAAAAGCAACAGCTGGCAAGGCGAATTCAAGAGCCGCCGTAAAAACCTGGAGCCCTACTGGGGACAACTGTCGATTTCCAAGGTTTATAGCGACAACCGCGAGTTGACGCATTACATCGGCATTTACGAAGACATTACGGAGTCCAAGCTCGCTCAACAGCGCATCGAGCGACTGGCTTACACCGACAACCTGACGAATTTGGGCAATCGCCCCGCTTTCATTCGCAATCTGGATGAACGCTTCAATCGCAACCACGATGCCCCCCTTTGCCTGCTGTTGGTGGACATCGACAATTTCAAACGCATCAATGACAGCCTCGGTCACCAGACCGGCGATAAATTGCTAATCAGCCTCGCACGCCGCCTGCGTAACAGCCTGAGCCCCAGCGGAAGCCTGGCGCGGTTTGCCAGTAATGAGTTCGCGGTGCTGCTCGACGACACCGACCTTGAAACCGGCCAGCAGATTGCCAGCCAGTTGTTGATGACACTCGACAAACCCATGTTCGTCGACAACCAGTTAATCAGCGTGACCGGCTCGGTAGGCGTGGCCAGCGCACCGCTGCACGGCCGCGACCCGCAAACCTTGATGCGTAACGCAGGCCTTGCCCTGCACAAAGCCAAAGCCAATGGCAAACATCAGGTTCAGGTGTTTACCGAAGCGCTGAACGCCGAAGCCAGCTACAAGCTGTTCGTCGAAAACAACCTGCGCCGCGCCCTGACCCAAAACGAGCTTGACGTCTTTTACCAGCCCAAACTGTGCCTGCGCACGGGCCGGTTACTGGGGATGGAAGCGTTGCTTCGCTGGAACCACCCGGAGCGCGGCATGATCCGCCCGGACCAGTTCATCAGCGTGGCCGAAGAAACCGGCCTGATCATCCCTATCGGCAAATGGATTGCACGTCAGGCCTGCCGCATGAGCAAGCAGTTGAGCGCCGAAGGCCTGGGCAACCTGCAAGTCGCCATTAACCTGTCGCCCAAGCAGTTTTCCGACCCCGACCTGGTTGCCTCGATTGCCAGCATCCTCAAGGAAGAACAACTGCCCGCCAATTTGCTGGAGCTGGAACTGACCGAAGGCCTGCTGCTCGAAGCCACCGAAGACACTCACCTGCAGCTCGACCAACTGAAAAAACTGGGCCTGACCCTGGCCATGGACGATTTCGGTACGGGCTACTCATCGCTCAGCTACCTGAAGAAATTCCCGATCGACATCATCAAAATCGATCGCAGTTTCATTAATGAGATCCCCGACAACCAGGACGACATGGAAATCACCTCCGCCGTGATCGCCATGGCGCACAACCTCAAGCTCAAAGTCGTGGCCGAGGGCATTGAAACCGCCGAGCAACTGGCCTTCTTGCGCCGCCATCGCTGCGATGTGGGCCAGGGCTACCTGTTTGACCGGCCGATTCCTGGCAGCGAACTCGTGGAAAAACTCAAACGCTACCCGCGTGGCCCTCTGGACTGACAGCGCCGCAACACTCGGGCACACTGGCGGTCTACATTTTTACAAACTGACTGAGAGGGCTTGAAACATGGTCTTGCGCTCGGAAATCCTGGTGAATAAAAACGTGCTACCTACCCCTGAACAAGCCCTGCCGGGCCGTGAAACGCCTATGGTGCTGCCCGAAAAGCATTTCGTGTTCAAAGACACCCCGCTGCTGGGCCCTTTTTTTATTGGCAATGTCGGCTTTGCCATTTTCGGCCTGGGTTGTTTCTGGGGCGCGGAACGCAAGTTCTGGCAGAAAGATGGCGTGGTCAGCACCGTCGTGGGCTATGCGGGCGGCTCCACCCCTAACCCGACATACGAAGAAGTGTGCTCGGGCCTGACTGGCCACACAGAAGTCGTGCTGGTGGTCTACGACCAGGACAAGGTCAAGTACGACGCACTGCTGAAAATGTTCTGGGAACTGCACGACCCGACTCAGGGCATGCGCCAGGGCAACGACATCGGCACCCAATACCGTTCGGTGATCTATTGCACCACGCCTGAACAACTCGCAGCCGCCGAGGCCAGCAAAAAGGCCTATCAGGCCGAACTGGACAAAGCAGGTAAAGGCACCATCACCACTGAAATTGATGAGGCTCCGACGGTGTACTTTGCCGAGGCTTATCACCAGCAATACTTGGCCAAAAACCCTGATGGCTATTGCGGGATTGGCGGCACAGGCGTGACTTGCCCAATTTGAAGCCCCGCTCCCGACGCCGCATGGCTCAGCTCGTCAGCGGCTACAGAAACGCATGATCTGTAGCCGTTGCCGAGCTGCGTGAAGCGGCGATTCGCTCCACCGCCGCTGGCTGCTCCAGCCACAACGCACCGCCCTCCCCGTCAGTGCGGGCGGGCGATGACTTATTCTGCGATCAACCATTCCATCTGCCAGCCACCCTGGGTTTGCCCCAGCTTTTTGGCCAACCATGGCAACAGTTCACGCAGTTCCTCTTCCAGGCCCCAAGGCGGGTTGGCAATCGCCAAACCCGAACCATTCAGGCTGTTTGGCGTGTCGAGGGGATGTACAAACAACTCCACCTGCAAAAGTTTCGGCGCGCCTGAACCTGCCAGATCCTGATAAAAACGACGCAGCTGGCGTTTGTCCTTGATCGGGTACCAGATGGCCACAACCGTCTGACGCATCCGGCTGATCGCATCTTTCAACGACTCGGCGCAGCGTTTCATTTCATCAAGCTTTTCAAACGGCGGGTCAATCAGCATCAACCCGCGTTTTTCGGCCACTGGCAGCAGCGCACGCGGGACGTGCCATCCTTCCCCCAGATGCACGGCGACCCGACGATCACCCTTCATGTTGTCTTTGAGCAACACGCCATCTTCCGGGTGTTTCTCGTTCAACAACACGCGGTCCTGGGACCGGGTCAAACGTCGTGCCAACTCAGGTGAACCAGGGTAGTAACGCAACTCACCGTCCGGGTTCATCGCGTGCAGCACTTGCATGTAGTCCGCCGTCACGGCGGGCAAGTCTTTTTGCCCCCACAAACGTGCAATGCCCTCCAGATACTCACCGGTGCGATTGGCCTGATCCCCTTGAAGATCGTACAAGCCAATGCCCGCATGGGTGTCCAGATAGGCAAAGGGCTGCTCTTTACGCGACATCAAGGCGATGAGACGGGTCAAAACAATATGTTTAAGGACGTCGGCATGGTTGCCGGCGTGGAAGGCGTGACGATAGTTCATGGTTGCTCCTGCGCAGGGGGCGAAGTTTACCCTGTGCAGCCCATGTCGTCAGGCGTTATGCCACCCCCCGCGCCCGACGGTGTTACCGGTCAAATGGCTTGGGGTTCAAGCACCAGTTGCTGAAAGCTTGGCGCATCGTTATGCCAGGCAATTGAAAAGCTTTGATCGGCATCCGCAACCACGACGGTTCCGTCCAGTACCTCAACCCGAATCCCATAGTGCCCTACACCGTCAGGGGTATGTTCATCATCGAAATTGAATGCAAAATTCCAGGGCTCTCTGATTGATGTGGGTTCACTGATCATGCCGAGTTGCTTGCGAATACCGTTGGGTAAAACGATAAACAGCTGAATCGTCCATACATACTGGCTCTGGAACTGAAACGGTATTTTATGCAGCGAGATATCACCGCGAATGACTTTCCGGCCCATCAACACACTCCTTGAGTTGACGCTCATAAGCGAGCGTTGAGACAAGGCTAGACGTGGAATGAAGCGTTAAAACAGGCTCAGACGTTTCCTCGTCACCACCAGGAATCCTCTTACAGAATGCCTTCTTCAATTTCCTGCCAAAGAATCACTCGCATAAAAAAACGGCCCGCCTCCAAAAGAGACGGGCCGTTTTCAGGAACAGTGCCGCGAGCCGAAGCTCAATGCACTTAACGGTTTAGCTTGAAGTCTTTCTCGGCAGCGTCGAAGCGCTCGACCATCTTCGTGCTAGGGCCTTTGCCCATGACGCTGACCGCCAGAATAGCGATGCTGGCGAAGATGAAACCCGGGATGATTTCGTACAGACCCAGCAGCTCGAAGTGCTTCCACACGATGACCGTAATGGCGCCCACCACGATACCGGCCAGCGCACCGTTACGGGTCATGCCTTTCCACAGCACGGAGATCAGAACCACAGGGCCGAACGCGGCGCCGAAGCCTGCCCATGCGTAGCTCACCAAGCCAAGAACGCGGTTATCAGGGTTGGCAGCCAGCGCGATGGCGATCAATGCCACCACCAGGACCATGGCGCGACCGACCCATACCAGTTCTTTCTGCGACGCATTTTTGCGCAGGAAGGCTTTGTAGAAGTCTTCGGTCAGGGCGCTGGAACACACCAGCAACTGGCAGCTCAAGGTGCTCATCACGGCAGCCAGAATAGCCGACAGCAACACACCGGCAATCCACGGATTGAACAGCAACTTGGCCAGTTCAATGAACACACGCTCAGGGTTTTCAGTCACGGGACCGGCCACTTCCGGGTGCGCCGAAAAGTAAGCGATACCGAAGAAGCCCACGGCAACCGTACCGGCCAGGCACAGGATCATCCACGCCATGGAGATACGACGCGCTTTGGCGATCGACTTCACGGAGTCTGCGGCCATGAAGCGCGCCAGAATGTGCGGCTGGCCGAAGTAACCCAACCCCCAGCCCATCAGCGAGATGATGCCGATGAAGGTCGTGCCTTTAAGCATGTCGAAGTTGCTTGGGTCTTGGGCTTCGATTGCCAAAAAGGTGGTGTCCACGCCGCCGGTCGCCAACAGCACGATGATTGGCGTCAGGATCAACGCGAAGATCATCAGGGTGGCCTGAACGGTATCCGTCCAGCTTACAGCCAGGAAACCGCCGACGAAGGTGTAAGCGATAGTCGCTGCTGCGCCTGCCCACAGTGCGGTTTCGTACGGCATGCCGAAGGTGCTTTCAAACAGACGGGCACCGGCCACAATGCCGGAAGCGCAGTAGATGGTGAAGAACACCAGAATCACGATGGCAGAAATAATCCGCAGCAGGCCGCTTTTGTCTTCAAAACGGCTGGCGAAGTAATCCGGAAGGGTCAGTGCATCGCCGTTGTGCTCGGTCTGAACCCGCAGGCGACCCGCCACAAACAGCCAGTTCAGGTAGGCACCGGTCACCAGACCGATGGCAATCCAGCTTTCCGACAGGCCGGAAACATAAATCGCACCCGGCAAACCCATCAACAACCAGCCGCTCATGTCCGAGGCGCCAGCGGACAAAGCCGTCACAACGCTGCCCAAGCTACGGCCGCCGAGAATGTAATCAGACAGGTTGTTGGTGGAGCGATAGGCCATGAAGCCAATCAGCACCATTGCCACGATATAGATCACGAACGTGATCAGGGTTGGGTTACTAACACTCATTGAATTAAGCCCTGGCATTGTTTTTATGTTTAGCAGCGGTCTGGTGGGACGCTCACAAACGTCCTGTTTGAGACGAAGAACATAGCCGCGCATTTATAACTGACGTTTCCCCAGGAAAATCATCAGCCGATGAACCCAACAGTGAAGAGGTTGCACCTTAGCGGCGAATGCTATGCAACAAAGCAAATCAGGTGCAACCAGTTTTTGTCTGACAAGTTGCACCTTGTCGCCTTTTCGTCTCAATTCGGTTTTTTTGCTCCTTTTCGGAGCAAGAACCGCACTTAAGCAAAGAAAAAGCACCAACCCTGTGCAAAAAAATACGGGGCATGAAAATACCTGACGAACTGTCGAACAATCCTCAAAAAAACGGGTTGCACTAGGTTGCACCTCGATGTGCGCAGAGCTAATCTTGCCGCCAGCTGCTGCCGCGCAAATGCGGCACCCATGAGGATAAAAATATGGCTACCACCACCCTTGGGGTCAAACTTGATGACCCGACCCGCGAGCGCCTGAAGGCCGCCGCGACTTCGATTGATCGCACGCCACACTGGCTGATCAAGCAGGCAATCTTCAATTACCTGGAAAAACTCGAGGGTGGTGCAACCCTGACCGAGTTGAGCGGTATCCCTGGCGCGGCCAGCGATGACGCCGACGACGTGCAAGCCGATCACGCGCACCAGTGCTTCCTGGAGTTCGCAGAAAGCATCCTGCCGCAGTCCGTACTGCGCGCCGCCATTACTTCTGCCTACCGTCGCCCGGAACCTGAAGTGGTTCCGATGCTGATCGAGCAGGCCCGTCTGCCTGCGCCGATGTCCGAGGCTACGCAAACCCTGGCTGCGTCGATTGCCGAAAAACTGCGCAACCAGAAGAGCGCCGGTGGCCGTGCAGGTATCGTTCAGGGCCTGCTGCAAGAATTCTCCCTGTCGTCCCAGGAAGGCGTGGCCCTGATGTGCCTGGCCGAAGCACTGCTGCGCATCCCGGACAAAGGCACCCGTGACGCCTTGATTCGCGACAAGATCAGCACGGGCAACTGGCACCCGCACCTGGGCAACAGCCCGTCGCTGTTCGTCAACGCCGCGACCTGGGGCCTGTTGCTGACCGGCAAGCTGGTATCGACTCACAACGAAGCAGGCCTGACCTCCTCCCTGAGCCGCATCATCGGTAAAAGCGGCGAGCCGATGATCCGCAAGGGCGTCGACATGGCCATGCGCCTGATGGGCGAACAGTTTGTAACCGGCGAAACCATCGCTGAAGCGCTGGCCAACGCCACGCGTTTCGAAGCTAAAGGCTTCCGTTACTCCTACGACATGCTGGGTGAAGCTGCACTCACCGAGCTTGACGCGCAAAAATACCTCGCGTCCTACGAGCAGGCGATCCATTCGATCGGCAAGGCTTCGAACGGTCGCGGCATTTATGAAGGCCCTGGCATCTCGATCAAGCTGTCGGCCCTGCACCCGCGTTACAGCCGTGCCCAGTACGAGCGCGTGATGGACGAGTTGTACCCGCGCCTGCTGTCGCTGACCTTGTTGGCCAAGCAATATGACATCGGCTTGAACATCGACGCCGAAGAGGCTGATCGCCTTGAGCTGTCGCTCGACCTGCTGGAGCGCCTGTGCTTCGAACCACAGCTGGCTGGCTGGAACGGCATTGGCTTTGTGATTCAGGCTTACCAGAAGCGTTGCCCGTACGTGATCGACTATGTGATCGATCTGGCACGCCGCAGCCGTCACCGCTTGATGATCCGCCTGGTAAAAGGCGCGTACTGGGACAGCGAAATCAAACGCGCCCAAGTTGAAGGCCTGGAAGGCTATCCGGTCTACACCCGCAAGGTGTACACCGACGTGTCCTACCTTGCCTGCGCGAAAAAACTGCTGGCCGTACCAGAAGCCATCTACCCCCAATTTGCGACCCACAACGCCCAGACACTTTCGGCTATTTACCACATCGCCGGTCAGAACTATTACCCTGGCCAGTACGAATTCCAATGCCTGCACGGCATGGGTGAGCCACTGTACGAGCAAGTGGTCGGCAAAGTGTCCGAAGGCAAGCTGAACCGTCCTTGCCGCGTGTACGCACCGGTCGGTACGCACGAAACATTGCTGGCGTATCTGGTACGTCGTCTGCTGGAAAACGGCGCCAACACGTCGTTCGTTAACCGCATTGCCGACCACAGCATTTCGATTCAGGAACTGGTGGCCGACCCGATCGCGCAGATCGAGCAAATGGCTGCGCAAGAAGGCGGCTTCGGCTTGCCTCACCCGCGCATCCCGTTGCCGCGTGATCTCTATGGCAGCGAGCGCGCCAACTCCAGCGGCATCGACATGGCCAACGAACACCGCCTGGCCTCGTTGTCCTGCGCCTTGCTAGCCACGGCCCACAACGACTGGAAAGCCGCGCCGATGCTCGGCTGCGCGTCCAGCACTGAAACCCCGGCCCCTGTGCTCAACCCGTCCGATCTGCGTGACGTGGTTGGCCACGTGCAAGAAGCCACCGTTGAAGATGCCGACAACGCAATCCAGTGCGCCCTGAACGTCGCGCCGATCTGGCAGGCTACCCCGCCCGCCGAACGCGCTGCCATTCTGGAGCGTGCTGCCGACTTGATGGAAGCCGAGATCCAGCCACTCATGGGCCTGCTGGCGCGTGAGGCGGGCAAGACCTACGCCAACGCCATCGCTGAAGTCCGAGAAGCCGTCGACTTCTTGCGCTACTACGCGGTACAGGCACGCAACGACCTCACCAACGATGCCCACCGCCCTCTGGGCCCAGTGGTGTGCATCAGCCCGTGGAACTTCCCGCTGGCCATTTTCAGCGGTCAGGTGGCTGCCGCTCTGGCCGCCGGTAACCCGGTACTCGCCAAACCTGCCGAGCAAACTCCGCTGGTGGCGGCACAAGCTGTGCGCATCCTGCTGGAAGCCGGTATCCCTGAAGGCGTATTGCAACTGCTGCCGGGCCGTGGCGAAACCGTCGGTGCCCGCCTGGTGGGTGACGATCGCGTCAAAGGCGTGATGTTCACCGGTTCCACCGAAGTCGCCCGTCTGCTGCAACGCAACATCGCGGGCCGCCTGGATGCTCAGGGCCGTCCAATCCCGCTGATCGCCGAAACCGGTGGCCAAAATGCCATGATCGTCGACTCTTCAGCGCTGACCGAACAAGTGGTCATCGACGTGGTGTCCTCGGCCTTTGACAGCGCCGGTCAGCGTTGTTCGGCTCTGCGTGTCCTGTGCTTGCAGGAAGATTCGGCTGACCGTGTCATCGAAATGCTCAAAGGTGCCATGGCCGAATCGCGCATGGGCAACCCTGAGCGCCTGTGCGTGGACATTGGCCCGGTGATCGACGCCGAAGCCAAAGCCGGTATCGAAAAACACATTCAGGGCATGCGCGACAAAGGTCGCAACGTGTACCAGATGGCAATTGCCGACATCGAAGAATGCAAGCGCGGCACCTTCGTCATGCCGACCCTGATTGAGCTGGAAAGCTTTGACGAGCTGGAACGCGAAATTTTCGGCCCGGTGCTGCACGTGGTTCGTTACAAGCGCAAAGACCTTGACCAGTTGATCGCGCAAATCAACGCGTCGGGCTACGGCCTCACGCTGGGCGTGCACACACGTATCGACGAGACCATCGCCAAAGTGGTCAACAGTGTCCATGCGGGGAACGTCTACGTGAACCGCAACATCGTCGGCGCGGTGGTCGGTGTGCAACCGTTTGGCGGTGAAGGTTTGTCAGGCACTGGCCCGAAAGCCGGTGGTCCGCTGTACCTGTTCCGCCTGCTGTCGACGCGTCCGGGCAATGCCATTGAGCAATCGTTCGCAAAAGTCGACGCCATCAGCGCGCCAGACACCCAGGCCCGCGACGCCTTGAGCAAACCGCTCAAAGCCCTGCAAGCCTGGGCAGAAAGCAATCAGCAGGCAACACTGGCCGAATTGTGCAGCGAATTCGGCACCCATTCGCAAAGCGGTATTACCCGCCTGTTGAATGGCCCGACGGGCGAACGCAACAGCTACGCCATCCTGCCGCGTGAACACGTGCTGTGCCTGGCCGACACTGAAAGCGACCTGCTGACTCAACTGGCAGCCGTTCTGGCGGTGGGTAGTTCGGCGGTTATCCCGCAAAGCGAATTGGCCAAAACCTTGTTGGCCCGTTTGCCAAAAGAAGTACAGGCACGCGTCAAACTGGTCGCTGACTGGACCAAGGACGATGTGATCTTCGACGCTGTGCTGCACCATGGCGACTGTGACCAACTGCGCGATGTGTGCCAGCAAGTGGCCAAACGTGCGGGCGCTATCGTCGGCGTGCAAGGTCTGTCCCAGGGCGAAACCAACATCGCACTGGAACGCTTGGTGATTGAGCGTGCATTGAGCGTCAACACCGCTGCGGCGGGGGGTAACGCAAGCTTGATGACCATCGGTTGATGCATTAACCGAAACTTGAAAAACCGGGCACCTGTGAAGGTGCCCGGTTTTTTATTGCCCGTGAACAATCAGTCAGGCCAACGAACGCTTCTATTCAACGGGCATGTAAACCGCAAGTGACGCTATCAAGATCAACAGCACCCAGACTACGCCTCCGCCCACTGCACAGAGACCCTCGACAAAGCTCAGTGCATGGTTCTTTTTGCCCTGAAGGTCGTTGTGGAGAAAGTTGATGGCCTTTTGAGCCCCTACCAGCGCCCAGCAACTGGCCACCAATAACACAGCGTTGAGCGCAACGAGGATAAGTTCAGGCTCCACCAGCAGGGTGAAGCTCGAAACGATCCAAGCGGTATAGAGCACGATGCAGCGGCTTATCGGATGCCACTCATAATCGCGACCGGACTCAACGAGTGCGCGTTGAACGTTGCTGAAGAGTGAAAAAACATACAACAGACCCACAATGCTTCTAAAGGCAGGCCAAATATTTGCCCCGGTCGAACGCTTGTAGTGCGTCCACTGCAGATAGGACCACGCCACCAAATACCACCCATGGTGATGACGCACATAAAGAGGAACTTTTTGATCGAAACCACATAAAACGCAGCGGGTTTGGTGCCAGCGAGTGCTGTGTCGTGAGTCATGAGGGGATCCTGACAAATGGAAAGCGGCGACATTGCGCCGTTCAGCAACCCCGAAGAATCGTCCCGCTCCGAAATTTATGCAGGACAAATCCCACTCATTAGGAGGACTCGGCTGTTGAGTCCGAACCCGGTGACGGGAACTCAGGCCTCATATCCCTATGAGTGGAATTTGGACGCGGTGCGCTCATGCCTTGGGCTCCTCAACGTAGCCGCTGCGGGCTAGCGCCTGTTCGGCGGCCTGGGTAATACGTTGGGTCGGCGTGAGTGAGGACGGTCGGGTCAGCAGCCCGGCGATGTCGGGATGGGACTCCAGCGCGTCATCACCCAATAACACCTGCACATTGGCGTACAGGCAGATGTCGTGTTCGCTGTTGAACCCCAATGCATAAGCGTCCTCGGTCACCTGGCGAATCCACTCCCAGCGTGTTTGCGCGTCTTGGCCGATTGGCAGGTTCGGGAATTCTTCCTGCACATGTTCATGCAGGCTTCTCCATGTAGCCCGCAGACGCACCTCATCGAGCAAAGCCACCTGGCGCTCACACAAGGCATAAGGTTGCGCCGTCAAGGGCTGCGGTGTGTCACCGCTGCGCACGTGGTGGTGCCACTTATTACTGATCGCATCCGGCAGCACCACCTGCTCCATAGGCCCGAACACGTGCGTGCACTGCGTAGCGGCAGCATGGGTGAGCAAGGCATGCATGACGGCGGGATCGGCCACCCGCAACCAGACGTTCGGCCCGTGCGGGTATTGCGCATTCAGCAGCGCACGCAAATGACAGATGACCTCGAATGCGCTGGCACGGCTGAAAATCAGATAGCCCCACTCTTCAGCAATGTGCGAAAAATAAGGACGCAAACCGGGCATTTGCGGCCCATCCAGCGTGATCAGGCAAGGAGACACAAGGTTGCAGGACGCCAGCGGTGTGCTGGCATACAGCAGTTGGAAATCCGGGGCACCAAACCACTCGTGCAAGCGGACTCGCAGGTTTTGCACACTGATGCCATCCAGCAACAAGTAGGCATTGCCTTGCCAGGGCAGGTCGCGAGGCAATGTGTCAGGCGTCAGCATGCGCACCTCCCACTGAAAGGGGTTTTTTAAAAATTTCGCATTGCGGGCACGCAGGTGCCTTGAGGTACAACGCTTGCAACTGAGTCGCCGGGTCCAGCTCAACACTTTGCAAGCCCTTTACCTCGCCCGGCGCTAGCGGCAGGGCTGGCGTGCCCGGTATCGGCACGCCCCCCAACTGGATCGGTGTGCTGCAAAAAATGCCCGCCGCATTGATCACGAGATGATGA
>NZ_NQKI01000019.1 GCF_002269125.1 Pseudomonas lundensis | reverse complement strand
GCAACAAGTTTTGCGGCGATGGTCTCATTGGCCTGCGCTATGCGGTGCTTGCGACAATACTTTACGTACAGAGCCTAGTACCTGGACTTCCCGCACTGCACGACCCACGGGAACTGGAATGACCACTGAAGTGGCTCGCTAAGGCTTTTGGTTCTCACGGTGAAACTGTGCAGACACACAACTGTCACTTCGCGTATCGCACAGCAATATTAGTAAAAGCAAGGCAAATGGCCAGCTCGGTGTTAAATTTTTGCCGGGATGGCCTGTGTAGTGGCATTCCCGGGAATGAACTTGAGGATGCGCAACGTTTCAATACGCGCCTTTGCCCGATACGCCCACTCGCTCTGCGGGAACTCCTTGATGATCCATTCGTAGGTCTGGGCGGCATCCAGGTAAAACTTCGTACGTTCCAGGCACAAGCCACGCAGCATGGCCGTTTGAGGCCATATATAAGGACGGCTACGGCTGTCGCGATCAACCTCCGACAACTCCAGCATGACCGCCTCGCAATTGCCCCGGTCGTAGGCACGATAGGCATTGTTCAAATGATGATTCATTGACCAGCGGGTGCAACCGACCACACTGGTGGCCAACAGTACAACGAGCAAAATTCGCATGGGTATCTCCTGTTCTCGGCAGGGTATCGACCCGGCGAGCGAATTCTTCAACCAATGACCGTATGCACCACAACTTAAGTCGAAAGTAGTGCAGAGGAACAATGACTACAACTTGAGACCATAGTAGCCTTTGGCAGCGCTTGAACTCAGGAGTCTTTGCATGTCCGTTCGTCGAACCAAAATCGTTGCCACCCTTGGCCCTGCCAGTAACTCACCGGAAATGCTGGAGCAGCTGATCCTGGCTGGCCTGGACGTTGCCCGTCTGAACTTTTCCCACGGCACGCCCGATGAGCACAAGGCCCGCGCCAAGCTGGTACGTGACATCGCCGCCAAGCATGGCCGCTTCGTTGCCCTGCTGGGTGACCTGCAAGGCCCGAAAATTCGTATCGCCAAATTCGCCAACAAACGCATCGAACTGAAGATCGGTGATCGTTTCACGTTCTCCACCAGCCACCCGCTGACGGAAGGCACTCAAGAAATCGTCGGCATCGACTACCCGGATCTGGTCAAGGATTGCGGCGTGGGCGACGAACTGCTGCTCGACGATGGCCGCGTGGTCATGCGTGTCGACACCGCCACCGATGACGCCCTGCACTGCACCGTGCTGATCGGCGGCCCGCTTTCTGACCATAAAGGCATCAACCGTCGCGGTGGCGGCCTGACAGCTCCGGCGCTGACCGAAAAAGACAAGGCAGACATCAAGCTCGCAGCCGAGATGCAGGTCGACTACCTGGCCGTTTCGTTCCCGCGTGATGCGGCCGACATGGAATACGCCCGTCAACTGCGCGACGAAGCAGGCGGTACTGCCTGGCTGGTGGCCAAGATCGAACGTGCCGAAGCCGTGGCTGACGACGAAACCCTCGACGGCCTGATCAAGGCCAGCGACGCGGTGATGGTTGCCCGTGGCGACCTGGGCGTCGAGATCGGTGACGCCGAGCTGGTAGGCATCCAGAAGAAAATCATTCTGCACGCACGCCGCCACAACAAGGCTGTGATTGTTGCGACCCAGATGATGGAGTCGATGATTCAGAACCCGATGCCAACCCGTGCTGAAGTGTCCGACGTGGCCAACGCCGTGCTCGACTACACCGACGCCGTGATGCTCTCGGCTGAAAGTGCTGCCGGCGCCTATCCACTGGAAGCCGTGCAAGCCATGGCGCGCATTTGTGTCGGCGCTGAAAAGCACCCGACCAGCAAGACCTCCAGCCACCGCATCGGTAAAACCTTCGAAAGCTGTGACCAGAGCATCGCACTGGCGGCCATGTACACCGCTAACCACTTCCCGGGCGTCAAGGCGATCATCGCCCTGACCGAGAGTGGTTACACGCCACTGATCATGTCGCGTATCCGCTCGTCGGTGCCGATCTACGCGTTCTCCCCGCACCGCGAAACCCAGGCCCGTGCTGCCATGTTCCGTGGCGTCTACACCGTACCGTTCGACCCGGCATCGTTGCCGCCAGAACAGGTCAGCCAGGCTGCCATTGACGAGCTGCTCAAGCGCGGCGTTGTCGAGAAAGGCGACTGGGTCATCCTGACCAAAGGCGACAGCTACCACACCATCGGTGGCACCAACGGCATGAAGATCCTGCATGTCGGCGACAAAATGGTTTAAGCCTTAACCGGCCCGAACCCGAAGCCCCGCCCGAGCAATCCGGCGGGGCTTTTTGCATCAGGGAGCGGTTTTGTTGATAAATCCGGATAACGCCGCCAACGCCTCAGGCGAATTCAAGCGCTGAATAAACAGCCAGCTTTCTTCTTCAATCACCCGCTGCAACTGCTCACGCCCCGGAGCCCTGATTAGCCGCTTGCTGTCCTGCACCGCCGCCGGGGCCAGCGCCGCCAGACGATGTGCCGCCGCATGAGCTTCGCGCAGCACCGCCTCCCCGTCTTCCAGTGCCGCATTGGCCAACCCCCAGGACGTCGCCTGCTCACCACTGAATCCCTCACCCAACAACAACAGCCGGGCGGCCCTCACCTGCCCCAGTCGTTGCGGCAACAGCAGGCTCGAACCGAATTCCGGGCTCAGGCCCAAGTTGACAAACGGCATGCGCAGGCGGGCATCGCCGGTCACATACACCAGGTCGCAATGCAGCAACAGCGTGGTGCCAATGCCCACCGCAGCGCCAGCGACCGCTGCCACCACCGGCTTACGACAGGCCAGCAGGCTGCGCATGAAACCAAACACCGGGCGGGACTTCAAGAAAGTCGACAATGTCATTACCGCTGGTGAAACACTGCGCGCTGCCGCACAACACGATGGCATGCACTGATGCATCTGCATCCGCCTGTTGCAGTGCGGTGGCCAAGCAACTGTACATGTCGCGGGTCAGGGCGTTTTTCTTCTCGGGGCGGTTCAGGCGCAAGGTCAACACCGCACCGTCACGTTCAATAACAATGGCTTGAGTCATGGGCACGCTCAACGTGTGGAAAGACAGCGCTCAACCCCGACTTAAAAAAGCATCCGCCAGCAGTTGATTGCGCGACAACCCTGCCAGGAACAACCGTTTGGCAAACGCCTCCACCGTGTCAGGGTGCCCACAGACTAGGGCACGCGTCTGACGTGAAACAAGGCGCATCCGGACTAGAAAATCCGCCAATTCATCTTTCTGTACGTACTCGACCAGCAGTTGAGGATGCACTTGCGCCAATTGATCCAATTCGGCCTTAAGGTAATGCCCGGCCTCATCACGGGCCACATGCACCACGCGAATCGGCCCGTGGTGGGCGTGGCGCAAGGCTTCACGTAATACGCCGTATAACGGGCCCAGCCCGCTACCCGCCGCCAGTAACCACAGCGACAGCTCCTGCCAGTCCGGGTCGTAATGCAGCGCGCCGCCGCGCAACTCGCCCAACCGCAAGGCATCCCCCACCTTGAACTGACACGCTGCGCTGATAAAGGCACCGGGCCGGGTGCAATCGAGATGAAACTCAAGAAACGGGTCTTCTCCCGGCAAACTGGCCAATGAGTAAGGCCGCGCCACCCCGTCGGCTGTCCACAGCACCAGATGCTGCCCGGCGCGATAGCGCAGCGGGCGCTCGGGCACGAGCCGAAGCCGCAACAGCGTCGGACTTAACCAGTCAAGCGCTGCCACTGTGGCTGGCACGCCATCGCGCATCGGATCAAACGCTTCAACCTGCAAATCCCCAGCCACCTGACACTGACAAGCCAGACGCCAGCCTTGTTCGCGCTGAGTGCGGGTCAAGGCATCCGGCTTCAAGTCCAGCGGCTCGCCCTGCACGCAACGCACCAGACACGCATGGCAACTGCCCGCGCGGCAACTGTAGGGCACGCGCACCCCGGCCTGATTCAGGCTGTCGAGCAAATTGCTGCCGACGGTAACTGGCCAGCACTGATCGGCGACGTGTAACTCGGGCACTTCGGGGCTCCTGTGGGCAATTAGTCTTATAGACGCTACCGGGTTGTGAAGGCCGCGCGGCCCCCTATGCCCGCAAACCCGCGCAATTGATAGGAAATGCAGGCTCCGCAGGCCCTTATCGCAGTCTTGGGCAGCGACTACAAGTTTTGCCTGCTCAGGTGTATCAAAGAGAGGGCCGGGTTATACTGCCGCGCCTTTTTTGTGCCGGTCATGCGTGCCCGGTGCATCCCTGCAAAGATGTTTACGACAGACCGAAGCACCCAGGTCGCAAACACCTTATTGAATGTTCCCGTCTTATAGAGGAGCGCGACCCATGACCGTGATCAAGCAAGACGACCTGATTCAGAGCGTTGCTGACGCCCTGCAATTCATTTCCTACTACCACCCCGTGGACTTCATCCAGGCCATGCACGAGGCTTACCTGCGCGAAGAATCGCCAGCGGCCCGTGACTCGATGGCACAAATCCTGATCAATTCGCGCATGTGTGCCACCGGCCACCGCCCGATCTGCCAGGACACCGGCATCGTCACCGTGTTCGTACGCGTGGGCATGGACGTGCGCTGGGATGGCGCCACCATGGGCCTGGACGACATGATCAACGAAGGCGTGCGTCGCGCTTACAACCTGCCGGAAAACGTCCTGCGTGCTTCGATCCTGGCCGACCCGGCCGGTGCCCGCCGCAACACCAAGGACAACACCCCTGCGGTCATCCACTACTCCATCGTCCCGGGCAATACCGTGGAAGTGGACGTAGCGGCCAAAGGCGGCGGTTCCGAGAACAAGTCGAAAATGGCCATGCTCAACCCGTCCGACTCGATCGTAGACTGGGTACTCAAAACCGTTCCGACCATGGGCGCTGGCTGGTGCCCACCGGGCATGCTGGGCATCGGCATCGGCGGCACGGCTGAAAAAGCGGCCGTCATGGCCAAAGAAGTGTTGATGGAATCCATCGACATTCACGAGCTGATCAAGCGCGGCCCGTCCAACCGTATCGAAGAGATGCGTCTGGAGCTGTTCGAAAAGGTCAACCAATTGGGCATCGGCGCTCAAGGCCTTGGCGGCCTGACCACCGTGCTCGACGTAAAAATCATGGACTACCCGACCCACGCCGCTTCGCTGCCGGTGTGCATGATCCCGAACTGTGCTGCCACCCGTCACGCCCACTTCGTGCTGGACGGCTCCGGCCCTGCAGCGCTGGAAGCGCCACCTCTGGACGCCTACCCGGAAATCGTCTGGGAAGCTGGCCCGTCGGCCCGTCGCGTCAATCTCGACACCCTGACCCCGGAAGACGTGCAGAGCTGGAAGCCGGGCGAAACCGTCCTGCTGAACGGCAAAATGCTCACCGGTCGTGACGCTGCGCACAAGCGCATGGTTGAAATGCTGAACAAGGGTGAAACCTTGCCGGTCGACCTCAAGGGACGCTTCATCTACTACGTGGGCCCGGTTGATCCAGTGGGCGACGAAGTGGTGGGTCCAGCGGGTCCGACCACCGCAACGCGGATGGACAAGTTCACACGCCAGATCCTCGATCAGACCGGCCTGCTGGGCATGATCGGCAAATCCGAGCGTGGCCCGACCGCCATTGAAGCGATCAAAGAACACAAAGCCGTGTACCTGATGGCGGTAGGCGGCGCGGCTTACCTGGTTGCCCAGGCAATCAAGAAGTCACGCGTGGTTGCCTTTGCCGAACTGGGCATGGAAGCGATCTACGAGTTCGACGTGAAAGACATGCCAGTGACCGTGGCTGTCGACAGTAAAGGCGAGTCGGTGCACATCACTGGCCCGGCGATCTGGCAAAAGAAAATCAGTGAAAGCCTCGCGGTAGAAGTGCAGTAAGCACTTTTAAGTCAGGCACAAAAACGGCCGGGTTAAACCGGCCGTTTTTTTATGCGCGAGATTTGAAAGCCTCTGGCCTGACTCAAAACGCGTTTCGAAAGATCTCTTCAATCTGCGCCTGATCGGCCTTGCGCGGGTTGGTCAGACCACAGGCATCTTTCAATGCGTTGGTCGCCAGAATCGGGATGTCATCCAGCTTGGCGCCCAAGTCCCGCAGACCTGCCGGGATCTCGACATCCTTGGCCAGCGTACGTATCGCCGCAATCGCCGCCTGAGCACCCTCTTCCGGGCTCAAACCGCGGATATCCGCGCCCAGCGCATGGGCCACGTCAGTCAGGCGCGAGGCGCACACGCTGGCATTGAAGGTCTGCACGTGGGGCAACAGCACCGCGTTACAAACACCATGGGGCAAGTCATAGAAACCGCCCAATTGGTGAGCCATCGCATGCACAAACCCAAGCGAGGCGTTGTTGAACGCCATGCCAGCCAGAAATTGCGCGTAGGCCATGTTCTCGCGCGCGGTCAGGTCTTTGCCGTTTTGTACCGCCTGACGCAGGTTGTGGCTGATCAGCTCCATTGCTTTGATCGCACAGGCATCGGTAATCGGGTTGGCCGCTGTGGACACATACGCCTCAATGGCATGGGTCAACGCATCCATGCCAGTGGCTGCGGTCAGGCCTTTAGGCATGGCCACCATCAACGCCGGGTCATTGACCGACAGCAGCGGCGTCACGTTGCGGTCGACGATGGCCATTTTTACGTGACGCTCTTCATCGGTAATGATGCAAAAACGCGTCATCTCACTGGCCGTGCCCGCGGTGGTGTTGATGGCCACCAGTGGCAATTGCGGCTTGGCCGAGCGGTCTACGCCTTCGTAATCACGAATATGCCCGCCATTGGTGGCGCACAGCGCAATGCCCTTGGCGCAGTCGTGGGGCGAACCGCCGCCCAGTGACAGTACGAAATCACATTGATGCTGCTTGAGCACGGCCAGACCGGCTTCCACATTGGCGATGCTCGGGTTGGGTTTGGCGCCGTCGAACACCACCGAATTGATGTCCTGCGCGGCCAGTTTTTCGGCAATCATGGCCGCCACGCCTGCCTTGGCCAGCCCGGCGTCGGTCACGATCAACGCGTTGCGAAACCCATAGTTGCGAATGGCAGTCATGGCTTCATCCAGACAACCGTTGCCCATGATGTTCACGGCCGGGATAAAAAAGGTACTGGTCATGGCGAGTCCTCTTTGCGGGCGCACCCGCGACGCTGATGAAGTCAATGAGCATAGCTTCAACTCATCTGCGCATCAGGATGTTGATCTGGCTCAATACTGGGTCGTGATAAAGTCCTGCACCGCCCACGCTTTGAGATGACCGACGCCATGACCCCCTTCCAGGAATTTGATGCCGAACTAGAAGACTGGAACGCTTTACGCACCAGCACCCCGTGCAGCGGTTTGTTGCTCGGCAATGGCGCCAGCATGGCTGTGTGGCATGACTTTTATTACGACTCGCTGTTTGAAAAGACCAAAAGCGTGGCCGAAAAGCCCCTGAGCCAGACGGAACTCAGCGTGTTCGATGCTTTGAACACGCGCAATTTTGAGCACGTCCTCAGCGCCCTGAAAACTGCGAGCAAGGTCAACAAGGCGCTGGCTATCAGCTCGGCATCACCGCGCAAACGTTACTACGCCATCAAAGAAGCCCTGATCAACAGTACTCAGGATGTCCACATTCCCTGGCGCTTGATGCCCGCCGCCACGCTGGCGTGCTGGCAGGAAGAACTGGCCCGAAACAGCACGGTGTATTGCTCCAACTATGACTTGCTGGCGCCTTGGGCCGTGATGCAGGCACCCAAGCATTTCAACGATTTATTCCAGGCAGCGGGCGCCACCTTTGACCTGGCGCTGGGCGCGGCCAAAGGCAAAGCCACCCGTGTGCTGTACCTGCACGGAGCGTTGCACCTGGTGAAAAATCAGGAAGGCAAGGCGCGCAAATCCGTGGGTGATGAAGCAGCGCTGCTCAGCAACTTCGCCATTAATCATTCCATCAGCGCACTGGATGACGTGCCGCTGTTTGTCAGCGAAGGCACCAGCGACGACAAGCGCAAGTCCATCCGGTATTCGGATTACTTGTCGTTTTGCCATGAACAGTTAATGGCTCACAAAGACACGCTCTGCATCTTCGGCCATAGCCTGGGTGAGCAGGATCAACACCTGATTGACGCCCTGCGCCTGGCGCCGTTGAAAACCCTCTGCATCTCGATTTACCCGCGCAGCGAGGCCTTCATCCGCTTTCAGAAAAACCATTACACGCAGCTATTTGCAGAGAAAAAGGCGTCATTACGCTTCTTTAACGCTAAAACCCACCCGCTGGGTGACACCCGCCACTCGGTGCCAGTCGAACGCTAAGGCCTTCCCCCCTCATGCCCGCCCGCTGACCAAGCGTCGTCAGCGCGCGGGCAAGCCGGCTTGAGCCTTGAACGGCCCCGGCTCAAAGCTTCTCTTTGATCACCGTGGTGGGCCCGTTGTTTTTCACACTGGCAATGCCCTTCTCCCGCGCCGCTTCGGTGTTGTATTGCTCACTGGTGCCGATGATCTGGTGGTTCGCGGCCTTCAGGTTGAAATACGGCTTGCCGTCTTTCGCCACTTTCCTGTCGTAACGCTCATCCAGCGGGCTGTTGACCTGAACCGAAGCAATGCCCTTTTTCGCCGCCTCGTGCGTGGTGTATTGCTCACTCACCAAAATGGTTTCGGCATTCGCTGCTTTCAATACGAATCGGAACTGCCCACTGCTGGTCTTGCTCAATTCATACCAACCCGACATAGCGTTTCTCCTGGAAGCTGATCGTGATTTCCACATTCAGTAAAGCGCTCACCCAGTAATTAGCCATTTATCCGTAGGAAAAAGCGAAAGATCAACGTCCACAGAGACAAACGACAATAATTCTCGATACCATTCGCAACTTATTGTGCATCGCTGAGTCCACAAGGATTTTCATGTCTCGCTTAAAACCCGACCCCGCGTTGGCCGAATCCTTTCGCGAGTTCTATACGCAGATTCTGCATTTCCTGCGTAAACGCACCGACAACGCCAGCGATGCAGCTGACATGACGCAAGACGTTTTCACCCAATGGCTGGGCTATCAGGACCGGGCCAAGGTGCAGCAACCCCGGGCATTTTTATTTCAGATGGCGCGCAACCTGCTGCGCGATCACTGGCGACGCCAGCAGGTTCGCCAATCCGTTCATCCGGATCAAGGCGAGCGTGAAGACGAACCTTTAAGCGATGAGAGGGATGATCCCATGCTGGCCGCACAACGCCTGCAACGGCTTGAGCAGCTCAAGACCGTGCTCGCAGAGCTCTCGCCTCGGCGCCGTGAAGCCCTTATGCTGCACCGCTTTGAAGGGTTGAGTCAGGCGCAGATCGCGCAACGCATGGGAATTTCGGTCAGCATGGTGGAAAAGCACATTGCCTTTGCGTTGTTGCACTGCAAGCAACATTTACACCGGGACAGCGGCAAGGAGCAGCCACAATGAGGCCTATTCATTCGGACGACTACGGCAGCATTGAGGCTGAAGCCGCCTGCTGGTTTACCCGTAATCGCAACCGACCCGATGAACAGACCCGTGTGCAATTTGACGCCTGGCGCGCCGATCCGGCGCATGCCCGGGCATATGCCGAATTTGAATCCCTGTGGGCAGACCTGGGCGAACTGCACCTCCTGAACACACCACAGCCGCGCCCGCACACACCTGTGATCAAACGTCGCTCGACGGTTGCGCTGGCCACTGCAGCCGCCGTGTTGTGCGCCGTGCTGGCATTGAATATCGGCACCCCTGTCGTGCTGCACCAGCAACACATCACGACCCACGCCCAAGGCGCAAAAACCCTGACGCTGCCCGATGGCAGCACCCTGTACGTGAACGCCAATACACAACTGCGCATCAACTTCAGTGCGCATCAACGCGACCTTTTTCTGGAGCACGGCCAGCTCTACATCGAAGCGGCGGCCAATAAAGACCAGCCACTGGTGGTGCACGCTGGCGATGCACGGGTCCGCGTGGTGGGCACCGGCTTCGATGTGCGCCGCAGCCCTCGCCAACTGGTGGTCAGCGTCGCCCACGGCCAAGTGGCATTCACGCCTGACGGCACGCACTCTGCCTTGCTCGGCGCCGACCAGCGTGCCACGTACGACTTCGCGCATCAGGCGTTGACGGAGCAGACCCTGACTGCTGGCGAGGTCGCCGATTGGCGCAGCGGGCATTTGGCCTTTCGCAATCGTGCGTTGGCCAGCCTGATCGACGAATTGGACCTCTATCAGCCTGACGTCATCGAACTGGCTAACGGCCCGCTCGGGCACTACAAAGTGTCCGGCAACCTCGATGTCACGGATCCGTTGGCGCTGGTCAAGGCCTTGCCTGCCTTGATTCCGGTAAAAACCGTGTGGCTGGACAACGGAAAAGTCCGCATCGAACCCCGCTAAAAAAACATATGCGAATATTTTGCATTCGCATATGTGGATTTTTATTCGCCCCGCGTCTTCCTTCGGTCTGCGTTACCAACGCATGTCTTTTTGGCCTTTGTTGCCGCACGGGGGGATTTCATGTTTCGCGCACCACATCACGTCTCACAACTCTGCACACGCCCGATTCTGCTGGCCGCTTGCATGGCGTTCAGCCTGCACGCCCACGCCGAATCGATCCAGCTGCACTTGCCTGCGCAGTCGCTGGCGAGCTCCTTGAGTGCCGTGGCCCAACAAGCCGGGATCACGTTGCTGTTTGACGAAGAACTGTTGCGCAACATCAAGGCCCCGGCACTGAGTGGCGATTACAGCGCCCAAGACGCCATCACTCAATTGCTGCGCGGAACCGACTTCAGCCTGATCCAGGTCGACCGCACCTACGTCGTGCGCCCCAAGGAAGAAGGCACCACCACCAGCAACAGCTTGCAACTGGGCGCACTGAGCGTGATCGGCAATGGCAATGAGGTGGACTCCAGCAGTGTCGGCAAATCCACCATGGATCAGGCCGAAATCAATCGCTACCAGTCCAACAACATTCCCAGCCTGTTATCGAAGTTACCGGGCATCAACCTCGGCGGATCGCTCAAGCCTGGCGGTCAGACCATCAACATTTGGGGGTTTGGTGAAGCCGAAGACGTGCCAATGACCGTCGACGGCGCGACTAAAAGCGGTTTTGAGCGTTACAAGCAAGGCACGATTTTCATCGAGCCGGAGCTGATCAAAAGCATTGAGGTGGAAAAAGGCCCACACGATGTCCGAACCGGCAACGGCGGCTTCGGCGGTGTGGTGCACATGGAAACCAAAGACGCGCCCGACCTGCTGGAAGACGGCAAAAATGCGGGTGCAATGCTCAAATACGGTTACAGCAGCAACGACCATCAGCAGGTGTACACCGGCGCAGCCTATGGCCGCAGCGAAGACGGGCGCGCCGATGCGCTGGTGTATTACACCAAACGCGACGGCGGCGACATGAAGTTGGCCGGCCACATGCCCAATCCAGACAACGTCTACCCGGTCAACCCCAAACGCCTGCCCAACACCGCGCAAGACATGGATGCGCAGTTGCTCAAACTGAACCTGCACCTCAACGACGAACACAGCGTCGGCCTGTCGTACTCGCGCTCCAACAACTACCTGTGGGTGCCGTTCTCAGCGGTCAGCTACCCGGCCCCGCCGAACAAAGACACCATCAACAAAATTGGCTATGACGCGGCCACGCGCAAGTACTTGTCGAACCGCTCGACCGTCGACACCACCTGGTCGGGTAAATACGCCTACCAGCCTTTGGACAACCCGTTGATTGATCTGGAAGTGAAGTTCTCTCACTCCAACACCGAGCAAATCGACGAGCGCGGCCTGAATGCTTACGTACAGCCCACCACGGGCGGTCGCAAAATGGAAACCGGCTACACCGATAACATGCTGCAACTGACCAACATCAGCCTCTTCCCGACCGGGCCTTTGGACCATGTGTTCACCACCGGGCTGCAATTTCGCAAGCACCAGCGTGAAGTCGACATGTGGATGCCGGGCAAAACCTACGATGTGCCCAAATACAACTACGGCCATTACCAACCGGCGTTCATGCCCAAAGGCAAAGTCGACACCAATAGCTTCTATATTCAGGACGCAATCACGCTGGGCGATTTCACCCTGACCCCTTCGTTGCGTTACGACCATGTGCGCAACCGTGGCGAAGAAAATGATGCGCCGTACTATAACCACCCGCAAATCGGTCACGATTACAGCGACCAAACCTACGTCGGTTGGTCGCCACGCCTGTCCGCATTCTGGAAAATCACCCCCAACACCGCGCTGTTTGCCGACTACAGCAAAACCTGGCGGGCGCCCGTGATCGATGAGCAATACGAGGTGCAAGCCCTGGGCAACCGCACAGCCAGCGCTGTCAACCTCGACCCGGAACGCATGACGGGTTGGCGCGCCGGCAACATCACCACGTTTGATCGTATCTTTAGCAAAAACGACAAGGCCTTGATTCGCACCACCCTGTTCCGCAACAAGGTCGATGACGAGATTTTCAAGGCCACGGGTGTGGGCTGTGCCGCCCAACAAACAGTCGGCGGCATGGGTGATGAATGTGCGGGCCTGTTGCCGATGGCCAACTACCGCAACATCGGCAGCCTGACCATTAAGGGCTTCGAAGTCGAAAGTTTCTACGACTCCACTTACCTGTTCGGCTCACTGTCGTACTCGTGGATGACAGGTACCCACGAAGGCGCCTACACCAACCCCTGGGGCCCGAATGTCTGGGCGCGGGACATTCCCGCACCAAAATGGGTGGCCGTGCTCGGCGTGAAAATTCCTGACTGGGACGCGCGCATTGGCTGGCAGGGTGAGTTCGTGCGCAAAACCGACCGCTTGCCCAGCGACAAATATGCCGAGGGCCCTGCCAGCTCCGTGGGTGACACGTTCTACGACCACTACGCCAACGACGCATACAACGTACAAAGCGTATTTGCCAACTGGACGCCGCAGCAGCGCTACCTCAAAGGCACCGAAGTCAACTTCACCGTGGATAACCTGTTCAACACGAGCTACCGACCGATGCTCAGCGGCCTGAATGCCTACAGCCCCGGGCGCAACGCTAAAATTAGCGTGACACGCTTCTTCTAGCGCCGGAAACCCGCGGGCTTGGTCAGCATGCGCGTGCTCGCGAAGCGATCAATCCAACGCCTCAAACCGAGCGCAGGGAGGGCCTGGGCAGCAGGTGCTCACTGGTCTCAGGCACACCCGCCCCCCGGCCCTGACTCAGGTAGCGGGTGCAACTGACCCGCAGGAACGAGGCGAAGTTAACCACTTCGCCCCGGTAATCCATCACCTCTTCGTAGAGCTTGGCCACCAGCTGATTGGTGGTCATGCCATCGGCTTCGGCAATTTCACTGAGGATGTCCCAGAACTGGTTCTCCAGACGCAATGTCGTGACCACGCCACAAATACGCAACGATCGCGAGCGCGACTCGTACAGAATCGGATCGGCTTTAACGTAAAGCTCACACATGGCCACGCCCTCCCTTACAACGTAATGGTTGTACCCAGCAGGCCCACAAACGCCGCCAGCCACGCCGGGTGCGCAGGCCATGCCGGCGCAGTCACCAAATTGCCCTGCACGTGGGCTTTGTTGACATCGATATCGATATACGTACCGCCCGCCAGTCGCACTTCTGGAGCGCACGCCGGGTAGGCGCTGCATTCTCGGCCTTCAAGGATCCCGGCAGCCGCCAGCAATTGCGCGCCGTGGCACACCGCAGCAATTGGCTTACCGGCCTTGTCGAAGTCGCGCACCAGCTCCAGCACTTTTTCATTCAGGCGCAAGTATTCCGGGGCACGACCACCCGGCACCAACAGGGCGTCGTAGTCGCCAGCCTTAACCTTGTCGAAATCAAAGTTCAGGCCAAACAGATGACCAGGTTTTTCGCTGTACGTCTGATCGCCCTCAAAGTCATGAATGGCGGTGCGCACCGTCTGCCCCGAGGTTTTGCCCGGACACACCGCATGCACGTGATGACCGAGCATCAACAGCGCCTGGAACGGCACCATCACTTCGTAGTCTTCGACGTAATCGCCAACCAGCACCAGAATTTTTTTTGCCGCCATGTCGTGTACTCCTGTGAGTGAGGACTGCTCCTGCAGGCGCTACCGGAGGCCGGCTGCAGGTCATTCGTTGGTTTTCGAAACCCCGTAAACCCCACCAGAGTAGCTACTGAGTGCCTACACGGGTAATAACCCGGTACTACACAAACTTACTTCAATAACCCATCGGCCTGGAGCAAGGTCTCCAGGCAGTGTTCCTGAATGTTGTAGAACGCCTTGAGTTCCTGAATCTTCACCAGCAGCTGTGCCGGGTCCACAGGCTCGGCGCGTTTGACCGCGAGGATCATCTTGTTCTTGTTGGTGTGCTCCAGCGAGATGAACTCAAACACCTTGGTTTCATACCCGCAGGCTTCGAGAAACAACGCCCGCAGGCTGTCTGTCACCATCTCGGCCTGCTGGCCCAGGTGCAGGCCATATTGCAGCATCGGCTTGAGCAGCGCGGGGCTCTGGATTTGCAAGCGGATCTGCTTATGGCAGCACGGCGAACACATGATGATCGCGGCCCCCGAACGGATGCCCATGTGAATTGCGTAGTCGGTGGCGATGTCGCAGGCATGCAGCGCAATCATCACGTCAATCGGCGTCGGCGCAAAACTGCGCACATCGCCATGCTGAAAGCTCAAGCCCGGATGCTCCAGACGCTGCGCTGCGTTGTTGCACAGCGTAACCATGTCTTCACGCAACTCGACGCCAGTGACCACGCCTTCGGCGTGCAAGCTGTGGCGCAGATAATCGTGAATGGCAAACGTCAGGTAACCCTTGCCCGAACCGAAATCCACCACCTTGACCGGTTGATCGAGGGTGAGCGGCGAACTGCTCAGCGCGTGGGAAAACACCTCAATGAACTTGTTGATCTGTTTCCACTTGCGCGACATGGCCGGGATCAATTCCTGCTGCTTATTGGTCACGCCCAAATCCGCGAGAAAAGGCCGTGTCAGGTCCAAAAAGCGATGCTTCTCGCGATTGTGGCCTGCCGAAGGCACTTCGCGGTCCTGTTGGCTTTTGCCCATGAACAGCGAGCTTTTACCTTTTTTGCTGTACTCCAGCTGCACTTCATCGGTCAGGGTCAGCAAGTGCGCATTTTTAAACGCGTCCGGCAACAACCCGGCAAGGGCCGACACCGCCTCATCAAGCGGGAAATTCTTGGTGATATCGCGGGTTTTGTAGCGGTACACAAACGACAGGCAAGGCTGCTCCTTGACCGTGACGTGCTTGATGATGACCCGCTGCAGCTCAGGCTCAGGCCCGACGTACTTGGCCAGCACCAGCTTGATAAACGAGTTTTGAGCCAGGCTGGTTTCCAGCAGGTTCAAAAATTGCGCACGATGATCCGGCGCAGACGCGGGGGTGGTAGCAGTCACTGACATTGAAAAAAGCGCCTCGGGGGATGCAGGAGGGGAATACAGGAAAGGAATGGCGACCATTTTAGGCGTGTTGGCGCCTGAGGGCACGGGGTTATTTTTGGTGCGGAAAAATAGAGGAAGAAAGTCCGCGCGCCATGCCTACTCGACGCTTAGCAGTCATGCAAAAAGCGATATGTAACTTTCATGAAAAACACAATGAAAATGCCGGCCGGCACAGTGTTTCACTTAAGCAAGCACTACGAATGGCGGAGGCTAAGCCTATGGTTATCTAGTTGAATTATCGACATCCTATCTACGAACCGGACCGACTACATATAACCGTCACTAGTACCTGTGCAGCAGCCATACTGATCTCCCGCATCATATGTCTCACCGTTAACAATAATACTGATACCCACATTTGCCACGTCATGTGGGGGCGGAGTAATAACAGGGCCGAACGGAGCCGGGGCGCCACCGTATACAGCTCCACCAGCACCAGCACCAGCACCAATATCGGAAACTACGAGCGGAAAGGGTAGTAGCTCGTCTGTATCTGATAGCCAGTGACAGGAAAGCATCGTATTGGCATACGCTATCCTGATCGTGTTTCGACCAACAATCTTCATGTCTGGCGCACACATATAATCAAGATAATTATCTGAAGGGTTATTTCTAAAGAAATATTCAGCAGCAACTATTATCTCATTAAACGTATTTGATCTATATATCGACAGCAAACCTGCTCCCGCACTCACAATTGCAGCGCCTCCAACGAGCCAAACACCTGCCCCTGCTAAAAACGCTAAAGCCCCAATCACACCAACAACATTACCGACCAAACTGTACACATCTCCCGCATCAATCTCACGACCTTCCCTTACATCTATTCCGAGCTTTAGAAATGTAATGGTACCCGCAACAATATTAGCGGGCATACTGATAATTGGAACATAGGGACCAGCCAGTTTCGTCACAGATGTGACAGTGGCTATGACCGCCCCTGTTTGTGCTGTCTGGCTCACCAACACCATCCCCTGATTATTCGTCACGAACTGATCAGAAATTGCAGTTGCACCAGAAGCAACGGTAATACCATCATTTATCACACCAATAATGACTTCCGCCTTTCCTCCCATTGCCTACTCCTTAATTATTGTTTTAAACGCAAGCGTCATCCTAACCTGATCACACTTTACCGATGGTGATCGTGCGGCATGGGGAATTCTTCCATCAAAAATCACCGCCCTTCTTGACTTCGGCAATATGGCCTTAATGACATTTTCTTTAGCATCATCATAAAACACTAACTCACCGCCCCAAGAGGTCGGCCAATACTCATTACAAAACACAACAAGGGTTAATCCAGGATTAACTTTATTATCTCTATGAATGATTGTGTCTTGACCAAAGGTTTGACCGTTCGCATACACCCCTAATAGGGTTGTTTTAAAGGTATGCAAGTTCAAAAATCGCTCCCAGACCCCGCTCAAAAAACGCCAGGGTTGATTGCCTTTTAATTCTTCAAGACTAGATCCCCCTTGGGGACGAGCTTTGCCTGCAATAAAAACATGCCAACAGCGTCTTACAAACGGTAACGCCTCATAATTAGGCCAATTGTATCTCCACACTGCTCCCTTCAACTGAGCATTGATCTCTACCTCCTCAGCTTCCGTCAAAAAATCATCAACAACATAAATACAACCATCAACGGCTTCTATTTCCATCCATCCTCCCTCCTGTAGAAAAATCCATTCCACACTTCACGCACTAAAAAATACAGACAACACATAACGGACAGACCAAACCCAATAACCGCAACATGATACCCACGATTAATATACCGACGCCCCCACTCAATCTGCTGTCGGCCGACCAACAACTTAAACTCTTCGTCATACACCCCCCAAACAAAGGGGTTGTTACTGTCAGCATCTAAAGCCACCCAGATATCCCCCCCCGTGCGCACGTCCATACGCTCAGCATCTCTATGCATTATTTCAAGCCTGTACTTGTACACTCCCTCATCTGAATTCACGTTGAAATACAAATCAACTTGCCCCCTACTAACAACTAAAGGCTGAGTAACCTGCGCACTTCGCAATGCTAGTCGTTTGGGTACAGGCGGAATATCCACTATCCTGTTCCACGTAAAAATAACGACACCCATCAGCGCCAAACCTAACAAAAAGAAGGCAACCAATTCAGCAGGCTTTGAAACATACTCCTTAGGTGGCATATAAAAAGAAAATTTCTTCATTCCACCCCTCACCAAAATTACTTTAAACTAACGCACCGCAGCAACAACCCTAAAACTATAGGGAATCATGCACATTCAACCCCCTGCCGATAGATCGCCACTGACCACCGCCAGCCGCATACGATTTTCCACGCCATTCTTAAACAGTAGTGATGACACACGATCTCTTACCGTAAAATCACTAATACACAGCCTCAGCATAATTTCCTTATTAATATAACCTCACACCAGCAAACCCAGAACTTCTTTTCCCCTACAGGTGAGCTGCACATCCATAGCTCAACTCCAATCCATACATATAAAACCCACCCTTCATCCACAAACAAACGAGCACAACCTATCCACAAACTCGAAAAATGACAACAAGAAAATCCACACAAAAACAAAATCCGACAACAACAGCAAAGACACTGCAAGTTCAAATAACAAACTTACAAAAAAACACGAAGCACATTACGCAAACTTAATACGCAAGAGTGAAAACCCTTACAAGACTTAAGACTTGCGACACGTCGCTTTCAACACACTACAACACCACCAACCGATTCGGCAGTTGGTTACGCGGCTGTGTTTTCGGGATGTGTTTTGCCAGCAGTTCAGCGCTGGCGTCGATGCAGGCAATAAAGCCTTCGGCGGTATGGCCCAGCCCCACGCGACGCGTGAAATCGCTGACGATGGTGCCCCAGTCACTGTTGTCCAAATGCCGCGATATGCCTTCATCCACCAAAATTTCGACGTAACGCTCGGCCTCGCTGACAAAAATCAGCACCCCGGTGCGGCCTTCGGTGTGGTGCAGTTTTTGTTCAAGAAACTGGCGACGCGCCAGGTTGCTCGCGCGCCAATGGCGCACACGGGGCGGGATCAAACGTGTGGTGATGGCCGGGATACGAAAGAGCAGGCTCAAGAACACGAACGTGGCCCATTGCAGCATCAACAGGGAATAGGTCTGCAGGCCGCTTATAAAGAAGTGCGCCAATGCAGGCACCAGCAGCGCAATCAGACTCGCCCACAACAGGGGGATGTAACTGTAGTCATCTGCGCGCGGTGCCAGAACGGTGACGATTTCGGCGTCAGTGCGTTGTTCGGCACGGGTAACGGCTTCTTCGACCTGCCGCTGTTGCGCTTGCGTGAGTAAAGCCATGGTTTCGATGCTCGTCTAAAAATGAATTACCAGCCGCCTGAAGCGCCGCCGCCGCCAAAACTGCCACCGCCGCCACTGAAGCCGCCACCCCCTCTGCCACCGCCGAAGCCGCCACCGCCAAAACCGCCGGAACGCGAACCGCCTCCGCCGCCGGCATTACATATTCCGTAGAACTGGCAGGCCGCGACCACTATGACAAACAGGACAAATAACAGCAGTACGACAAACGGATGTTCGGCCATGAAATCACTGCCTTGCCCCTGGCCGCTGGCGTACGCCGGTTCAGCCAGTGGGTCGCCGCCCAGTACTTGCAGGATCGCCGCGACACCGTCGCTGATGCCCTGACTGAACTGTCCATTCTTGAACGCCGGGGTAATGACCTGGTTGAGGATGAAGGACGACTGCGCATCGGTCAGGCGATCCTCCAGACCATACCCGACCTCGATACGCAACTTTCGGTCATCGCGGGCGACGATCAATAACGCACCGTTGTTCTTGTCCTTTTGCCCGATGCCCCAGGCGCGCCCCAATTGATACCCGTAGTCTTCAATGACGGTGCCTTGCAGACCGGGCACCGTAACCACCACCACTTGCTCACCAGTGGCTTTTTCGTGGGCTTCCAGGGTTTGCGTCAACTGCTGACGCGTGGCGGGATCGAGCATCTTGGCGTCATCGACCACGCGGCCGCTGAGCGCCGGAAAGGTCAGCGCCTGCGCCGTGGCCATAAATAGCCACAGCAACACGCAAAGACCCGGTTTCAATACGCGCATTACCACCTCGACAATTGGACACAGAGCCTGCGGCCACTGCCACAGGCTGGAACATCGGCCTGGCGTTAAAACTTCACTTCAGGCGCTTTGTCGGCGTCCGGGCTGGTGGCTTCGAACGTCGGGCGCACCGGCAAATCGCTGTACATGACGGCATGCCACAGACGCCCCGGGAAGGTGCGGATCTCGGTGTTGTAGCGCTCCACCGCCAGAATGAAGTCACGACGGGCCACGCTGATACGGTTTTCCGTGCCTTCGAGCTGCGATTGCAACGAGAGGAAGTTCTGGTTGGACTTAAGGTCCGGGTAGCGCTCGGAAACCACCATCAATCGGCTCAAGGCACCGGTCAGCTGGTTTTGCGCATCCTGGAACTGCTTGAGTTTTTCAGGGTTGTTGAGGGTGCTGGCGTCCACCTGAATAGAGGTGGCCTTGGCCCGCGCTTCAATCACTGCGGTCAGGGTCGCCTGTTCCTGTTTAGCCGCGCCCTTGACAGTTTCCACCAGGTTGGGAATCAGGTCGGAGCGACGTTGATACTGGTTCTGTACCTGTGACCAGGCGGCCTTGACCTGCTCGTCGAGGGTCGGAATGGTGTTGATACCGCACCCGGCCAAGACGCTGCTCAGCACCAGCAAAGCCATGACTTTCCAGCCAAGGGCTGCTTGTAAGCGTTGTATTCCCATGTTCGTGACGCTCCAAAATGATCGCATTGAGTTCATAGACACCGCCCGCCCGACAAAAACTCCATCGTCACGCCTGAATATCTTCGGCAGCACTGGATTGCTGGTAACGAATCAGATAAAAGACTTCTCGCATGTAGGACTACTCCTATTAAAGATAGGGTAATTCTTTAAGTTGAGTAGTCCTCATCCCAATCCAGAACAATATCGCTTCAAGAGCGCGGGCCTTCCTCGCTTTATGTGAGCGGCTGCGCAGAAGAATTCCATGAAAAAAATGTGTTTGCTGGGCATCGCCATCAGCCTGTCCAGTCCCTGCACGTGGGCGCAGAACGCGCCCGTCACGCTGGGTAATAAAGAGGCGTTCATCACTGATTTGATGAACCGGATGACACTCGATGAAAAAGTCGGGCAGTTGCGCCTCATCAGCATTGCGTCAGACATGCCGCGGGAATTGATCCGCAAGGAAATTGCTGCGGGCCGCATCGGCGGTACATTCAATTCGGTGACGCGCCCCGAGAATCGCCCCATGCAAGACGCTGCCATGCGCAGCCGTCTTAAAATCCCCATGTTCTTTGCTTATGACGTGATTCACGGGCACCGCACCATTTTCCCGATCAGCCTGGCGCTGGCCTCCAGCTGGGATATGGACGCCATCGCCCTGAGCGGTCGGGTGTCTGCCAAAGAAGCCAGTGCCGACAGCCTTGACCTGACCTTTGCGCCGATGGTCGATATCGCCCGCGACCCACGCTGGGGCCGCACCTCTGAAGGGTTTGGCGAAGACACCTACCTGGTCTCGCGCATCGCCAGGGTCATGGTGCAGGCGTATCAAGGCGTGTCCCCGTCCCTGCCCGGCAACATCATGGCCAGCGTCAAGCATTTCGCCCTGTATGGCGCCGTCGAAGGCGGTAGGGACTACAACATCGTGGATATGAGCCCTACGCGCATGTTTCAGGATTACCTGCCGCCCTACCATGCTGCGATTGATGCAGGCGCTGGCAGCGTAATGGTGGCGTTGAACTCGATCAACGGCGTACCGGCCACCTCCAACACGTGGTTGATGCAGGACTTGTTGCGCAAACAATGGGGCTTCAAGGGCGTGGCCGTCAGTGACCACGGCGCGATTCTTGAACTGATCAAGCATGGCGTGGCCAAGGATGAGCGTGAAGCCGCAACGCTGGCGATCAAGGCCGGGGTCGACATGAGCATGAATGACCTGGTGTATGGCAAAGAGCTGCCGGGCCTGATCAAGTCCGGCAAAGTGCCACAAAGCGATCTGGACAACGCGGTGCGTGAAGTGCTGGGCGCCAAGTACGACATGGGCCTGTTTAAAGACCCGTACCTGCGCATTGGCAAAGTGTTGGACGATCCGGCCGACATCAATGCCGAAAGCCGCCTGCACCGGGCCGAAGCCCGTGAGGTGGCACGTAAAAGCCAAGTGCTGCTCAAGAATGAGGCGCACACCCTGCCCTTGAATAAGCGCGCCAATATTGCCCTGATCGGGCCGCTGGCCGATTCGAAAATCGACATGCTTGGCAGTTGGTCGGGCGCCGGTGTCCCCGCACAATCGGTGACTGTGCTTGAAGGCCTGCGCGCTGCCGTGGGCAAACCGGGCACGCTGACATACGCCCGCGGCGCCAACGTGACCGATGATCAGGCCGTGGTCGACTACCTCAATCATTCCAACCCCAACATGCTCGACGTGACCAACGACCCGCGTGCCGCGCAAGAAATGCTCGATGAAGCCGTCAAGGTGGCACAACAGGCCGATGTGATTGTGGCCGTAGTGGGCGAAGCACGGGGTATGTCCCACGAAGCGGCCAGCCGCACTGACCTCGACTTGCCTGCTACGCAACGCGCGCTGATTACCGCCCTTAAGGCCACTGGCAAGCCGCTGGTGCTGGTCTTGATGAATGGTCGCCCGCTGTCAATTGGCGATCAGGTGCAACAGGCCGACGCCGTGCTGGAAACTTGGTACAGCGGCACGGAAGGCGGCAATGCGATTGCCGACGTGCTGTTCGGTGACTACAACCCGTCGGGCAAGCTACCGATCACCTTCCCACGCTCGGTGGGCCAGATTCCGAGCTACTACAGCCACCTGCGCATCGGTCGTCCGTACACGCCGGGCAAGCCGGGCAACTACACGTCGCAGTATTTCGATGCGCCGAACACCCCGCTCTACCCGTTCGGTTATGGCTTGAGCTACACCGACTTCAGCGTGTCGCCGCCGGAGTTGTCAGCCAACACCCTCACACCCGGGTCAGCCCTGACGGCCAGCGTGACCGTGAAGAACACCGGGCAGCGCGCCGGTGAAACCGTGGTGCAGCTTTATATACAGGACGTCAGTGCGTCGATGAGCCGCCCCGTCAAGGAACTGAAAAACTTCCAGAAGCTGATGCTCCAACCGGGGGAAGAAAAGGTCGTGCATTTCAGCATCGATGAAGACGCCCTGAAGTTTTACAACACCCAACTTCAGTACGCTGCCGAACCCGGCGAATTCAACGTGCAAATTGGCCTGGATTCGCAAAACGTCCAGCAAAAGAGCTTCCAACTGCTCTAACTTCGCGTAACCGCCGGGCAGGGCCTGAACGGTCTTCCCGGCACTTCTTGAGCTCAATCTCTGCTTGACCTTTTCGATCTTTGCGCCCGCCCCAAAATGCGTTCGGACAGCGCTGTTTTTTGTGGTAGGGTTCGCGCCCTCAAAATCCAGCGCGCACGATTTCATCCCGGCAAAAACGGTGACAGACGGTGTAATGCCGGTGCCATGCGGCCTACGCGCAGATTCAAGCGTTCATACACAAATTACACACAGGGTTATCCACAGGTCGTGCATTGCGCACCACCTGTAAAACGCATATCTTGTATCAATTCCGCCAAAAGACCCCACATATAGGGTTTTAGGGCAAAAACCCAACACAACTCAGCCGAGAATTTCAAGTGCTTTTCTCGCCCCTGTCGGGTTGAACCAAACGCTGTTTTCAAAGCCCAAGCCGCTCATGCGGATGGCAACCGTTTTCCAGCGCTGGCTCGGAAAGCGGCCCGGGTGTTGCAGTACAAAGACTGTCACCCATCAGGAATAAGGTTTGAGGCGGTTCGCACAAACCTGAGACTTCGGCAAGGAAGCGGCCAAAACACCCCTTTCTGTACGTCCCGAGGTCGTTATGCCCGGCTTACCCCCGGTTGTAGTGCGTCAGGACGGAACGGTGGGCACCTTTTTGAGGCGCCCAAATAAACATAGAGAATGTGGAGACACCCATGCAAACCGACTCAACTCGCGAGAACTCGCAGGGCACCGCGTCGCAGAACGATTCACATCTGGATCTGTCAGCAACTGCGCCAGGCCAATTGCGCGTGATCAAGCGTAACGGAACCGTGGTTCCTTACACCGATGACAAGATCACCGTCGCCATCACCAAAGCGTTTCTTGCAGTTGAAGGCGGCAATGCAGCCGCTTCGTCGCGCATTCACGACACCGTTGCCCGCCTGACCGAACAGGTCACCGCAACCTTCAAGCGTCGCATGCCTTCGGGCGGCACCATCCACATCGAAGAAATCCAGGACCAGGTAGAACTGGCCCTGATGCGTGCCGGCGAGCAGAAAGTAGCCCGTGACTACGTGATCTACCGTGACGCCCGCTCCAAAGAGCGCGCCACCCGCGCCCCGGCCGAAGACGCCGTGCAGGCGCACCCGTCAATCCGCATCACCCGCGCCGACGGCACCTTCGCGCCGCTCGACATGGGCCGCCTGAACACCATCGTCACTGAGGCCTGCGAAGGCCTGGCTGAAGTGGACGGCGACCTGATCCAGCGCGAAACCCTGAAGAACCTGTACGACGGCGTAGCCCTGAGCGACGTCAACACCGCACTGGTAATGACCGCCCGCACCCTGGTTGAGCGCGAGCCAAACTACTCGTTCGTGACCGCCCGCCTGCTGATGGACACCCTGCGTGCCGAAGGCCTGAGCTTCCTCAACGTGGCCGAAAGCGCCACTCACCACGAGATGGCCGACCTGTACGCCAAGGCCCTGCCTGCCTACATCGCCAAAGGTATTGAGTTCGACCTGCTGAACCCGGTGCTGGCCACCTTCGACCTGGAAAAACTGGGCAAGGCGATCAACCACGAGCGCGATCAGCAGTTCACCTACCTGGGCCTGCAAACCCTGTACGACCGTTACTTTATCCACAAGGATGGCGTGCGTTTCGAACTGCCGCAGATCTTCTTCATGCGTGTGGCCATGGGCCTGGCAATCGAAGAGAAGCAAAAAGAAGACCGCGCCATCGAGTTCTACAACCTGCTGTCGTCCTTCGATTACATGTCGTCGACCCCGACGCTGTTCAACGCCGGTACTCAGCGTCCACAGCTCTCCAGCTGCTACCTGACCACCGTGCCGGACGACCTGTCGGGCATCTACCACGCGATCCACGACAACGCCATGCTGTCCAAATTCGCAGGCGGCCTGGGCAACGACTGGACGCCAGTACGCGCGCTCGGTTCGTGGATCAAAGGCACCAACGGTAAATCCCAGGGCGTTGTGCCGTTCCTCAAAGTGGTGAACGACACCGCCGTTGCCGTGAACCAGGGTGGCAAGCGCAAGGGCGCCGTGTGCGCTTACCTTGAAACCTGGCACATGGACATCGAAGAGTTCATCGAGCTGCGCAAGAACACGGGTGATGACCGTCGTCGTACCCACGACATGAACACCGCCAACTGGATCCCTGACCTGTTCATGAAGCGCGTCTTCGATGACGGCAAGTGGACCCTGTTCTCGCCATCGGAAGTCCCTGACCTGCACGACCTGACCGGCAAGGCCTTCGAAGAGCGCTACGAGTACTACGAAGCCCTGACCGAGTACCCGGGCAAGGTCAAGCTGTTCAAGACCATCCAGGCCAAAGACCTGTGGCGCAAAATGCTGTCCATGCTGTTTGAAACCGGCCACCCGTGGCTGACCTTCAAAGACCCGTGCAACCTGCGCAGCCCGCAGCAACACGTGGGCGTGGTTCACAGCTCGAACCTGTGCACCGAAATCACACTGAACACCAATAAGGATGAAATCGCGGTCTGCAACCTGGGCTCGATCAACCTGCCGAACCACATCGTGGACGGCAAGCTGGACACCGCCAAGCTCAAGCGCACCATCGACGTGGCCGTGCGCATGCTCGACAACGTAATCGACATCAACTACTACTCGGTGCCGCAAGCGCGCAACTCGAACTTCAAGCACCGCCCGGTCGGCCTGGGGATCATGGGCTTCCAGGACGCGCTGTACCTGCAGCACATTCCGTATGCGTCGCAAGCAGCGGTCGAGTTTGCCGACAAATCGATGGAAGCGGTCAGCTACTACGCCATTCAGGCGTCCTGCGACCTGGCTGACGAGCGTGGCGCTTACGAGACATTCCAGGGCTCGCTGTGGTCCAAGGGCATCCTGCCACTGGACTCCCAACAGATCCTGATCGAACAGCGTGGCCAGAAGTACATCGACGTTGACCTGAACGAATCCCTGGACTGGGCACCGGTTCGTGCCCGTGTGCAAAAAGGCATTCGCAACTCCAACATCATGGCCATCGCACCGACCGCGACCATCGCCAACATTACCGGCGTCTCGCAGTCGATCGAACCGACTTACCAGAACCTGTACGTGAAATCGAACCTGTCGGGCGAATTCACCGTGATCAACCCGTACCTGGTTCGCGACCTCAAGGCCCGCGGCCTGTGGGACTCGGTCATGATCAACGACCTGAAGTACTACGACGGTTCCGTGCAGCAGATCGAGCGCATTCCGCAAGAACTCAAAGAGCTCTACGCGACAGCGTTCGAAGTGGATACCAAGTGGATCGTTGACGCCGCCAGCCGTCGTCAGAAGTGGATCGACCAGGCTCAGTCGCTGAACCTGTACATCGCGGGCGCATCGGGCAAGAAGCTGGACGTCACCTACCGCATGGCGTGGTACCGCGGCCTGAAAACCACGTACTACCTCCGTGCCCTGGCTGCCACCAGCACCGAGAAGTCCACCGTCAACACCGGCAAGCTCAACGCTGTATCGAGCGGCAACAAAAGTGAAGACGTCGCCGCCGCCCCAGCCGGCCCGGCTCCGGTGCCAAAAGCGTGCGCCATTGACGAACCGGATTGCGAAGCGTGCCAATAAGCTGAGCTGTCTGGCGGGTCAAATCGCTTGACTGAAACCCCCGTTAAACCCTGGCAACAGTTGGGTTTGACGGGGGTTTTGTTTTGGCGGGTGCACCGTACCGCTCGCACCGGTACCGACAGCGTTTGAGCGGTGGTACGCACTACCCGCACGCCGAACCTGCAGGCAAAAAAAACCCCTCAAACGAGGGGCTTTTTACACGCGCATTCGCCCATCAGGTCATCTGAATGATGGTCTGCATGATGGTGCTCTGGGTGGAGATGGTCTTGGCGTTCGCCTGGTAGTTGCTTTGCGCCTTGATCAGGTCAACCAGTTCGTTGGTCAAGTTGACGTTGGAGTCTTCCAGCGAGTTGGACTGGATGGCCCCCAACGTACCGATCTTCGGCGCGTCGTAACCGGCCTGGCCCGAAGCGAAGGTTTCTTTCCACGCCGTGCCGCCCACAGGCTGCAAGCCTTGTTCGTTGGTAAAGCTGGCCAGGGAGATCTGGCCAATGGCACGGCTCTGGTTGTTGCTGAAGTTGGCGAACATGACGCCCGAGCCGTCGATGGTCAAGTTGGTGATCTGGCCCGTGGCGTAGCCGTCCTGAGTTGGCGGGTTGCGTGAGGTGTCCGTGTTGTACTGCGTGGTTTTGGCCATGTTGATCGCAATACCGCCATCTTTCGCAGCGGCACCGTTGGTGACCCATGCCCCGTTAACCATGGCACCGGGTCCCCAGTCAGCCACGGTCAACGTGCTGCTGATGATGTCCGGTTCGCCTGGCACCGGGTTTGGCGTGGTCACGCTGGTCAGCGCGCCAGCCGAATCGAAGACCATGGTCGAAGCGACCGGGTCTTTGGCGCCTGTGCCCGTCACGGGGCTGCCATCAGGGTTGCGACCATCAACAAGCGTGTAGGTTTTCCACGTGTTGGAATCCGTTTTCACCATGTACTGATCCATTTCGTGGGCGTTGCCCTGCGTGTCATAGATCGTGGTGGTGAATTTTTTGCTGTAGGTTTCGGCCTTCAGCGGATCGAACTTGTTGTCCACCTGATTAACCACATCACTGGTCGAATTCAAGTTGATGGTCGAGTCCACCGAGCCGCTTGCGCGTGGCGCGAGGTTCGAGGTGTCGATGCGCAGGTCAGTCAGTACACCGTTGACGATCTTGCCGTTGGCATCTACGCCGTAGCCCTGCAAGCGCGCAGTACCGTCGGTGTTGGTGACGTAACCGTCTTTATCGGCCTTGAACGTACCGGCCCGGGTGTAGCTCAGGGAACCGTTGTCGCTCAAAACAAAAAAGCCGTTACCCTGAATGCCCATGTCGAGCAGGTTGCCGGTGTTGTTGATGGCACCCTGACCGAAGTTTTGCGAAACGTTGGCCAGGTTCACACCGCTGCCGATGGTCTTGCTGCCAATGCCCAGCTTGCTCGCCGAGTAAATGTCCGAGAACTCGGCACGGGACGATTTGAAACCGGACGTTGCGACGTTGGCGATGTTGTTGCCGGTAACGTCGAGTTGTTTGTTGGCCGCATAGAGGCCGCTAAGGCCGATATTAAAAGACATGTTGCACTCCTTAAGGCTTGTAAGTCGGCTTAGAGGCCAATGGTCTGGACTTTGGACATGCCGATGCTGCCCAGACCTGCAAGATTGAGCATGATTTCACCACCGGTTTTGCTCAGCGTCACACTGTTGACCGTGGCGGGCAGGTAGGTGGTGAGTGCCGTCGTACCCGTGTCCGTTTTGGACGATGCGGTGAAGGTGTAATTGCCTTTGGGCATCAACTCGCCATCATCATTTTTGCCGTCCCAGGTGAAATCGACGTTGCCCGCTTTCTGGGCGCCCATTTCGATGGTCCGTACCACTTCGCCATCCGCATCAGTGATCTTGATAGTCGGCTTGGCGTCCGCGTCTTTAACCACCACGGTGCCGTTGAACGGCTTCTCGCTAGCGGTATCCACCAGTGCTTCACTGGTTTGCACGATCACCGAACGCCCTACCAATGAGGACGCCTGCAACGCTTGCGAAGACTGCAAGCCGCCGGTGATGGCGTTCACCGAATCGTTCAGGGTGGTGATGCCTTCCAGGCTGCTGAACTGGGCCAACTGCGCGACAAACGCGGTGTTGTCCTGCGGGTCCAGCGGGTTCTGGTTTTTCAACTGAGTAACCAGCAATTGCAAGAACGCATCCTTGCCCAGCGACTTGCTGCTGCCCGCCACTGCCTTGGAAGCCGCCGTAAGGCTGGTGTCCGTGGCTTTGGCCTGGGCAGAGTTGGCCAGCACCTGATTGAGGGTCTTGTTGCTGACGGAATCGGTCACACTCATTTGCGTCGTTCCTTATCACTGACCGAGGGTCAGGACCTTCTGCATCATGGTTTTGGCGGTGTTCATCATTTCTGCGTTGGTCTGGAACGAACGACTGGCGGAAATCATGTCAGCCATTTCTTCAACCACGTTGACGTTGGGGTAGTACACATACCCTTTGGCGTCAGCAGACGGATGGTTCGGCTCATAGCGGGCTTCGAGGTTGCTCTGGTCTTCAACCACGCCCAAGACGTGTACGCCCTGCCCGGCGGCGTCCTGGTTCTGAAACAGCGAATCGCCCGTACCGTTTTGCGCGCCCTGAAACAGGGTGGCAAACACCGGGTGACGGGCACGGTAAGTCTGGTCGATGCTCGACGACACAGTTTCGGCGTTGGCAATGTTACTGGCGACGGTGTTCAGGCGCGTGGTCTGGGCACTCATGCCGCTACCGGCAATATTGAAAACACTGGCTAGAGACATGGATTACTCTCCGCGCAGGGCTGATACCAGCCCTTTGAATTTGCTGTTGAGCAGGGTAAAGCTGGCCTGGAAGTTGACCGCGTTCTCTGCGTAATTCGATTGTTCGAGCTGAGCATCTACCGTGTTCTGGTCGATGGAGGGTTGCATCGGCGTGCGATACAGCAACGACTCGTCGCCGCTGCTCAAACCCTGAGCTTCGATGTGACGGCTGTTGGTCATGTTCAAGGCAAAGCTGCCGTTCTTGTTTTTGTCAGTCTGTGCCGCAAGCACAGACGCAAAATCCAGATCCCGAGCTTTGTAGTTCGGGGTATCGGCGTTGGCGATGTTGTTCGCCAGCACTTCAGCGCGCTGGGCGCGAAAGCCAAGGGCTTGCTCATGGATACCGAGCGCTTTATCGAAGCTGATGCTCATGTCGGAAAACCTTTGTGGGCTGACCTGAAGATGTGGCTCAGGTCTTTCATGCTCTGGATAGAGCAAACCCCGTGCCAGTTTTCAGATCCCCGTATTTCAAGGCTTTGCGCGGTGCCGGGACGCGGCAATGCCAGAAAAGCGGCAATGGCTGTCCGCCGACTGCCGCTTTTCTGCCGCTTTGTTGCACGGGACACCCACACGGCGTCCCTACAGCGCGAAAAAAACGGGAGCCTTGCGGGCTCCCGTGATTGTTACTTGGCCTGGTAGATGATCCCCGGGCTGCACTGGATCATCTGGTAATGATCCGGCAATCCGTTCAGCGCTTCCGAAGCGCCAAGGAACAAGTAACCACCTGGCTTCAAGGTGCTGTGAATGCGCAGCAGGATGTCTTTTTTGACCTCTGCCGAAAAATAAATCAGCACGTTGCGGCAGAACACCATGTCGAATTTGCCTAACCCGGCGTAGCTGTCCAGCAGGTTGAACGAGCGAAACTCAACGCGGTTTTTGATCGGTGCCTTGATCACCCAGCGCCCCGGCCCTTTGGGTTCGAAGTAGCGCTGCAAGCGTTCCTGGGACAGGCCACGGCCAATCGCCAGGCTGTCGTACTCGCCAGTCTTGCAGTTATTGAGCATCAGACTGGACAGGTCGGTGGCCACAATCTGCACCCCCGCTTTCAACTGCCCAAGGTTGCTGCGTTCAAACTCATCAATGGCCATCGACAGCGAATACGGCTCCTGCCCCGAGGAGCACGCTGCCGACCAAATGCGTAAACGTTGACCCGGGTTGGCCTTGGTCAGCTCAGGCAGGACTTTGTTTTTCAGCACTTCAAAGGGGTAAGTATCGCGAAACCACAGGGTTTCGTTGGTGGTCATTGCGTCGACCACCTGCTCACGCAACCCACTGCGGGGTTGGCTTTGAATGCGCTGAATCAGCTCACCCAGTGATTTGATACCTTGCTGCTCCATCAGCTTGTTGAGTCGACTGGAAACAAGGTACTGCTTGTTCTCCCCTAGCAAAATGCCACAGGCTTTTTCCAGGAAAACCCGGAACTGCTCAAAATCCAAATTAGCCGTAGACAAATGATCCTGCCTCTATAAATCGTGTTGACCGCCAAGGACTGAGCCCTTAGCTGTGGTCTGCTTCTTTGATCCGGTCGACGACCCGGGACGCCAGGTCATCGGGGCGAAATTTTGCCAGAAAGTCATTGGCGCCAACTTTCTTGACCATCGCCTGATTGAATACCCCGGACAGCGAAGTATGCAGAATGATATGTAAATTTTGCATGCGCGGGTCGCCACGGATCTCAGACGTGAGGGTGTAACCATCCATTTCGGGCATCTCAATGTCCGAGATCATCATCAGAAACTCTTCTGACGGGTCCTTGCCCTCGCCCACCAGTTTGCGCAGGTATTCCAGCGCCTGGCGACCGTCGTTAAGAGAAACCACTTCCACGCCCACCGTTTGCAGGCAACGTGACACCTGCTTGCGCGCCACCGACGAATCATCGACCGTCAATACCCGCAACGACACGGCCTTGGTTTGGGTCTCAACATCGACCACACCGTGGGAAATGATTTCCGACGATGGCGAAACCTCTGACAGGATTTTTTCAACGTCAATGATTTCGACCAGTTGATTGTCCAGCCGCGTCACCGCCGTCAGGTAATGGTCACGCCCGGTGCCCTTGGGCGGCGGATGAATCTCTTCCCAGTTCATGTTGACGATGCGTTCCACCGAGCGCACGAGAAACCCCTGGGTCTTGGTGTTGTACTCGGTGATGATCACAAACGGGCTGCTTTGGTCTTTGAGTGCACCAGCGCCGGTGGCCATGGCCAAGTCCAGAATCGGAATAGTCGCCCCCCGAATATTGGCCACACCGCACACCACAGGATGGGATTTTGGCATCACGGTCAGCTTGGGGCATTGCAGCACCTCGCGAACCTTGAACACGTTAATCCCGTACAGCTGTGGCCCATCCAGGCGAAACAACAACAGTTCCAGGCGGTTTTGCCCGACCAGTTGAGTGCGCTGGTTAACCGAATCCATCACCCCAGCCATACACGGTTCCCCTTAAAACTTTAAGTTGCGACGCACATTGCCCGGTAAACGGCACGGGCTTTGCTATTTATCGGCCATGAATGCAAAAACGACAATTTCTTGCCACCCGCCGATCCTCCAGACGCTGCGCCTTCGCGGTGCACGGGCGCTTGCGACGATTTGCCTGATAATCGCTGGCACGCAGTCCTACGCGGATGGATTTACTTCTCCTACCCAGCTTATCGGCGTGACCCAAGGCTTTCTTGAATTCACTGTCGAAGACTACCTTGCCACTGGTCAGATAGAGGGCCGCTACGAGATTCAGGTTAATAACCTCGATCCACGCTTGCGCCTGGCCCAATGCGACAAGGAATTGACAGCCACCCTCGAAAGCCCGGCGCAACCCATGGGTCGCGTGACGGTGCGCGTACGCTGTGAAGGTAGCTCACCGTGGACCATTTTTGTGCCGGCACAGGTGAAGTTATTCCGCGAGGTCGTGACCGTCACTCACCCCCTCAAGCGCGGCATGATCATCAGCTACGACGATGTGGTGCTGCGCGAGCGCGATGTTGGCCTGATCACTCAGGGCTACATGACCGCGGTTGAACTGGCAGTGGGACAAAAACTTCTGCGACCCATGGTCACCGATCAGGTGCTGACCCTGACGCATCTGGAGCAAGCGGCCGTGGTGCGCAAGGGTGATCAGGTGGTGATCAATGCCCGTAGCGGGACCTTGACGGTCAGAATGCCGGGCGAGGCGCTGTCCGACGGCGGGCTCAGCGAACAGGTACGGGTGAAGAACCTGAACTCCAAACGGGTCATCAAGGCGCGGATTACCGGGCCGGGGCAAGTTGAGGTGGCCTTGTAGGACAGTTGGCATACGACTCTCAACTTTCCTACACTGTCGCTTGACGCAGATCAGTACGGGCTTGCGTCGCCGTATGATTAATCGTGCCTAAAGTTTTCTCGGGTATGGCCGAAAACATGGCAAGCGTCCAAATACCCAGAGGTTTTCCATTATGGTCATCGACTTCAGTCGTCTTAACAACGCCGCGCCGTTAACCGGCAGCACGCGCAGCAACGCCAGTCAGGAAGCAGGCAGCGCTACGCAAGCAGCCCCTGCCAAGAGCGAACAGGCGGGCGTCAATGCCCCGAGCGGGGAATCTGTGCACCTCAGTCATGAGGCACAACAATTGCAAAAAATCAGCGATTCGCTGCGCGATCAACCGATTGTCGACAAAAGCCGCGTGGCTGAGTTGAAACAAGCCATTGCCGATGGCACTTACACCGTCGACAGCAATCGGGTTGCCAGCAAACTGCTTAACTTGGAAGCCCAGCGCTAGCCCTCGCGGCAAGCGCCAGGCTTTTGGACGCTTAAATTCCAGAGCCAGCCATGCACGACACGACTTTATTGCAACTGATCAACGACGACTTCGCCCCTGCCGAGAAACTTCTCGCCTTGCTGCAGGACGAAACCATTGCCCTGCAAGGGCGCGACATGTTGGTGCTCGAAGACATTCTGGCGCGCAAACAGTCGTTGATCATTCTGCTCGATCAGCATGGTCGCAAGCGCAGCGAAATTCTCGCGGGCCTTGGCTTGCCGGCCAACCGCAGCGGGCTTGAGCAACTGGCCAGCCACTCGGACCTTGGCCCGCAACTGCTGGCCCAAAGCGACGCATTGAATCAGGTGCTAGCCGATTGTCAGGCGGCCAACGTGATCAACGGTCAGGCCATCCAGACGCAACAACTCATCACGGCCAATCAACAGCGCATCTTGCACGGCGGCGAAGCCCATACGCTGTATGACGCCCGCGGCACCACTGCACTGGTCAACAAACCACGCGCTTTCAGCCAGGCGTGAGCCCGTGTGACCGCACTATCCTAACGACGCAACATACTGGCAAAATGCCTCCTTTTTTGCGTGTTGTTGTATTTTGTCTGGAGATTGATGAACCGTGTCCCATGCTGAAGATGCTCCGCAGCCTCCCAAGGTGCTCACTACACCTTTGGAAATTTCCGCACATTTGCGGATGCTACAAGAGAGCCATGACCCGCTGATCATCACCTTCCACGAGCGCAGTCAGCGTTTTCAGAGCTACCTGGTCGAAGTGGATCGCGAGTCCGCGACCCTGGCTTTTGACGAAATGATCCCGCGTGACGGTGAGCGTTTCCTTGAGGCCGGTGAGCCGTTTCGCGTGGAAGGCTTTCATGACGGTGTTCGCATTGCCTGGGAGTGCACCACGCAACTGACCATTGACGACAAAGACGGCCACCGCTGTTACCACGGCGCTTTGCCGACCGAGATCGTCTACCACCAGCGCCGCAATGCGTTCCGCGCAGCCCTCAAGCTGGCGGATCTGGTAACGGTAAAAGTGGATGGCGACAAGATTAAATCCGCGCTTGAAGGCAAGTTGCTGGATGTGTCAGCGACGGGTTGTAAATTGCGGTTTGAAGGCGACATCAGTGAGCGCCTGCAACTGGGGCAAGTGTACGAACGCTTCAACGCCGCCCTGCCCTTCGGGCCCATGACCACGCCCGTGGAGTTGCGCTACCTGCATTTTGAAGAACGCCTCAACATTACCTTTGCCGGTATGCGCTTTCACAATATGAGCGGCGGCGTTCAGCGTCAGGTCGAGCGTTTTGTGTACCAATTGCAGCGTGATGCGCGACGCTTCGATAAAGACGACGATTATTGAGGCCTGGCCCTCTCCCAATGGGAGAGGGCACAACATGCACCTTGACTCACACCTGCCGCGGATCGGCCTCTTCTGCCTCCGGGAGAGGGGCTTCTGGGGCGTGTGGTTCTACCGTCGGCTCTGCGGTGTCCTGCATCTGATCCTGCACCACTTGCTCATCGACCCGAGGGTCAAGGGCCGCTACCAATGGCGAGCTGGACATGCTGTCCGGCATGGCCACGTGTTGCAGCGGCGCATCGTCGACCTGATGCAGATTGGTCACCGCATTCGGGCGAATGCGCCACACCAGCACCAGGCCAGTCAGGCTGAAAAACGCGTAAAGCATCTGACTGCCCAACACCTTCATCAATACCCCCGCCACCAACGGCCCAATACTGGCCCCGATACCGTAGGTCACCAGCAGCATCGCCGTCAGTGATACCCGGCGGTCTGCTTCCACGTGGTCATTGGCAAACGCCACCGCCAGCGGGTAGATGCAAAACTGCACGAGCGCGCTCAACCAGCCCGCGACGAACAGCACTTGCAGAGGCACTGAAGGCAGGATCGCCAGCGGCAGCGACACCACCGCCAGAATGAACGCGAACACGCGAATCAGCAGCGGCCGGTCATAGCGATCGGACAACCAGCCCAATGGCCATTGCGCCAGCAACCCGGCAAAAATGCAGCACCCCATGTACAGGCCGACCAACTCGGTGGACAAGCCCTGCTGCGTGGCATACAGCGGCGCCAGGCCGTAGAACGACCCCACCAGCAACCCCGCACCCAATACGGCGATCAATGATTGCGGGACACGTTTGATAAAGAACTTCGGGTCCATCGGCGCGGGGTGCAGCGGCGCCGGGTGAATGCGCCGGGTCATGGCCACAGGCACCAGACACAGTGCAAAACACATCGCCACCAGCATCAGCAATTCCGGGCCGAGGGCCGGGTGTATCACCAGAATCAGTTGCCCGAGCACCAGGCCCAGGTAGGACGCAATCATGTACAGACTGAAGACCACACCGCGCTGCTTGGCGTCTGCCTGTTCGTTGAGCCAGCTTTCAATGACCATGTACTGGCACATCATGCCGAGACCGACGATCACCCTCAGCAGCAACCAGATCGGCAGCCAGTCGGTGAGGCCGTGGCACAGCACGGCGGCGCCGACAATCCCGGCACACGTGGCATACGCGCGGATATGCCCCACCCGCGCAATCAATCGGTGTCCAATTTTGCCCCCCAGCACCAGACCAAAATAGTTGGCCGCCATGAGCGCACCGATCCACAGGCCGTCGACATTGTCGGCTGCCAGGCGCAGGGCGAGGTAGGTACTGAGCAAGCCCGAGCCGATCAACATCATCAGCGAGGCGAAATACAACGCTTTAAAAGACTTCCAGATTTGGCGCATCGGCGTTCCCCGCGACTCCATGCAATGGCATGCGAACTGCCCGGTGGCAGCCCGCATGCAGCAGGTTCAAACGGTTGAGCCGAAGCCTGTGCCGTCTGGACGATTAAGCCTGAGCCGCTAACACGCGGCGTTCCCAGGGTGTGATTTCATCAAAGAAGCTGGTGAGCTCCATCGTCTTGGACGCAATGTAACCTTCGATGAACTCCTTGCCGAACAGTTCCTTCGCCAAGTGACTGCGTTTCAGACGCTCCAGAGCGGCATGTAAGGTACATGGCAATGACAATGCGTCCGGCACCTCGAATTCCCCCTGAATCGCAGCAGTCGGCTCCAACTGATTTTCGATGCCGTGCAAACCCGCCGCGAGGCTGGCGGCAATCGCCAGATACGGGTTGGCGTCGGCACCCGGTAAACGGTTTTCGACACGCCGTGCCACCGGCGAACTGGCCGGGATGCGCAGGCCCGCCGCCCGATTGTCATGGGACCAGCACGCATTGTTTGGCGACGCATAGGGGTGACACAGGCGCTGGTAGGAGTTGACGTTCGGTGCGAACAACGCCGTAAAGTCCGCCATGCCTGCCTGTTGCCCGCCGATAAAATGGCGGAAGGCAGCGGTTGGCTGACCCGCCGCATCACTGAACACGTTACGCCCGGTGCCCAGTTCGACCACGCTCTGATGAATGTGCATTGAGCTGCCGGCCGTTTTCGCCAGCGGCTTGGCCATGCACACCACCGTCAGGCCATGCTTGAGCGCAACCTCTTTGAGCAGGTGCTTGAACAGGAAAGTCTGATCGGCCAACAGCAGCGGATCACCGTGCAGCAAGTTGATCTCGAACTGGCTGACGCCCATTTCGTGCATGAAGGTGTCACGGGGCAACCCCAGCGCGGCCATGCATTCATAGACGTCATTGAAGAACGGGCGCAGGCCGTTGTTGGAACTGATACTGAACGCCGAGAAGCCAACTTCTCGGCGACCGTCCAGGCCCAGCGGCGGCTGGAACGGCTGGGTCGGGTCGGTGTTGGGCGCAAACACAAAGAATTCAAGTTCTGTGGCGACCACGGGTGCCAGGCCGCGGGCGGCATAACGGGCGATCACGGCTTTGAGCTGGCCACGGGTCGACAGGCGCGAACTTTCGCCCGTCAGCTCGTCGGCATCGCAGATGGCCAGCGCGCGGGGTGTTGCGCTCCACGGCAGGCGATGGATGTGCGCGGCATCCGGCACCAGTGCCAGATCGCCGTCATCGCTGCCATAGAACCGCGATTCGGGGTATCCCCCCATGATGCATTGCAGTAGCACCCCACGGGCCATCTGCAAGCGTCGCCCTTCGAGGAACCCTTCAGCGGTCATTACCTTGCCGCGGGGCACGCCATTCAAATCGGGCGTCACACATTCAATCTCATCAATGCCGGTCAGTCGCTGCGCGAGTGAACCCTGGCCATCGGTCGTCATGACTCTTTCCTTGTTGTTGTACAAGCCGCGAACGGCGACCCGTACAAAATACGCATCACCTGTTCGGGATTTCAAGCGCACGTGGGTCAATTCCCTGAAATCCTGCGCTTGGCTCACTAGGCATTTACGGCGCAAGCCATTAGGGTGGCGATTCTACTTTTTCGCGCAGTGCCCGTTATGCCTAAAGACGACGCCCACTTAATCACCGCCCACGATGTCGCCCGGCACGCCGGGGTCTCGCGTTCGGCGGTTTCGCGCACGTTCACCCCGGGCGCCAGTGTCTCGCCCCACACCCGCGACAAAGTGATGGCCGCCGCGCAGGCACTGGGTTATCAGGTCAATTTGATCGCCCGCACGATGAACAAGGGCTATAGCAACTTTGTCGGCGTAGTCACCGCCGGCTTCGAAAGCCCGTTTCGTGCCAGCCTGCTCGGTCCGATAACGGACGCCTTGAATAAACAGGGGCTGATGCCGCTGCTGATGAATGCCGACGATCCCCAGCAACTGGAGCAATCGCTGCACGAATTGCTGAGCTATCAAATCGCCGGGGTGATTCTGACGTCGGCCTCGCCGCCCCTGTCGGTGGTGCAGCATTACCTCAAGCATCACATCCCGGTGGCGATGATTAACCGTGGCCACGAGCTGGAAGGCGCCGACGTCATCGGCAGCGACAACCGTGGCGGCGGTCGTCTGGCGGCACAAACCCTGCTGGCCAGCGGTGCCAGGCGTCCCGCGTTCATCGGTCAGGGCCAGCACAACTTCAGCAGCCGCGAACGCTGGCTGGGATTCAGCGAACGCCTGGCCGAGGCGGGTATCACCCCTGTGGCGGTACAAGACGCGGCCCCCGGCTATGACGGCGGACGCGCAGCGGTGTGCCATTTGTTCAATACCGGGGTTCGGCCAGATGCCTTGTTCTGCGCCACCGACATGCTGGCGTTGGGGGCGCTGGACGGCTTGCGCCTGGGGTTGAATTTGTCAGTGCCCAAGGACGTGCAGGTCGTCGGTTTCGACGATATTCCTCAAGCGGCCCACTTAGCCTATCACCTCACCACCCTGCGTCAGGACAGCCAGGCATTAGCCAGAAGTGCCGTGGCGGCCATTATCGCCCGTCGGAAAAATTTTCAGTTGCCGACGCCGCACAGCTCTATCCCGGTCACGCTGGTCAGACGCAGCAGCACATTGGAATAATTATTTTATTTTGATCTTGAATTGAATTTTTATTTCGTGTTGTATGACCCCAACAGTGAGTCGTCCCCTGCCCTCTCTCTCCTGCAGCCGGACGATTCACTTTTTTAGAAGCCTGATTGCACACGTGTGCAAACTTGAGGATGTCAGCATGCCCAACAGTCTCTCTGCCCTTCTGCCGCCCGAATCGCTCGACCTCGACGCGCGTTACCGGCACGCCCAGCGCATCGCCGTGCAGGCGGCTCAGTTGGGGCTCGACTACTACCGCCAGCGCGCCAGCCTTGAGGTCAGCCACAAAGCAGGCGTGGGGCAAGACGTGGTCAGCATCGCGGACCGCGAACTGGAAGACTTCATCAAACAGCAACTGACTGAACATTTCCCCCAGGACGGTTTTCTGGGTGAAGAAACCGGCGGCAGCGAGTTGCAGGCACGCTGCATCTGGGTGGTTGACCCGATTGATGGCACCAGCTGCTTCGTGAACGGTTTGCACACCTGGTGCGTGTCGATTGGCCTGCTGGTCGATGGCGAACCGTGGCTGGGCGCAGTCGCTGACGCCAACCATGACGAGTTGTTTCACGCGTGCCGGGGCCATGGCGCCTTTGTGAACCAGACCCGCATCGAAGTGAACCCGGCCACTGACCTGACGCAGGGCGTAACCGGTGTCGGTACCTCTCACCGACGCGGCAAAGAACACTTTTTGCCTTTTCTCAAGCAGCTACTGGATGAAGGCGGCATGTTCATTCGTAACGGTTCGGGTGCCTTAATGATTGCCTATGTCGCCGCAGGACGCCTGCTGGGCTACTACGAAACCCACATCAACAGTTGGGATTGCCTCGCCGGGTTGGTGCTGGTGCGCGAAGCAGGCGGGCAATGCAGCGACTTTCTACGCGACGGCGGCCTGACCGAGGGCAATCCGTTATTGGTGGCCGCACCACAGCTCTACCCGGCGCTGGCGAACCTGATAGGTCCCTCGCTAACGGCTTGATACATTGCGCTGCCTGACCTGGAACCGGCCGTGCCTGCAAGGCGCGGACTGAAAAACAATAAACAGGAAACCTTGCACCATGACTTCTCTGCTCAATGCCTTTAAGGCTGCGCCTGCCCGGCAAGGACCGGCTACCCCGGATATGGATCGGTTCAAGCGGTTGCGCTGGCAAACCTTTCTGTCGATGTCCCTGAGTTACGCGCTGTTCTACGTCTGCCGCCTGTCGTTCAACGTGGTCAAGCCCGCACTGGTCGCTAACAACCTGCTCAACCCCACCCAACTGGGCATCATCGGCTCGGCGCTGTTTTTTGCCTACGCCATCGGCAAACTGGTCAACGGGTTTCTGGCCGACCACGCCAACGTGCGCCGCTTCATGATGCTGGGCCTGCTGCTCAGCGCCATCGTCAACGCCTGCATGGGCCTGACCACCAACACTGTCATTCTGACTTTGATCTGGGGCCTGAACGGTTGGGCGCAGTCCATGGGCGTCGGACCGTGCGTGGTCTCGCTGTCACGCTGGTACAGCGACAAGGAACGCGGCACATTTTATGGCTTCTGGTCGATTGCCCACAGCCTGGGCGAGGCGTTGACCTACGTGGCCGTGGCCGCCGTGGTGGTGACGTGGGGTTGGCAATATGGCTACGGGCTGGCGACCTTGATGGGGCTGGCCGGGCTGGCACTGATTTTCTTTTTCATGGCCGACTCGCCGCAAAGCTGCGGTTACCCACCCGTGCACCATGAAGCGCAAACACCCACACCCGACGACTCGCCCGCCCCCAGCATCTTCAGCAAACAATTGGCCCTGCTGAAAAACCCGGCCCTGTGGCTGCTGGCACTGGCGTCTTGCCTGATGTACATCGGTCGTTACGCAGTGATCTCCTGGGGGGTGTTTTTTCTGGAGAACGCCAAGGCCTACAACACCCTGAGCGCCTCAACCCTGATTTCCATCACCGGGGTGTTCGGCATCATCGGCACCGGGCTCAGCGGCTTGATCTCCGACCGTTTCTTCAACGGCAAACGCAATGCATTGGCAATGATATTCGGCTTGATGAACACCCTGTCACTGAGCGCTTTCCTGTTCGTCCCCGCCGGGCACTACTGGCTGGACGCGGTTTCGATGATGTTTTTTGGCCTGTCGATGGGCGCACTGCTGTGCTTTTTGGGCGGGCTCATGGCCACTGACATTGCGGCCAAAAGTGCTGCGGGTGCCGCATTGGGCATGATTGGCATCGCCAGTTACGCAGGGGCCGCCGCCGGGGAAATTCTCACCGGGGTGTTGATCGAACACGGCACCACCGTGCTCGGTGATGGCAGCAAGGCATACGACTTCCAGACGCTGTCAATTTTCTGGGTCAGCGCCTCCCTGATCTCAGTCCTGATGACGGCCCTGTTTGCCCTGCACTTGCAAAAACGCCAGCCGCCGACTTTGCCAAAGCGCGAAGAAACCCTGGTGCCTGTGCAGCCCTAACAGCCTGTTGATTTTGAAACAAAAAGTGACATACCCCTGAAACATTCACCCTGCATAGTTGGCAAATGCCAGCAAGGAGTTGTGTTAACCAAGCCCTGACACCCCCTCGTATTTGTCTTGGATCTAACAACAACAATAAATGAGCTAACAAGATGACTAACCCATTGAATACGCCCCAAAATGCACACGTGTGCAAACCTGCACTGAACAAAGGATTGCTGGCCGCCCTGTGCTTCACCGCGCTGGAAGGTGGCCTGTTGTTAATGCCGGCGGCCGTTCAGGCGCTGGAACTGGATTACCAACACCAGTACAACGAAAAGGAACGCGATCACACCGACAAGGTGATGATCACCCAGGCACTGGATAACGGCCTGGCGTTCTCTTTCCAGTTCGTCGCCAGCCCGGCCGAGAAGAGCAATGGCCAGCCGGGTCAGCCGTTTGAACACATGACCAAGGACTCCCTCAAGGGCAAGGTCAAGTACTCGCACAAACTCACCAAGCATTTGAAATTCAAACCCAAGTTCACCTATTCACAAGGCAAAGATAAAAAGTCCTACAAACCTGCACTGAAGTTCCCGTATGAACTGGGTTACGGCTTCTCAGCCACGCCCGGCTACTACTACAAAGTCACGACCTACAAAAACGGCAACGAAACCAAACGCGACAACGTCTGGTCGCTGGGTGGCAAATACAAGACCGAGCACATGTCCATCGGCGTGGCGCGCAAAGAGATCTACAGCAACCAGATCGCCTTCGATGGCAAGAAACGCAACTACAGCAACAAGCTGTATATCGACTACAAGCTGACCCACTTTTTCACCCCGTACGTTGAAGTGGCGGACGTCTACGTCGACAAAAACACGGACGAGCGTCAGGCCCGCTATCGCGTGGGCTTCAAATACAAATTCTGACCGCGTCCCGCCCTTCAAACCTCGCTGGAGACTGTGAATGAACGTTTCTCTCTCACACTTTGCCCGTCTGGGCGCCCCGCTATTGAGCGTCGCCTTGAGCCTGACCACACCGTTGACGGCACACGCTCAGGACAATGGCCACTACGTGCTTGAAAAAGCCGTGCAAGTCAGCCGCCATGGCATTCGTCCGCAAACCGACACCGCCAAACTGGTAGACGCCACGCAACGCCAATGGCCCACCTGGCTGGTGCGCGATGGCGAACTCACTGGCCACGGCTATCTGGCCACCAGTTTGATGGGCGCCTGGCAAGCCGAACAGTATCGTCAGGCCGGTTTGCTGCCAGCGGGCTGCCCAAAAGACGGCACGCTATACGCGGTTTCGAGCCCAAAACAACGTACCCGCGCCACCGCAGCGGCGTTGATGGACGGCATGTTCCCCGGCTGCGGCGAGAAACCCCATGCCAGCGCACAGTCCCACGATCCGCTGTTTCAGACTGACAAGATGGACTTCGCCCGCGTCGATCCGGCCATCGCCAAAGCTGAAATCCTCAAAGCGCTGGGCGGCGACCTGCAAGCTGCAAAGGCCCGCCTGAAACCCGATATGGATTTGCTCAAAGCCGCCGCGTGCATTGAGGGCAAACCGTGCCCGTTCTACGACGCTGAATGGGTCATCAAGCAAAACGATGAGGGGCGCCTGAAAATCAAAGGGCTGGACAAGGCCTCCTCCCTGGGCGAAACCTTCCGCCTGCAATACAGCGAGGGCAAACCCTTGAACGAGGTGGCGTTCGGTCACGCGACAGACGCCAAACAGGTGATGGCGCTGACCCGTTTGCACCGCGCCAAATATGACTTCGTCAACGACACGCCACACATCGCCAAACGCGGCGGTTCGCAACTGATGAACCAGCTGCGGCTGGCGCTGGAGCAAGGCACGCCACTGGAGCAGGCCGATCCGCTGGGCAATCCACCTGCGGCACCGTTGCTGGTGATCGTGGCCCATGACACCAACCTCTCGCAATTGCGCACCATGCTCGGGTTTCACTGGACGCTGGGCGAGTACCAGCCGGGCAATATCCCGCCCACCGGCACCCTGGCATTTGAACGTTACCGCGACGCAGACAGCGGCGAGCGCTTCATTCGCACCACGTTCGTGACGCAAAGCCCGGATCAAATGCGCAATCTCACGCCATTGACAGCTGACAACACGCCACTGCAAACCGACTTCAATATGCCGGGCTGCAAACTCACCCGCGTGGGCACCCTATGCCCACTCAACGATTTTGCCGAGCACCTGAATAAGGCCATCGACCGCACAGCCCTGACCGCATATCGCTATCCCTGACGACGGTGGCGCAGGCTGCGACGCGTCGTTGCCTGCGCCAGCGCACACAAATGCCGCGCATCCTATTTCGGCCGACTAAACTCTGTCGCCAATTGTGTCCTGGAAGAACCAGCAGGTTCCCCTGCGCAGCGTTGCCAAAAGGAAATCTCATGAAACACTCTGCGTTCTCTGTCTCCCGCCTCGCCCTGGCCCTGCTTTTGGGCAGCGCCCTGAGCCCTGCCGCCTTCGCCCAAACGCCCAGCAGTGATGGCTATGTGCTGGATAAAGTGGTTCAAGTCAGTCGCCACGGGGTACGTCCACCCACCGAGTCCAATGAAAAGCTGTTGACCCATGTCACCCAGCGGCAATGGCCGACCTGGTTGGTGCCCTTGGGTGATCTGACCGGCCATGGTTACAGCGGGGCCGTGGAAATGGGCCGCTATCGCGGTGCGGTTCTGCGCAACGCGGGGCTGATTCCCGCGGGCTGTCCAGACGCTAAACACCTGCTGGTACACGCCAGCCCGCTGCAACGTACCAAAGCCACGGCCCAAGCCCTGCTCGACGGCATGTTCCCGGGCTGCGGCTTCCAGCCGACCTACGTAGCGGGCAAACAGGACGCCCTGTTTCAGGCCAATGAAATGAGCTTCGCCGCCCTCAACCCCGAAAAGGCCAAGGCACAAATTCTCAAGGCGTTGGGCGGCAGCGTCGAGGCGGCCCAAAAGCGTTACGCCCCCTTTGAACACACCCTGCGTGAAATCACGTGTTTGCCTGACGCCAATTGCCCATACGGGCAGGAACCCTGGAAGCTGGTGCAGAACGAGAAAGGCCGGTTTTCAATCAAGGGCCTGAGCGCGGGCGCCAACATGGGTGAAGTGTTCCGTCTTGAATACAGTCAGGGGCTGCCGCTGGAGAAGGTCGCGTTCGGCCATGCCCGCACGCCCGCTGAAGTGTCGAGCCTGATGGTGCTGACCAAAGCCAAATATGACTTTCTCAATGACATCCCGTACATCGCCAGCCGGGGCGCCTCGGAGCTGATGAACCAGATTTCACTGGAACTCAAACAAGGCACGGCCCTGGCCGCCAAAGACGCCACTGGCGCTCCGCCTGACGTACCGCTGATGCTGTTGGTGGCCCACGACACCAATATTTCTTACTTGCGCACCATGCTTGGTTTTGGCTGGAAGCTGGGCGACTACCTCGAAAACAACATCCCGCCCGTGGGCACGTTGCAGTTCGAACGTTACAAGGAAGTCAAAACCGGCGACTACTTCCTGCGCATCGCCTTTGAAGCACAGTCGATGGATCAGATCCGCAACCTGACGCAACTGCAAGGCCAGGCCAAACCGCTGAACAGCGACTTCAAAAGCGCCAACGACTGCCGCACCACAAGCGTCGGTTTGCTGTGCCCGCTCAAAGACGCAATGGCGACTGTCGAGCGAAACATTGACCCGACAGCGCTCACGCCTTACAGCTTCCAATAAGCCGTCACTCAACGCGGCAGGCGCAATGCCTGCCGCTTATTGCCCGTTACGACTGAAGATGCGGATCACTTCGTCCAGGTGGTCGGTCATTGCCTGACGCGCGCCTTGTGCGTCGTGCTGCTCCAGGGCGTGCAGAATAGTGCGGTGCTCGTCTTCGGAACGGTGCGGCATGTCGCCCGAGGTGTAATGGCTTTGCAGGCGCTGGAACAGGCTGCCGTAACGGTGACCCAACAAATGCTGAATCATCAGTGCGTACGCCGGGTTGTCAGATGCTTGTGCAATCCGGATATGAAACAGGCGGTCGCCGGGGTGGGTATGCGAGCCTTCGCGGTTGTCTTGGACGTTGCGCTCGAACGCTTCACGAATCCCGGCCAGTTCTTCATCGCTGGCATTCAGTGCGGCCAGTGCCGCGGCTTCGGGCTCAATCAGGCGACGGGCCTGTAGCAAGGCGAACGGCGGGATCTCTGCGCTGAAATCCACGTCGATACCCAGTTCCGGGTCCAGCTCTTGCCACTGATTGCGCGTGACTTGCCGCATCACCGGTTCATCCGACACGGGTTTGGCCGGCGGCTCACACACCAAAACGCCATTGCCTACGCGAACATCCACCAGCCCGATCACTTCCAGCGCAATCATCGCTTCACGCACCGATGCGCGACTTACCCCCAGCAACTTGGCCAATTCGCGTTCGGCGGGCAAACGGCTGCCGGGCGGAAATTCTCCGCTGTCGATCAGGGCACGCAATTGATCTGCGATCTGTCGGTAAAGCCGTTGGTTATCAATCACTTGAAATGGCATATCAATTGTTGTCCTGCTCAATTCCATGCGCTGCACACCACAGCGCCGTCAAAAAGGCGCTTGTTGATACGCAACGTGCGTGCTACAAAAGGTTCAATGGCCTGACCATTGGATGGATCTCGTAGTGCGATCATAACGCAAAGCGTGCTCCAAACCTTGTGTGGTTTGCCAGTTGCTACGCCCCAAATGGCCTGACCATTGGACCAAATAACAATAATGAACAGAGTTACGGAGTTTCCATGGATCTTTCCGGCAAACGCGTCCTCATCACGGCAGCAGCCCAGGGTATCGGCCTGGCCAGTGTGCAGGCCTACCTCGCCGCTGGCGCCGAGGTCTTCGCCGCCGACATTAATGCCGACGCCCTCGACACGCTGAAAGGCGCGCGCACACACCTGCTCGACGTCACCGACCCACACGCCATTGAACGCCTCGCCGCCGAGCTGGGACCGCTGGACGTGCTGTTTAACTGCGCGGGCGTGGTGCACAGCGGCAACATCCTCGACTGCAACGAAAAGGACTGGGCCTTCGCCCTCGACCTGAACGTCACGGCCATGTACCGCATGATCCGCGCCTTTCTCCCGGCGATGCTGACACACGGCGGGGGGTCGATCATCAACATGGCCTCGGTGGCGTCCAGCATCAAAGGCGTGCCCAACCGCTTCGCCTACTGCGCCAGCAAAGGGGCAGTGATTGGCTTGACCCGGGCCGTAGCGGCCGACTTCGTCAGCCAGAACATTCGCTGCAACGCCATTTGCCCTGGCACGGTGGACTCCCCTTCCCTGCGCCAGCGCATCACTGAACAGGCCCTGCGCGAACACCGCAGCGAAGACGAGGTGTACACCGCGTTTGTCAGCCGCCAGCCCATGGGCCGCATCGGTTCGGCGCAAGAAATCGCGCAACTGGCGTTGTACCTCGGGTCGAGCGCCAGCGGTTTCACCACCGGCACAACGCAAATCATTGATGGCGGCTGGAGCAACTAGCCCCCCGCTGCACCCCCCTTTCCTTTCAAGGAGCTTTTATGAAACTGCTGCGCTATGGCGAAAAAGGCCAGGAACGTCCTGCATTGCTGGATGACAACGGTGAGCTGCGGGATTTGTCTGCGGTAGTCACGGACATTGCCGGCCAAACCTTGAGCCCCGACAGCCTGAACCGCCTGCGGGACATCGACCCCACCTCGCTGCCCCGCGTTGCGGGCTCGCCGCGCCTGGGTGCGTGCGTCGGTCAGGTCGGAAAATTCATTTGTATTGGTCTCAATTACGCCGATCACGCTGCCGAAACCGGCGCACCGATTCCGGCCGAGCCCGTGGTGTTCGGCAAATGGACCAGCGCTATTGTCGGCCCCAACGATGACATTGAAATCCCGCGCCATTCGCGCAAGACCGACTGGGAGGTGGAACTGGGCGTGGTCATCGGCAAAGGCGGCCGTTACATCAGCGAAGCCGACGCGCTGGAGCATGTGGCCGGGTATTGCGTCATCAACGATGTGTCCGAGCGTGAGTTCCAGCTGGAGCTGGGCGGCACCTGGGACAAGGGCAAAGGGTGCGACACGTTCGGTCCACTCGGCCCGTGGCTGGTGACCCGTGATGAAATCCCCGACCCGCACCAACTTGACCTGTGGCTGGAAGTGGACGGCAAGCGTTATCAAAACGGCAATACACGGACGATGATTTTTCAGATCCCGAGAATCATCAGCTACCTGAGCCAATTCATGAGCCTGCAACCCGGCGATGTGATTTCCACCGGCACCCCGCCCGGCGTCGGGCTGGGCATCAAACCCGAGCCCGTGTACCTGCGCGCCGGCCAGCAGATCCGCCTGGGCATCAGTGGCCTCGGTGAACAAAACCAACGCACGGTAAATGCCGACTGACAGGGAGTTGCGCCATGACCACCATTACCGCCGTACGGGTTGAAGACATTCGCTTCCCCACTTCACAATCGCTGGACGGCTCCGATGCGATGAACCCCGACCCGGATTATTCCGCGGCCTATGTCATCCTCGAAACCGACACCCCCGGGCTTGAAGGCCACGGGCTGACGTTTACCATCGGCCGCGGCAATGAAATCTGCTGTGCCTCGATCAAGGCGCTGGCGGGCCTGCTGGTGGGGTTGAAGCTGGACTGGATCGCCGAGGACATGGGCCGTTTCTGGCGCCATGTCACCAGCGACAGCCAACTGCGCTGGATCGGCCCGGACAAGGGCGCCATCCACTTGGCCACCGGCGCCGTGGTCAACGCCGCGTGGGATTTGTGGGCCAAGGCTGAAGGCAAACCGGTGTGGCGCCTGGTAGCCGACATGAGCCCCGAGCAACTGGTGCGCTGCATCGACTTTCGCTACCTCACCGATTGCATTACCCCTGACGAGGCCCTGAACCTGCTGCGCGAGCGCGCCGAGGGTAAGGCCGATCGCATGGCACTGCTCCAGGCCCACGGCTACCCCTGCTACACCACCTCAGCCGGCTGGCTGGGTTACGCCGACGACAAGCTGCGGCGCCTGTGCCAAGAAGCGGTGGACGCAGGGTTTTCCCACGTCAAATTAAAAGTCGGGCATGACGTGCAAGATGACATCCGACGCGTGCGCATCGCCCGCGAGGTATTGGGGCCGGATCGCAAGTTGATGATTGATGCCAACCAGGTGTGGGAAGTCGACACTGCCATTGACTGGGTGCGCGAATTGTCCTTCGCCAATCCGTGGTTTATTGAAGAACCCACCAGCCCGGACGACGTCGAAGGTCATCGAAAAATTCGCCTGGGCGTCGCCCCGGTCAAAGTGGCCACCGGCGAGATGTGCCAGAACCGCATCGTATTCAAGCAATTGATCATGCGCGAAGCCATCGACGTGGTGCAGATCGATGCCTGCCGACTGGGCGGGGTTAACGAAGTGCTGGCAGTGATGCTGATGGCAGCCAAGTACGACTTGCCGGTGTGCCCGCACGCGGGCGGAGTTGGGCTGTGCGAATACGTGCAGCACTTGTCGATGATTGATTACCTGTGTATCGCAGGCACCCACGAAGGGCGGGTGGTGGAGTTTGTCGATCACCTGCATGAACACTTCGAAGACCCCTGTGTAATCCGCGATGCGGCGTATATGCCGCCGCAGGCACCGGGGTTTTCGATTCAGATGAAGGCCGCCTCCCGCGAGCACTATCGCTACCGGGGTTGAACCACAGTCATCAGCGGACGGAGTACAACAACAACAATGTCGTCCCGACACTCACTTCGGCTGGACGCTCACCAGCATTTCTGGCGCTACGATGCGGCCAGTTACCCGTGGATTACCCACGACATGCCGCGCCTGCGCGGGGATTTTCAGCCCGCGGATTTGCGTCCCTTACTGGACCGGGCCGGGTTTGACGGCTGTATTGCCGTGCAGGCCCGCGGCTGCCCAAGCGAGACCGACCACCTGCTGCACCTGGCCGGGCAGTATCCGTGGGTGCGGGCCGTGGTGGGGTGGGCCGACCTGCGCTCGATCACCCTTGAGGCGTCACTTGAGCGATGGGTACAGGCCAGCACATTGCGCGGCTTCCGTCATCAGCTGCAAGACGAGCCCGTGCCCGCCACGTTGATGCAGGACGCGGCGTTTAACCGCGGTCTCAGCACGTTGCAAGGCAAAGGCTACGTGTATGAGGTGCTGATCAAAGCGCGGGATCTGCCTGCCGCGACACAGTGGTGCCAACACCACGACCGGCATCATCTGGTGCTCGATCATCTGGGCAAGCCCGACGTCCGTGCCCGCGACGTGCAGGCGTGGCGGCAACAGCTCGCGCCACTGGCTGCACTGCCCCATGTCAGTTGCAAACTGTCGGGGCTGATGACCGAGGCGGATTGGCAAACCGGACACAGCGCGCCGCTACTGCCCTACCTGCACACTGCGCTGGAGCTGTTTGGCGCCGATCGACTGATGTTCGGCTCTGACTGGCCGGTGTGCCTGCTGGCCAGCGAGTATGCAGGCACTTGCGCCTTGGTTGAGCAGGCCTTGCAGCCACTCAGCGCGTCTGAACAGGCAGCCATTTGGGGCGGCACCGCGTGCCGTGTCTACGGGATTGAAGGAGTTAACCCATGAATTTTTACCTGCAAGACAAGGTGTTTATCGTCACCGGTGGCGGTTCGGGGATTGGCGCGGCCATTTCATTGGGGCTGGCCGATGAAGGCGCGATCCCGGTGATTTTTGGCCACAGCCCGTTACCGGATGAGCTGGCGCGGGCACTGGACCAGCGTCAGGCGCAAAGCCTGTTCATTCAAGTGGAGTTGCGCGACGAGGACGCCTGCCGCGCCGCAGTGGCCCAGGTGCTGGCGCGTTTCGGACGTATCGACGGGCTGGTGAACAATGCCGGGGTCAATGACGGCGTAGGACTGGAGGCCGGGCGTGCGGGCTTTGTCGAGTCGCTGGAAAAAAACCTCATCCACTATTACGTCATGACCCATTTGTGTGTGGATGCCCTCAAAGCCAGCCGCGGGGCCATCGTCAACATCAGTTCCAAAACCGCGCTTACCGGTCAGGGTGGCACCAGTGGCTATACCGCCGCCAAAGGGGCGCAGCTGTCACTGACCCGGGAATGGGCCACCGCGTTGCGCAATGATGGGGTACGCGTCAACGCAGTGGTTCCGGCCGAGGTGATGACGCCGTTGTACGAGCGCTGGATCGACACCTTTGCCGACCCCAAGGCCAAACTGGCCAGCATCGTCGAGAAAATTCCCTTTGGTCAGCGAATGACAACCGCCGAAGAAATTGCTGACAGCGTGCTGTTCTTGCTGTCGTCCCGGTCTTCCCACACCACGGGACAATGGCTGGTGGTCGACGGCGGTTACACCCACCTGGACCGGGCGCTGACATGAACGCACAACGCCACTGCCTGGCCCTTGACCTGAAAGACGACCCGGCGCTGATCGCGCAATACGAAGCCCTGCATCGGCAGATCTGGCCGCAGATCAGCCAGCACCTGCTCGCTCACGGAGTACTGGACATGCAGATCTGGCGACTGGGCACGCGGCTGTTCATGGTCATGGACACCGCCCCCGGATTCGATGCTCACGCGTTTGCCCGCGCGCAGGCCAGTGACCCTGACGTGCAGGCATGGGAGGCGCTGATGTGGCGTTTTCAGCAGCCCACACCGTGGACGGCCGAGCACCAGAAGTGGACACCGATGACGCAGATTTTCAGCCTGCAGGCGACCGAAACAGGCGAAGCGCAACACGTTTAAACACAAGGCAACGACATCACAACAACAATAAGCAGGAGATGCGTTATGTCACTCAAGCATTCCACCGTTGCAGCGTCGCCCCGTCTGGCGGCGGTTTCTTCCTATCGCCGGGCACTGATACTGGTGACGTGCCTGTTCTTTTTGTGGGGCCTGTCCTACGGCTTACTGGATGTGTTGAACAAGCACTTTCAGGACACGCTGCACGTCAGCAAGGCGCAGTCCGGGCTGCTGCAGAGCGCCTATTTCGGCGCGTACTTTCTAATCGCCCTGCCCGCCGGTTTTTTGATGGATAAATACGGTTACAAGGCGGGAATTCTTCTCGGCCTGTGCCTGTATGCCATCGGCGCGTTGCTGTTCATGCCCGCCGCATCGGCGCAGAGTTTCCCGTTTTTTCTGTTTGCCCTGTTCGTGATCGCATGCGGACTTGGCTGCCTTGAAACAGCCGCCAACCCCTACGCCACCGTATTGGGTGCACCCGAAGGCGCCGAGCGGCGCTTGAATCTGGCGCAGTCATTCAACGGGCTGGGCCAGTTTTTTGGCCCGCTGATTGGCGGCGCGCTGTTCTTCGGCGGTGCCAGCCATCTCGAATCCACCCAATCGCTGCAGATGACATACCTGGTGATCGCCGGCCTGGTATTGCTGGTCGCGCTGCTGATCGGCCGCACCCCGCTGCCGGATTTGCGCGAACAGGAAAACGCCGTGCAACAACGCAGTGACAAAACCCTGTGGCAGCATCGCGAATTCGTCACCGGGGTCATCACTCAATTTTTTTATGTCGGCGCGCAGGTCGGGGTCGGGGCATTCTTCATCAACTACGTCACGGAGCATTGGGCGCAGATGAGTAGTCAGCAAGCCGCCTACCTGCTGTCAGTGGCAATGCTCAGTTTCATGTTCGGGCGTTTCTTCAGTACTTGGCTAATGGGCCGGATCAATGCCCAGCGCCTGCTGCTGATCTATGCATTGATTAATACCGCGCTGTGCGCGGTGGTGGTCAGCGGCCTGGAAGGCGTGTCGGTGATCGCACTGGTGGCCACGTTCTTCTTTATGTCGATCATGTTTCCGACCTTGTTTGCCATGGGCGTGAAAAACCTTGGTTCGCACACCAAGCGCGGCAGCTCGTTCATGATCATGTCCATTGTCGGCGGCGCGTTGCTGCCCTACGTGATGGGGCTGGTGGCCGACCACTCTTCAACCGCACTGGCGTATCTACTGCCGATGGGGTGTTTTTTGATTGTCGCGGCCTACGCCCGCCGTGCATTGCGTAGCCCGCAGCCCCACTGACACCCGATGTTGTTGCACTCCACAAAAACAATAACCGGAGTTCTGCATGTCCAATCCCGCCTTGAAACAAGCCTTGAGCAAGATCCGCTGGCGCATCCTGCCGTTCGTGGCGCTGATGTTCGCCATGGCCATCATTGACCGCTCCAATATCGGGTTCGCCAAACATGCCTTCCAGGCCGACACCGGCCTGAGCAACGCAGCATTTGCACTGGGGGCCGGGATTTTCTTTATCGGTTATGCGGTGTTTGAAGTCCCCAGCAACTTGATGCTGCACAAGATCGGCGCCCGCGTCTGGTTGAGCCGGATCATGGTCACGTGGGGGCTTGTCTCCGCGGCCATGATGTTTGCTCATGACGAAACCAGCTTCTACATCCTGCGTTTCTTGCTGGGTGTGGCTGAGGCAGGTCTGTCGCCGGGGGTGGTGTTGTATTTGACCTACTGGTTCCCGCAAAACCAGCGCGGTTCGGCGTATGGCATTTACTACTTCGGCGTACCGCTTTCGCTGATGATCGGCGGCCCGGTCTCGGGCTGGTTGCTGGAGAGCAGCCAGTTTGGGCTGACCGGCTGGCAATGGATGTTTGTGACAGAAGGATTGGCTGCATCCGTGATCGGGGTGATTGCGTTCTTCTACCTCAATGACCGTCCACGTGATGCGAAGTGGTTGAACATCGAGGAAAAAGCCGCGATTGAGCAAGCACTGGAGACAGAACAGCGGCAAAAAGCCAATCAAGGCCCTTCATCCTGGCGCGCCGCCCTGATCAACCCTGCCGTGCTGTATTTCACGCTGATCTACTTCACGATTCAGGTCAGTGTGTACGGCGTCCTGTTTTACCTGCCGACGCGAATTGCCGAGCTGCTGGGCACCGGGATCGGGCTGCAGGTGGGCGCGCTAACCTCCATTCCGTGGATTGCCACAGTGTGCATGCTGTACGCGGTGACACGACGTGCCGACCGCAAAGGCCAGCAAACCCGCTATGCCGCCTGGATGTTGGGGCTAGCAGCGCTGGGCATGGTGGGTTCGACGCTCAGCGCCAGCCTGCCGCTGGTGATCCTGGCGTTTTGCCTGGCTGCGTCGGGCTTTATCACCGTGCAACCGCTGTTCTGGACCCTGCCAACCCGACTGCTGAGCGGCGCAGCGGCTGCCAGTGGCATTGCGGTGATCGGCGCGCTGGGCAATCTGGGCGGCTTTCTGGCACCGACCGTGAAAACGTTTGTGGAGCAGCACTTCGACAACCCCCATGCGGGCATGTACTTCCTGGCCGGGACGGCCTTACTGGGCGCACTGATGCTCTTACGCACCAGCAAGACCAGCACTGGGTCAGCGCAACAGGGGGTGCCCGCAGCCACCCGCTGAATACCAGCACGGGGGACAGACGCCTGAAAATCCGATTGAACGATCAAACCCTGCTCCAACTCCGATTTTTTGAGAGGCGCAACAGCGCTTGTACTTTCAATCGGAGCTGGAGCAGCCCACATGACGACCGAAAACCAGTACGCAATGCAGAACCCGGTGACGCAATACCCTCAGCCGGGCTTCCCCGAACAACCGCAACCGGCTCCCGGTTCAGTGCACAAATTACAGCCCCACGCCGACCATGGCGAAACGTCGTACAAAGGTTTTGGACGGTTGGCGGGCCGCAAGGCGCTGATTACCGGGGCTGACTCGGGTATCGGCCGCGCCGTAGCTATTGCCTACGCCCGCGAAGGCGCGGACATCGTGCTGAACTATTTGCCCGAGGAAGAAGCGGACGCCCGGGACGTGGTCGCGTTGATCGAGGCCGAAGGTCGCAAGGCCATTTGCATACCTGGCGACTTGTCCCAAGAAGCGTTTTGCCTGGAGCTGGTGAGCCAGGCTGTCAAAGGCTTGGGCGGGCTGGATATTCTGGTGAACGTCGCAGGTAAACAAACTGCGCAAAAAGCCATTGCCGACCTGACCACCCAGCAGTTTGACGCAACCTTCAGAACCAACGTCTACGCACTGTTCTGGCTGTGCAAAGCCGCGCTGCCGCACTTGCCGGCCGGTGCCACCATCGTTAACACGACGTCGATTCAGGCCTATCAGCCGTCGGAAACGTTGCTCGACTACGCGCCGACCAAATCAGCAATTGCGGCGTTTACCAAAGCGCTGGCCAAACAGGTGATCGGCCAGGGCATTCGCGTCAATGCCGTGGCACCCGGCCCGTTCTGGACACCGCTGCAACCCAGCGGTGGGCAGCCTCAGGAAAAAATCCCTACCTTCGGCGCCGAAACTCCAATCGGCCGAGCAGGACAACCGGCCGAGTGCGCGCCGATTTACGTACTGCTGGCCAGTCAGGAGTCGAGCTACATCACGGGTGAGATCTTCGGCATTACCGGCGGGACCTCCATTGCGTAATGGCATGACACGTTAAAACGCGAACAGGGCCGCCCGGTGCGGCCCGACCGCTGAAACGTGCACAGGTATCGCGGTCGGGGTCACGGGTGGGTTACATTCAATTCTGGTTGTAACAAAAACAACAGCCCATTCTTCAAATAAGGGTCAACCGTGAATACCAATCAAAAACTGCGAACCTTCGACCGCATCCGTGACGCGGTACTGCCGCAATACCGCGAACGGGTGGCCGAATACCTGACGAGGTACGAAGACGTGCTTCACGACAGCCATGCATGCCCTGACGCTCAACGCACCGCGGCCAATCAATTAATGGGGTATATACGCGGCCTGAACACCACACGCGTGTTGGGCATGGCGGACCTTGAAGAACTGGAACGCCGCATCACCGAATCTTGGCTAAAACAAGCCGAGCTCGAAGGGCAGGAGGAAAAAATTTGAAGGGGAAAGACTGAAAGGCAATGACGTGAAATGGTGTCCCAGGCGGGGTTCGAACCTGCAACCTTCCCCTTAGGAGGGGGATGCTCTATCCAATTGAGCTACTGAGACTGATCACGCGTACCACGCACAGGGCGCGGTGTGCAGGTCGGCGAGCATGTTAACGGCGATACCGTGATTTGTCATGTCGTCCGTTGGCTTTTTACGTGTAAGGGCCTTAATGCCCGGTAGACAGGGCAACCGCCGGGATAGCGTGCAAAACACGCTAAAGCAGCGTGCAGGACTGCATCATCCCTGCCATCGTGCAATTTGCATTGCAGCAAAAAGGCTTCATTGCAATTTGCAACTCACGCACCTTAAAAACTGATAGTAAATGACTGTTTTACAAGGCTTTTATAGGTATCCTGCGTTGGCACGAAGACTGCAATCACAACAGTATTAAGTCCATGCCCTCAGAGATGACCGCCATGAACAGCACACTGATCCTGTTGAATGCACTCGCGCTGGCCGTTCTGGTCTTTTTTCAATTCCAACCCGATGAGACGTCTGGTCAACAGAGCGCTGAGATTGCGGGTACGTATAAACCCCACTCGCCATTGCCACAGTTGGCGGTGATGACTCCAGATCAAAGCGGCACACCTCACCTGACCGCCGAGCACCCTGCGCAGACGCAAGCGGTTCAGGGCGACAGCTGGGTTTTCTAAAGAGAGCTTTAACGAATCATGTCCAAAATTGCATTTGGCTTTTTGATGTTGGCGCTGGCCAGTCTGGCGCTGGATATATTTATCCCTAATGGGGATCTGGGCGACGTGCCATTGTTCGCCGCCGCTACGTTCTTCGGCTGTTGGCTGCTGGCGTTGCTAGTAGGACGCCGGATCAAGTTCGACCCGCAATTACGCTGAGGCCGGGTAGTCCACGCCGTGATCAATCAAGGCCAGCAAGCCTTGCACCACCACGGTCAAGCTGCCGGAGTTATCGAGCACTTTAATAGCCTCAGCCTCATGGCGTGGCATGCCTTCAAGAAATAACTGATTACGCTGCAACCGTTGCCGGATTTGCTCAGGCGTTTCGCGGCCCCGTTTGAGCAGCCTTTCGTGCAAAACCTCTGTGCTCACACACAACATGACTGCCACTAAATCGGGATAGCGCTGACGGGCCTGCTCCAGATGCGCGCGCGAACCGTTCACCAGTACATGGCGACCCTGGCGCAGGTAGTCATCCAGTAGCGTGGTAATCCCGTAGCTGAGGCCATGCGCCTGCCAGTGCAAGGCAAAGGCGCCCTGCTCTTTGAGCGCCTCAAACGCTTGGGCTGAAACACCCTGCGCGTCCTCCCCCACGGATTCGGCTGAGCGCGTGATGACACGCCGCATCACCTCACAACCCCGCTCGGCCAGAGAATGACGGGCCGCTTCGATCAGGCTGTCTTTGCCCGAGCCAGAAGGCCCCATCAAATAGATCAAGTTGCCTGGCATCTGCGACCCCCTTCTGCTGTTGATCTTTTAAGTCCGGGCACTGCCCTCTCACGGTTTAAGTGAGGGTTGCAGCTGGATCTTCCAAACAATTTGCGTGGTAATTACTTTGTATGAGGCGTTTCAGATGAATGGAGCCCAGTACCGCTATCAAACGCAGTGCGCATTTCTGATAATCGCTACTGGCAAAAAGCCTGTATCCGGTTCAATATTTGTCACAGAATTGACGCCAGGGAAGTGGCTAATTTGAGGCATGATGCCGGCCTCTTAGCAATTCAGGTTGAACATTTGGCCCCAAAGATGGTCTTAAAACACATCCTGCGGCCAATCCCGAGAACCGCTCCCCTGAACTAACCGGTTAACTATATGCGCCCATTGAAACAGGCTATTTATTCCAGCCGTACGGCTGACAAGTTCGTAGTGCGCCTGCCAGACGGAATGCGCGAGCGCATTGCCGAGGTGGCACGTAATCACCATCGCAGCATGAACTCAGAAATCATTGCCCGCCTGGAACAGAGCCTCATCCAGGAAGGCGCTTTGGGCGACGAGCCCGCATTGCGCCTCGACAGCCCTGAGCTCTCGATGCATGAACGCGAGTTGTTGCAACGCTTCCGCCAGCTGTCACATCGTCAACAAAATGCGCTGGTTTCACTGATTGCACACGATGTCGAAATGGCATCCGACGCCTCGTGATCTAGACGCCTTTTCAAAAAAGCCAGCCTTGTGCTGGTTTTTTTGTGGGCGGCCCGAACGCAGCAAGCAGTCACAAAAACGGCTTGATCGACACAGTCAGATCAAGCCGTTGGTGACTAGAGCAGGAAGATCGTGGCCAGCCCCAGGAAGATGAAGAATCCGCCACTGTCAGTTACCGCGGTAATCATCACACTGGCACCCATGGCCGGGTCACGGCCCAACCGGGCCAGCGTCATCGGGATCAATACCCCCATCAATGCTGCCAACAACAAGTTGAGCGTCATGGCAGCGGTCATCACCACTCCCAGCGACCAGCTGCCGTAGAGCAGATAGGCCACTACACCGATCACACCGCCCCACACCAGACCGTTAATCAAGCCCACCGCGAGTTCTTTGCGCATCAGACGCGACGTGCTGCCTGTGTTCACTTGGTCCAGCGCCATCGCCCGCACGATCATGGTGATGGTCTGGTTACCGGAGTTGCCGCCAATGCCCGCCACAATAGGCATCAGGGCTGCCAGTGCCACCAGCTTTTCAATCGAACCTTCAAACAACCCAATGACCCGCGACGCAAGAAACGCGGTGATCAGGTTAATCGCCAGCCAAGCCCAACGGTTGCGCAGGGATTTCCAGACAGACGCGAAAATGTCTTCCTCTTCGCGCAAACCCGCCATGTTGAGAACTTCGGTTTCGCTTTCTTCACGGATCAAGTCGACCATTTCATCGATGGTCAAACGACCGATCAACTTGCCGTTCTTGTCGACCACCGGAGCCGAGATCAAGTCGTACCGCTCAAATGCCTGCGCCGCATCGTAGGCGTCTTCATCCGGATGGAAACTCACCGGATCGCTGGCCATCACTTCGGACACCTGTTTTTCAGGGTCATTTACCAGCAGGCGCTTGATCGGCAGCACGCCTTTGAGCGCACCGTCGTAATCCACCACAAACAACTTGTCGGTATGGCCCGGCAGCTCCTTGAGACGCCGCAGGTAACGCAGAACCACTTCAAGGCTGACGTCTTCGCGGATGGTCACCATCTCGAAGTCCATCAGGGCGCCGACCTGATCCTCGTTATAGGACAACGCGGAGCGAACGCGCTCACGCTGCTGGCCGTCAAGGGTTTCCATCAGTTCATGGACGACGTCTCGCGGCAGCTCGGGGGCCAGGTCAGCAAGTTCGTCAGCGTCCATCTCCTTGGCTGCTGCCAGGAGCTCGTGATCGTCCATGTCGGCGATCAGGGTTTCTCGAACCGAGTCCGACACTTCAAGCAGGATGTCGCCGTCGCGGTCAGCCTTGACCAACTGCCAGACCGTCAGACGGTCATCCAGAGGCAACGCTTCAAGAATGTAAGCAACGTCGGCGGAGTGCAGGTCTTCCAGCTTGCGCTGGAGCTCAACGAGATTTTGCCGGTGGACCAGGTTTTCGACCCGATCATGGTGATGGCCTTCCTGACGATGTGTCAGGTCTTCGACCACACGCTGGCGGTTAAGCAGTTCAATCACTTGCGCAAGACGGCTTTGCAGGCTGTCTTGAGTCTTTTTTACTTCAACTTCGGTCATAGGCGAACTCCACTCCCAGCAGCAGGGCACGCCGGAAGGATCAATCAGTCAATTCATGATTGGTAAAGCGGGATGCTGAATTACTACTGGGTAAGTCCATGGAGGTATTCCACAAGCCCCGGCGGGGCTGACGGGCGCAATCATACACGGCTTAAAAAATTAATGACGTTAAAAATCTCGGGGATAACAAATGCTTGCGATCAGGCGAAGCTCAATGCTCGCGAGACTGAATCTGCGACGCCGGATTCAAGGAAGAGAACACACGTGCACGCGAAAAACCGTTCAGGCGCGGCATGCTCTTTAACAGACAGCCCGGGAGCGGGTTAATTCCTGATTGATTGAGGGTGTATCCGCACAAGGCGCAATCCAGTCAAACACGCCAGAAGTATGTCAAATCGCAGACAGCAAAAAGCCCGCTTTAAAGGCGGGCTTTTTGGTGTTTGGTGCACTCGACAGGATTCGAACCTGTGACCGCTCGGTTCGTAGCCGAGTACTCTATCCAGCTGAGCTACGAGTGCAAGGTGTGTTTGTTAGACCAGACCACCCTGGTTGAAGCCAAGTTAACCGCCGAAGCAACTAACTCTTAAATGGTGCACTCGACAGGATTCGAACCTGTGACCGCTCGGTTCGTAGCCGAGTACTCTATCCAGCTGAGCTACGAGTGCAAGGTGTGTTTGTTAGACCAGACCACCCTGGTTGAAGCCAAGTTAACTACCGAAGCAACTAACTCTTATATGGTGCACTCGACAGGATTCGAACCTGTGACCGCTCGGTTCGTAGCCGAGTACTCTATCCAGCTGAGCTACGAGTGCATTTGAAGCTGCGTATTATAGACCGTTGAATCTCTCTGCCAAGTGTTTTTTTCAATAAATTCAACAACTTACTGAAACGGCTAGATTCTAACGTGCTACTTGAATAATGGCGGAGAAGGGGGGATTCGAACCCCCGACACCCTTTTGAGATGTACTCCCTTAGCAGGGGAGCGCCTTCGGCCACTCGGCCACCTCTCCGCAACACGGGGCGTATAATAACCAGCCTTTTCCCCGTATGCAACCAAAAACTTAAATAAAATTAAAGACTTGGTTCTTCGTCCTTTTCTTTCTTGATCCGCAGGTAGATTTCCTCCCGGTGCACGGCCACTTCTTTGGGGGCATTCACACCGATTCGCACTTGGTTTCCTTTGACGCCGAGCACGGTCACAGTAATTTCACCGTCGCCTATGATCAGGCTTTCTGCGCACCGGCGAGTCAAAATCAGCATAGCTTTCTCCTCACGCTATTCATTCAGGGACAACAGTCTGCAAAAAAAAAGGGCTTCGGCCTACTAGCTAAACAGCTATAGCCCGACGCGCCTTAAGTATTGACCAACATGACGAAACAAGAGGCCTTCGTTCACATTTATCAAAAAAACAAAGGGCGCGGATCAACCGCGCCCTTTGGGCAACGCATTACTCACCCTGTCGGGCAGGCGCGTCCAATTCAAAAGCAGTGTGCAAGGAGCGTACTGCCAGCTCCAGGTATTTCTCTTCTATCACCACCGACACTTTGATCTCGGAGGTCGAGATCATGAGGATGTTGATGTTCTCTTTAGCCAACGACTCAAACATGCGGCTGGCCACACCAGCGTGCGAGCGCATACCCACACCCACGATCGACACTTTGGCGATCTTGGTATCGCCGACCACTTCACGCGCACCGATCTCACGCGCCGTGTTTTCCAGCACGGTCTGCGCCGCGCTGTAATCGTTGCGGTGCACGGTGAAGGTAAAGTCGGTGGTGTTATCGTGTGCCACGTTCTGCACGATCATGTCGACTTCAATGTTGGCCGCGCTGATCGGGCCCAGAATCTTGAACGCCACGCCCGGGGTGTCTGGCACGCCACGGATGGTCAGCTTGGCTTCATCGCGATTGAACGCGATACCAGAAATGATCGGCTGTTCCATGGATTCCTCTTCATCAATAGTAATGAGGGTGCCAGGACCCTCCTTGAAGCTGTGCAATACGCGCAGCGGAACGTTGTACTTGCCGGCGAACTCGACCGCACGGATCTGCAACACCTTGGAGCCCAGGCTGGCCATTTCCAGCATTTCTTCGAAGGTGATCTTCTCCAGACGTTGAGCCTGCGCCACCACACGCGGGTCGGTGGTGTAGACACCATCGACATCGGTGTAGATCTGGCACTCGTCAGCCTTCAGCGCAGCCGCCAGCGCCACACCCGTCGTATCAGAGCCGCCACGGCCCAACGTGGTGATGTTGCCCTGCTCGTCCACGCCCTGGAAACCGGCGACCACAACCACACGCCCGGCCTTGAGGTCTGCGCGAATCTTCTGATCGTCTATTTTCAGGATGCGGGCTTTGGTGTGAGAGCTGTCGGTGAGGATACGCACCTGGCTGCCGGTGTAGGACACCGCGGGCACGCCCCGCTTGTTCAGCGCCATGGCCAACAAGCCAATGGTCACTTGCTCGCCGGTAGAAACGATGACATCCAGCTCGCGCGGCAACGGCTGATCGCTGATCTGTTTGGCCAGATCGATCAGGCGGTTGGTTTCGCCACTCATTGCCGACAATACAATCACCAGGTCATTGCCGGCTTCGCGGAACTTCTTAACTTTATCGGCGACCTGTTCGATTCGTTCGACAGTGCCGACCGAGGTGCCTCCGAATTTCTGTACGATCAAAGCCATTTCAAAGCAGCCTCAGCCCCTAAAGGGCGCCCATTTATCATTCAAACGACGCGCCGCCACTAGACAGCGGCGCGTTCTGGACCTCAGATACCCTGTTCGACAAATGGCACAGTCAGGGCTAACGCGGCGTCCAGAGCAGCAGCATCTACACCGCCACCTTGCGCCATGTCCGGGCGACCACCGCCCTTCCCGCCCACTGCCGCAGCGGCCTGCTTCATCAAATCACCGGCTTTGAGTTGGCCGGTCAGGTCTTTGGTTACGCCTGCAACCAGTACGACCTTGTCTTCGTAAACTCCACCCAGCAGGATCACTGCGCGGCCGAGCTTGTTCTTCAGCTGATCCACCAGCGCCAGAAGCGCCTTGCCATCCTGACCGTCCAGGCGAGCGGTCAAGACTTTCACGCCTTTGATGTCCACAGCCGACGCCGACAGATCGTCGCCAGCCGCGCTTGCGGCCTTGGCCTGCAATTGCTCCAGTTGCTTCTCCAACTGGCGGTTACGTTCCAGCACCGCCGAGAGCTTGTCGACCAGATTTTCCCGCGACCCCTTGATCAGGTTCGCCGCTTCCTTGAGCTGCTCTTCCGCTGCGTTCAAGTAAGCCAGTGCGCTAGCACCGGTCACCGCTTCAATTCGACGGATACCCGACGCCACGCCGCCTTCGCTGGTGATTTTCATCAGGCCGATATCGCCCGTGCGCTTGGCGTGAATACCGCCACACAGTTCCACGGAGAAATCGCCACCCATGCTCAGTACGCGCACGTTGTCGCCGTACTTCTCGCCGAACAGCGCCATGGCGCCTTTTTGCTTGGCGGTTTCGATGTCGGTTTCTTCGGTTTGTACCGGGGTATTCTTGCGAATCTCGGCGTTGACGATATCTTCGAGGGCTTTGATCTGCTCAGGCTTGATGGCTTCGAAATGGCTGAAGTCGAAACGCATGCGCTGACTGTCAACCAACGAACCTTTTTGCTGAACATGCTCACCCAGTACTTTGCGCAATGCGGCGTGCAGCAAGTGAGTGGCCGAGTGGTTCAACGCCGTCGCGTGACGCACATCGGCATCAACCTGAGCTTCAACCGTTTCGCCAACGTTCAGGCCGCCCTTCGCAACCACGCCGTGGTGCAGAAAGGCACCGCCGGTTTTCGTGGTGTCGCGCACGTCAAAACGCGCAGCACCTGCCTGCAGGTAACCGCAGTCACCCACCTGACCGCCGGACTCAGCGTAGAACGGCGTCTGGTCGAGCACGACCACACCTTCATCACCTTCATTCAGGGTGTCGACCGACTGACCCTCTTTATAGAGGGCAACCACCTTCGCAGAACCTTGAGTTGCGTTGTAACCGATGAATTCGGTCGGCACATCCACCTTGACCAGGGTGTTGTAGTCCAGACCGAACGAGCTGGCCGAACGGGCACGCACCCGCTGCGCTTCCATTTCGCGTTCGAAACCGGCTTCGTCCACGGTCAGATTGCGCTCACGGGCGATGTCCGCTGTCAGGTCCATCGGGAAACCGTAGGTGTCATACAGCTTGAACACCACGTCGCCCGGCACCACGGTGCCCTTGAGGTCAGCCAGATCCTGCTCCAGGATTTTCAGGCCCTGTTCGAGCGTCTTGGAGAACTGCTCTTCTTCAGCCTTGAGGACACGCTCAATGTTGGCCTGTTCACGCACCAGCTCGGGGAAGCTGGCGCCCATTTCGGCTACCAGTGCAGCCACGATCTTGTAGAAGAAGTTGCCGGTCGCGCCCAGCTTGTTGCCGTGGCGGCAAGCGCGGCGAATGATCCGACGCAGCACGTAGCCGCGACCTTCGTTGGACGGCAATACGCCATCCGCGATCAGGAAGCTGCACGAACGAATGTGGTCCGCCACGACTTTAAGCGAAGCCTGGCCCTCATTGGCGCAACCAATGGCGTCGGCTGCCGCTTTGAGCAGGCTCTGGAACAAATCGATGTCGTAGTTGGAATTGACGTGCTGCATCACCGCACTGATCCGCTCCAGGCCCATGCCGGTGTCCACCGACGGTGCTGGCAACGGATGCAACACGCCATCGGCGGTGCGGTTGAACTGCATGAACACGTTGTTCCAGATTTCGATGTAACGGTCGCCGTCTTCGTCTGGCGAGCCTGGCGGGCCGCCCCAGATTTCGGGGCCGTGGTCGTAGAAAATCTCGGTGCAGGGACCGCACGGGCCGGTATCGCCCATGGTCCAGAAGTTATCGGACGCGTACGGGGCGCCTTTGTTGTCGCCAATGCGGATCATGCGCTCAGCGGGCACGCCGACGTCTTTGGTCCAGATGTCATAGGCTTCGTCATCGCTGGCGTAGACAGTCACCCACAGCTTGTCCGCTGGCAACTTCAGTACGCCGGTTAGAAAGGTCCAGGCGAAATTGATCGCGTCTTTCTTGAAGTAGTCACCAAAGCTGAAGTTGCCGAGCATTTCAAAAAAGGTGTGGTGACGCGCGGTATAACCGACGTTTTCCAGGTCACTGTTCTTGCCACCGGCACGCACGCACTTCTGGCTGCTGGTTGCACGGGTGTAAGCACGCTTTTCCTGACCCAGGAAGCAGTCCTTGAACTGGTTCATCCCCGCGTTGGTGAACAGCAGGGTCGGGTCGTTATTTGGCACCAAGGAGCTGGAAGGGACACGGGTGTGACCTTGCTCCTCGAAGAAGCGAAGGAAGGCTTCACGGATTTCTGCGCTTTTCATAGGTTCTTCCACGGAGGCTGAGGCCAGAGGCAAGTCAATCAGGTCGGTCGACAGTGCGACTCGCAAAGGGCCGCATTATATCGGCCCTGCGCCTTGGGTACAGCGTGTTTATACGATAGGCACACTCAATTGGACGGGTTACGCACTCATTGTCGATTAAATTCGTCCAAAACCGTGACCACCTGCTCAATTTGGCTGCGATTGACATCCAGGTGCGTCACCATCCGCAAGCGCGGCGCGGCGCTCAGCTTGATGCCGCGTTCGGCGGCAAAGGCTTTGAGCGCTTGGGCCCGGTCGCCCAGATCGACGTACACCATATTGGTTTGTACCGGTTCGACGGCATAGCCGCAGGCGCGCAGCCCGTCAGCCAGATGCTGCGCATTGGCATGGTCGTCCGCCAGGCGCTGCACCTGATGATCCAGTGCATACAAACCCGCCGCGGCCAATTGCCCGGCCTGACGCATACCACCACCGACCATTTTGCGCAGGCGTCGGGCCCGGGCAATCAATTCGGCCGAGCCGCACAGCACCGAGCCTACCGGCGCGCCCAACCCCTTGGACAAACACACCGAAACCGAATCGAAATGACGGGTAATGTCGGCTGCGTCCACCCCTGATTTGACCGCTGCGTTGTACAACCGCGCCCCGTCCAGGTGCAGCGCCAGCCCATGCTCACGGGTCAGGCGACTGGCCGCCGCCAGGTACTCAAGCGGCAGCACTTTGCCCTGCATGGTGTTTTCCAGTGCCAACAAGCGGGTACGGGCGAAATGGAAGTCATCCGGTTTGATCGCGGCCGCCACCTGCTTCAAGTCCAGCGACCCGTCGGTCTGTACCTCCAGCGGCTGCGGCTGGATAGACCCCAGTACCGCCGCCCCGCCGCCTTCATATTTATACGTGTGGGCCTGCTGCCCGACGATGTATTCATCGCCCCGCTCGCAATGCGCCATCAGCGCCAAGAGATTGCTCATGGTACCGGTGGGCACGAACAGGGCCTGCGCAAACCCGAGCCTGTGCGCCAACTCAGCCTCCAGGTGATTGACCGTCGGGTCTTCGCCATACACATCGTCCCCTAGCGGCGCGGCGGCCATGGCCGCACGCATGCCTGGCCCGGGTTGAGTCACGGTGTCACTGCGAAGATCGATAACAGTCATTGGAAGCCTCAGCCAAAGGAGATAAGCACTGGATGCTAAGCGGTGAAATACCTGTCGAACAAGAGGAGTGCAGGTTATCGCGAGATTAATCAAACGGCATTGTCCGAGCCAGCCGATAAAATCATCAGAAATTTCGATGACCATTAGCAAAAAGCATCAATGCATCCCTGAAACATTTGTGATACAAAATGCCCGCCGCCAGAAAGGCTGGCGGCAACGTTCTCAGGGCGGGGTGTAACTCCCCACCGGCGGTAATTGCGCGCAATGCGTATAGCCCGCGAGCGCTTGGCAGGTCCGAAGGCTACGGCAGACGGCTTGGCAAGGTCAGCAGACCCGGTGTGATTCCGGGGCCGACGGTCATAGTCCGGATGAAGAGAGAACGGGATTGGCGCCAAAGGGCCGTCAGTCGGGCAGGCCAGTGTCGAGGTTACACACTCGTGCGGCCTGTCTGGACGCACCCTTAAATCCCATTCGATTCATATGCCCTGTTTTTCACACAAACAGGAGTCTGAACATGCAACCCACCGCAATCGACAGCAAAAGCAAAAACCACCACAACGAGCGCGTCGCGTTCATTCAGGCCAGCTGGCACAAAGAAATCGTCGATCAAAGCCGTAAGGGCTTTCTGGCCGAAATGCTGGAGCAGGGCTATCAGGAAAGTGACATCGACTTTTTTGAAGTCGGTGGCGCCTTCGAGATCCCGCTACACGCCAAGCTGCTGGCCAAGACCGGCCGCTATGCAGGCATTGTGGGTGCAGCCCTGGTGGTGGACGGCGGCATCTATCGCCATGACTTCGTCGCGCAGTCAGTGGTCAGCGGCCTGATGCAAGTGCAGCTGGAAACCGAAGTGCCTGTGTTCTCGGTCAGCCTGACCCCGCATCATTTCCACGCGGGCGAAGAGCACCAGAAATTTTTCTTTGACCACTTTGTGCACAAAGGCCAGGAAGCGGCAAAGACCTGCGTCGACACCTTGCAGAAAATCCGCAACATCAAGCGTCTCGATACCCAGCAAAAGCGCGCGGTATAACGCCTGAATTCCCGACTGACCATCCCCCGGTCAGTCGGGATTGCGCACTAACTATCTAAAGCACGCGTAAGCACTCAAAGCGTTTCAATCGTTATCAATGGGGTTGCCCCAGACGTTTGAACCACATGCTATGGAGCCTTACCTATGTGCCCTACCCCCCCTGCAGCGCCTGAGGGCCCTGAATTCCATATTGATGGCGCCAGCAAAGGCCCACCGGAGCTGACCGAAAAAACCGTCTCCAGCCCAACCCCCCATGTTGTGGAAACCACTACCAGAAGCCTGCTGCATCTGAGCGCGTATGTTTCGATCTTTCGTTACGTTACAGAGGGCGTGCTGTACGAACGGCCGGTCGATCGGCTGGAGTTTCGTACCTCTGCGCCACGTACGTCCCTGTTCGTCACCCAAGGGGAAAACGACACGATCATCGTTGACCTCAATCACCAGCGCTTCCACATTCGTCCCGCCAATACCCGACAGATCATTGAAATACACACATCCCAAGGTGATGACACGGTGTATATCGCCAGCGCATTCAAAAATCCGTTTCATATCGAAACCGGCGCTGGTAATGACACCGTCATCACCCACGCGAAAAAAACAAACATCCTCACCGGCGCTGGTAACGACATGGTGTTGACTGGCTCCGGGCGCAGTTATGTCAACACGGGCGTCGGCAACGACATCGTGAATGTCAGTGGCTCAGGCACCACTTCGGCTTATCTGGGCAGTGGCGCCGACTTTTTCCGGGGAGACGCTGGCAGGGTATTTGTGGATGGCGGCAAAGGTGACGATCTCATCATCGGTGGCCAGGGCCACAACATATTAAGTGGCAACGACGGGGACGACCTGATCACCGCAGGCCCGGCCACCAACGTGATCTACACAGGCGACGGGCAAAACATCATCGATAACCTCAAGGCCAGTGACCGGATCTACACGGGGAGTCAAATCACGTCCATTTCAGAAGGCGCGTACACGCCAGATAAGCAAATCGGAACGGTATTCAAGGTCACGTCGCAACCACTGTCCGAAACCGGTCTGATTATTGAAGGCAGCGACACCTTCACTGAGCGGGTTCAGGATGACCTCAGGTTATTGCTCGGCTCGGACAATGGCCACCAGCTGTTAAGGGCACTCACCAAAAGTATTCGTGACAGCAAGAAACCCATCACCATTCGTGAGTTCAAGCATGTTCGAAACGGCCTGTATGTCCCCACACTCAATGATGGCACCGCATTCGCTGCGTCGGGAAAGCCGGGCACTCGAACCTATGGCGGCACGGCTTTTTACAATCCAACCTACTCAGAATCCGAAGACGTGCCGCTCGCAGCGCTCTATCACGAACTGTGCCATGCCTATAACTTTGTGACAGGCTCGGTTTTCGGGGGCATGAGCCCTGACGGACACGGCGGGACCAAGTCCGCGCCGATGGTCAACAACCTCGAACTGCAGGTTGTGGGACTGCCTTGCAACATTGAACCGTTTGACTTCGACGATGACCCAGCCACCCCTGCCCGAGTGACCAACCCAACCCCCTACACCGAAAATGCGTTACTCGGGGAACTGGGCCTGCAACTGCGCAAAACCTACATTTATTACGCCAATGATTGATCCAGCAACGCTTCGGACGCGGGCTCAATAATGATCCCGGCGCGCAGACCACTCTTGACCTTGGGATTGGGGAAGATAATCCGCGCGCCCTTCTCCTCAATGATCCAGCGGGTTTTCCCGGCATCTTCAGCCAGCAAATAACCTTTGGGCAACTCTGAAAAGTTCTCAACATCGGACGGCAAATGCAGAATAAACGCGTCACTTTCCTTAATGACTTCTCGCGCCACGCGAAACAGCTGCAAGCCGTCCAGCGACGCCTCGTCCAGTGACGGCTCAGTGCCCTCAATGATCTGTTTCAAACGTTGCTCAAGGCGCTCTACATTCACACTTGCGTTGCACCCAAACGGCCGCGCTTTACCTAACTCAAGGGTGAACGCCTCGGCATCCAGTTTTTCGCGGGTGAAAGCACTGAACACAATCGACGGCTTGTTTTGCAACAAAACCGCTTCCATGCCCGCCGCACGCAGGCGCACCAGTTCGCGACGCGACGGGACGCGATCTTTCTTAAACGGATACAGGGCAAATTGTTCGAGTTTCGAACCGCGAATCGCGGTGTGCAGGTCATAGTGCAAACGTGTGCGGTCCGGCTGGCTGTAAAACACCGTAGCCAAACGCTCCAGCTCACAAGCGCGCAGGGCTTCAGGGCCGCAGCTGCTTTCGTGACGGCCGTTAAACAGCCGGTTGAGGTCCTCCTCGACAAAACGCTCACCGGTGCGCATGGCACCCGGATTGCCGAACAAGAACAGAATGCGTGCACGCGGCGTGATGTCTCCACGTGCGATGCCGTGCAACAGGCGATCGAGCAGCTCGATCGGCGCTGTTTCGTTACCGTGAATGCCCGCTGACAACAGTAAATCCAGGCCAACGTCCTGGCCACTGGGCGGCGTAACATCCAGTGCGCCCTCACCTAGCCAGCGCAATCGCACGCCTTCGGCCGTCAGTTGAATTTTCTGGGCCGGTTCACGACCGGCCAGGGTCAGTTCAAGCAGTTTGCCGAGGGCGAGCATAGAGCATCCTTAATCAGTGATTACAGTCCGGGCCGTGGACGTGACCGTCTTCGTCATCGCTCATGTCAGCCGGTTCCATTTCCAGTTGCAGGCTCACCAGGTTGGTGGCCAGTGGACGCAACAGCAGGTTGGCATATTCGGCGTCGCCTTCTTCCACGTCTACACCGATCAACAACTGGCCGCGGCCGTCTTGCTGGATCCACAGCTCCTTGCCCTGCCACATGACCGCAACGCGGGTGCAGGACGTTTGCAATTGCGTGCCGTCGGTGTCTTCAAGGATCAGCTGCAGGGAATCGCTCATAGTTTCGTACTCAGTGGAAAGTGGAGTGGCCAGTACGGGCATCAACGCCCGTACAAAGCGGTGTTCAATTGATCTGGAATGGATAGACCGCGCCCAGTTTAAGGATTTGCGTCAGTTCATCCAGTGCCGTGCGGCATTCAAGCAATAACTGCGGATCCGCCAGATCGCTTTCGCGCAGCGCATCGCGGTAGTGCTTGCTCACCCAACGGGTGAGCGTGCCGTACAACGCAGGCGTCATGATAACCCCCGGATTGACCGCCGCCAGCTCTGTTTCTTTCAGTGCGACCCGCAGCCGCAGGCAAGCCGGGCCACCGCCGTTCTGCATGCTTTGCTTGAGATCAAAAACCTTGACCTCACGAACCGGTCCGCCGCAGGCGGTCAGGCTTTGCAGGTACTGCCAGACACGCGGGTTGCTGCGGCACTCTTCAGGCACGATCAGCAGCATCGAACCATCCGCACGGCTCAACAATTGGCTGTTGAACAGGTACGAGCGCACCGCATCTTCAACGGCCACCTGGTCGCGCGGCACACAAATGGACTGGAATTGCGCGCCACGTGCCTGCAGCTTGCCGTGCAACTCGGCCAGCACCTGGTCAGTGTTCAGGAAGGCATCTTCGTGATGGAACAACAGTTCGCCATTGCCTACCGCAATGACATCGTTATGGAACACACCCTGGTCAATGACCGCCGGGTTCTGCTGCGCAAACACGACGCCCGCCTCACTCAGGCCGTGCAGGCGCGCCACCGCTTGAGAGGCCTCAAGCGTCTGGCGTGCCGGGTATTTCTGAGGTGCCGGATAACGGCTGTCGAAGGCGCTGCGTCCATACACAAAGAACTCGACGCCGGCTTCGCCGTAGTCCCGGCAGAATCGGGTGTGGTTTGCCGCACCTTCATCACCAAATTGCGCCACGGCCGGCAAAGCCGCGTGGTGGGCAAAATACTGAGGGTCCGCAAACATCGCCCCCAGCACACGGCTGGTGGTCGGGTGTTCAATACTGCGATGAAACTTGCAGTTGAGGTTGGCGGCGGTGAAATGCACCCGCCCGTCGGCCGTGTCGGCACTCGGGCTGACCGTCGCCGCGTTGGCCACCCACATGCTTGATGCCGAGCAACTGGCTACCAGCAACGGCATGGCGTCTTTGGCCGCTTTTTGAATGACCTGAGCATCGGTGCCGCCAAACCCCAGGCTGCGCAAGGCAGCCACGTCCGGGCGCTCTTGCGGGGCCAGAACGCCCTGGACAAAGCCCATGTCCATCAGCGCTTTCATTTTTTCCAGGCCTTGCAGCGCGGCTTCCTTGGGGTTGGAAGCCTGCTGGCTGTTGCTCTGGGACGCGACGTTGCCGAAGGACAACCCGCCGTAGTTATGGGTCGGCCCCACTAAACCGTCAAAATTGACTTCAAAGGACTTCATCAGCGAGGCTCCGGCAAACGGTTTTATAAGCATTTCGAAATTACAAACGTACGCCCGGCGTCAGCGCCGCTGGCAACGCGAGCATCGGCGTTTCGAGCGAGGCCACCGGGTAGGCGCAATAATCGGCTGCGTAATACGCACTGGCACGGTGATTACCCGAGGCGCCGATTCCGCCAAAAGGTGCGCTGCTGGCAGCCCCCGTCAATTGCTTGTTCCAGTTGACGATACCGGCACGGCTTTCGAGCCAGAACTGCTGATAACGCGCTTCGGAATCGGAAAGCAAACCGGCTGCCAGACCAAAGGCCGTGTTATTGGCCTCTGCAATCGCGGCGTCGAAATCGGCATAACGGATCACTTGCAGCAACGGCCCGAACAACTCTTCATCGCCGCGCTCGCTGACTTCGGTCACATCAATGATGCCCGGCGTCAGCAACGCGGCATTGCTGTCCGGCTGACTCATTTCAAGCAGAGCCACTGCCCCGGAACCGAGCAACACTTCTTGGGCATCCATCAAGGCCCGCGCGGCTTGCAACGAAATAACCGACCCCATGAACGGTGCAGGCTGCTGATCGAACGCGCCCACCTCGATGCGCTGACTGACCTCAACCAGACGCGTCAGTAAGCTGTCGCCCCAGGCGCCTTCAGGCACCAATAAGCGGCGGGCGCAGGTGCAACGCTGACCCGCTGAAATGAACGCTGACTGAATGATGGTGTACACCGCCGCTTCGACGTCAGCCACCTGATCGACCACCAGCGGGTTATTGCCGCCCATCTCCAGCGCCAGGATTTTGTCCGGGCGACCGGCAAACTGTTGATGCAGTGCGTTACCGGTGCGGCTCGACCCCGTAAAGAACAGGCCATCGATACCCGCATGGGCCGCCAGCGCAATGCCCGTATCGCGCCCGCCTTGCAGCAAGTTCAGCACCCCCGCTGGCAGACCGGCTTCGATCCAGCACTTGACCGTCAGCTCGGCCACTTTCGGTGTCAGCTCGCTCGGCTTGAACACCACGCTATTGCCGGCCAGCAAGGCCGGAACAATGTGACCGTTAGGCAGGTGCCCAGGAAAGTTGTACGGACCGAACACCGCCACCACGCCATGCGGCTTGTGGCGCAACACGGCCGTGGCGTCACCCAGCGGGCCGCTTTTCTCGCCCGTGCGCTCGCGGTAGCTTTGAACCGAAATCGCCACCTTGTTAATCATGCTGGTGACTTCAGTCGCCGACTCCCACAACGGCTTGCCGGTTTCTTCACCGATACAGCGCGCCAACGCGTCGGCATTGGCCTTGAGGCTGGCGGCAAAGGCCTCCAGAACTGTCAGTCGCGCTTCAAAAGAACGCTTGGCCCACCCCGCAAAAGCCTGACGTGCTGCGTTGACGGCGGCATTCACCTGATTGGCATCGGCGCCCTGGCCGGACCACAGCACCTGCTGGGTCACTGGGTTCAGCGACTCAAAGGCTTCGCCCTGCCCGTTTTGCCACGCGCCTGCGATGTACAACGTGCTCATTATTTTTTCTCCCGTGGGGCCACTGGCTGGGCGGATAACGTCACCGCGCGCACTTGATCGCCCGCGCTCAATTGCAGGCGTTTGGCAGTCAGCGGATCGACCACCAGCGTGCCCGCAGCCAGACGCGCCGCAGCCGCCGTGATGCGGCAGTCCTCGCGCTTGCGGTTGTGAATCAGGTAAGGCGTGGCGTCGTCGCCGGGCGTGCCAATGGCCAGCACCAGCGCTTCGCTTTCGCGCACGGCCCGGATCTTGTCCGTCTCGCACTCCACTGCCGGGCCTGCGTCAAAAATATCGACGTAGCCCTGATAGCTGAACCCTTCGCTTTTGAGCATATTCAGGGCCGGCTCGGTGTGGGTGTGCACCTTGCCGATCACGGCCCGCGCGTCTTCGGACAGGAAACAGGTGTACACGGGAAACTTGGGCATCAGTTCAGCGATAAACGCTTTGTTACCGACCCCGGTCAGGTAATCGGCCTGGCTGAATTCCATTTTGAAGAAGTGCCGACCCAAGCTTTCCCAGAACGGAGAACGCCCGGCTTCATCAGACATGCCGCGCATTTCAGCAATGATCTTGTTGCCAAACAGCTCCGGGAACTCGGCGATAAACAGCATCCGCGCCTTGGCCAGCAAGCGCCCATTCAGGCCGGTGCGGTGCCCCTCACCCAGAAAGAGCGAGCACAGCTCGGAATTGCCGGTCAGGTCGTTGGCCAGGAACAGCGTCGGAATTTCGCGGTAAATATTCAGTTCTTGCGACGCGCTGACGGTCAGTCCGACGCGGAAGTTATACCAGGGCTCACGCAGGCCCACGGCGCCAGCAATGGCCGAAATACCGACCACTTTGCCGTCGTCGTCTTCCAGCACAAACAGGTAGTCGGCATCGCCGCGCTCAGCTTCGCCGCGGAAGGTTTTCTCGGCCCAGGTCACGCGGTGCAGCAGGCGCTCTTCATTGGCGGGCAGCGTGGTCAGACCGGTCCCTGTGCTACGGGCCAGTTCGATCAAGGCAGGTAAATCGCTGTTGCGTACAGGGCGAACGATCATGCTATCTCCTCATGCAGGGCTCGCTGACGAACCCCGCGAAACTCGCTCAAAGGCGTTAAACCGCAACCACTCGCACGCTGGCACCTTCGCCAACGCCCAGGGCTTCGGCCGCTTCCAGGTCCAGCGTGACCGGCTTGCCCGGCGCCCAATCGAGCTCCATCAGCACCGCGCGGTAGTCCTGGAGCTGCGCATTGGCCACCAGATATTGGCGGCCACCGCCTTTGCACAATTCACCGATTTTCACCGGCACCACGCGGCTTTGCGCAATCGAACGAATACCGGACACCCGCGCATGCAGGGTCGGGCCGCCGTCGAAAATGTCGATGTAATGATCGGTTTCAAAGCCTTCGCGCATCAGGATGTCGAAGGTGATCTGTGCCCGTGGATGCACTTGCCCCATGGCTTCTTGCGCGGTGTCAGGCAACAGCGGTACGTAGATCGGGTAATGCGGCATCAGCTCGGCGAGGAAGGTACGGCTCTTCAGCCCGCACAAGCGCTCGGCGGCAGCGTAGTTGAGGTCAAAGAAGTTGCGGCCGATAGCATCCCAGAACGGCGAGTCACCGTTTTCGTCGCTGTAGCCGACGATTTCCGTCACAACCGAGTCGGCAAACCGCTCGGGATGGTTGGCAACGAACAGCAGGCGGCCACGGGAATTGAGTTCGGAAAAAGCCGAACCCACCAGCTCCGGGACCACGTAAAAACTGGTCAGCAGGCTGTTACCTGTAAGGTCGTGGCACTGCGACAGCACATGAATCTTGTTGTGAATCTTCAGCTCGCGGGAGGCGTGGACGAAGGTCTCGTTACGGAAGCTGTAGAACGGCTCCGAGTAACCGGCCGATGCCACGATGGCCGAACAGCCCACCAGCGTGCCGGTGGCGGTGTCTTCGAGGACAAAGAAATAACTTTCTTCGCCATTGAAACTCACCTCGGCGGCGAACGATGCCTCGGACGCGGCGATCTTGTCGCGCAGGCGTTCCACATCGTCCGGCAATGAAGTGACACCAATCGGGCTGTCCGCAGCCAGACGCTGTACCTCGCCCAGGTCAGCCATTTGCGCAGGGCGCATCACCAGCATGGTGTCACTCCTTAATTCTTGAAATAGAAAGAAACGAAGAAACCCTGACGGGAAGCATGCACGCTCCCGTCAGGGGTGCCGATCAGGCTTGGGTCAGCTTCTGCACTGCGCGTTCAAAGCGGTCCAGACCGTCTTTGATGTCGGCCTCGTCGACCACCAGGCTCGGGGCAAAACGCACCACGTCCGGGCCAGCTTGCAGGATCATCAGGCCTTCCTTTTCGGCGGCATTGAAGATGTCCTTGGCCTTGCCTTTCCAGGCATCGCTCAATACGCAGCCGATCAACAGGCCCAGGCCACGCACGTGCGTGAACAGGCCGTACTGCTGACCGATCGCTTCAAGACGGGTCTTGAACTGGTCGTGTTTGGCTTTCACGCCGTCCAGCACGTCAGGCGTGTTGATCACATCGATTACAGCATTGCCCACCGCGCACGCCAGCGGGTTACCGCCGTATGTGGTGCCGTGGGTGCCGACAACCAGGTGCTTGGCCAGCGCTTCAGTGGTCAACATCGCTGCAATCGGGAAACCGCCGCCCAGGCTTTTAGCGCTGGTGAGGATGTCCGGGGTCACGCCATAGTGCATGTAGGCAAACAGCTCGCCCGTACGGCCCATGCCGGTTTGCACTTCATCAAACACCAGCAGCGCGTTGTGTTGATTGCACAGGTCACGCGCGCCTTGCAGGTAAGCCTGCTCGGCAGGCAGCACACCGCCCTCGCCCTGTACCGGCTCCAGCACAACGGCGCAGGTCTTGTCGGAAATGGCCGCTTTGAGCGCGTCCAGATCGTTGAACGGCACGTGGGTGATGCCGGTGATTTTTGGCCCGAAGCCATCGGAATACTTCGACTGCCCGCCCACGTTAACAGTGAACAGGGTCCGCCCGTGGAAGCTGTTGAGCGCGGCAATGATTTCGTATTTTTCAGGACCAAAGCGGTCGTGGGCCACACGACGTGCGAGCTTGAAAGCTGCTTCGTTGGCTTCAGCGCCCGAGTTGCAGAAGAACACGCGCTCGGCAAAGGTCGAATCCACCAGTTTTTTGGCCAGGCGCAGTGCCGGCTCGTTGGTGAACACATTGGACACATGCCACAGGTTGTTGGCCTGCTCAGTCAACGCCCCGACCAGTGCCGGATGCGCATGGCCCAATACGTTAACGGCAATGCCGCCCGCGAAGTCAATCAGCTCGCGACCCGACTGATCCCATACTCGGGAACCCGCACCGCGCACAGGAATGAAGGCGGCAGGTGCGTAGTTAGGCACCATGACCTGATCGAAATCGGCGCGTTGCACCGGGGCTTGCTCAACGGACATCGGAGTCTCCTGAAGAGGAACGCCTGCCTAAACTGGCGAGCGATGGGAGGATTGTAAGGACACGTGGGCATCACGCCTTGCCGCCAAGCGACAACTTCTTATAGCGCTCAACCACGATTTTCTCAGGCTTTCGGCAATGCGACATATTGCGTCACAAAGGCGCAGTTTAAACGCTGAGCACGCTTAACGGCAGCGCCACGTCAGGTTGATTTTCAGAGGCTTGGACACGGGCACTCAGCCCCAACCCCTTCACGGCGCACCTGGGGCTATTTTTTTATCCCTTGATCGCATAGTTGCGATCTGTTGGGTGCGGCTTTAAGCAGGTATTTGCGCTTTTTATCAGTGACACCGGGGCCGATCTTTAGGGCTCTTACCCGCTGATCAATGAGTGAATCAATGCCTGATGCCATCAATGCCGCTTCCCCCCCTCCAACCCCCACCGCAGCACCTGTACTGGCTCACCAGCGACTGATTGAACGTACGCTGCCTGACTGGCTGGTGCAGGCCCCCGAGGCAGCGCGCCAAACACTCAGGCAGATCAAGCCCGCGCCCGCGCATTGGCCGCCCGAGTTACCTCACGCACAACGAACAGCCCTTAACCAAGCCCACGTTGCGCACTGGAAATCCCATCACGCCACTCGCCAACACCTCGACACGCTCACGGACATTGAGGCATTCGCCACTTCTTTGCTGCGAGAGGCACTAATACGCCAGTACGCCATTGACCCCGCACTGGACCTCAAGGCCACCTTCATCAACCTGTATATCCCGCTGACCACGCCCCTCTTGAACATCCCGACCGGCGCCGTCAAAAACTGGCGCACGTCCATGCTGGGGGCTGCCCTGCATAATTTTGAAGCGTTTGAGGGCGAGCCGGGTGCACATACTGGGGACTCGGGCTTCATTTCAAAACCGACCCCCAGCGGGCAATTTCACGTGCTGCATGGGTTAACCCGGCAACTGCCCGTGCCAGGCTTCATCCAACTGTGCCGCCAACTGGACATTGGCCGACAGTACAAAGCGCATCTGGACAACGCGCTCGGCCTGACGGATCGCCGCAAAGCGCTCGCGCTCAAAACCGCTGTACGCGACTACGCAAAAAACGCGCTGGCAGCCTGCGCCCATCGCGCAGAGGCGCACGGCCAGATTACCCCCAGCCAGCAGGCGTCCCTCAACGACCTGGGCGAAGTCCGGGGCTGGACCCGTGCCGGCCCGGCCCCGCTGTACCCGCACAGCATGACCTTGCTGGGCAAAACCTTGACCGGGGTCCTGATTTTCAGTGCTCATCGGGTTTTGCCGTCGGCCAACAGCGAAATCATTGCTTACGTGCCGGATGATCCACTGAACCCGCTCAAACGCTACGCCTCAATGGCTGACTTCGTTGCCCAGCTCGCCCTCCAATTACGCGCCCCCCTGTACCAGCAGTACTTCTGCCGCTTCATCGACCACCAGCATGTGGGCGAGTTTTTCGCTGATTTAAAACGCGCTCTGTTTCACATCACCGCAGACCCGCCTTCCCTTCCCGAGGGACAAGGCTGGCCCGAGGATTACCCCCTCGACATTCGCACCCGCGTGATTGAACACCCCGTACTGGAGTACACCCTGAGCGACATCCCTCAGGATTTCGACGAGTACCTGTTTGAGGAGAAGCGCCGCAAACTGCTGGCCGACGCGCCCCTGATTGCGGTCAGCACCGACGCCGAAGACCAGAAAACGCGCCATGACCGGCAGGCGCGTTTGAAGAAAGTCGGGGAATGGGCACTCAATGGACTCGAAATGGTCGGTGCCATTTTCGTCCCGGGTCTCGGGGAGTTGATGCTCTTGCAAATGGCCTATCAAATTCTGGATGACACGTATGAGGGCATCAAAGACTGGACCGAAGGCAAAACCCTGGAAGCGTGGGATCATCTGTTTAATGTGGTTTCAAGCCTGACCCAGGCAGGCGCATTGGCGATTGGCGGCAAAATTGCCGGTGACGCGCTCACTCCGTTTATTGCGCGCTTAAAACCCGTCACCCTGCCCACCGGTGAAAGCCGTCTGTGGGAACCGGACCTCGCCCCCTACGCCCACACCGCACCGTTACCCGAGCATGTGCCGGTTAACGACAGCGGCTTGCAGCTGCACGAAGAAGCCCAGTTTTTAACCCTGGACGATCGCACCTATCGTGTGGAACAAGAAGCCCGCACCCAGCGCTTGCGCATCAAACACCCCTCCCGCACACGGGCGTACTCGCCCCGCTTGCGGCACAACGGTACGGGCGCATGGTCGGCAGAAACCGAGCAGCCGCTGTACTGGGATGACGTGACATTATTTCAACGCCTGAGCCCGACCGCCGCCAGGCTACCGGCGGACCAAGCCTCACGCCTGCTGGCCCTCACCGACACCGGGCCCGATCTGCTGCGCCGCCTTCATGTGGACGCTCTGCCCACCCCCCCCTTACTGGCTGACAGCATTTCACGCTTCGTGATCGAGGGCGAAATCCAAGGCTTTATCGACGACATGGAAAGCCTGGACCCGCTGGTACAGCAACAGGCACACACTCAGACACAACTGCAGCTGTTAACCCACCGCGACCTGTGGAATGTGCCCAAAGGGTTAAGGGTCGTCAGTGAAAGCGGCGAAGTGATGGCCGATTACCCGCCGGCCTCCGGTTCATCAGAGCGCCTGCAGGTCCGTCACAGCCGGGTGCGTGAGGGCCATTTATTGGAGGACGTGTTGCAGGCTCTGGATGAGCCAGATGCCAAAACGTTACTGGCCATCGACCCCGCGTTTGGTGATCCGCTGCCGGATACGCCCCTTCAAATCAGTCGGTTGCGCACCCTTTTGGCTGAACTGGCTCGCCGCCAGCGTGTCGAGTTATTCAAGTCCCACTATGCGTCAGCGTCACCGGCCACTAATGACGAAATACGCGTGTTGCAGGCGGCCTGTCCCGAGCTGCCGACAGCGGCGGCTCAGGCATTGATCTGGAATGCCCGGGGTGACGAACTGCTGCAACTGCTCAATCAACGCACCCTGGCGCCCCGCTTGCATACCCAGGCCTTGCAGCTCCTGCATGAATCACGCGTCAACCGCACCTACGAAGGGTTATTCCTCGATTCCACGTCCAGCCCGCAGACCGAATGGCTGATATTGAACACGATCGAATCCCTCCCCGGCTGGTCAAAAGCGCTGCGCCTGGAGGTTCGCCAGGACCACTTTGACGGCCTTCTGCTTAACAGCCTCGGGGATGAGCAGGCCGCTGTACGCAAGGTATTGATCAAATCTGAAAACCGCTACAGCGCCCGGGATGCTGAAGACCGGGAATTACATGGCCCCGACGACCTCTATGCCGCGGTGCTGCATGCGTTGCCGGATGCCGAACGCAATCAATTGGGCTTCCCGCATGTCGGTCAGGGGAGTGATTTGAAACGTGCCGTTCGCCACCATCCCCTCCTGCCACGTCACAGGGTCAGCGCACAGATTGAACCCGCCCGCACCGCGCTGGATATAGACCCTCTCGCGAATCTGCCACAAACCGCCCGCGACTACCCCCTGTTGGGCGCCGATGCCCCCGGTTCCGCACCCGACCCGCTCGACCAGCGGGTGTATGAGCTGTACCCCAGCCTGAATATCAGGGAGCGGGCACGGATCATCCGGGGCCTGCCCACAGACCGGGTTCAGGCCCATCAGGCACTGACCGATCTGGGGCAAGCGTTGCAGGGCTTACGTGATGACCTCGAAGCCTGGACCCTTGACGCACCTGCGGTGAATCAGCGTACAGGGGAGTTACTCCCACCGAGTCAGCGCGTGGCCAATGTTCAGGACCGCCGTGCATTCAGCCGTGAACTGGAGCGTTGCTGGCGTCATCAAACAGCGTTCGACAACCACTATGCCGACCCTGAACGTGATGGCTTTGAACTGACATTCACACGGTTAATAGTCGACAGCATGCCGCCAGTCAACGCTGATTTCAGCCATGTGACGTTTCTTTACTTGCGAGGCTTCGGGCCTGTGACCGGGGTGGATGAGTTTCTTCAGCGCTTCCCGCGAGTGCGTGTATTGCAACTCCAAGGGTTTGAGCTGGACGTGCTGCCCGAGTCGATTTTTTCGATGCCCAACCTCACCGATATCCACCTCGAAAGCAGCGCAATCACCTTAACCCCTGAGACAGCCCAGAGGCTGGCGGGAATGGAGCGTCTGGAGTACATCGACCTGGATGACAACCCGCTCAATGTCACGCCCGACTTCAGCAGCATGACAAATTTGAACACCCTGCACTTGAGCAACACCGAACTGACGGAGTTCCCGCTTTCCGTGCTGGACCTGCCGGGGCTGGAGGTGATTGATTTGAGTGAAAACCTGATTATTGAGTTGCCCGAAGCGCTGTTTGAGGCCCCCGCCTCCATCACCCAAGGCCTCGACCTGCAAGGCAATCCGCTGTCAGTGACCAGCCTGAATCGCGTTCGCGACTATTTCGCTCAAACAGGCCTGGACATGAACATCGAGCTGGACGTTGACGTCCCGGAGGAGGCGCCGGATATCGAAGAGTGACCCTCAACCACGCTCGGCGGGCGCAGAGGACAACTCAAACGGGCTGCTGCTGCGGCGTTGATTGCGATCTTCACGCGGTGTGGCGCCAAAGAAATTGCGGTAGGCGCTAGAGAAGTGCGGCCCGGACGAAAAGCCGCACGACAAACCGATCTGGATGATCGACTTGCTGGTCTGCATCAGCATTTGCCGGGCCTTGTTCAGGCGCAACTCAAGGTAGTACTGGCTTGGGACGCGATTGAGGTATTGCTTGAAGATCCGCTCCAACTGCCGACGGGACACGCACACATGCTGAGCGATTTCGTCGGTGGTCAAGGGTTCTTCAATATTGGCTTCCATCAGCAACACCGCTTGCGTCAGCTTGGGGTGACTGGAACCCAGACGGTTCTGCAACGGAATGCGCTGGCGTTCGCCGCCTTCACGGATGCGTTCCACCACCAGCTCTTCGGACACAGCCCCCGCCAGCTCGGCACCGTGGTCGCGGGCCAGCACAGCAAGCAACAGATCCAGCACCGACATCCCGCCGCAGGCACTTAGGCGGTCGCGGTCCCAGTCAAACAGGTGACTGGTGGCAATCACCTTGGGGAAGCGCTCGGCAAAATCATCCTGCCAACGCCAGTGCACGGCTGCGCGATAGCCGTCCAGCAACCCCAACTGCGCCAGCGGATAAACACCCGCCGACAACCCGCCAATCACGCACCCGGCCCGCACCACTTGCTTAAGGGCAGTACTCAGCGCCGGCGCCACCGAAAGCGGCGGCTCATCGGCCAGCAAAAACAGCTTCTGGCAGCCTTCAATCTTTCCGCCCCACGGCTCACCGGGCAAACGCCACTCGCCTTCTACAGGGGGTTCTGCTTGTAGAAACAGCAACTCGTAAACGACTTCCGGGTGCACGCGCTGGGCAACACGCAACGCCTCTTCGGCCAGCGCCAGGGTCAAGGCTTTGGTGCTGGGCCAAATGAGGAAACCAATTCGATGGGCGGTCATAGCGTGCTATCCGGAACGAAAACGAGAGTGAGAAACCACATACGCCAGACACTGAACCAGGCCAGCCGCGCACGGTGCGGAGCATGACCTATTTTGGTGCACAGCGGCAGTCTTGAAATCGCAGTTACTTCAGGCTACCTGAAAGAAACTGCTGCAAACGTTCACATTTCGGGTTGACCAGAACTTCGCGCGGGTCGCCGCGCTCTTCGACGATCCCTTTGTGCAGAAACACCAGTTGGTTCGACACTTCGCGGGCAAAGCCCATTTCGTGCGTTACCACCACCATGGTGCGGCCTTCAAGGGCGAGGTCCTGCATGACCTTCAACACATCACCCACCAGCTCGGGGTCAAGGGCCGACGTCGGTTCGTCGAACAACATGACTTCCGGCTCCATGGCCAGCGCCCGGGCAATCGCCACACGCTGCTGCTCACCGCCGGACATATGGCCCGGGTAAGCATCCTTGCGATGAGAAACACCGACCTTGTTGAGGTAATGCTCGGCTTTTTCCCGCGCCTCGATTTTGGACATGCCCAGCACATGCACAGGCGCTTCCATGATGTTTTCCAGCGCAGTCATGTGCGACCACAGGTTGAAATGCTGAAACACCATCGACAGGCGCGAACGCATGCGTTGCAGCTGCTTGGGATCCGCGGCTTTGAGGCCGCCGTCCTTGTTGGCGATCAACTTCAGCTCTTCGCCATTGAGCAAGATTTTGCCCGCGTGCGGCTGCTCAAGCAGGTTGATGCAACGCAAAAAGGTACTTTTACCGGAACCGCTGGAACCGATGATGCTGATCACATCGCCTGCTTTGGCGGCCAGCGAAACGCCTTTGAGCACTTCGTGACTGCCGTAGCGTTTATGCAGGTCTTGGACTTCAAGTTTGTACATGCTGTCGGTTCTCACAGAAACAGTCAGTCGTTGAGCAAGCGCCCGTGGCGCAGAGGCTCGCGCCCCGCCACTTTGGCCAGCCAGAAACCGGGTTGCGCATAGCGCAGGCGCTCAACGGCAAACAGCACACCGGCCGTACCTGCGCATACCGTACTCACCCGGTCGGATAAAGGATCAATCACTTCGAACAGCGGCTCGCCCACTTCAACCCAGGCGCCCGCCGGACGTAAAAAACTCACCACACCGGGGTGCGGTGCAAACAACAACTCAGTCCCCTCGAAAGGCATGCCTTCACATGCTTCATGTTGCGCAGCCGGCCATTGCCCGCCGATCAGCCCCTGCTCGGCGAGAAACGCCAGAACCCCTTCGGCATAGCGCTGCGCCTCCTCACGACCGGTGTCTGCCTGCCCGCCCAGCTCCACAGTGGTGGCCATGCAGGCCAGCGGAATTTGCGCGTCGCCAAAGTGACGCTGCAAACGCAACCAGGGCAAGGAACACGCCTCGTCAAAAGAGCTACCGCCCGAGTCTTCAGCCAGCAAACCAACACGCACATTCAGGTGCGCGGCCAGCGAGCGCCACTGCGGCCAATGCTGGGGCAAGGCGTACATGTGCAAGGCCGCTTCGGCATCGCAATGCAGGTCGAGCACCACGTCGGCATCGCAGGCGTGATTCAGGAGCACACGCTGCATGCCTTGCAACTGAGTGGTGGCAGCTGGCAATTCAGCTAACACGTCGCGCATGGCCTGACGGATCAGGTGAACATTCGCTCGCGGGTCATCCCCGAGGCGCCCTTCAAGCCGTGCAGCCACCGGCGCACTCAGCTCGACAAAGTCGCGGTTGAAGTTCTTGCCGCTGCCGCACTCAAAACGCCCCTGGTGATTGCCTTGCAGCAATTGCCCGAGCCCGAGCGGATTGGCCACGGGTACCAGTTCGATCACGCCGTTCAACAGCCCTTGAGCTTCCAGTGCACTCAAGCGCTTTTTCAGCTCCCAGGCGCAGCGCATGCCAGGCAACTCGTCCGCATGCAAGCTGGCCTGAATGTAGGCCTTGCGCTCTCCCGCGCCAAAACGAAACACCGACAGATGACGCTCGGTGCCCAGGCTGCTCCAGGGCAATGGATGATCGATACGTTCCATGGGTCAGGCCTTGCGCGGGGCCATGTAGCCCAACCAGCGGCGCTCGGCCATTTTGAACAGGCGCACCAGAATGAACGTCAGGCACAAGTAGAAAACACCGGCGGTGATGTAGGCCTCGAACGGCAAATAGTACTGCGCATTCACGGTACGCGCGGCGCCCGTAATGTCGATCAGGGTGACGATGGACGCCAGACTGGTGGTCTGCAACATCATGATGACTTCGTTGCTGTACTGCGGCAGCGCCCGGCGCATGGCAGACGGCAACAGAATGCGGCGGTACATTTTGCCGCGCGACATGCCCATCGCCTTGGCCGCTTCGATTTCGCCGTGGGGTGTGGCCTTGAGACTACCGGCGATGATTTCGGCGGTGTAAGCGCTGGTGTTGATGGCAAACGCCAAACAGGCGCAGAAGGTTGCACTGGACAGCAACGGCCACATAAAGCTCTCACGAACGGTCTCGAACTGAGCCAGCCCGTAGTAGATCAGGAACAGTTGCACCAGCATCGGCGTGCCGCGAATCACATAGGTGTAGAGCCAGGCCGGAAAGTTGACCAGCGGCTGCTTGGAGACGCGCATCAACCCCAGTGGCACTGCCACCAACAAGCCGAAGAACAGTGAAATACCCAGTAACTTGAGGGTTTCCAGCAGGCCATTAAGGTACAGCGGCATGCTGTCCCAAATGACGTTGTAGTCGAAGATCATAGATCAGCCGCCTTAACGCCTACCGAGTAGCGTTTCTCAAGTTGTCGCAACGCCAGCAGCGATACGCTGGTCAACACCAGGTACATCGCCGCGACGGCCAGAAAGAAGGTGAAAGGTTCGCGCGTGGCATCTGCCGCCTGCTTGGCCTTGAACATCATGTCTTGCAACCCGACCACCGAGATCAGGGCCGTGGCTTTGGTTAACACCAGCCAGTTGTTGGTAAAGCCCGGAATCGCGAGGCGAATCATCTGCGGCACCAACACCCGGAAAAATACTTGAAAACCGCTCATCCCATACGCCATCCCCGCTTCCGCCTGTCCTTTGGGAATGGCCATGAAGGCACCCCGAAACGTTTCGGACAAATACGCGCCAAAGATAAAACCCAAGGTGCCGATACCGGCCGCCAACGGGTTCAAATCGATGTAGTCGTCATAGCCCAGCAGGGGCGCGACGCGGTTCAGCAAGTCCTGACCACCGTAGAAAATCAGCAGGATCAGCACCAGATCGGGAATGCCGCGAATGACTGTGGAATACAAATCGCCCAACCAGGCCAGCCAGCGCACCGGCGACAGGCGCAAAGAAACACCGATCAGACCTAGAACAATGGCCAGGGCCATGGACGACAAGGCGAGCTGAAGCGTCAACCAAGCGCCATCGAGGATGACAGCCCCGTAGCCTTTCAACATGATTCAGGTCCTCAAAATTTGGATGAAAAAATGGCGCAAACTTCAGAATTCCTGTTGCTTGCGCCATTTCGGACAGGGTGCTGCGATGACTTACTGCGCGTCGGCGCCGTAAATATCGAAGTCGAAATATTTGTCCTGGATCTGCTTGTACTTGCCGTTTTCACGGATACCGGCGATGGCCTTGTTGATCTTGCCTTTCAACGCATCGCCCTTGCGTACCGCGATGCCTACGCCGTCACCAAAGTATTTGACGTCGGTAAATTGCGGGCCTACGAACGCGTAACCTTTACCTGCGTCGGTTTTCAGGAAACCGTCTTGCAGCAGGGTGGCGTCGGCAACGGTGCCATCCAGGCGACCGGCTTGTACGTCCAGGTAGATTTCGTTCTGCGAACCGTAAGGAACAACAGTGGCCCCTTTAGGCGCCAGCACTTCCTTGGCAAAGCGGTCGTGGATCGAACCACGTTGCACACCGATTTTCTTGCCTTTGAGTTCATCCAGGCTGTCGCTGACGGCAGTGCCTTCCTTCATCACCAGGCGTGCTGGAGTGAGGTAGTAACGCTGGGTGAAGTCAACGGATTTTTGGCGATCTTCGGTGATGGACATCGAGGACAGGATGGCGTCGATCTTGCGCACTTTCAGCGCAGGGATCAGCCCATCGAACTCTTGCTCAACCCAAACGCACTTGACCTTCATCTCTTCGCACAGGGCGTTACCGATGTCGTAGTCAAAGCCGACAATGCTGCCATCCGGTGCCTTGGAGGCAAACGGAGGGTAAGCAGCTTCAATACCAATTTTCAGAGGTTTTTCATCAGCAAAAGCCTGCAGGGACAGCACAGACAGTGCCAGGGCGCCAAGAAGCACGAGTTTCTTCATCTTAGGACTCCATCGGTAAAGGGCAAAAAATGCAGAGTGAGCCTGAGCCCAATATGCGGAGGTTAAACCGGGAATGCGGCGCCACGTCCTACTGGCGTTGTGCTGAGGTCAGCACAACAACGACGAGCGAGTGATCGGCATTCTAACGACAGGCTTCAAGCCGTTATTTCTTCAATGCGACAACTAATTACAAATGCACCGAGAAAGGCGACTCCAGGCATTGACAGCTCTTCAAAATCATGCAAGAGCAAAAGGTGCAGAACCTATATGAGTTGCAAATAGCGGGCCTATTATTCGCAAAGCCTTCTATTCCGGCAAGTGCAGCGTTTCATCTAATTTATTTGGCCCGCAAAAGCTGCGCCAAAACAGTGCTCTTCGTTTCGCAAAGCCCCGTTTCCGTGCGCCCGGTTACATCAGCGGTAACACCTTACACAGGCTTCTCGCCTGTACAAAACAAAAAGCCCCGCCTGACTGTGCCAGGCGGGGCTTTTACGATGCGGCCACGCGTTACGCGACCTTCATGCCTTTGTGGGTTTCAATCAAATGCTGCACCACGCCCGGATCTGCAAGCGTCGAGATATCCCCCAGCCCGTCGTACTCACCCGTGGCGATCTTACGCAGAATGCGACGCATGATTTTGCCCGAGCGGGTTTTCGGCAGGCCCGGCGCCCACTGAATGACATCCGGCGAAGCGATAGGACCGATCTCCTTGCGCACCCAATTCTTCAACTCCTGGCGCAACGCTTCGGACGGCTCTTCCCCGCCATTCAACGTGACATACACATAAATGCCCTGCCCCTTGATGTCGTGGGGCACGCCCACAACAGCCGCTTCGGCCACTTTAGGGTGCGCAACCATCGCGCTTTCAATTTCCGCGGTGCCCATGCGGTGCCCTGAGACGTTGAGTACGTCATCCACGCGACCGGTGATCCAGTAATAGCCGTCTTCATCGCGGCGCGCTCCGTCACCGGTGAAATACATGCCACGGAACGTCTTGAAGTAGGTGTCCACAAAGCGGTCGTGATCGCCGTACAAGGTGCGCGACTGACCCGGCCATGAATCGAGGATCACCAGGTTGCCTTCGGTAGCGCCTTCCAGGATGTTGCCCAGGTTATCCACCAACGCTGGCACGACACCAAAGAATGGCCGTGCAGCCGACCCCGGCTTGAGCGCATGCGCACCCGGCAACGGGCTCATCAGACAGGCACCGGTTTCGGTCTGCCACCAAGTGTCAACGATCGGGCAGCGCTCTTTGCCGACAGTCGTGTAGTACCAGTTCCAGGCTTCCGGGTTGATCGGCTCGCCCACCGAGCCCAGCAAACGCAGACTGGAGCCGTCTGCATCCTTAACAGCTGCCTGACCTTCGGCCATCATCGCGCGAATAGCTGTCGGCGCGGTGTAGAGGATGTTGACCTTGTGCTTGTCGATGATTTTCGATACGCGGGTAATGTCCGGGTAATTCGGCACCCCTTCAAACAGCACCGTGGTGGCACCGTTGGCCAGCGGCCCGTAGACAATATAGGTATGACCGGTGACCCAGCCCACGTCGGCCGTGCACCAGTACACCTCGCCCGGACGGTAATCGAACACACGCTCATGGGTCAGGGCCGCATACAGCAGATAGCCACCGGTGGTGTGCTGTACGCCCTTGGGTTTGCCGGTGGAACCGGAGGTATAAAGGATGAACAACGCTTCTTCTGCACCCATCTCTTTTGGCGCGCAGTGCGTTGAGGCGACAGCCATCAGGTCGTGGTACCAGATGTCACGGTGTTTGTACCAGGCAATATCACCGCCAGTACGCTTGAACACGATGATCTTTTGCACACTGGAGGTGTCAGGATTGGTCAGCGCTTCGTCGACATTGGCCTTGAGGGCCGTGCGCTTGCCGCCGCGAATACCTTCGTCGGCGGTAATGACCACTTTGGATTTACAGTCGATGATACGACCGGCAAGCGCTTCAGGTGAGAAGCCGCCAAACACAACCGAGTGAATCGCGCCGATGCGGGTACAAGCCAGCATGGCAACGACCGCCTCGGGCACCATCGGCATGTAGATCGTGACCACGTCGCCACGGTGCACGTCCTGACCGCGCAAGGCGTTCGCCAGTTTGCACACTTCTTCGTGCAATTCACGGTAGGTAATGTTGCGTTGCTCGGAAGGGTCATCGCCCTCCCAGATAATCGCCACTTGATCGCCACGCTCGGCAAGGTGTCGATCCAGGCAGTTGTAAGACACGTTGAGGGTGCCGTCGGCAAACCATTTGATATCGACATGGTGATCGTCGAAAGAGGTCTGCTTGACCGTAGTAAAAGGCTTGATCCAGTCGAGACGCTTGGCCTGCTCGCGCCAGAAACCATCCGGATTGACGACAGATTGCTGGTACATCGCCTTGTACGTCGCCTCATCGGTCAACGTGTTAGCTGCGACCTCGGGGCGTACGGGATACAGGGAAGCTGCACTCATGTTCCACACCTCAATTTTTTTGTAGTTGTTGTTTTATGACCCTGTTGTAGCCGGGCCACCGCGTGAGTTCCATTCGACGTTGGTAGTAAGAAACCAGCCTGAAAAGCGTCATTTATAGGCAGAAGGCTCAAGCTCGGTACTTACAGCCCCTCACCCTGCAAAACGACGTGCCGCGAAGCGCCCTTGACGCCCTGTTTTCGGCGATTGTTGCAGAATCTGTCAACAGTCTTTATCAAAACGCCCTCTATATGCAGGCCCGGTGCAGGCATAAAATTCCTCTCGCCAACCAAGGCACCGCGATTAACACACGTTACAGCCCCCACGAAGGCACGCTTAGTCGCACTTAACTTTTTAAGTTTCACACGTGGCCTCATAAGGGCTACGTGACCCCACTCGACCAAAAACAGGTACCCCTGAAATGAAAGCGTTGTTAGTTCTGGCCCTCAGCAGTGTGTGTTTAACCGCCATGGCCGATACATCAAACACCCCGGTTTCCAACCCGCAACCTGCCGTTGAACACTATTCCTACTCTTCCGAACTGGACATTGCCAAAGTTATCTCAATGACTGAAGTGCCCAACGTTTGCGAAGTCGTACCGGCACAGATGGTTTACGAAGACTCCCACGGCATGCAGCACACCCTGGAATACCGCGTTATGGGTAATGGCTGCTCTAACGGCTAACTTGCTGTTTTAAATTAAAACGACAACTTCTTTATTCAGGGCGCAACGTTAACAGCACACTAGGTTTACAGGTGATGCGTTAATACCCGCCAGTAACAACTCAGGACACGCGTAAATGAAACGCTCACTGGTATTGGCTTTTAGTCTATCGGTATTGGCAAGTGCTGCCTTTGCAGCAGATGGTTATGACCGCACTCATTCAGCAACTTTCGTTGAAGACGGCTATGACAACACTCGCTCGGCCTCCTTTGCCGAAGACGGCTACGACAACACCCGCTCGGCTTCATTTGCCGAAGATGGTTATGACCGCACCAATGGTCATCGCTTGAGCTGATACCGCGAGTGACTTAACGCCCGGTTTTAACCGGGCTTAGTCCCCCGAATGGGAAATGCCTGCCCCCTCCCCACCGCTGCGCACCTCGCGCGCTCCTCGCCAGGCCCCACGCAAAAAAAATCCGCCCAGTCAAACCCTCGCCCAGCCGCAGCCTCGCCCAAGTCCACCTGAAAATCAGGGCATTTCGTCGCATCCGCAAAAAAAAACTGGCTGAAATACCCTGTACAAAACCCGTATACTGCCGCCGTCAAAAGGGCTTGATATATCCCCTTCACGGGTTATAAACCCACGCTGCTCCGGCCCAAGGCCAGGCTGCGATGCACAAACCACTGCATCCCCTCAGCGACAGCGGGCCAACCCTACGAATACATTCATGTTTTTGCGTGCGCTTACCGCTGCTGCAAGCAACATTCCTTAGATCCAAACGGCCAATGGCCGTGTGACAACCCAACTATTAAGCGTTATCACACGGGCGTCAGGCCCTCACGCAGGAGACGACACGTCATGCTGAGCTGGGACGAATTCGATAAAGAAGATGAAGGCGAAGTCGCCGTCAAAGGCGCCAATGCCGGTCACGCAACCGAAGCCAACATGGACCGCCTGGACACCGCCGGCGGCGTTGCGGCGCTAGAAGCTCGCGCTGTCACGGCCACTGACTCCGAGGCTATCAAGCGTGCCAAGGCAGCCCTGGACAACCTCGACATCGCTGAAGGTCTGGCCGAACTCGAAGGCGCCAGCGCCCGTGTCGCCGTTGATGAAAAGATGATGATCAACTGCCGCGCCGACCTTAACCAGCTCGTGCCGTTCAAGTACGACTGGGCCTGGCAGAAGTACCTCGACGGCTGCGCAAACCACTG
>NZ_NQKI01000018.1 GCF_002269125.1 Pseudomonas lundensis | reverse complement strand
CGTTTTGAGCAAATAGCGCTGCGTGCCGTGCAAATTACGACTTGCCGCCGCCGCGCAGCAAGTTGATCGGAGCATCCTTAGGGGACACAACCACTGTTTTCACCTACAACACCGACACTGACTCACTGAGCATGACACATTGAAATTATTGGCACTTCAAAAGCGCTTTAAAAAAAGCCCCGACCATTGGCCGGGGCTTTTTTTTCAACAGGCGTAGTCGATCAGAACAACGTACGACCCTTATTCGCCGCAATACGCATGCGCAGTGCATTCAGTTTGATAAAACCTGCAGCATCGGCCTGGTTGTAAGCGCCACCATCTTCTTCAAAGGTTGCGATATTCGCATCGAACAACGACTGATCAGACTTACGACCGGTGACGATGACATTACCTTTGTAGAGTTTTAGACGAACGACACCGTTCACGTGAGCTTGGGAGGCATCAATCATCTGCTGCAACATGACGCGCTCAGGGCTCCACCAGTAACCGGTGTAAATCAGGCTGGCGTATTTAGGCATCAACTCATCTTTCAAGTGCGCCACTTCACGGTCCAGCGTAATCGACTCAATCGCACGGTGAGCACGCAGCATGATGGTGCCGCCCGGGGTTTCGTAACAGCCGCGGGACTTCATGCCCACGTAGCGGTTTTCAACGATATCCAGGCGACCGATACCGTTTTCTCCGCCAATGCGGTTCAGGGTAGCCAATACCGTAGCAGGCGTCATTTCAACACCGTCCAACGCCACGATGTCACCATTGCGGTAGGTCAATTCCAGATACGTCGGCGTATTGGGTGCGTCTTCAGGTGACTTGGTCCAGCGCCACATTTCTTCTTCGTGCTCAGTCCAGGTGTCTTCCAGCACACCGCCCTCGTACGAGATATGCAGCAGGTTAGCGTCCATGGAGTAAGGGGATTTTTTCTTACCGTGGCGTTCGATTGGGATTGCATGCTTTTCAGCGTAATCCATCAATTTTTCACGCGAGAGCAGATCCCATTCACGCCAGGGCGCAATCACCTTAACGCCGGGTTTCAGTGCGTAGGCGCCAAGCTCGAAGCGCACCTGATCGTTACCTTTACCTGTGGCACCGTGGGAAATGGCATCAGCGCCCGTTTCGTTAGCGATTTCAATCAGGCGTTTGGCAATCAGCGGACGAGCGATGGAGGTACCCAGCAGGTACTCGCCTTCGTAAACAGTATTGGCACGGAACATCGGGAACACGAAGTCTCGAACAAACTCTTCGCGCAGGTCGTCAATATAGATTTCCTTGACGCCCATGGCTTGCGCCTTGGCACGTGCAGGTTCGACCTCTTCGCCCTGACCCAGGTCAGCGGTAAAGGTTACGACTTCACAGTTATAAGTATCCTGCAGCCACTTCAGGATCACCGAAGTGTCCAGGCCGCCCGAATAAGCCAGAACGACCTTGTTTACGTCCGCCATGCCATCACTCCACGGGTTGTTCGAAAAGCCGAACAGTCTACCGCTCAAGTTGCATAAATTACAGAGGCGCGACAGCTTAAGACGACAAAGCGACAGTTACTTTCATTAGGGCGACGACGGTGTCTGCATTAAGAGACGTTAGCAGGGTGGGTCGTATTTGCAGGAGGAGTCGTTTTTTCCGGCGCGGGAACCCGCTCAAGCCGCACACTGACACGGCGATTTTTTGCACGATTCGCAGCACTGGAGTTACGCACCAACGGGTATTGCTCACCATGAAACCGGAGTGTGATTTGCGACTCTTGAATGCCGTTTTCCTTGAAGAAATCCATGACGGCCAGCGCTCTGCGTCGTGACAAGTCACGATTGGTCAGACGGTTACCGGAATTGTCCGAGTGCCCATCCAGCGTGACATGATTGACCGAGGGATCTGCCTTCATATATTCCACCATAACCAGCAGGTTTGCCCGCGCCTGATTGTCCAGATCAATCCCGCCGCCCGGAAAACCAATCCGACTTTGACGAACCTGCTCGAAATTTTTGGGTAACAACTTGGCCGTACAAGCCTCGTAATCGCTGTACGCCTGGCGAAACTTAACAGGAAGCAAGCGAACTTCAGACGTTCCGCCGGTCGAAGAATAATGCCTGACTAAGGGAGTACGCCCCTCCAGCAAGCCCCGCACGAGGCTGGAGGCCTGAGCCTGAGAACTGCTGAACAGCACTTGACCCCGACCAATCCGGACAGATCCAAGATTGATATCTCCACGCCCCGGCTGCCAAGGTGCAGCGGCCGCCAGCAACGTAGCAGATCCTTCACCCAACAAAGCGTTGAAGGCATTGAGGCGAAAAATAGCTTGTTCACCCGCGCGGCGCACGAATACGCCAGACCCGAAGTCCGTGATCGGCTGGATAAGACGGCACTCGAATTTGTCACCTTCCACCTTCCACTCGATATTCTCCAGACGCGTCTGGAAAGTCAGGGCCATGGCAGGCAGGCTGGCAAACATACTGAGTAGGGCTAGATAACGCTGGCGCACGGGCGGCTCCACAGGCTTGTACTGCAAAAAAACAGCAAACAGATAGACGGCATTCTCAAAAGATATCGGTTAAGCGCCGCAAAACTTGATAGCGAGTGCCTGACAGAGTGTTTTCCGGTAGGATTCGCCTCAGTTTGACCCGCCTGGAATCCCCAATGTCCGACCGCCTGACCCTTCTGCGTCCCGATGACTGGCACATACATCTTCGCGATGGTGCTGTGTTGCCTCACACTGTCGCGGATGTAGCGCGCACTTTTGGCCGCGCCATCATCATGCCCAACCTGGTGCCTCCGGTGCGTAACGCAGCCGAAGCTGATGCCTATCGACAGCGTATTTTGGCCGCTCGCCCTGCGGGTAGCCGCTTCGAGCCGCTGATGGTGCTGTATCTGACTGATCGCACGCAGCCTGAAGACATTCGCGCAGCAAAATCCAGTGGCTTCGTACACGCTGCAAAGCTTTATCCTGCAGGTGCAACGACCAACTCCAACTCTGGTGTCACCAGTATCGACGCTATTTTCCCTGTTCTGGAAACCATGGCTGAAGTCGGCATGCCCTTGTTGATTCACGGCGAAGTGACGCGCGCTAACGTGGATATCTTCGATCGCGAGAAAATCTTCATCGACGAGCACATGCGCCGCGTCGTAGATCGTTTTCCGACACTCAAAGTTGTGTTCGAACACATCACCACGGCTGACGCCGTGCAATTTGTCAACGAAGCTTCAACCCACGTCGGCGCGACGATTACTGCTCACCACCTGCTCTACAACCGCAACCACATGTTGGTGGGTGGTATACGCCCGCACTTTTACTGCCTGCCGATTCTCAAGCGCAACACCCATCAGGAAGCCCTGCTGGATGCTGCAACCAGCGGCAGCGAGAAATTCTTCCTCGGGACTGACTCGGCACCCCATGCCCAGCACGCCAAAGAAGCGGCGTGCGGCTGCGCCGGTTGCTACACCTCGTACGCCGCCATCGAGCTGTACGCCGAAGCTTTTGAACAGCGCAATGCGCTGGACAAGCTGGAAGCTTTTGCCAGCTTGAACGGCCCACGCTTCTACGGATTGGCGCCGAGCACCGAACACATCACCTTGGTTCGCCAGGAGTGGATCGCCCCAACCAGCCTGCCGTTTGGCGAGCTGACCGTAATCCCGCTGCGCGCCGGTGAAAAACTGCGCTGGCGCCTGCTGGAGGAACAGCTGTGAGTGACGACCATTTCGACGACGAACATGAAGGCGGGCATGGCGGACCGCGTCACCCGATGGCGGAACGTTTTCGCGGCTACCTGCCGGTAGTTATTGACGTTGAAACCGGCGGTTTCAACAGTGCGACCGATGCATTGCTGGAAATCGCGGCCGTAACGATCGGCATGGACGAGAAAGGCTTCGTGTTCCCTGAACACACCTATTTCCATCGCGTGGAGCCGTTCGAAGGCGCCAACATTGAGCCTGCGGCGCTCGAGTTTACAGGTATCAAGCTGGATCACCCGTTGCGCATGGCCGTCAGCGAAGAAACGGCCCTGACCGATATCTTCCGCGGTGTTCGCAAAGCCTTGAAAGCCAATGGCTGCAAGCGCGCGATCCTGGTGGGACATAACAGCAGCTTCGACCTCGGTTTTTTGAATGCGGCCGTCGCTCGACTGGACATGAAGCGCAACCCGTTCCACCCCTTCTCGAGTTTCGACACGGCTACGTTGGCGGGTCTGGCTTACGGCCAGACGGTGCTCGCGAAAGCCTGTCAGGCCGCGGACATCGATTTCGATGGGCGCGAAGCTCACTCAGCGCGGTACGACACTGAAAAAACAGCTGAGCTGTTCTGTGGCATCGTCAACAGCTGGAAACAAATGGGCGGCTGGAAAGATTTCGACGACTGAGTCTGACACTTTCTATCGCACATAAAAAAACCGGACAGTGCGTCCGGTTTTTTTATGCCCTTTGACTGACGCTTACAACTTGTCAGCATTCTCGGACAGGTACGCCGCTACGCCCGCAGTAGAAGCGGTCATGCCTTTGTCGCCTTTTTTCCAGTTGGCCGGGCAAACTTCGCCGTGCTCCTCATGGAATTGCAGAGCGTCAACCAGACGCAGCAGTTCGTCCATGTTACGGCCCAGAGGCAGGTCGTTGACGATCTGCGAACGAACAATGCCTTTGTCGTCGATCAGGAATGCGCCACGGAAAGCTACGCCACCTTCGGATTCAACATCGTAGGCTTTGCAGATTTCGTGCTTCATGTCGGCAGCCATGGTGTATTGCACCTGACCGATACCGCCGTTGTTTACCGGCGTGTTGCGCCATGCGTTATGGGTGAAGTGGGAGTCGATGGAGACTGCTACCACTTCCACGTTACGCGCTTTGAACTCAGGAATGCGGTGATCCAGAGCAATCAGCTCGGACGGGCAAACGAACGTGAAGTCCAGCGGGTAGAAGAACACCAGGCCGTATTTGCCTTTGATGGCGGTGGACAGCGTGAAGCTGTCAACGATTTCGCCATTGCCCAAAACGGCGGCGACTGTGAAGTCAGGGGCTTGTTTGCCTACGAGTACGCTCATGGATATCTCCTGATGTGCAGCGTGGTAAACGGGAGCTGGCCAGTCATGGGTAATGACACGGTTAACAATCAGCTCGCGCATGAAAAAAGATCGGCCATCATACACCGGTCGTCGGGTCCGGCCTCCCCCATTTTTTTACACCCAAGAGGGTTGAGCGCCGCACCGTTCGTCAGCGTCGGGAGTTAAACACGCAATCGAGACACAAGTTGCTTTGACAATCATTCTCGTTAACATTAAGATCCTTCGCATTGAATCCCAACCAGCGATGGTTCTTATTTATGTACGTTTGCCTCTGCACTGGCGTCACTGATGGAAAAATTCGAGACGCAATCTATGAAGGTTGCTGCAGCTACCGTGAAGTGCGCGAAGCGACCGGTGTTGCCAGTCAGTGTGGCAAATGTGCGTGCCTGGCCAAGCAAGTGGTGCGCGAAACCCTGACTTCCCTACAAGCCAGTCAGGCAGCCATGAGTTACCCGGCAGAATTTTCAGTCGCCTGATTTCGCCTTTTAAAGAGAACCGGACGTAATGTCCGGTTTTTTTATGCCTTGAATTCAAGTGCTTAGGGTCTAGACGCGGAATACAAACATTCTTATTCCGATTAATTTTAATAGAGTATTCAAATACTTAGGTTTGACAGCTGTAAGTGTGCGGATCAAACTCTTGCGCATATACAGTTAATGAAGGCAGGCCCTCGCGATGAAAGGCGACATTTCAGTCATTCAGCACCTCAATAAAATCCTCGGCAACGAGCTGGTCGCAATCAATCAGTACTTTTTACATGCGCGCATGTATCAAGACTGGGGCCTGGAAAAGTTGGGTGCACACGAATACCACGAGTCCATCGATGAGATGAAGCACGCGGACAAGCTGATCAAACGCATCCTCTTTCTGGAAGGTCTGCCGAACGTACAGGATCTGGGCAAGCTGCATATCGGCGAGCACACCAAGGAAATGCTTGAGTGCGACCTGCGCATCGAGCGCACCGGTCACGCCGATCTCAAAGCAGCCATCGCACATTGCGAAGTTGTGGGTGACTTTGGTAGCCGAGAACTTCTTGAAGACATTCTGGCGTCCGAAGAAGAGCATATTGACTGGCTCGAAACTCAGCTTGGCCTGATTGATAAAGTAGGCCTTGAGAATTATCTGCAATCGCAGATGGGCGAATAAACAGCCTCTCATTCAATAAAAAACCCCGCCCTGTTTAACAGTGGCGGGGTTTTTAATGCGCGCTAATTTATTCAAATCAGCGCGCAAAGACCGTTACGCTTCGGTCTTGGCTGCAGCGGCTTTAGCGGCTGCCTCTTTGATCAGGGTTTGCAACTCACCATTGGCAAACATCTCCGCCATGATGTCGCTGCCGCCGACCAGCTCACCACCGACCCACAATTGCGGGAAGGTTGGCCAATTGGCGTACTTTGGCAAGTTGGCGCGAATTTCCGGATTCTGCAGGATGTCCACGTAAGCGAACTTTTCACCACAGCCCATAACGGCCTGAGCAGCTTTCGCCGAAAAGCCGCACTGCGGGGCATTCGGTGAGCCTTTCATGTAGAGCAGAACGGTGTTGTTGGCAATCTGTTCTTTGATAGTTTCGATGATATCCATGGAGCACCTCGGCTGAACTTTCCGACTCAGTTGTCGGCACGGTGGCGCATTGTAACGGAAACCCAAGCACCACGCTCGGTCTCCCCCACCGACGATAGTCTGCTTCTGCTGCCCATAATTGCCAACCCCGGGTGGGGCAGTGTACAAATGAGCAGCTGAGGGGGCAGGTAAACCACCCATTAGTGATTTCAAGGCACGCGCTCATGCCGCTTGCCCATCGCCTGACACCCCCAAACAACACCCTTATTGGCAAGACGCGACATTTCCTTATAAGATCGCGCCTTCCCCTATTTCGTCGCCCGGTGCGGCTAACGCCGCAGGTCTCGCCCGTTTTCCTGAAAAATCCGGCTTTGAGCATCTGCAGTCGTTGTAAAAAAAGGTAGTTAATGATGAGCGCAAGGCACTTTCTCTCCCTGATGGATTGCACGCCCGAAGAGCTAATCAGCGTGATTCGTCGAGGCATCGAGCTCAAGGACCTGCGCAACCGCGGCGTACTTTTCGAACCTCTGAAAAACCGTGTGCTAGGTATGATTTTTGAAAAGTCATCGACCCGCACCCGTTTGTCATTCGAGGCGGGTATGATTCAGCTCGGCGGTCAGGCCATTTTCCTCTCGCCTCGTGATACCCAACTGGGCCGCGGTGAACCCATCGGCGACTGCGCGATTGTTATGTCGCGCATGCTGGATGCCGTCATGATCCGTACCTTTGCCCACAGCACCCTTACAGAATTTGCTGCCAATTCTCGCGTCCCGGTGATCAACGGCCTCTCAGACGATTTGCACCCCTGCCAATTGTTGGCTGACATGCAAACGTTTCTGGAACACCGCGGTTCGATCAAAGGCAAAACCGTGGCCTGGATCGGTGACGGCAACAATATGTGCAATAGCTATATAGAAGCCGCCACTCAGTTCGACTTCCACCTGCGCATCGCCTGCCCGGAAGGCTACGAACCCAATGCCGAGCTCCTGGCCCAGGCAGGCGAGCGCGTGACCATCGTGCGTGCGCCGCAAGATGCTGTCGCAGGCGCCCACCTTGTCAGCACCGATGTCTGGACCTCCATGGGCCAGGAAGAAGAGACTGCCAAGCGTCTGCAGCAGTTCGCGCCTTATCAAGTTAACAAGGCACTGCTTGATCTGGCGGCCGACGATGTACTGTTCATGCACTGCTTACCCGCGCACCGTGGGGAAGAAATCAGCGAGGACCTGCTGGACGATCCGCGTTCAGTCGCATGGGACCAGGCTGAAAACCGTTTGCACGCGCAAAAAGCGTTGCTCGAATTCCTTGTACAACCGGCGTACCACCACGCATGAGTCAACCTCTTCTGCTTAACCTTCGCGATCTGGCCTGTGGGTACCAAGGCCAAAGCGTTGTACAAAACCTCAATCTGCACCTCAATGCCGGCGACATCGGTTGCCTGTTGGGCTCTTCGGGGTGCGGCAAGACGACCACTCTGCGTGCAATCGCAGGCTTTGAACCGATCCATCAAGGTGAAATCCAGCTGGGTGGCGAGATCATTTCCAGCGCAGGCTTTACCCTCGCGCCGGAGAAACGTCGTATAGGTATGGTGTTTCAGGACTACGCGCTATTTCCTCACCTCAGCGTGGCCGACAACATTGCCTTCGGTATTCGCAAACTGCCGAACAAAGACCGTGTGACGGAAGAACTGCTTGAACTGGTCAACCTGAAAAACCTCGGCAAGCGTTTCCCCCATGAGCTTTCTGGGGGGCAACAGCAGCGCGTTGCACTGGCTCGCGCCCTTGCGCCGGAGCCACAATTGCTTCTGCTGGATGAGCCGTTCTCCAATCTGGATGGTGAGTTACGTCGCAAGCTGAGCCATGAAGTGCGGGATATTTTGAAAGCACGCGGCACCAGCGCGATTTTGGTGACACACGATCAGGAAGAAGCCTTCGCCGTAAGTGATCACGTTGGCGTGTTCAAAGAAGGCAGGCTGGAACAGTGGGATACGCCTTACAACCTTTACCACGAACCGCTGACACCTTACGTGGCGAGCTTTATTGGCCAGGGTTACTTCATTCGCGGCCAGTTACTGAGCCCGGAGTCCGTGCAAACGGAGCTGGGTGTCCTGCAGGGCAACCGCGCATACACATGGCCAACGGGTGGCGCCGTCGATGTGCTGCTGCGCCCGGACGATATCGTCTATGCGCCGGACAGCGACCTGAAAGCCAGAATCATCGGCAAGACCTTCCTCGGCGCATCGACGCTGTATCGCTTGCAACTGTCGACAGGCAGTCAGCTGGAGTCGATTTTCCCAAGCCACGTCGACCATCTTCCAGGCGCAGAAGTGGGCATTCGTGTTGCAGCTGAGCACCTCGTGATGTTCCAAACCAGTGGTAGCACCGCTGCGCAAATTCCCCACTCTGACTCAGGTGTCAGACGTTTCAGCAACGTTCACTGAAACATCTGATACACCGGCGACGTGACTGTCACCTCGCCGGTGTTTCAAGCCCTTCCAATTGCCGCAAAGGTTGCCCGGGTCTGCTCTGCAAGCACTGAGGGCGCCAATTCGACCTCCAGCCCGCGTCGCCCGGCGCTCACATAAATCGTCGCAAACTCCTCAGCGCTGCTGTCTATAAAAGTACGCAAGCGCTTCTTCTGCCCCAGAGGGCTGATCCCGCCCAATAAGTAGCCTGTCGATCGCTGCGCTGCCGCCGGGTCAGCCATTTCAGCTTTTTTAACCCCGGCGGCATGCGCAAGCGCTTTAAGATCCAGGCTTCCGACGACCGGTACCACAGCGACCAGTAATTCACCTTTTTCGCTACTGGCTAGCAACGTCTTAAACACCTGAGCAGGCTCCAGACCAAGCTTTTCCGCAGCTTCATGGCCGTAGGATGCCGCTTTGGGGTCATGCTCGTAGCTGTGTATCCGATGCTCGGCGCGAACTTTTTTCAGCAGATCCAGTGCAGGGGTCATTGGCATTCCTGTCATTTGGTAATGGCACATAATCGCCGGTGATTTTAGGGCAATTCAGGCCTGAAAAGGCGCTGGAACGGGCGTTCCAATTCAAATCCGGGCTGAATCGTTACATCTGGACCTACCGATTTGTAGTCTTTGCTTACAGAAAAACCAATACCAAAACATCCTGCAAAAGTCAGAATGTGAATGCTCGTTCACTTTCGACCTTTGACAGTTGTGTTTCTTGTCTATATTTTTTCGATTCTGAATATATCTGCCAAAATTATGTTCCTATTTACCAGCACACGAAAAACACGGAAAAGCATTTCCCGGTTTTTGTGCAGTTTCACTGCCACCTGACTGACGATGTCAAAAAACAACAAAAATGAGGTTTCACATGACGACTGCATCGCAGCACCCTACGCTTTCAGGCCAGTGTATGGCCGAGTTTCTCGGCACCGCACTTCTTATCTTCTTTGGCACCGGTTGTGTCGCGGCTCTCAAGGTCGCGGGCGCAAGCTTTGGCTTATGGGAAATCAGCATCATCTGGGGTATTGGCGTGAGCATGGCGATTTATCTCACGGCTGGCGTTTCAGGTGCCCACCTGAACCCGGCCGTCAGCATCGCGTTGTGCCTGTTCACCGATTTTGAAAAACGCAAATTGCCTTTTTATATCCTCGCGCAGGTCGCAGGTGCGTTTTGCGCCGCTGCCCTTGTGTACACGCTGTACAGCAACCTGTTCTTCGATTACGAACAAGCCCATCAGATGGTACGCGGCAGTAAAGAGAGCTTGGATCTGGCTTCTGTTTTCTCGACTTATCCGCATCCATCCCTGTCGACGCTGCAAGCCTTTCTCGTGGAAGTGGTGATTACGGCCATCCTGATGGGCGTAATCATGGCCCTGACGGATGATAAAAATGGCCTGCCACGCGGTGCAATGGCACCTTTGCTGATTGGCTTGCTGATTGCGGTCATTGGCAGCTCGATGGGCCCATTGACCGGCTTTGCAATGAACCCTGCACGTGATTTCGGGCCTAAGCTGATGACATTCTTTGCGGGCTGGGGTGAAGTTTCGTTCACCGGCGCACGCGATATTCCTTATTTCCTGGTTCCAATCTTTGCACCCATCGTGGGTGCTTGCCTCGGCGCAGCCATTTACCGCGGGATGATTGCCCGCCACCTGCCTGCCGTCGAACCTGTGGCAACGGATGCCCAAGCAAGCGCTGAGGTGAAAACCCAAGCGTCCTGATATCGACTTATGAAACGGGGCGCACGAGACTCTGCCCGTTTTCTTCTCGCGCCCTGAACCCATTACTTCATTCTGCAAGGCAATCCCATGACCGACATTCAGAATAAGAACTACATTATTGCGCTGGACCAAGGCACCACCAGTTCGCGAGCGATCATCTTTGATCGTGACGCCAACGTGGTCTGCACCGCCCAACGCGAGTTCCAGCAGCATTACCCTCAGGCAGGCTGGGTCGAACACGACCCGATGGAAATTTTCGCGACACAGAGCGCCGTGATGGTAGAAGCCCTCGCGCAAGCGGGCCTGCATCACGATCAAGTCGCCGCCATCGGTATCACCAACCAGCGTGAAACCACTGTGGTCTGGGACAAGGTCAGCGGCCGTCCGATCTACAACGCCATTGTCTGGCAGTGCCGACGCAGCACTGAAATCTGCGAACAGCTCAAGCGTGACGGCCACGAGCAGTACATCAGCGACACCACCGGCCTTGTGACTGACCCGTACTTCTCCGGCACCAAATTGAAGTGGATCCTCGACAACGTCGAAGGTAGCCGCGAACGTGCCCGTAACGGCGAACTGCTGTTCGGTACTGTCGACAGCTGGCTGATCTGGAAATTTACCGGTGGCAAGACACACGTCACCGATTACACCAACGCCTCGCGCACCATGCTCTTCAATATCCACACGCTGGAGTGGGACACGAAGATGCTGGAAGTGCTGGATATCCCGCGTGAAATGTTGCCGGAGGTTAAATCTTCCTCCGAAATCTATGGCCGCACCAAAAGCGGCATCGCTATTGGCGGCATTGCGGGAGACCAACAGGCCGCGCTGTTTGGCCAAATGTGCGTTGAGCCGGGGCAGGCCAAAAATACCTACGGCACCGGTTGCTTCCTGTTGATGAACACCGGCACCAACGCGGTCAAGTCCACCCACGGCATGTTGACCACCATCGCTTGCGGCCCCCGGGGCGAAGTGGCGTATGCGCTGGAAGGCGCAGTGTTCAACGGCGGCTCCACCGTGCAGTGGCTGCGCGATGAACTGAAGATCATCAACGACGCCCACGACACCGAGTACTTCGCCAGCAAGGTCAAGGACAGCAATGGTGTGTACCTGGTACCCGCCTTTACCGGTCTTGGCGCACCGTATTGGGACCCGTATGCACGGGGCGCCTTGTTCGGCCTGACCCGTGGCGTACGCGTCGATCACATTATTCGTGCAGCGCTTGAATCCATTGCCTACCAGACCCGCGATGTTCTGGACGCCATGCAGCAGGATTCCGGCGAACGCCTCAAAGCCCTGCGCGTGGACGGCGGCGCCGTGGCCAATAACTTCCTCATGCAATTTCAAGCTGACATTCTGGGGACCATGGTCGAGCGTCCGCAAATGCGCGAAACCACGGCCTTGGGCGCTGCCTACCTGGCCGGTCTTGCCTGCGGTTTCTGGAGCAGCCTCGACGAATTGCGCGGTAAAGCGGTGATTGAACGCGAGTTCGAACCCACCCTTGAAGAGGCCAGCAAAGAGAAACTTTACACAGGCTGGAAAAAGGCCGTGAGCCGTACCCGCGACTGGGAACCCCACGAAGAAAACAACTAAGCACCACGCGAAACACAGCAGCTGGCGCTTCCCGCGCTGGCTGCTGCCTGCTGACTTCCTCTCACCTGCGAGTAGCAGACGGCGCTTTCCTGCGGCATCATGGTCGAATTTGCTTCGCCGCCCAAAGGAAACTCCATGAATCTGCCTCCACGCCAGCAGCAGATCCTCGAACTCGTTCGCGAGCGCGGCTATGTCAGCATCGAGGAAATGGCGCAGTTATTCGTTGTCACGCCACAGACCATTCGTCGCGATATCAACCAGTTGGCTGAAGCCGATTTGTTACGCCGCTATCACGGTGGCGCTGCGTATGATTCCAGCGTTGAAAACACGGCGTACGCGATGCGCGCCGACCAGATGCGCGATGAAAAACGCCGGATCGGTGAAGCCATTGCCGCTCAAATCCCTGATCACGCCTCTATTTTTATCAATATCGGGACAACTACCGAGTCCATCGCACGCGCGCTGCTCAACCACAACCACCTGAAAATCATCACCAACAATTTGCACGTTGCCTCGATCCTGAGCGCAAAGGACGACTTTGAAGTCCTGATTGCAGGTGGCAACGTTCGTCGTGACGGCGGTATCGTCGGTCAGGCCAGCGTCGACTTCATTAATCAGTTCAAGTTTGACTACGCCTTGGTGGGAATCAGCGGTATTGATTCTGACGGCAGCTTGTTGGATTTCGACTATCAAGAAGTACGCGTATCCCAAGCCATTATTGCCAATGCCCGACAGACTATTCTGGCTGCGGACTCCAGCAAATTTGGTCGCAACGCCATGGTTCGTTTGGGCCCCATCACCCTGATTGATTGCCTGGTCACCGACCAACCGCCGGTCCCGGAGCTGGCACAGTTACTGGCACAGAACAAAATCCGCCTCGAAGTGGTGTAACCCTTCTGTGCAGGATCAGGGGCTCGCAATAGCCGAGCCCTGTGCGCGCCGCGAAAGTCAGTCGTGGCCTGCATCTCAAGCGTAAATGTTCGAAATTTTTCCTTTAAGCCGCCTTCGATGAGTTTTTTCAATCGAAGTAGACTGGCTGTGCGCGTGTTTATCCGCTACCATTTTCGAAAATGAACATTAATGTTCGAATTCAAATATGCGTATTCAACGCGAGGCTCATTCATGTCGCACACCACCTTGCCTGCCACGCCTCTTGCCGAGGTTTACGACGTTGCCGTGATTGGCGGCGGAATTAACGGTGTCGGCATCGCCGCAGACGCCGCTGGCCGCGGCCTGTCAGTGTTCCTGTGCGAAAAAGATGACCTCGCCAGCCACACGTCTTCAGCCAGCAGCAAGCTGATCCACGGCGGCCTGCGCTATCTGGAACACTACGAGTTTCGTCTGGTGCGTGAAGCCCTGGCCGAACGTGAAGTGCTTTTGGCCAAAGCGCCGCACATCGTCAAACCGATGCGCTTTGTATTGCCACACCGCCCGCACCTGCGTCCGGGCTGGATGATCCGCGCCGGTCTGTTCCTGTATGACCATTTGGGTAAACGCGAAAAACTGGCAGGCTCCACCAGCCTCAAATTCGGGGCCGACAGCCCGCTAAAAGCTGAAATCACCAAGGGCTTCGAATATTCGGATTGCTGGGTTGATGACGCTCGCCTTGTCGTACTCAATGCCATGGCTGCGCGTGAAAAAGGCGCCCATGTCCATACACAGACCCGTTGCGTGGGTGCCCGTCGTAGCAAAGGCCTGTGGGAACTGAACCTGGAACGTGCAGACGGCAGCCTGTTCTCAATCCGCAGCAAAGCATTGGTCAATGCTGCAGGCCCATGGGTCGCGAAGTTCATCAAGGACGACCTGAAGCTGGATTCGCCGTACGGCATCCGCCTGATCCAGGGCAGTCACTTGATCGTGCCGAAGCTGTATGACGCGCCAAACGCGTTCATCCTGCAGAACGAAGACCAACGCATCGTATTTACGATCCCGTACATGGACCAGTTCACCATCATCGGCACCACAGACCGTGAATACACAGGCGACCCGGCCAAGGTCAGCATCACTGAGCAAGAAACCGATTACCTGCTGAATGTGGTCAACGCTCACTTCAAAAAGCAGTTGAGCCGCGACGATATCCTGCGTACTTATTCCGGGGTACGTCCGCTGTGCAACGACGAGTCCGACAACCCGTCTGCCGTGACCCGTGACTATACGTTGGCTTTGTCGGGCGTGCCGGGCGAAGCACCTTTGTTGTCGGTGTTTGGCGGCAAGCTGACCACTTACCGCAAATTGGCTGAGTCGGCGATGGCGCAACTGACCCCATTCTTCACCCAGATCAAACCCAGCTGGACGGCAGCTGCTACCTTGCCAGGTGGTGAAGACATGACCACCCCGGCGGCACTGAGCGCAGCGTTAATCAGCAAACACAGCTGGCTGGATGCAGCGATCGCCAAGCGTTGGGCCATTACCTACGGCAACCGCTCGTGGAAGCTGTTGGAAGGCGCGCAATGCCTGGAAGACATGGGTGAGCACATTGGTAGCGGCCTATACAGCCGCGAAGTCGATTACCTGTGCAATCAGGAATGGGCACTGGACGCGCAGGACATCCTGTGGCGCCGCACCAAGCTGGGTTTGTTCACCACCGCCGAAGAACAGCAGCACTTGGCGCACTATATGGCCAGCCTGAACTTGAAACACCGCAAAGTAGAAGCCGCTTAACTCTCCCTTTGACGCCCACCTTGATGTGGGCGTTTTTTTGTCTGAACATTCGCAGGCATTCGGTTTTCCGAACGCAATGATTCGTCATGGTTCGGCTTTCCGGGCATTTGCCTCTTTTCCCCAATTCGCAAAAAATCTATAACCCTATATAAATCATATAGTTAGGTTTAATAGCGCGATCTGGCACGACTCATGCTCTACACTCAGGGCCGACTGCTTAAACAGCCTTAGCCTGTTGAGTTGTTCGAAGTACATAAAGGGTCCAGTGAACTGGCTCAATAAAAAAAACAATGTCGAGGAACCACCGATGCGCATCGTCCCGCAACTTTTGGCCGCAGCCATTACTGCAGCCCTGATTAGCACTCCAGTTTTTGCAGCCGAATTGACCGGCACGCTGAAGAAAATCAAAGAATCCGGCACCATCACCCTCGGCCATCGTGACTCCTCCATCCCGTTCTCCTACATCGCAGACGCTTCCGGCAAACCGGTGGGTTACTCCCACGATGTGCAGCTGGCCATTGTTGAAGGCCTGAAAAAGCAGCTCGACATGCCGGAGCTTAAGGTCAAGTACAACCTGGTCACCTCCCAGACCCGCATCCCGCTGGTACAGAACGGCACCGTCGACGTTGAATGCGGCTCTACCACCAACAACGCCGAACGCGGTCAGCAAGTCGACTTCTCGGTCGGCATCTTCGAAATCGGCACCCGTCTGCTGTCCAAAAAAGACTCGCAATATAAAGATTTTGCTGACCTGAAAGGCAAAAACGTCGTGACCACCGCTGGCACCACGTCCGAGCGCATTCTCAAGGCCATGAACGCTGACAAGCAGATGGGCATGAACGTGATCTCGGCAAAAGACCACGGTGAAGCGTTCAACATGCTGGAATCTGGCCGCGCCGTCGCGTTCATGATGGACGACGCCCTGCTCGCCGGTGAAATGGCCAAGGCCAAGAAGCCAGGTGACTGGGCTGTAACCGGAACACCTCAATCGTACGAAATCTACGGTTGCATGATGCGTAAAGGCGACCCGGACTTCAAAAAAGCCGTGGATGACGCCATCGTTGCGACTTACAAGTCTGGCGAAATCAACAAGATTTACGACAGGTGGTTCCAGCAGCCAATCCCGCCCAAGGGGCTGAATCTGCAGTTCCCGATGAGCGACGAGCTGAAAGCGCTGATCGCAAACCCTACCGATAAGCCAGCAGACGACAAGCCAAAAGCCTGATGCTGGTGGCGACCGGGCGCGAATAATCGCGCCCGGTCGCCTTGATCACCCGCTGTACTCGCTACTAACTGCATTAGAGAGCACTCGACCCGCCGGATGTCGAGCGGGGAGCGTGTGCCTGACGATCGTGTCAGGTGAGAACGGATTCCCTGAAGCAAGTGCTTGTGACTAGAACCCTCTGAGGGGAGACCCTGCATGAATTACAACTGGGACTGGACCGTGTTCTTCAAGTCCACCGGCGTAGGCAGCGAGACCTATCTCGACTGGTTTATTTCGGGCTTGGGCTGGACCATCGCGATCGCTGTCGTCGCCTGGATCGTTGCCTTGATGCTGGGTTCGCTGCTGGGCGTGATGCGCACACTGCCGAACCGCTTCATCGCGGGCATAGCCACCATTTACGTGGAAATCTTCCGTAACGTACCGCTGCTGGTGCAGTTGTTCATCTGGTACTTCCTGGTGCCCGATCTGCTGCCACCAGACCTGCAAGAGTGGTACAAGCAAGACCTCAACCCGACCACCTCGGCCTATCTGAGCGTCGTTGTGTGCCTGGGCCTGTTCACCGCCGCCCGCGTGTGCGAACAAGTGCGCACCGGTATCGAAGCGTTGCCTCGCGGTCAGGAGTCAGCCGCTCGCGCCATGGGCTTCAGCATGACGCAGATTTACTGGCACGTGCTGCTGCCTCAAGCCTACCGGATCATCATTCCGCCACTCACGTCCGAATTCCTCAACGTGTTCAAGAACTCGTCAGTGGCCTCGTTGATCGGTTTGATGGAACTGCTGGCTCAAACCAAACAGACGGCCGAGTTTTCCGCCAACCTGTTTGAAGCCTTCACATTGGCAACGCTGATTTACTTCACCTTGAACATGAGCCTGATGCTGCTCATGCGCCTGATCGAGAAGAAGGTCGCCGTACCCGGCCTCATGTCTTTGGGGGGCAAATAATGGACTTCTTTGATTTCAGCGGGATCGTCCCTGCCCTGCCGGGCCTTTGGAACGGCATGATCATGACCCTCAAGCTCATGGTGATGGGCGTGATCGGTGGTGTAGCACTGGGGACCGTGCTGGCCCTCATGCGCTTGTCTTCAAGCAAGTGGCTGTCCAATCTGGCAGGCGCCTACGTTAACTACTTCCGCTCGATACCCTTGCTGCTGGTGATCACCTGGTTCTACCTGGCCGTACCGTTCGTACTGCGCTGGATCACCGGTGAAGACACCCCTATCGGCGCGTTCGAGTCGTGCCTGGTTGCGTTCGTCATGTTCGAAGCAGCGTACTTCTGCGAAATCGTGCGAGCAGGCGTACAAGCCATCCCGAAAGGTCAGATGGGCGCCGCCAAAGCACTGGGGATGAGTTACGGCCAGGCCATGCGCCTGATCATCCTGCCTCAGGCGTTCCGCAAAATGACCCCGTTGCTGCTGCAACAAAGCATCATCCTGTTCCAGGACACCTCGCTGGTTTACACCGTAGGCCTTGTGGACTTCCTCAATGCCTCGCGCTCAAGCGGCGATATTATCGGCCGCTCCAATGAGTTCCTGATCTTCGCCGGTCTGGTGTATTTCATCATCAGCTTTTCCGCCTCGCTGCTGGTCAAGCGTCTGCAAAAAAGGTTTGCCGTATGATTTCGATCAAGAACATCAACAAGTGGTACGGGGACTTTCAGGTACTGACCGATTGCAGTACTGAAGTCAAAAAGGGTGAAGTGGTGGTGGTCTGCGGGCCATCGGGCTCCGGCAAGTCGACCCTGATCAAGTGCGTCAACGCCCTTGAACCGTTCCAGAAAGGCGACATCGTGGTTGACGGCATCTCGATTGCCGACCCTAAAACCAACCTGCCGAAATTGCGTTCGCGCGTGGGCATGGTATTCCAGCACTTTGAACTGTTCCCGCACATGACCATCACCGAAAACCTGACCATTGCTCAGGTCAAGGTACTGGGGCGCAGCAAAGCCGAAGCCACCAAAAAAGGCCTTGAGTTGCTGGAGCGTGTGGGCCTGTCGGCTCATGCTCACAAGCACCCCGGTCAACTGTCGGGCGGTCAGCAGCAACGTGTCGCGATTGCCCGTGCGCTGGCGATGGACCCGATTGTCATGCTGTTTGACGAACCCACTTCTGCACTCGACCCGGAAATGGTCAACGAAGTACTCGACGTGATGGTGCAACTGGCCCACGAAGGCATGACCATGATGTGTGTGACTCATGAAATGGGTTTTGCGCGCAAAGTGGCCAACCGGGTCATCTTCATGGATCAGGGGAAAATCGTTGAAGACTGCGAAAAAGAAGAATTCTTTGGCGATGTGAGCGCCCGCTCGCAACGCGCGCAAGACTTCCTCAGTAAAATTCTGCAGCACTAAAACCACACCCGCCGGGTGTATGCCACACGCCTGTAACCGCTGGCGCGCGCTGCGCCCGGTTACAGCATTGGCCACCTTTTTATTGCGCAGTGGTTGACCCAAGGCATCTGTGATGAAATGCGACCCCACACTTTATCGCGGTGCCCCGCCCTCACTTGCCGTGAAACCTCGTCTGCTCCGCCATTGGCTGTTGCCGCCGCTGATTATCCTGCTGACTATCGGCCTGGGGTACACGGGCTATCGCGTCAGTGAGCATTTCGGCATTCGTGCCCTCAGCGAAAACGGTGAGCGTCAGCTTGAGCTGCACGCCCGCACTGTAGAAAGTGAACTCGGCAAATACACCTACCTCCCCAGCTTGTTGGAACTTGAGTCCAGCGTATCGAAGCTGTTGGCCGACCCGAATTTGCAGAACCGCACCACCGTCAATCAATACCTCGAAGGCCTTAACCGCCGCAGCCGCAGCCGCGCCATCTATGTCCTCGACACCACCGGGCGGGTGCTGGCTACCAGCAACTGGCGAGATGCCGACAGCTACCTGGGCGAAGACCTGTCCTTTCGGGCTTACTTTCAAGACGCTGTACGCGGCCAGCCGGGGCGCTTCTACGGAATCGGCAGCACCAGCGGCGAGCCCGGCTACTACTTGGCCCACGGGTTGGAAGAACAAGGCAAAATCATCGGTGTCGCGGTTATTAAAGTGCGCCTTGAAGCCCTTGAAGAGCGCTGGCAGCGGGCGCGCCTTGAAGCCTACGTCAGCGATGAGAACGGCATCATTATCTTGTCCAGCGACCCTACCCGGCGCCTGAAGTCAGTCAGGCCTCTTTCGGCCGACACCAAAGAAAAACTGGCGCGCAGCCTTCAGTACTACTGGTGGCCGCTTAATGAGTTGCAACCGTTACAACGCGAACAGTTGGCCGAAGGTGTGGAGAAAGTCACCTTCGCCACCAACAGCGAAGTCATCACCGATCATCAGCAAGTCAGTTACCTGGCGCAAACGCGCAACCTCAACGACACGCCGTGGGACATCACCCTGCTGACACCCTTGCAAGACTTGCGGCGCGAAGCCGCGAATCAGGGCATGTTGGTGGCTGTGGGCTTTGCTCTGCTGGCCTTCCTGCTGATCGCGTGGAACGAGCGGCGCAAGGTGATCGCCACCCGACTGGCCGCCCGGGAAGCCCTGCAAGAAGCCAACAATCAGCTGGAACGCAAAATCACTGAACGCACGACGCACCTGCGCGCCAGCAACGAACGTCTTAAAGGGCAGATTCGCGAACGTCGTCAGGCCGAAGACACCCTGCGCCGCGCTCAGGATGAGCTGGTGCAAGCTGGCAAACTCGCCGCCATCGGGCAAATGTCCACCAGCATCGCCCACGAGCTCAACCAACCCTTGGCCGCCTTGCGCACGCTGTCGGGCAACACGGTCCGGTTTCTGGAACGCGGTGACTTCAAGGTTGCGGCTGAAAACCTCGGCACCATTAACAACCTGGTGGACCGCATGGGCCGGATCACGGCCAACCTGCGTTCGTTTGCACGGCGCGGCGACGATCATGGTCACGCCAACCTGACTCACGCCGTCGATGCCGCCCTCCAGCTGCTCGATAGCCGGCTCGAGGCGTCGGGTGCGCAAGTGCACCGTGAGTTCAGCGACGCCGATCTGAGAATCGACCAGACGCGGCTCGAACAAATCCTGATCAACCTGATCGGCAATGCGCTTGATGCCATGCACGGTCAGAGCGCGCCGCAACACGTGTGGCTCGAAGGCCATACCAGCGAGGGCAAATACCGCCTGCAAGTGCGCGACAACGGCCCCGGTATTGACCCTGAAACCCGCAAGCATCTGTTTGAACCGTTTTTCACCACCAAACCCGGTGAGCAAGGTCTGGGCCTTGGCCTGACCCTGTCGGCCAGCCTCGCGGCCGCCGCCGGTGGCAGCTTGAATGTTGAATTTCCGGCCAGCGGTGGTGTTGCGTTTGTCCTTTTATTACCGTTGCTGCAACCCGTTAAGGCCGAGCCGCTATGAACCCTGAATTAAGCGTCCTGATTGTCGAAGACGACCCCCATGTTTTGCTGGGTTGCCAGCAGGCACTGGCCCTTGAAGACATTCGCAGTGAAGGCGTAAGCAGCGCCGAGCAAGCGTTGGCGCTGGTGGGTGACAACTTCCCCGGCATTGTCATCAGCGATATCCGCTTGCCCGGAATTGATGGCCTTGAACTGCTCAAGCGCCTCAAGGCCCGCGACCACAGCTTGCCTGTGGTGCTTATCACCGGGCATGGCGACATCTCCATGGCCGTGGGTGCGATGCGCGACGGTGCCTATGACTTCATGGAAAAACCGTTTTCCCCCGAGCGTCTGGTGGACGTCGTGCGCCGTGCGCTGGAGCAGCGCAGCCTGGCCCGTGAGGTCTGGTCCCTGCGTCGGCAACTGGCTGAGCGCGACTCCCTCGAAGGCCGCATCATTGGCCGCTCGCCGGCTATGCAGAACTTGCGCGAACTGATTGCCAACGTCGCCGATACATCTGCCAACGTGCTGATTGAAGGCGAAACAGGCACTGGCAAAGAGCTGGTTGCCCGCTGCCTGCACGACTTCAGTCGGCGCCACCCCCAGCAGTTCGTCGCCCTGAACTGCGGGGGCCTGCCCGAGAACCTGTTTGAAAGTGAAATCTTCGGCCACGAAGCCAACGCTTTCACCGGGGCGGGCAAGCGGCGAATCGGCAAAATCGAACATGCCGACGGCGGCACGCTGTTCCTCGATGAAGTCGAAAGCATGCCCCTCAATTTGCAGATCAAACTGTTGCGCGTGCTGCAAGAGCGCACCTTGGAGCGGCTTGGTTCCAACCAAAGCATTGATGTCGATTGCCGGGTGATCGCGGCCACCAAATCCGACCTCGACCAACTGGGCAAAGCTAACCAGTTTCGCAGCGACCTGTATTACCGGTTGAACGTTGTCACCCTCGAACTGCCGCCCTTGCGCGAGCGCCGTGAAGACATCCTGCAATTGTTCGAGTACTTCCTGCAGCAGTCTTCGCTGCGCTTCGACCGCACCGCACCGGAGCTCGACAACCAGACCCTCTCCAGCCTGATGAGCCATGACTGGCCCGGCAACGTGCGGGAACTTCGCAACGTGGCCGAACGCTTTGCACTCGGGCTGCCCGCATTTAAAAAGACCGGCGGCACGGTCGCGCAAGGGTTGGGGTTTTCTGAAGCGGTGGAAGCCTTCGAACGCAATCTGCTCAACGACGCCCTGCAACGCAGTGGTGGCAACTTGACCCAAGCCAGCCAGGAGCTGGGCATGGCTAAGACCACACTGTTCGATAAAGTTAAAAAATACGGTTTGACGCACTGATGGACCTGATTTTAAAAGCGGCACTCGGGGCTGGCGTGGTGATCATTCTGGCCATGCTGGCAAAAACCAGAAACTACTACATTGCCGGCCTGGTGCCGCTGTTTCCGACCTTTGCCCTGATCGCGCATTACATCGTGGGTAAGGGCCGATCCATCGAAGACCTGAAAACCACCATCGTGTTCGGCATGTGGTCGATCATCCCCTACTTTGTGTATTTAGCGGCCTTGTACCTGCTGGTCGATCGCATGCGCCTTGAAGCTTCGCTGGCGCTGGCTGCCGTGGCCTGGCTGATGGCTGCAACCGTGTTGGTCAGCGTCTGGGTCAGGCTCCACTAACCCAAAACCGGCAGCGCCGTTCCCCTCATTGAGGCTTCTGCCCGCCACTCGACGTTCCCCGTTAAAGCCCGCCGAAGTAAACCCGGCGGGTGTTTAACGGGGTGCATCTGAGGTTGAATACACTCGATCTCGATTCAAGCCTGACGGCGCAAAGAGCCATCGCTCAGCGTCTGGGGGCCACCGAGCGCACCCAGCGGACCGAGTGCGCCTGGCGACAGATCAGGCCGCTTCGGCCCGCAGCTTGCGGGCCGCCGCGACCATGTTGATTAACGCGGCTTCGGTCTCGGCCCACGCGCGGGTTTTAAGGCCGCAATCGGGGTTGACCCACAACCGTTCAGCCGGAATGCGCTGTGCGGCCTTGCTCAGCAACGTCACCATCTGCGCCGTGTCCGGCACCCGTGGTGAGTGAATGTCATAAACACCCGGGCCAATGTCGTTCGGGTAATCGAACGCTTCGAACGCCTCCAGCAGCTCCATGTCCGAGCGCGAGGTTTCAATGGTGATGACGTCCGCATCCATCGCCGCAATCGACTTGATGACGTCGTTGAATTCGCTGTAGCACATATGGGTGTGGATCTGGGTGGCGTCACCCACGCCCGAGGCACACAAACGGAACGCTTCCACCGCCCAGTCCAGGTACTCTTGCCACTGCGCACGGCGTAACGGCAAGCCTTCTCGAAACGCCGCTTCGTCGATTTGCACAATTTTGATACCCGCGTTTTCCAGGTCCACCACTTCGTCACGCAGGGCCAGCGCCAGCTGTTGCGCCTGGACTTTGCGCGAAACGTCTTCGCGCGGGAAGGACCACATCAACATGGTCACCGGGCCGGTCAGCATGCCCTTCATCACTTTGTCAGTCAGGCCTTGAGCGTAGGTGATCCAGTCCACGGTCATGGCTTTCGGACGGCTCAGGTCACCCACAATGATTGCCGGTTTCACGCAACGCGAGCCGTAGCTCTGCACCCAGCCATATTGTGTGAACGCGTAGCCGTCCAGTTGCTCGGCAAAGTATTCAACCATGTCATTGCGTTCGGCTTCGCCGTGAACCAGCACGTCCAGACCCAGGCGCTCCTGAGTCTCTACAGCGTTTCGGATTTCGCTGTGCATGGCATCGGTGTATTCGCTGGCCGACAATTTGCCCTGCTTAAAGGACTGACGCGCCAGACGAATAGAAGCTGTCTGCGGGAAGGAGCCGATGGTGGTGGTCGGAAACGCTGGCAGATTCAAGCGCGCACGTTGCACTTCAATACGCTCGGCAAAGGGCGATTGACGCTGACTGTCAGCGGCCGTAATGGCATCCAGGCGCGCTTGCACCGCCGGTTTGTGAATGCGCGGTGAGTGGGCGCGGCGCTGCTCTACAGTGCGGCTTTCGGCCAGCGCCTGTTGCACCTGTGGGGCTTGCGGGATGTTCAAAGCGTCACGCAGCACGGCGATTTCGCTGCATTTTTGTTTGGCGAAGGCCAGCCAGCTTTTCAGTTCCGCATCCAGTTTGGTCTCGCGGTCCAGATCCACCGGACTGTGCAACAGCGAACACGAACCGGCGACCCACAGGTTGTCCCCAAAACGTTCTTCGGCCAGTTGCAATTGCGTCAGGGCATTTTCCAGGTCGCAGCGCCAGACATTGCGGCCGTTAACCAGTCCTAGCGACAGCACCTTGTAGGTGGGCAGGCGATCCAGAATCCCGTGCAACTGGTCCGGGGCACGGACCAGGTCAACGTGCAGCCCTTCCACCGGCAGGCTGACCGCCAGACCGAGGTTGTCTTCCAGGCCGCTGAAGTAGGTCGCCACCAGCTTTTTAAGCGGCGAATACTGAAGAATGTGATATGCGCGCTCGAACGCGCTTTTCCAGGCTTGCGGCAAGTCCAGCGACAGGATCGGTTCGTCAATCTGCACCCACTCCACACCTTGCTCAGCCAGTCGCGACAGGATCTGGGCGTACACCGGCAGCAGGTTTTCCAGCAGCTCAAGTTTGTCGAACGCGTTACCTTTGGCCTTGCCCAGCCACAGGTAAGTCAGCGGGCCGATGATCACCGGTTTGACCCTATGGCCTAGCGCCAACGCTTCATCGACCTCTTCAAACAGCGCGCTCCAGCTCAACTCAAAACGCTGATCGAGACTGAACTCCGGGACCAGGTAGTGATAGTTAGTGTCGAACCACTTGGTCAGCTCCTGAGCGTACTGGCCTTGGCTGTGTTCTGCACCGCAGCAACTGTGGCTGGCGCCACGGGCCATGCCGAACAGGGTGTCCAGCGTCGGACGGCCGTTGTTGTCCCGCGTATTGGCAAAGCGCTCCGGGATAGCACCGAAGGTCAATGAATGGGTCAGCACCTGGTCGTACCACGCGAAGTCACCTACGGGCACCAAGTCGATGCCAGCGTCTTTTTGCAGTTGCCAGTGTTTGGCGCGCAATTCACGGCCCACGGCTTGCAGCGCGGCTTGATCGATGTCGCCTTTCCAATAGGCTTCAAGGGCTTTTTTAAGTTCGCGATCCGCGCCGATGCGTGGGAAACCAAGATTGTGGGCCAGGGCCATGACGGCATTCCTCCATGTCAGTAATGGCCCAATTATCGACAGACGGCACAACATGAGACAAACTCAACGTTTTCGTGTTGATCATCAAAATTACTCATGGAGAACCCGTGCTGGAAATTCGTCACCTCAAAACCCTGCACGCCTTGCGCGAATCCGACAGCCTGGTGGAAGCGGCAGAACGCCTGCACCTGACCCAGTCGGCCTTGTCTCATCAATTCAAAGAGCTGGAAGAGCGCATGGGCATGCCGTTGTTCGTGCGCAAGACCAAACCCGTGCGCTTCACCAGTGCCGGTTTGCGCCTGTTGCAACTGGCCGACGCCATGTTGCCGCTGATGCGCAGCGCCGAACGTGATATCGCACGCCTGGTGGGTGGCACGGCCGGGCGTCTGCATATGGCCATCGAATGCCACAGTTGCTTTCAGTGGCTGATGCCCACCATTGACCAGTTCCGCGATGCATGGCCCGAGGTGGAACTCGATTTGGCGTCGGGATTTGCCTTCGCGCCACTCCCGGCACTGGCCCGTGGCGATCTGGACCTGGTGGTGACCTCCGACCCGCAAGAGATTGCGGGCCTGACGTATGTGCCGCTGTTCACCTACGAAGCCATGTTGGCGGTGGCCAATCAGCACCCATTGGCCAGCAAAGCGTTCATCGTGCCCGACGACCTGAAAAGCGAAACGTTGATTACGTACCCGGTCGAGCGGGATCGTCTCGATATTTTCACGCGTTTTCTGGAGCCCGCAGACGTGGAGCCGGCGCAAGTGCGCACCTCGGAGCTGACCGTCATGATGATGCAACTGGTGGCCAGCGGGCGCGGGGTCTGCGGCATGCCGCACTGGGCGTTGCACGAATACAGCTCGCGGGGCTATGTGAAGGCCAAGCGTTTGGGTGAAAAAGGATTGTTCGCCACGCTGTACGCGGCCATCCGGGCAGACATGCTGGATGCGCCCTATATGCGCGACTTCCTGCTGACCGCCAAGGACACCTCGTTCTCGACGCTTGATGGCGTCAGCGCGGTGCGTTGAACCCTCTGCGCACCTGTAAACGCCAGGCGCAGCTACCCAACTGCGCCTGCCGGATCATCCGCTTGATTCACGCGCCGGCGCATGTGCACACGGTCGTAATAGTTCTCGCCCACCCTGATAGCGCAGTCTTCCAGGCCCGATTGTTGAAACCCGCAGCGGGTGTACAACGCCAATGCCGGGAGGCTGTTCGCACTCACGGTCAGCTCAATCACGTTGATGTCGGGCTCTTCTTCGGCCAATGACAGCACGGCGTGCACCAGTTGCTCGCCCAGGCCCTGCCCGCGGCAGCGCTCACACACGTACAAGCCAAATAAGGTGGCCTTGTGTTGCATGTCTTCCCAGGGTTCAAACGCCAGGCCGACAATCCCAACTAACTGCCCTTCCACAAACGCGCCATACAGCGTGCTCAGTTCGTCGTCCAGTTGTGATTCCCACCAACTCAGGGGCAATTTCTCACGATGGGCAATGCGGGAGACAAAGGCCTCCGGGTGCTGTGCGTACGCCTCAAGCATTAATTGGCGATACGCCCTGGCGTGTGAAGGATCAAGCAGTTCTATAGCCATTACAGGTCCACGTCATACGGTTTTACGTTGCTCCAGCATCAGTCTCACGGCCAGCGCAGCCAGCACGCCGCCCATCACATAACGCTGCACGGCCAACCACAGCGGGTTACGCACGAACCATACGGCGATGGCGGAAGCGAACAGTGCAATCAAAAAATTCACGGTGAAACTGACACTGATTTGCGTCAGGCCCAACAGGATACTTTGGATAAACAGCGAACCGTGCGCCGGGCTGATGAACTGCGGAAAAATCGACAGGTAGAACATCGCCACCTTGGGGTTCAGCACGCTGGTCAAAAAACCCATCATCACCAACCTGGACGGGGTATCCGGCGCCAGCGCCCGGGCTTCGAACGGCGAGCGCGCGCCGGACCGTACCGCCTGCCAGGCCATCCATAACAGATACAGCGCGCCTGCCCACTTCAAGGCTCCATAGGCCAGTGGAACGGCGAGAAACACAGCTGTAAGCCCTACAGCCGCCGCCAGCATGTGCACGAAAAAGCCTGCAACCACACCAAGCAGCGAGGTGACGCCGGCTTTGCGGCCCTGACAGATTGAACGTGAGATCAGGTAAATCATGTTCGGCCCGGGGGTCAGCACCATCACCAGGCACGCGGCGGCAAACATCAGCACATCATGGACAGGCATCAGGGACAGTCCTTGTCAGCAGTGAGTCGGGATCAAGCAGGAATAATCTGGCGGTAAAACGGCAAAATCACGTCACGGGTCAAGGGCGCCAGCGTCAGACCGCCGTCCCCCTGCGGATCAATCCACTGCACTTCCTCGATCTCGGCGGCAGGCGACACCCGTGCGTCGATGTGCAGCAAAAACAGTTCGGCCTGCACCTCAAAGCCGGGTTCGTTCACAGCCGGTGCACAAAAGTGCCCTAGATAAGTGGCACGCGTCGGGTCGATCACGAGCGCCAGTTCTTCTTGAAGTTCCCGGACAAGTGCCTCAATGGGTTGCTCATGGGCATCAATCTTGCCACCCGGTTGCATGAACGCTTGCGTGCCGCGTTTGCGCACCAGCAGTGTCTGGCCGTCAGGCCCAATCAGTACGGCCGCGGCAATGCGAAGGGTGTTGGGGGGAACAACGCAGGAAATATCTGAAACACTCACGGGCATCTGCCAACAAACCGGAAAGGGCGCGAAGGATCACATGCCAGCAGGCTGACGAAAAGACACAGATAGCGTGGTGTCAGCATCCGTCTGTATGGTGACTCGCTGAAAAGGCCACCATTGGCGTTGGCGGGACTCAACCCGCGACTTTCGTCGGGATGCTGCGTGCTGCGAAATCTCGTTCAATGGCTAGTCTGCTTTCTGTGCGGCGTTTACTTGATGCAAAGCAAGCGTCTCCCCCGGGAAACCTCCAGGCTAAAGAGAGGGTCCTAACCACACCGTGAGTCTCCCGCTCGTGTTCTGCGCGAGCCCTTCAGGCGCAATGGCCTGACTGAACAAATAAGCCTGAAACAGGAAACCGTATGAGCCTGTCACTGTTGAGCCGTTATGCGTTTTTTGCCTTTTGCGTGATTTTCACCCTCGCCAGCCTGCCGTTTATGCACCACGAGTGGTTGTGGCCGTTCACCGCGGTCACCCTGGTGTTGAGCCTGATCGGTATTTTCGATCTGCTGCAAACACCCCACGCCGTGCGTCGTAATTACCCGATTCTGGGCAATATCCGCTACATGGTGGAAACCATCCGCCCGGAGATTCGCCAGTATTTGCTGGAGTCCGACAGCGACGCGCTGCCCTTCTCCCGCGCCCAACGCTCGCTGGTCTACTCCCGCGCCAAGAATGAAAGCGCCGACAAACCGTTCGGCACACTGATTGACGTGTACCAGTCAGGCTTCGAATTCATCGGTCATTCCATGCGTCCCGCGCCGCTGAGCGACCCGGCCAGTTTTCGGGTGATGGTCGGCGGCCCGCAGTGCACCCAGCCTTACTCAGCATCGGTGTTCAACATTTCGGCCATGAGTTTTGGCTCCCTTAGCGCTAACGCGATCCGCGCGCTGAACCAGGGCGCAAAACTGGGCAACTTCGCCCATGACACCGGCGAAGGCAGCATCAGCCCCTACCACCGGGAAAATGGCGGCGACCTGACCTGGGAACTGGGCAGCGGCTATTTCGGTTGCCGCACCGCCGATGGCCGCTTCGACCCGGAACGTTTCGCCGTCCAGGCGCAAAACCCGCAAGTGCGCATGATTGAAATCAAGATGAGCCAGGGCGCCAAACCCGGCCATGGCGGGATTCTGCCCAAAGACAAAGTCACCCAGGAAATCGCGGAAACACGCGGCATCATGATGGGCGAAGACTGCATTTCACCGTCGCGCCACAGTGCATTTTCAACCCCCCTTGAGCTGATGCACTGGATTGCACAACTGCGCGCGTTGTCCGGTGGCAAACCGGTGGGCTTTAAATTCTGCCTGGGCCATCCATGGGAGTTCATGGGCATCGCCAAGGCCATGCTCGAAACCGGCATCCTGCCAGACTTTATCGTGATCGACGGTAAAGAAGGCGGGACGGGCGCAGCCCCGGTGGAGTTCACCGACCACATGGGCGCGCCGATGCGTGAAGGGCTGCTGTTCGTGCACAACACACTGGTGGGGTTGAACCTGCGCAACAAGATCAAACTGGGCGCCAGCGGCAAAATCGTCAGCGCCTTCGACATCGCCAGCGTTCTGGCCATCGGCGCTGACTGGGCCAACTCCGCACGAGGGTTTATGTTCGCCATCGGCTGCATTCAGTCCCAGTCGTGCCACACCAACAGATGCCCGACCGGGGTTGCTACCCAAGACCCTTTGCGTCAGCGCGCACTGGTGGTGCCCGATAAGGCGCAACGGGTGTTCCACTTCCACCGCAACACACTCAAAGGCCTGGCGGAGATGCTGGCAGCTGCCGGCCTAGAGCATCCCTCCCAGCTCCAGGCCAAGCACTTGGTTCGCCGGGTATCGGCAACCGAGGTGAAACTGTTCTCCCAATTACATGTGTTCCTCAAACCCGGTGAACTGCTGACCGGCGAAGTCAACGGCGAGTTTTATTCGCGCATGTGGCAAATGGCGCGAGCCGACAGTTTTGAACCCAACGTGATCGCGGCGGCCTAAACTGACTCGCATTGCGCCGGGAGAAATAAAGACATTCTCCCGGCGCATTTAACCCCTTTAACTTTTTTTATAAAACCGGGTATTAAATAACTATACCTTCAGCGCAAAAATAGCGTCGAAGCGTAACTTGCCCCATCAACTATTTAACCTTTTTAGCCCCCCGCAAACTTTCTAAACTTGACGTCTCCCCCCCGACTGGACGTTAACGCATGCCCTCTTACTTGCCTTCACCCGCCTCCGAACTTGCTCCCGACTTACCGATTCTCGGCATCCATCACGACCTCATTAAAGAGGCCGTGCATGAGCCAATACGCCAAGCGCCGCATCAAATTATTTCCCGCCTGCCTCATCATCAACTGGAACTTCCACTCTGGTTTACCGACGCCACCGATGCTCAGCGTGATGCCCTCAAAGAAATTCACGCCCTTAATAATCTGTCGCTGGCAGCGGTCAATAATTACTTGAACGACATCCGCTCGGTTAACGAATTCGCCGCACCGTTATTAACCGCCGCCTTGCACGCCCGGTTCGGTATTGCGTGCGATGTCGAACACAACATCATCACCCAAACCAGCCTTAACTTTTTCACCCAGGAAGTTGAAAGCACCGCGACGCAAACCTTACTGCAAGCGGCTTTGCATAATTTTGATGACAGTCAGGCCCAGCCCGCCGGCATGCCCAGAGGCTCTCACCTGTGGAGTCATCAATCCGGGGGCTATGATCAACCGGCGCCCAGGTTGATTGAGATCGAACCCGTGGATTTTGCCCGCCTGTGTCGGGACCTGGATATCGGAGGGCAATACCAAACGCATTTAAACGGAATTTTCAGCCCCGTCGATACGGCGGCAAAGCATCAACTGCTGTACACCTTTGAACGTCACGAACGCCACACGTTGATACTGCAATCGCAAATTGCATTGATGAAAGGCGATATCAGCGCCAGCACGCACACGCTGTTGTTAGCGTATTGCCGGGGCGAAGAAAACCTTTTATTTAACGGATTTCCGCTGACGTGCAACGCCTTGCACATGGACGATATTCTTTTTCCGTCAATGATTTTGTCCCACGGCTCTGCGCTTGAACGTGACCGGCGGTGCATTCTTTATATTCCAGGGGACCCGGTCAGTTGTATTAAAGAGTACGACTCCATCCGTCTGGCATCTTCAGACTGGATGCGCAAGATGCAAGATCCCACCTATCGCCAATTCTTTATTCACCTCGTCCCTCAACGCCAAAAATTGCAACTGACTAAACGGTTGAACGCACGCTTTGTCGATAAGAACAATGACCCGCTGGAAATGACGCCTAACCCGATACAGGACAATCTGTTTCGCTACCTGTTTGAACAAAAGAAATTCCAGATCATCAATGACGCACGTTTTCTGGCTGTGCCCACCGCGGAAATTAACCGCCTCTCGCTCCTCAAGCGCATCGAGCATTACTTCGACGTCAGCCTGAATGTATTGAACGTGGCTGCCCTGTTTATTCCCGGGCTTGGGGAAATCATGACCGTCGTGTTTGCCGCGCAAATCATGACGGACATCTATCACGGCATTGAGGCTTGGGAACAGGGCGATCAGGCGCTGGCCTGGTCCTATACCCGCAGTGTGCTGATCAATGTGGCATTCATCGCCGCTGCCGGAAAGCTGGCCAAAGAATTCACGGCCCCCCCGGCCATTGAGAAATCGCCGCTTGTGGAAGAGCTGGAGATCCTTGAACGGCCAGAGGGCAAGAGGCAGTTGTGGAAGCCGGACCTCGCCCCCTTTGAACACGATGTGCCCCCGGAGGCCGCTGACAAAGCGGATGAACGCGGGCTTTATAGGCATCAGGGCAAACAGTACCTGCAACTCGAAGGCAAGCACTACCGAGTGCATCACGAAGCCCATCATGCCTACCGCGTGCTACACCCCACCCGCCCCAATGCCTACCCCCCGCTGATCACATCAAACGGTCAAGGGGCATGGACCCACGAATTTGAGGAAATCGAGGCTTGGGAGACGTCGACTTTTGTTCGTCGCCTAGACGCCTCACTTCAAAACTTGAGTGATGGACAGGCACTGAATTTTTTAAACGCTTCCGGCACCGATGAGTCAGTCCTGCGGCAGGCGTTCGTCGATCAGCAACCTCCCCCGGCTCTGCTAGGTGACTGTGTGCAACGATACAACGCACGCGCAAAGCTCAAAGCGTTCGTGACAAAAATGCGTGCCGGCGATGTGACAGCCGATCCTTTGATGCAAATCCAGGTGCTGGCGCATGCTGACCTGTGGCCATCAACCAAGATCCTGCGCTGCGTCGACAGTGCGGGGAAAACCCTTATCGAGTACGGGCCGGTCAAGGCAGGCCATGTATCGGTTGTTCAAGTGCTCGACAGCCAGGTGCGCCGCGGGGAGTTGTTCAAGACGGTGCTGATGTCCCTGGACACCGCGCAAATACGTCAGTGGATTGGAACCGATCCTCTTACCGGTACGTTTGTCTCGGACATCGACGAGCAGGTCAGGCTGTTGAGTGCCAAGGTGGCCGATCACGCCGAGGTGCTGCAAGAAGATCTGCTGCGCGCGCAATACGACCAATCTCAGGCGAGCGATGATCCCCTGATAAAAACCCTGACTCATGCATCGCCCGGTCTACCGGTATCGGCCGCCAGCGAAATGATCGGTGCTGCCACGACCTCTGAAATCGAGCAACTGACGCAAGGGCGTATCCCCTTACGGTTAAAAGAAGAATCGACGATTTTTGAACAGGAAAATCGCTTGATGCGCGCGTACGAAGGGTACTACTTCGATGATGCCCTCTCGCTGGACTCACAGAAACTGATCCTGCACAGCCTGGCGGACATGCCGGGCTGGCCGCAAGACGTCAGGCTGGAGGTGCATGACAGCGTGCTGTCCGGCCCCCTGATCGATGAAATTGGCGCCCCCGATGCCACGGTTCGCAAAGTACTGGTCAAACAAGGCAACCGTTACGAGACCTACAACGGCCAGGATCAAATGCTGCATCCGCTGGATGATGTCTACGCATCCGTTCTGCACGCCTTGCCGGACGCGCAAAGAGCCGCACTGGGTTTTCCAGCGACCAATCAGGGCCAAATGCTCAAACAAGCCCTCAAACAACGCCCGCCCCTGTCACGCGCCACACTCAGACGCCTCTTGGGGATGCCCCCGGAACAGCCGCACGCGCACTCCCCGCTTCGCCTGGCAAAGGGGCGCGCCGGGTATCCGCGCCGTGACACAGAGGGCCTGCGTTGTGCGCGCGCCCCGTTTGCCTGTATCTCCACCCATCCTCGAAGGATCAGGCACCTGAAGTCCAAGTTGTACCCGGCGCACAGCACGGAAGAGGTTCAAGGCTTTATCGGTGTTGATAGCCTGTTCAGCCGCGAAGGGTTGAGCCGACTTGAAGCCCTGAACAAGGAGTTCAAGGGGCTGAAAATGAGCCTTGAAGAATGGCAAAGGGAACCCTTGGAGTTTGTGCAGTTCAGCGAACACCACATCCGTCCGGTGCATCTGCGGGACAAAAATATTTTTGCGCAACGTTTAATCAAATGCTGGCAGCGAATCCCCGAGCCAGATGTCCCGATTCCGGGGTCCCGTCTCAATATCAGCAGTGTTCAGCTCGGCAGACTGCCAACCCTTGATGCCGATTTCAGCCATGTCACCTCGCTGGAAGCGAACCACCTGTTTTTGGGCTCGCACTTTGAGACGTTTTTGAAGCGGTTTCCCAAATTGCGAACACTTTCCATGGAATCGGCCAACCTGCGAGAACTGCCCTCGACAGTGTTTAACTTGCAGGAACTGACTGAACTCAAATTGCATATGAACAAGCTGACACTCACCCAAGCGAGCGCCAGCAAACTGGCCAGTCTCAAAAACCTCAGGGTGCTGGACCTCAGCCACAACAAACTCAACCTCGCGCCTGACTTCAGCCAGATGACCGAGCTGCGCAGCCTGAACTTGAGTCAAAATCGACTGACCCAGTGGCCTGCCGGTGTAGACAACCTACCGCACTTGACCCATCTCGACCTGCGCGCCAACCGGCTCGTTACCGTACCTGATGCGTACTTCCAACTGCCGGCAAGCAGGCTGAGTTCCACCTCTTTGCATGACAATCCACTGGAATTGCGAACCCTGGAGGCCGTCAATGAGCTCAGAATAAGGCTCGGGCTTGCTTTGGAGTCACGTACCCATGTGCCTGACGCACCGCACCCTGGTGGTCTATGGTTGAGCCAGGAGTTGCCCGCCGCCGAACTCAGCTTGAAACGTGACCTGTGGGAAGCCTTGAGTGCAGAGCCACACGCCGAAAACTTCTTCAAAGTCATTCGAGACCTGGTCGCCAGTGCGGACTTCGAACATGACCGGGCACTGTTGACCGATCGCGTGTGGCGCGTCCTCGAAACCGCAGCAGAAGACAGTGAGTACCGCGCAACGGTGTTTGCACATGCGATCGAAAACGAAACCTGTGTCGACCGTGTTGCAACTATTTTCAGCCGTTTTGGCTACCGAGTGCTGCTGCGCGAAGCATTGCTGGCTGAAGGGGCTGAAAGGGAACTTAAATTACTCAAATTGATGAAAAGTGAAGTTCGCCTGATTGAACTCAATGACATCGCTGAAACCCAGATTGCCTTGCAACAAGAGGCCTATGACACCGCGTTGCGCGAAGGCGTAATGCCCATGTCGGACGTTAGCCGGCTCAAACCCGATCCCCTGCAGGTGAAACTGATTTATCAAGTGGACTTGGCAAAACGGCTTGAGTTGCTATGGCAGCCTGCCCACATGAAATTCAGGATCAGCGCAAAAATCACGCCGGTTCAAATCGAGGAGGCGTATCACATCATCCTCAATAAAGAAGCCACCCCAGGCTTCATGGCCAAACAGCTTCTGGCGCAGGAGCCGTGGCGAAACCATATCGAATCGGCCTACAAGGGCAACATCAAGACCACCAATGCATTGTTCGATCAGCGCTATCTGGACCTTGAAACCCTGCGTGAAACTCATACGCTGTGGGTCGCCGCCGTGGAAGCCGGGGATCAAGCCGAGGTGTCGAGCCTGGAAAGCGAGCTCAACGCGCTGTCACAAACGCTGGTAATCGATGAAAGCAAGGTATTCACGCAAACCACGGCGTTTGAAGATCTTTACAGCAGGGAACTCACCGCGTTGGCCAACAACAAAGCCAAAACCCTGGAAGTCATCACCCAAGGCATCCTGGATAAAAAACCGCTGGAGACGATCCTCGAAGAATGACCGGATGCCAAGCCCTGTGTGCCGCCCATACGCGTAATGATTGGCCACAATACGTCCTGTCAAAGCTTTGCATTTACCGTGGTTTCCCTTCACCCTGCGCGCCGCCGTTGTGCGGCGCGCAACCTCTGCCGTATAGGCAGGTCTTTTTATAACCTTTGTCTGAGAACTGCCGTGATGACGACCGGACGCGACCACCGCATCGATTTCTTCCGCGGGCTGGCGCTGATTTTTATTTTCTGGGATCACATTCCGCACAATCCGCTGGCCGAATTAACCGTGCGCAACTTCGGCTTCAGCGATGCCGCGGAAATTTTTGTCTTTCTGGCGGGGTACGCCGCCGTACTGGCCTACGGCAAGATTGCACAACGTGATGGCTTTGTTCGGGCCGGGATCAAAATCCTGCGCCGCGCCTGGGTGCTGTACGTGGTTCACATTTTTTTGCTGGCGGTGCTGATGGGCATTGTGTTCTTCGCCAACAGCCACGTCGAAACCCGCGATCTGGTGCAAGAAATGGGCTTGCAGTACTTCTTGAGCAACCCGCAACAGGCGCTCACCGATGAACTGTTATTGCGCTTCAAACCCAACCTGATGGACCCGTTGCCCCTTTACATTCTGCTGTTACTGGGTTTACCGCTGGTGTTGCCACTGCTACTGCGCAGGTGCGCCCTGGTGGTGGGTATTTCGTTTCTGGTGTACCTCACGGCCCCTTACTGGAACTTGGCGGCACAAGAAGGCGGCGTGTGGTTTTTCAACCCGCTGGCCTGGCAGTTTCTGTTTGTACTGGGGGGCGCGGCGTCCCTGTGGGCGCAACGCGACAAGGTGCCTGATAGTCGTCCCCTGACACGTCAACCGCTGTTCATGGGCGCTGCGCTGTACCTGTTGTTGACCGGGCTGCTGGCGTTGTCCTGGAAATGGCCTCAGCTACACGATGCCATCATCCCGCTGTGGCTGGGCGAGTACCTCTATCCGATCAGCAAGACCAACCTGTCCCCGGTGCGTTTAGTGCACTTTCTGGCACTGGCGTATGTGGCGGCAAAACTGGTCCCCCACAGCCATTGGCTCAACCTCTGGGTGGCACGCCAAACCTGTCGAATGGGGCGCTATTCGCTGGAAGTGTTTTGTCTGGGGGTAGTGCTGGCGCCGCTGGCTGACATGCTCAATGCACTGGGCGGTGACACGCTGGCGATCAAACTGATCAGCGCCGTGATGGGCGTGGGGGTGATGGTGCTACTGGCAGCGTGGCTGGACTGGAACAAGCGGTTGAATGCCCCTGCAACATGACAGTGCCGCAGCGAGGTCACTCGCTGCGGCACGTTGTACTACGGGGTTAGCGATCAGCTTTTTTTAAGCTGCGCACCCTGGTTCGACTCGCTCACTTGAGTCGGCTGCAACTTGAACACGTAAAACAGCACGGTCAGCAGGATCAAGAAAGCAGGGCCAACAAACAGCGCCACGCGGGTTTCTTCGAAGTACGCCATCAGCCCGACCACCAACAACAAGAACGCCAGCGCAGCATAGGAGCTGTACGGGTACAGCCACATGCGGTATTTCAGGCCAGCGGCTTCTTCCGGGCTCAGGTTTTTGCGAAAGCGCAATTGTGCCAACAGGATCATCAACCAGGTCCAGATCGCACCGAAGGTGGCAATGGCGGTTACCCACACAAAGACTTTTTCCGGGGCCAGGTAGTTAAGGACCACGCCCAGCAGCAACATCGCAATCGACAGCAGCAACGCCTGACGCGGCACGCCGTTTTTGGAGGTTGTACCGAAGTTGGCCGGTGCCTGACCATTTTGCGCCAGGCTGTAGAGCATGCGACCGGTGCTGAAAATGCCACCGTTGCAAGACGACAACGCCGCCGTGATGACCACGAAGTTGATGATCCCGGCGGCAGTTTTGATGCCCAGACGCTCAAAGGTCATCACAAACGGGCTGCCCTGAGTGCCGATTTCGTTCCACGGGTAGATCGACAGGATCACGAACAACGCGCCGACGTAGAACAGCAAAATACGCCAGAACACCGAACCAATCGCGCTCGGGATGGTTTTTTGCGGGTTCTTGGCTTCACCGGCGGTCAGGCCGATCATCTCAACGCCCAGGTACGCAAACATCACCATCTGCAGGGACATCAGCACGCCCTGCACACCATTGGGCATGAAGCCGCCGTGGGTCCACAGGTTAGAAATACCCAGCGCGACGCCATCGTTGCCAAAACCGAAGGCGATGATCCCGATGCCGCCAAGCACCATCGCAATGATGGTCACAATCTTGATCAGGGCAAACCAGAACTCGAACTCACCAAACGCCTTGACCGCGATCAGGTTGATCGAGCCCATGCTGATCAGCGCGGCAAGCGCCCAGATCCAACGCGGGACATCCGGGAACCAGATCCCCATGTACACCGCCACTGCAGTGATTTCCGCGACGCAGGTCACCAGCCACAGGAACCAGTAGTTCCAGCCGGTCAAAAAGCCCGCCAGCGGGCCCAGATAATCTTGTGCGTAGCGGCTGAACGAACCGGCTACCGGGTTGTGCACGGCCATTTCGCCGAGCGCACGCATGATCACCAGAATGGCCAAGCCACCGATGATGTAGGACAGCATGATGGCAGGCCCTGCCATTTCAATTGCCTTGGCCGAGCCCAGGAAAAGGCCTACGCCGATACAGGCGCCAAGCGCCATCAAGCGAATATGACGTTCGCCCAGTTCACGCTTGAGCGGACCGCCCTGAGCGGTGTCGCTGTGGGGCTGGTGGTTGCCGACTGGCATAAAAGTACAACCTCATATTGTTATTGGATGTGGCATCAATCGGGCGCTCTACCAAGCCGGGCGTGTGACCCGGCTCCCCTCTTGATCGGCCCGGACCTCGTGGGTCGACAGGTCAAAAGGGAAATGCCCTACTGAGATCGGCGGCGAGTATTGCACAGCGTTGGTGCACAGTCATGCCCCTACCTAGGACGTATTTACCTGACTTGAAGGCTCTATCCCTATGCTTTCAGGCAAATTATCTGACAGACGGAAGTGCGGCGCGTGTCGGAAAACCAGAGTAAAGAACGGCGCACAAAGTGCTCGCCTCTTTGGGGCAGCGTCTACGCTTGATTCAAGCGCAGCCAAAATGCGTAGGTGGATCGGTCGACTATGGGCGCACTGTGGCATTCAAACTCCAGCAAACTCGCAGTGCCTGAAACGGCAGTGGAAGACCTCCCGTCCCCGCCGCCCAGGTCGCGCGGGCGGCGTTATGGCTGGATGTTGTTTGGCCTGCTGCTGTTGATCGCGCTGGGGGTGCTGGGAGTTGCCGTGGAGAAGGAAGTCCGTACTTCAAGGCTACAAGCGCAGGAATTCAGTCGCTTTGCCGCAGCCCTGAACTACTCGATACACGCAGGCGCCAGCGATTCCATGCTGTATCCCGGCGCAGGACCGTTCGACAAGCGTTTGGGCTACAGCTCGCTGGGCGACTTTTTGCCGCGCCTGTTAAAACGCGACTACGTAATTGCAGAGCAAACTCGTTTCTCGCCAGCGCTATTGAGCTACAGCAAAAAAGGGTTTTTCGTCCCCTACTCAGAAAAGATTCAGGCCGGACTGTCTATCACGGACTGCTCGGGGGCGCCGCTGTACCACTACAACTACCCGCAGCAGCTTTATTCCAACTTCGCCAGCATCCCGCCCGTGGTGGTGCAGAGTTTGCTGTTCATTGAAAACCGCGACTTGCTCGACCCCGCAAAGCCGCTGGCCAACCCGGCGGTGGACTGGCCGCGCTTTGCCATGGCTGCGTGGTCACAGGTGGCAAAAATACTTTATTTACCCGGTCAGTCGGCAGGGGGCAGCACGTTGGCCACCCAGCTTGAGAAATACCGGCATTCCCCCGATGGCCTCACTGTATCTGGCAGTGAAAAACTGCGGCAGATGATTTCTGCCAGCGTGCGCGCGTACCAAGACGGCCCCGATACCCTGCAGGCACGCGAGACAATTGTGCGCGACTACCTCAACAGTGTGCCCTTGTCGGCTGTACCGGGGCATGGCGAGGTTCACGGCATGGCCGAAGGCTTGCGCGTCTGGTACGGCGCGGACTTCAATCAGGTCAATCAGCACCTGGCAAGCACCGCCAGCGATCCGCAAAGCCTTGCGCAGCGCGGGTTGGCGTTACGCGAAGTGCTGTCACTGATGATTGCCCAGCGCCGCCCTTCGCATTACCTGGCCAAAGGCCGCGACGAGTTGGCGGTGCTGACGGACAGCCATATCCGCCTGCTGGCCCAAAACAAGGTGATCGATCCCGCGCTGACGACCGCCGCGCTGGCCAGCCGTGTGACATACCGTGACTGGAACGCCGCGCCGACGATCCAGCCGATCGAAACCAACAAAGGCATCAGCGTGGCCCGCGGTCGTTTGTCGGCCCTGCTCCAACGCCCTTTGTACGACCTTGACCGCCTCGACTTGTCTGCCACCAGCACCTTGCAATACGACTTGCAGCGCCAGGTCAGTGAATACCTGCGCAAATTGGCCGATCCCGCCTTTGCCGGCCAATTGGGGCTGCTGGGCGAGCGCTTGCTCACCCCCAGCAGCACGGCGCAGGTGCGTTACAGCTTCACCTTGTTTGAACTCACGCCCGATGGCGCCCGTGCCCGGGTACAAACCGACAACACAGATCAACCATTCGACATCAATGAAGGCAGCAAACTGGAGCTGGGCTCGACCGCCAAACTGCGGGTGCTGACCACTTACCTGCAAATCATTGCCGAATTGCATGCGCGTTACGGCGGCCAGTCCAGCGCCAATCTGAAAAAAGTTCAGGTCGAAGATCAAGACCGCTTGAGTCGCTGGGCGCTGGATTATCTGATCCGCGACCCTGACGCGAGCCTTGCCAGCATGCTCGATGCAGCGCTCAACCGTACCTATTCGGCAAACCCGGGCGAGCGGTTTTTCACTGGCGGCGGCATGCATCACTTCAACAACTTTCGCAATCAGGACAACGGCCGCAACCCGACCCTGCGCGACGCCATTCGCGAGTCCATCAACCTGCCGTTTGTACGGTTGATGCGCGATGTGGTGCGTTACACGACGTATCAGGCGCCGAGCAACAGCGCAGAACTGCTCAAGGACGACCTAAACCCCCGTCGGCAGGAATACCTGGCACGCTTCGCAGACCGTGAAGGCACCACCTATATGCTCAAGTTCTGGAAAAAATACAAAGGCAAGGACACCCAGGCGCGCCTCGATACCTTTCTGGACAGCATGCACCCGACGCCGATTCGCATGGCGGCGGTGCACCGTTATCTGTTTCCTCATGCCGATCAGGCGACCTTCAACAGTTTCGTCCGTTCGCATTTACGCACTGACAAGGTGCCTGACGAGCGTCTGACCACGCTGTATCAAAGCTACGGTCCCGGCGCTTATGACCTGCCGGATCAAGGCTACATCGCCAAGGTGCACCCGCTGGACCTGTGGCTGATGGGCTATTTGCTGAACAACCCGCAAGCCACGTTTCAACAGGCCGTAGCCGCCAGCCAGTTCGAGCGTCAGGAGGTTTACAGCTGGCTGTTCAAAAGCCGACACAAGAGCGCGCGGGACAGCCGGATCCGCACGATGCTGGAGATCGAAGCGTTCCTTGATATCCATCAACGCTGGCAGAAAGTCGGTTACCCGTTTGATCACTTGGTGCCTTCGCTGGCGACCGCGCTGGGCAGCTCAGGGGATCGCCCGGCAGCGCTCTCCGAGCTGATGGGGATTATCTTGAACGATGGCGTGCGTTTGCCGGTGTTGCGTATCGATACGTTGCATTTCGCCGCTGGCACACCCTATGAAACCCGCTTGGTCAATGACCCGGACAAGGGCGAACGGGTAATGCCCAGTGAAGTGGCCACCGCGCTGCGCGAGGCCCTTTCGCAGGTGGTGGACGCCGGTACGGCACGCCGTGTGTCGGGCAGCTTTAAACAACCCGACGGCAGTGTGCTGGCCATGGGCGGCAAAACCGGCACTGGCGATAACCGCATTGAAAGCATGGGGGCTGGCGGGCGGCTTATCAGTTCCAAGTCGATCAACCGCACAGCGACGTTTGTGTTCTACATCGGCGAACAACACTTTGGCACCCTGACCGCATTTGTGCCGGGCCGCTCGGCCGAAGCCTTCAAATTCACTTCCGCGTTGCCAGTGCAAGTGCTCAAAGGCATGGCGCCCATCCTCACTCCCTACCTACAACCCGCCACCCACACGTTATGTAATTCGCCCACCGCGCAACTGTAGCCCCTGCCAAGCACCAGTGAGTGAAAAAAGCCCTCCGTGCATTTGAGAACTATTACCGTTCATCACTTCATCTTGAACAGTCTTAAGATATATCTTAAGTTGTATCTAACTTATACAAAGAGCGAAGAGAAAATGAGAGAACACCATCACCCCCGAGAGCATGGCGTGCACGCGGATGGTTTCGAGAAGCGCCCCGGCCGTGAACGCGGTGGCCGGGGGCCTCGCGTATTTGCACCGGGCGACCTGAAACTGCTGTTGCTGGCCCTGATCGCCGAACAGCCTTGCCACGGGTATGACCTGATCCGCCAGATCGAAACCCTGTTCGATGGCGCGTACAGCCCAAGCCCCGGCGTGATTTATCCGACCCTTACGTTCCTTGAAGAAAGCGAGATGATTGAGGGCGATACCGAAGGCGGCAAAAAACGGTATTGCATCACCGACGCGGGTCGCCAGTCGTTGACCGAACAGGCGATTGCCCTGGAAGGCGTGCGGATGCGCATTGAAGTGAGTAAACGCTCGTTGCGTGGCCATGACCGGCCGCAAGAAATCCACGAGGCCGTTCACAACCTGCGCCATGCCCTGCAAATGCACCACGGTCGTTGGAATCCGGAAGAAATCCTGCGTGTGCGCGACCTGCTCAATAGCACCGCCAAAGCCATTGTCGATGGCACCGTAACTGCACGGCCTGCGCAGGAGAATGCTCAATGAGTGCCGTAACCGCCCAGACCATTCACCGCGTCATGCATGAAATTAAACGCCGAAAACTGGACGTACTGCGTGTCGTCGAGCTTACCCCACGCATGCGCCGCATCACCCTAGGCGGGCCTGAGCTGGCCGGGTTTATCAGTTTGGGCAGCGATGACCACGTGAAGCTGTTCTTCCCGCAAAACGCCGAAGAACAAGCCGCACTGGAAAGCCTTGAACTGAGCGCAGGCCTGAAAAGCCAGGCCATGCCGCCGATGCGTGATTACACGCCGCGTCGCGTTGATCTGAAGGCACTCGAACTGGACATTGATTTCGTGCTGCATGGCGATGGCCCTGCGTCCACTTGGGCGGCGCAGGCCCAACCCGGTCACACCCTGCACATCGGTGGCCCGCGCGGTTCGATGGTGGTGCCGGACATGTTCGACAGTTACCTGCTGATCGGGGACGAAACGGCCCTTCCCGCCATCGCCCGCCGCTTGGAAGAGCTGCCGGCCAACCGCCGTGCCACTGTGGTGATCGACATCGAAAATGCCGCAGAAGAGCAACCGCTCAACAGCGCGGCGACCGTCGAAGTGATTTGGGTGCACCGCGATGAGCCCGGGGAAGAATTGCTCAGTACGGTCGCGCAATTGAAAATGCCTGAAGGCCAGTTGTATGCATGGGTGGCGACCGAAAGCGCACTGTCGCGCAAGGTACGCAAAGTGTTGCTCGATACCCATGGGCTGGAGGAGGCGTGGATAAAGGCCGCAGGCTACTGGCGGCTGGAGACCGGTGCCGAAGAATGAGTGACCTGGCCGATTGCTGGCTCAGCCAGAGGGCCATGATTACCCGCTGCTCAGCCCTTACTTCCAGCGATCCAGCCCCACCACGATGACCGCCACGGCGATAAAGCCTGCCAATATGCCGCTGGCATTCATGATCGTCAGCGCATAACCCAGCTTGTCGACATCGACAAACGGATACGGGTAGACCCCTAACAGATGCCCGCGTAACAGGATGTAGCCGAAATACACGATCGGGTACAGCACCCACAGACCGATGTGCCGGATACGCAGCGCGCCCTTGGGCACGCACCACCACCAATACAACGCGTACAACACCGGCATCACATCGTGCAGCAGTTCATTGGCCAGCCATTGCAGCCCCTCGGGTTGCCAGAGATTGCGCAACAACAGGCTATAGGCCCCGCCCACAACAATGATGCTCACGCATATCCCGCTGCTGACCTTGGGTTGCAGGAAGAACCGCCTGCCAGCTGATTCACGCCGCGTGGCTTCGCAGGTCAACACCACAGCAGCCAGGGTGTTGGTGAGGATGGTGAAAAAGCCGAAGTAATTGACTAACCCGCCCAACACGCTGGCGCCTGACGTCCAGCGCGCCAGCAGAATCAGATCGAGTTGAATCGCCAAGCCGCTCCAGCCGAGGATCGCCAGCCAGGTGCACAGCGTGCGGACCGTTGCTGCGCTCAATTTCACCGGGCGAGACGTCATGAGGGCGTCAAATATCGCGCTTGGTGCGGGCGTATTTCACATACAGCTTCTCGACCTTTTCCCGCGCCCAAGGGGTCTTGCGCAGGAAAGTCAGGCTCGACTTGATGCTCGGGTCACTCTTGAAGCAGCGAATATCAATGCGCTGCGCCAGCCCGTCCCACGTGTAGTGCGCCACCAGCGCGGTCAGGATCTGCTCCAGCGTCACGCCGTGCAGGGGATCGTTGTTGGGTTCAGTCATGCCGAGCCTTAAGTAAGCAAATGTAGGAAAGCCGCGCACCTTAGCCGAGCGCTGGCTCAGGGGGAAGTGCGCGTGCCTTGGCGCAGTTTAGCCCTGAGTGGGCATCTGGGATGAAAGTTCCCCATGGTTACAATTAAAGAGATGTTATATTGTAACTATTGATATCCCTAAAGAGCATACGCCTCGCCCGATTTCCCTGCCCACTTTGCCAAGGAACTTGCAATGCCGTCCCCCGTTTTCCCACGACATTTCCGCCGTTTACCCCTTACCCCGTTAGCCGCCGCCCTCTTCATCACCTCTCCCGTCTACGCACTGGAACTGCAACCCCAAGTGATTACCGGCAACCCGCTGGGCAGCCGCCAACTGGCGTCACCCACCAGCGTGCTGGAAAGTGACGACCTGACCCTGCAACAGCAAGGCAGCCTGGGAGAAACCCTGAACAAGCAACCCGGCGTGTCGTCGTCCTACTTTGGGCCGGGCGCCAGCCGCCCGATCATTCGCGGCCTGGATGGCGACCGTATTCGCATTCTGCGCAATGGCGTGGGCGCGCTGGACGCTTCGTCGCTGTCCTACGACCACGCCGTGCCACTGGACCCGGTCAATGTCGAACGGATTGAAACAGTGCGCGGCCCCGCCGCCCTGCTATACGGCGGCAATGCCATGGGTGGCGTGGTCAACACCTTCGACAATCGCATCCCGACACAAGCCATAGAGGGCATTCAGGGTGCCGGGGAACTGCGCTATGGCGGCGCCGCCACGACCCGCAGCAGCGCCGGCAAACTCGAAGCCGGTAATGGCACTTTCGCCCTGCATCTGGACGCCAATGCGCGGGCGTTCAATGACTTGAGAATCCCCGGCGATGCTCGCAGCCGTCATGCACCGCAAAGCGAAAGCGGCGACGAAAAGAAAGGCCGTTTGGGCAATAGCAATGGCCGACAAGATGGCGGCGCAGTCGGCGGTTCCTACACCTGGAACGACGGATACGCGGGCCTGTCCTACAGCAACTACGACGCCAATTACGGTTCACCGGCTGAGCAGGACGTGCGCATTCGCATGAAACAGGACCACTACGCCTTCGCGTCAGAACTGCGCAACCTGCAAGGCCCCTTCAGTTCGCTGAAATTCAACGCGGGCTACACCGACTATGAGCACCGTGAAATTGAAGACGGCGAAGTCGGCACCACCTTTAAAAACAAGGGGTATGAGGCGCGTATGGAGGCAAGACACATGCCCCTTGGCTCACTCAATGGGGTAGTCGGCGCACAGTTCAATCGAAACGCGTTTTCCGCCTTGGGCGAAGAAGCGTTTGTCCCGCACACCGACACCACCAGTGGCGCGCTGTTTATTCTCGAAGAGTTTCAGGCCACCGACCGCCTCACATTCAGCCTGGGCGGGCGACTGGAGCACACCGTGGTTGACCCGGACGCCAAAGGCAATGAGCGCTTCGAGGCAACGGACAGCTCAAAAAGCTTCACCGCCGGCAGCGTGTCTTCCGGTGCGCTGTTGAGCCTCACCCCGGTCTGGTCGCTTGCAGCTACGCTGGGCTACACCGAGCGCGCCCCGACGTTCTATGAGCTGTTCGCCAACGGGGCACACGTGGCCACTGGAACCTATGAAGTGGGGAGCGCGAACCTGTCGAAAGAAAAAGCTGTCTCCAGCGACCTGGCACTGCGTTTTGACACTGGCACCCACACCGGCAGCGTTGGCGTGTTCTACAGCCACTTCTCCAATTACATCGGCCTTCTGGGCACAGGTCGCACGCTCAATGACGAAGGCGTACCCGACGCCGATGGCATTCCCGAATACATCTATTCCGGGGTTCGCGCACGTTTCACCGGATTTGAAGCGAAAGATCACTGGAAGCTAGGCGAAAGCGCCTACGGTAAGTTCGCTCTGGAACTGGCTGGCGATTACACCCGCGCCACCAACCTCGACACGGGCCAAGCCCTGCCCCGGATTGCCCCCTTGCGCTTGCGCAGCGGCGTCCTCTGGGAGCTGAACCGCTGGCAGGCGCGAGTGGACGTCGAACACGCCAGCAATCAGGGGCGCGTCCCGGACAACGAGTCTGGCACCGACGGCTACACCACGTTGGGCGCCAGCGCCGGTTATCACTTTGAGGTGGGCAACAGCCAATGGCTGGCGTTCGTCAAAGGCGAGAACCTGACCAACCAGACCGTGCGTTACGCCAGTTCGATTCTGCGAGACATCGCGCCAGCCCCCGGCCGCAGTATTGAAGTCGGCTTGCGCACGACGTTTTAAGGCATCAATCCGGACGCACGGCTGCAGGTTAAACCCTCAGTTGTGCGGTTTGCTCAACGTGCGGCTACGCCTCGATTCGAGTCTTTCTAGCGAAGGGGAAACACCGTTCACGCACGAAAAAAGGCCTCAAACCTTCATTTCGCCGCCGTGCGTGGAAGATCGACGAAGATTTTTTTCTAGCCGGACAGGTTGCGACGGGGGACCGACGAAGGCCAGTAAATACTGGGCGAAACAGCCTGAGACGATCGGTCGCAGCACACTGTTACCAATTACGAAATGATCCATGTCATTTAAAGTGCTGTTTCAAAACGTTACAGCACTTTATCATTCCATTTTTAGAGGCTGAACCGATTCATTCCGCCTCAAAATCTTGAAGGGCTAGCACCGTCTCCACCAGACAGCGCTACCACAGCCACAGCCATACCTATAAAGACTCACACCTCAACCTATGTCCAAATTTTTGATGTTGCGCAAACACAGTGCGTTGTTTCCTATTGCCGGGCAAAAAGCCCTGAACCTGATGGGCGGACTCACCGCTCTCGGTCTGGCGACCTGCGTTCAGGCGGCCCCCGCCTTCGACAGCGATTCCAAATGGATGCTCGGCGACTGGAACGGCACCCGCAGCGAGCTTGAGCAAAAAGGCTATGCCTTCTCCCTCGATTACGTGGGCGAAGTGGGTTCCAACCTGCACGGCGGCTATGACCACGACCGTACGGCGCGCTACAGCGATCAGTTCGGCCTGGGCACGCACTTGGACCTGCAAAAGATTTTGGGGTGGGACGATGCTGAGTTCCAGCTGACGATTACCCACCGCAGCGGCAACAACATCAGCAACGACCGCATCAACGACCCGCGCGTGGGCGGCTTCACGTCGGCTCAGGAAGTCTGGGGCCGCGGTCAGACCACTCGCCTGACGCAGATGTGGTACCAGCAAAAATTCTTTGACCAGAAGCTCGACATCAAAGTCGGCCGCTTTGGTCAGGGCGAAGACTTCAACAGCTTCCCGTGCGACTTCCAGAACCTCGCGTTTTGCGGTTCGCAAGTCGGCAACTGGGCTGGCAGCATCTGGTACAACTGGCCTGTCAGCCAGTGGGCGTTGCGCGTCAAATATCACCTGACGCCCGAGCTGTATGCGCAGGTTGGCGCTTACGAACAGAACCCGTCCAACCTGGATCGCGGCAATGGTTTCAAGCTCAGCGGCAGCGGCACCCAAGGCGCAGTGTTGCCGGTTGAATTGGTGTGGACGCCAAAAATCAATGGCCTGCCGGGGGAATACCGTGCCGGTTACTACTACAGTAGTGCCAAGGCAACCGATGTTTACAAAGATGCCAATGGCCAACCTGCCGCCCTGAGCGGTGAAGCCTACCGCAGCAGTTCGAGCAAGCACGGCATGTGGCTGGGTGTGCAGCAGCAACTCACCAGCCGCGCCAGCGATCAGTCGAGGGGCTTGAGTGTGTTCGCCAATGCCACTGTGCACGACAAGAAGACCAACCCTATCGACAACTATGTCCAGGCGGGCATCGTCTACAAAGGCGTATTCGATTCACGCGCCAAAGACGATATCGGCTTTGCCGTGGCACGGGTTCACGTCAACCCGGCGTATCGCAAGAACGCCCAGGCGACCAATCAGGCTCGCGCTGTCTACGATTTCGACAACGCCGATTACCTGCCCCCTCAGGACACTGAATACAGCGCCGAACTCTACTACGGCGTGCACGTGACCAACTGGCTGACCGTTCGGCCGAACCTGCAATACATCCGTCACCCGGGCGGCGTCAGCCATCTGGACGACGCGCTGATTGGCGGGTTGAAGATACAAAGCTCGTTCTGATCCAAGAACGGACTAACGCAACGAGCACGAAGCTTGAAGCTGACTCACAAGGACTTATTTCACTGATTCATACCCGCGTCGCGCCCTGCTCTGCAGGGCCCGCGCGGGGACACTATCAACGTAACGGAGAACCACACTATGAGCACTGAAGGTGCTTCAAGTCGTAGCCGCCTGTTACCGACGTTGCTCGGTATCCTGCTGCTGCTAATGGGCCTGGCCATGCTGGTCGGGGGTATCAAGCTGGTCACGCTGGGCGGGTCGATGTACTACCTGCTGGCGGGTATCGGCTTTGGTCTGTCGGGCGCATTGCTGATGGCGGGACGCCGCGCGGCGCTTGGCTTGTATGCAGTGGTGCTGTTCGCCAGCACGGTGTGGGCACTGATGGAAGTGGGCCTGGACTGGTGGCAGTTGGTACCGCGTCTGGCCCTGTGGTTTGCGATCGGTATCGTATTGCTGCTGCCTTGGTTCCGTCGTCCGTTGACCGGCGGCCAATCGGCCCCTGTCACGACCGGCGCGCTGAGCGTTGCTGTCGTGCTGGCCGGTCTGGCAGCATTGGCCAGCCAGTTCACCAGCCCTGGCGAAATCAAGGGCGAACTGGACCGCGATGCCGTTCCAGGCATGACCAACACTGCACCGGCCATGCCGGACGGTGACTGGCAGTCCTACGGGCGCACCGCCCATGGCGACCGCTACTCGCCGCTGAAAGAAATCACCCCGGAAAACGCCCACAAGCTGGTTCCAGCGTGGACCTTCCGCACCGGTGACATTCCAGGCGAAGGCGATCCGGGCGAAACAACGGCCGAGAACACCCCGCTGAAAGTCAACGGCATGCTGTATGTGTGCACCCCGCACAGCCAGGTGATTGCCCTTGACCCGGATACCGGTAAGGAAATCTGGCGTTTCGATCCGAAGATCAGCACTCAGAACGCTGAAAACTTCAAGGGTTGGGCCCACATGACTTGCCGTGGCGTGAGCTATCACGACGAGGCGGCCTATGCCAAAGCCAGCACCGAGCAGAGCGCTGCCGAGCCAGCGGTTGAAGCAGCCACTGCCACTGCCAGCAACTCGTGCCCGCGTCGCCTGTTCCTGCCGACCGCCGACACCCGTCTGATCGCCCTGAACGCTGACACCGGTAAAGTGTGTGAAGAGTTCGGTGACCACGGTTCTGTCGACCTGCGCCACAACATCGGCAGCTTTGCACCGGGTGGTTACTACTCCACTTCGCCACCTGCCGTGACCAAAGATCTGGTCGTGATTGGCGGCCACGTGACCGATAACATCTCGACTGACGAGCCATCGGGCGTGATCCGTGCGTACGACGTACGTACCGGCAAACTGGTGTGGAACTGGGACAGCGGCAATCCGGACGACACCACGCCGATTGCAGAAGGTAAGCACTACACCCGCAACTCGCCAAACATGTGGTCGATGTTCGCGGTCGATGAAAACCTCGGCATGCTGTACCTGCCGATGGGCAACCAAATGCCCGACCAATATGGCGGCGACCGTACCGAAGACTCCGAGCGTTACAGCGCTGGCGTGACTGCGCTGGACATCAACACCGGTAAAGTTCGTTGGTATCGTCAGTTCACTCACCATGACCTGTGGGACATGGACGTGGGCGGTCAGCCAACCCTGATGGACCTGAAAACTGCCGATGGCGTGAAACCGGCCCTGCTGGCGTCCACCAAACAAGGCAGCATCTACGTTGTTGACCGTCGCACCGGCGAAGACATCGTACCGATCCGTGAACTGCCGGCTCCGGGCGGCGCTGTTGAAGGCGACCACACCGCACCGACCCAGCCACGTTCGGACCTGAACATGATTCCGCCGGAACTGACCGAGCGCGACATGTGGGGCGTAACACCGTTTGACCAAATGCTGTGCCGGATCAACTTCAAGTCCCTGCGTTACGATGGCATGTACACCCCGCCATCGCTGCAAGGTTCGATCGTTTACCCCGGCAACTTCGGTGTATTCGACTGGGGCGGCATCTCGGTTGACCCAGTACGTCAAATTGCTTTCCTGAACCCGAGCTACATGGCCTTCACTTCCAAACTGGTTCCTCAGGCGGACGTGGCGGCAATGGGCCCTCGTAAAGGCGAAACATCCGGTGTACAACCGAACAAAGGCGCACCTTACGGTGTGATCCTGGAACCTCTGTTGTCCCCTGTCGGCCTGCCTTGCCAGGCACCCGCGTGGGGTTACGTTGCTGCGGTCGACCTGACCAACAACAACGTGATCTGGAAACACAAAAACGGCACCGTGCGTGACAGCTCGCCGGTACCGATTCCATTGTCGATGGGCGTTCCAAGCCTGGGCGGGACCTTCACCACTGCCGGTGGCGTAGCCTTCCTGAGCGGTACCCTCGACCAATACCTGCGTGCCTACGACGTCCGTAACGGCAAGCAGCTGTGGGAAGGTCGCCTGCCAGCAGGCGGTCAGGCCACCCCGATGACCTACACCGGCAAAGACGGCACGCAATACGTCGTCGTCATGGCGGGCGGTCACGGCGGCCTGGGCACCAAAAAAGGTGACTACATCATGGCGTTCAAACTGGCCGACTAAGTAACACGGCTCGTTGAAAGAGAAGCGGCTATCGAGAGATAGCCGCTTTTTTTATGGGTAAACACCGCCACGTGCTCTGAGCGACACATTTATTAATTGATCTTAATGGTGCTCCGCCTCGCTCTATATGCCGCGCTAAAGACGCTAGCCGAGGCATACGCCAAGCCAATTCATAGCATTGGCATGCGATATATCACTGCTTTTAGGGGAAGTGGATTTGCCGTTTAGGTGACTTGCGACGTACTCAACTGCATGCAGCTAAGTACACGCAGGAAAAATACCCATCGCCACAATCTAGGCTCTGTACGAAATCAGCTGAAACCAATTTGAATTCCGCGGGCGTTGAGATTCAGTAAAGTCCGCGACCATCAAAGGCAGGAGCCCATGATGGCCAAACGGTACGAACTACCCGACGCAGCCTGGGATTTGGTTGCAGATATCTTCTATGAGCCACGCCGTAGCGGGCGCCCCAAATACCGGTAGCGCAACATCATCGAGCGCATGATCGGATGGTTGAAAGAGAACCGCCGCATCGTTACGCGTTTCGACAAGCTCCCGAAAAGTTTTGCGGCGATGGTCTCATTGGCCTGTGCCATGCGGTGTTTGCGGCATTACTTTTCGTACAGAGCCTAAGGCAAATCGGCTTTGCGCCAGAGTCGATCTGGTTCGCGAACAACCTCAGCTGTGATTGCGGCAGGAGGGGGTTAATAGGAATTAAATAATTTCAAGGATACTAAACTTAACATTTAGGAATCATCCTACAGCAAGCTGGTCACGACTGTCATATGATGATTAGTAATACAGGGGGTATTAAATGGCCAACCATGGATACATGTCTATTACAGGAAAAAAACAAGGCCTAATCTCTTCGGGCTGCTCTAGTCAAGATTCCATCGGCAATAAATGTCAGATCGGCCACTTTGATGAAATCATGGTATTGGCTTACTCGCACGACATGGTTGCGGGGAGCGATGGAACAGTTACAGGTGGTCGTGGGCAACACAGGCCTGTTGTTATAACTAAAAATATTGACAAGTCCTCTCCGCTGATTTTCGGCGCTTTGCATGATGGTGAAGAAGTTGAATGCGTAATTGACTTTTATCGCACTTCACCAATAGGGAGTCAGGAAAAATACTTTGTTGTTCGTTTATCCGGCGCACGAATTGCGTACATAAACTTTCAAGTACCGCATGTGATCAATATGTCGGAAGGTCAGCCGCAAGAAGTCGTCGCGATTCGCTATCGGGATATTACGTGGACACACGTTGGGGCCGGCACCAGCGCGCACAGCTCATGGAATAATGATGTATGAGCGACCAACAGTGCGACATCCATGATGTCACGAAAGCAGCCTCTGACCTGATGTCGTTGGGCTGCACGACGAGCGCTACTTACCTTGATAGCATCATGCAGCTGAAGTTCAGCTCGATTATTGCGAACTACGTAAACGAACTCATTCGCGAAGTTAATGACGGCGTTATTAGTGCCTGGGACGGGATGCAGGAACTGATCAAAGAATATGACGAGCTAGCCAATAAAGCGTGGTTTTATGCCAAAAATAATGCAGGGATTGCCGGTGGATTCATGCAATTCAAAACAGGCATTGAATCTGCTGTTATCACAAGAGGTTTTAGCCTCCCTTATAGCGGACCGATGATTGCGCACGGACTTAATAATATATACGAAGGCGGAATGAATATTTATAACAGCACCAATAACACTGCAGGACCAGTTAAGGAATTCTACAGGGAAATATTTAGAAGCGACTATTATGGAGATATGACATATTATTCTTTTGACTTAGCGCTAGCTGGAGTGGGGCCTGGGAGAAAAGTCCAAAAAGAAAATACATTTAAGCTATTTAAAAACATCCCAGAAGATTATGAGCGAGCTTACAAGCAAACAGGGAAAATCGCTCTAACATTAGAAGCTTTTGTTGATGCAATAAACATACAATCAATACACACATTAAAAACAGAGCACCATCCTAAAGATGGTGCTGATGGTCAGCACTAAAGCTGCACTCATCAGAAAATTCCTCTTAATCAGGGGATAGCATGAATTAATCCTACTACGCATATGACAGTATAAGTCACAGCAGCTGTGGCGTAGAGAGCGCTATCAGACAATATGAAAAGCCTCTCAATCACCCAAAGTACAATCATAGTATTTAAACCTGCCGACCCTAAAACCAGCGGTGTTACTACTGTGTAATACCGAATATCTTCCATTTTCATAAAAAAACTTTAGATGTATTTAGTTACGACTTATTTGTAATAAATTCTCAACCCCCACCATGGCCGCACCGTGTTGCTCCAGCCTATTTCGATTTCATCAGTTAGCTCATCAGGTTCACGCTCAATTAAACGCAAAGCCTGCCTAAGTTTAGCTACTTTTCTTGTAATAGCCTTAAGGATGGTCTGAAGTAGGCCGTTATCTTTCGACTGCTGAGCCATAGGTGCTTTCAATAAACGGCAGCCGTTCAAAACCGATCAAGTCTGCCACCTCTTCCATCCAAGTTTGCCGCTGAACGCTCCTCGCAGCAACTATCTCCCTCATTACGGACGCACCTCTCCTGCGCTGGAGAGTAAATATCGACGCGCCATCCAAAGGCTCTACAGGACGAACAGCGTCATCCTCTGAGCAGTGTTTTTCACCAAGCCTCGGAAACGCACTTTCGTATAACCAAACTCACGCTTGATCACTCGAAATGGATGCTCAACCTTGTAGGTACTGCGCAGGGATGTAATCTGCCAGATGACGTGGCGCCCAGCATGCTCTTCGCGCTTCTCGACACCGGTATACCGGCATGGACTCTGGAAAGTTAATGCCGCCACGAAGCCCGTCGCAAAACGTATTTTCAGGCAGTTTCCTCCAGTCGCGACAGCCATGTTTCAAACGCTGAAACCTCCAACGGGCGACTGATCAGGTAACCCTGGGCCGTGTCGCATTGCCAGCGCTGCAGGAGGTCAAGGGTGTGCTGGTACTCCACGCCTTCGGCCACGACCTTTAACCCCAGGTTATGGCTCATCTCCAGGGTCGAACGCACGATGACCGCGTCTTCACTGCGCTCGTCAAGGTTACGAATAAATGACTGGTCGATTTTCAACTCTTGTACCGGTAGCCGTTTGAGGTGCGCCAGTGACGAATAGCCGGTGCCGAAATCGTCCACCGACAGGCCAATGCCGCCCTCGCGCAGTTTTTCCAGCACGCTGAGTGAATGCTCCGGGTCGCGCATGACCGCACTTTCGGTGATTTCGAAAATCAATTGCCCGGCCGACACTTGATAGCGCGAGAGCAAGGCTTCGACGCTCAACAGCAAGTCTTCGCCCTGTAAGTCCGCCGCCGATATGTTGAGTGAAAGTTGCAGGTGCAGCCCTTTGCGGTTCCACTCGGCCAATTGGCGCACGCCCTCCTCAATGACCCATTGCGTGAGCAACGGCATGCTGCCAGTGCGTTCGGCCAGCGGGATGAATTCGGCAGGCGACACCACGCCCAGCTCCGGATGGCGCCAGCGCAGTAGCGCTTCCGCCTGATGCACTTGGCCGCTGCGGATATCCAGCTTGGGCTGGTAGAGCAAAAACAGCTCGCCCTCGCTTGCCGCGCTGCGCACGTCGCGTATCAACTGGATTTGCCGTTGATGGGCCAGGTCGCGGTCCTGCTGGTAAACCTGCAAGTAACCCGGCAGCGCAGCGGCATCCCGTCGGGCAAGCGCGGCGCGGCTGATCAGCTCTTCGACGCTTTGCCCATTAATCGGATAGGCCGCAATGCCCATGCAGATTTCCAGCGACACCTCATGCCCGTCGATGCTCAGCGGTCGATTCAACAGCCGGTAGAGCCTGTCGGCCACGGCCACCGCGGCATCGACCTGGGTGCTTTCCAGTAGCAGTAAAAATTCATTGCCGGTGATGCGCGCAGCGGTGTCCCGCGCGTGCAACGTGTCGAGCATGACGCGGCTGATTTCGCGCATGATCAATTCCATGCCGTCCTGGCCGAAACTTTCGTTGATAACCCGGTAGTTTTCGACGCCCAGATAAATCAGCACCACCCCCCTTCGCGCACTGATGGCGCTGCCCAATCGCTCCATGGCGAGTGCGCGGTTGGGCAAGCCGGTCAGTGCGTCGTGCAGCGCGTTATGTGCCAGTTGCTGCTCGCGCAGCGCGATTCCGCTCTGCATCGCGTTGATCGCCTTGGCCAAAAAGCCCAGTTCATCCTTACGCTTGAGTTCTACCGGAACCTCGTAGTTGCCGCGCCCGATTCGCTGAGCGGCCTCGGCCAGCAAACTGACCGGACGCGACACCGCGCGCGCCAGCCATAAGGCCCCGAACAAAGACAGCAGCAACGCGCCAAGGGATATCCACAGAAACTTGCGATCCAGGGCGTTGAATGCGTGCATGGTCTGGTCCAGCGGGCTTTGCAGAAGCGCGAGCACTTGCCCGTTGGCCGGGTCCCCAGAATTGGCCAGTTGCAGTAGCTGCCCGAGAAAACGCTTGCCATGAAATACGCTGAAGTGAACCTTCATACCGGGCGCGTGATCGCTCAAAAACTGCTCGTTGCTGGCGTTCATGACGTCAGGCTGGGTGCTGCTGAGCACGCCGTTATCGCCCTGTTTGATGGTCATGAATGACACTTCAAGGTTGCTCAGTGAGCGCAACTCGTGAGCAAACACGTCGTCCATCGGCATGCCCGACACCACGCGCACCACGGGCAACGGTGCCAGTACCACGCTTTGCACCATCATGTACGGGCGATCATCCAGCACGCCAATGACCATCGATTGAGAATGTCGGCGCGCCAGCCTCAAGGCTTTGGCGTAGGGAAAGGGCTGCCCCGCCGGTAACGCTTTGAGGGTGCTGGTGATGATGTTGCCCTGCAGATCCAGCACGAACAGTTCACTGCCCCGGATGCTCGGCTCAAACTCTTGCAGCGCGGCGTTGATTTGAGCGCGATTACCATTGAGTGCAGCCTGACGGAAGTCCGAGTCATTGGTCAGCCAGTTGAGGCCGTACTGGATGCGTCGCCAACGCAAATCCATGAACCGCTCGAACACCCGTGTGCCGGTACGCAGTTGTTCTTCGGCCTGATCGCGGGCCACCGTGATCGTGACGGCTTTGACCGCGAAATACACCGCGCCAATGACCAACAGCAGGAGCATCGCCAAAAACAGGCTGATGCGCGCCTGAAAACTGTTACGCAGCTTCATGCCACGCCCTCGGCACACCGCGTCATTGCGCTGATTCCCTGAGGCATACGCGCTCCTTGTGCGCCTTGCAGGCAGCCTGCCAGGTGGCCGCTTGCTCCATCTTTATTGTTATAAGTCGTAACTGTCGCTCAGCAGAAGATCGCCTAATAATTTCGGGCCGTCTACCGTCAAGTTGTTGGCGACAAAGGCCTAGCGAACGCGAACCTCGCGCAAGGTTTTATCAATCACCAGCAGGCGCTTTGCGCCGTTCAATCGCATGCACTCATCCGTGCTCAGGTGCTCATCGTCTACGCTCCACGGCGAAGCTTTGGCAGCGGCGAGCGCATGAAAAACGTTTCACCATTGAAACCACTGACACCGCGCCCCATCTAACCCCCATACCCCATTGCGCAGGTGCCCCATGAGCGACCAGCAAGATTTCCCGGATAACACCCCTGAATACGCAGACATAGAACACACGGAATCCGTACACACACCCCACTCGGCCGGAACTGAACTGGCGTTGCCGGAGCAGAATCTGCCCGACAAGGTTTACATCATCCCGATTCACAACCGCCCGTTCTTCCCGGCACAAGTGCTGCCGGTCATCGTCAATGAAGAGCCGTGGGCCGAAACACTGGAGCTGGTCAGCAAATCACCCCATCACTCGCTGGCCCTGTTTTTTGTCGATACGCCACCGGATGACCCTCGCCACTTCGACACGTCCAGCCTCCCGGAATACGGCACGCTGGTAAAAGTGCATCACGCCAGCCGCGAAAACGGCAAATTGCAATTTGTGGCCCAAGGCCTGACCCGTGTGCGCATCAGCATGTGGCTCAAACATCACCGCCCGCCGTATTTGGTGGAAGTCGAATACCCGCAGCAGCCCAAGGAGCCCACCGATGAGGTGAAGGCTTATGGCATGGCGCTGATCAATGCCATCAAGGAGCTGTTGCCGCTCAACCCGCTGTACAGCGAAGAGTTGAAAAACTACCTCAATCGCTTCAGCCCTAACGATCCGTCGCCGCTAACCGATTTCGCGGCCGCGCTGACGTCGGCAACCGGCAATGAGCTGCAAGAAGTGCTCGATTGCGTGCCCATGCTCAAACGCATGGAGAAAGTCCTGCCAATGCTGCGCAAGGAAGTTGAAGTTGCGCGCCTGCAAAAAGAAATCTCCGCCGAAGTGAACTTGAAAATCGGCGAGCACCAGCGTGAGTTCTTTCTGAAGGAACAGCTCAAGGTGATCCAGCAGGAACTGGGTCTGACCAAAGACGACCGCAGCGCGGACATCGAACAGTTCAAGCAGCGTCTGGAAGGCAAGACCCTGACGGCTCAGGCGCAAAAGCGCATCGACGAGGAACTGAACAAACTGTCGATTCTGGAAACCGGCTCACCGGAATACGCGGTCACCCGCAACTATCTGGATTGGGCAACATCGCTGCCCTGGGGTGTGTTCGGGCAAGACAAACTCGACCTCAAGCATGCCCGCAAGGTGCTCGACGCCCACCATGCGGGGCTGGATGACATCAAAAACCGTATCCTCGAATTTCTGGCGGTCGGCGCCTACAAGGGTTCGGTAAGTGGTTCGATCGTGTTGCTGGTTGGCCCGCCGGGCGTGGGTAAAACCAGCGTCGGCAAATCGATCGCCGAGTCCCTGGGGCGGCCGTTCTACCGCTTCAGTGTCGGCGGCATGCGTGACGAAGCCGAGATCAAAGGCCATCGTCGCACGTACATCGGTGCCCAGCCGGGCAAGCTGGTGCAGGCCCTCAAAGACGTCGAAGTGATGAACCCGGTCATCATGCTCGACGAGATCGACAAGATGGGCCAGAGCTTCCAGGGCGACCCCGCCTCCGCCCTGCTCGAAACCCTTGATCCGGAACAGAACGTCGATTTCCTCGACCACTATCTGGATTTACGCCTGGACCTGTCCAAGGTGCTGTTCGTCTGCACCGCCAACACGCTGGATTCCATTCCGGGGCCGTTGCTTGACCGGATGGAGGTGATTCGCCTGTCGGGTTACATCACGGAAGAAAAGGTGGCAATTGCCAAGCGCCATCTGTGGCCCAAACAGTTGGAGAAAGCCGGTGTTTCCAAAAACAGCCTGAGCATCAGCGACAGCGCCTTACGCGCCGTGATCGATGGCTATGCCCGCGAAGCCGGGGTGCGTCAGTTGGAGAAGCAGCTCGGCAAACTGGTGCGTAAGGCCGTGGTCAAATTGCTGGAAGACCCGAAGGCGGTGATCAAAATCGGCCCCAAAGACCTCGAAGCTTCGTTGGGCATGCCGGTGTTCCGCAATGAACAAGTCATCAGCGGTACGGGCGTGATTACCGGGTTGGCCTGGACCAGCATGGGCGGCGCGACCCTGCCAATCGAAGCGACGCGCATCCATACCCTCAATCGCGGGTTCAAGCTGACCGGGCAGCTAGGGGATGTGATGAAAGAGTCGGCAGAGATCGCCTACAGCTATGTCAGCTCCAATCTCAAGCAGTTTGGCGGCGACCCCAAGTTCTTCGATGAAGCGTTCGTGCATTTGCACGTGCCCGAAGGCGCCACACCCAAAGATGGCCCAAGCGCCGGTGTGACCATGGCCAGCGCACTGCTGTCGCTGGCACGCAACCAGCCGCCGAAAAAGGGCATCGCCATGACCGGCGAGCTGACCCTCACCGGGCACGTACTCCCGATTGGTGGCGTGCGTGAGAAAGTCATCGCGGCACGTCGGCAGAAAATCCATGAATTGATCCTGCCCGAAGCCAACCGGGGCCATTTCGAGGAACTGCCGGACTACTTGAAAGAAGGCATCACCGTGCACTTTGCCAAACGGTTCAATGACGTGGCCAAAGTGCTGTTTTAAACCGTAGAACGTTCCCGATGACAGCGCCGCCGCCCCACAGCGGCGGCGCTGTCACATCTTCATCTCAAACCCCCTGTCAATTCTGTCAGTAGACACAAAATCCAATCCCGTCACTAATAGGCCCAGAACCGTTAGCGCTGGATGGGCTTAGATCATGGCACTGCAACACCCTGGATATGGAAACCCTGCTGTTATATGGCAGAAGGCTTTGGGCACACCGCTGTTCCATCCCAGAACAACGGGTGAGATGAGGGCCGAGGTGTCTTGCCGCCATCTGTTCGAAGCGCAGGAAATCACCTTTGCCAGCAGCCAAAAAAAGATTGTGATTACCGCAGAATTCGAAGACTTCGGATCGCCGCAGTATCGTTGCGTGTCCTTGACTCTGGACGTCAATATCCAGTCCGGCATTTACCTGTACAAACGCGGGCAGCAGGGTCCGGTCAGAGATATGTCTTACACAGAATGCATCGAGAAAAATGGCGACCTGGTGTATCACCTGACTCAGGCCGAGGTGGGCACCCTGCACTTGTCTGTGATCGAGAGCTGCTACAGCGCACGCCTGTTCACCTTTGAAGGTACAGACCATCTGACCGACCCTTTTGAGGTCTGCGGCGACTTCACGGTGACCCCTCCTCACGCCTCATTCAATTATTAAGGCCCGCTCGCGACTTTGACCGCGTGGCATAGCCCGATAGCCGTCTTGGGTTATGCTGCGCGCTTGTTATTGTCCCGACGGAGCCTTCAATGTCCCCCGCGCGTCTGATCCCCTTGCTCAGTTTCACCTTGCTGACAGCTTGCGCTCAGCAACCGGCACATAACGTGATTGTGGAAGAACAAAGTGACTGCCCGATGCAATTGCACACGGGGCAAAACCTGACGCTGACCCTGCCCAGTAACCCCACGACCGGTTACCGCTGGGCCATTCAGGATTCGGCAGGCGGCGTGTTACGCAGCCTCGGCCCAGAAGTCTACAAAAGCGCCGACAGTGGCCAGTTACTGGGCAGCGGCGGGCAATCCACCTGGCGCTTTCAAGCATTTGCCCCGGGCACCGGTCGCCTGCGCCTGACGTATCAACAGCCTTGGGAGCCTGAGGCCGAACCCGCTCAAGTGTTTGACTGCCCTGTTACGGTGAACTGACATGCCATGGCTGATCCTCGCTGTCATGGGGGCCGCCGCGTATCTGTACGGCGTGAACATGCACTCCACGCTGTTGTGCCTGCTGAGCAAACCCCTGCCCGTGCTGGCATTGCTCGGCTGGCTGCAAGATGCGCCGCCCAGCCTTTACCGGCGCTGGATCAGTATCGGTTTGCTGTTTTCGTTGCTCGGTGACCTGCTGCTGGCTTGGCCCGTGGACTTGTTTGTGTTTGGCCTCGGGGCGTTTCTGCTGGCCCATTTGGCTTACCTCAAGGCCTATCTGGCCGATTGCCGCCGTCTCGCAGCACTGCCCCTGATACTGGCGCTGGCAGCCGGTGCCGGTTTGTTGAGCGTCATGGCCAGCCATGGCCTGGGGGAGATGCTGATTCCAGTTTTTGTCTACGCCTTCACGATCAGCGCCATGCTGTGGCGCGCCTTCGCCCGCGTGGGGACTGATGTACCTGCACGCTCGGCGTGGCTGGCAGCGGGCGGCGCACTGGCGTTTGTGGTCTCCGACAGCCTGATCGGAATTGACCGCTTCGTGGTTAAGTTCGGTGCGGCGCCGTACCTGATCATTCTCAGCTACTGGCTCGGCCAATGGGGCATTGCCGCATCGGCGTTCAGCCAGGGCAAACGCTGACCCCTCAACTGTTATTTATGACAGTAGACGCCATGCCCGCAGCCATCATTAATACCGTCTCCGTACACCCAATCAGTCAGCGAGGGTTCGATGATGGCCAATCACTTTTCTACCCGCGGCAAAGACAGAGTCAAAGGCACACTCAAGCCAAGCCCCAAGCATTCGCCACGCCATAAACAGGCACTGATCAGCGACGCGTCGGCCACCATTACTGACCGCGCTGATTTCAAAGCCGATGACATCATGTTAGGCAGCGGCCTCAACACCCTTTCCATTGCAGCCTCAGCTGCAACCTTTGGTTCGTACGAATACCGGGTAATTAATTTCATTGTTGACCTGGGTATTGAAAGCGGAACACACACGTTCAAACAGGGTGAACCCGGACCGATTCAGGGCTTGTCGTATGTGGAGTTCGCTGTCGTCGGTGGCAATGAAATCTATTACAACTGCGAAGGGATAAGCGGCGCCTTGACGCTGGACATCATCGACCACGCGTATTACATCCGTGAGTTCACGTTCACCGCGCAGGACAGCGAGCAGAAGAACATCACCCTGACCGGCCACGTGAGTGTCTCGTCATCATTGTGTGAATGCCCCTGACACTGTGTAGGCATGTTCAGAATGCTGCGCGGTTTATCAGACAGACCGCGCACTCCGGCGCCAACTTGGCTAAAATGCCGCCCCTTTTAAATTTCCATCGCCGGAACCCTCGTGAGCAAAGAACCCGACCGTATTTTCGCCCAGCCCCTGGCCCAGGTGCCGGACTTCGCCTTTAACGAAGACGTGGTGCGGGTGTTCCCGGACATGATCAAACGCTCGGTGCCCGGTTACCCGACCATTGTGGAAAACCTCGGTGTGCTGGCTGCGCAATTCGCCCAACCAAACAGTGTCCTTTATGACCTGGGCAGCTCGCTGGGTGCGGTGACGCAGGCGTTACGCCGCCATGTGCGCAGCGAAGGGTGCAAGGTCATTGCGGTGGACAACTCGGCGGCGATGGTCGAACGCTGCCGCGAATACCTGAACGGGCAAAACTCGATGTTTCAGGAGCTGTTGCCGGTTGAGGTGATCGAAGGCGACATTCTGGCGCTGGCGTTCGAACCCGCTTCGGTGGTTGCGCTGAACTTCACCCTGCAATTCATAGCCCCCGAGCAACGGCTGGCTTTACTCGGGCGCATCCGCCAATCGCTGTTGCCGGGCGGCGCGCTGATTCTGTCGGAGAAGCTGCGCTTCAATGACGCCGAAGAACATGCCCTGCTCACTGACTTGCACATTGCCTTCAAACGCGCCAATGGCTACAGCGATCTGGAGATCGCGCAAAAACGCAGCGCCATCGAAAACGTCATGAAGCCCGACAGCCTCGAAGAACACCGTGAACGCTTGCTCGCGGCCGGGTTCTCGAAAGTCGTGCCGTGGTTCCAGTGTCTTAACTTTGCCTCGTTGATTGCCTTGCCATGATTGATCTTTCCCCTCTTGCCCGGCGTCTGGCCGGTACGCCCCTGGCTGAATGGGCCAACACCCTGCAAGCTCAGCTCGACATCAAAATGGAAAAAGGCCATGGCGACCTTGAACGCTGGCAGAGCGCCCTGGACGCGTTACCTGACGTCAAGCCCACCGAAATCGACTTGCTCAACGGGCTGACCCTCGACACCGACTGCGACGACGAAACCCGCGCGCGGATGCGTCAGGCACTGATGGGCCTGTCGCCGTGGCGTAAAGGCCCGTTTGACCTGTTCGGTGTGCATGTCGACACCGAATGGCACTCGGACTGGAAATGGTCGCGGGTCGCGCCGCACATCGATCTCAACGGTAAACGCATCCTCGATGTGGGCTGCGGCAACGGCTACTACATGTGGCGCATGCTGGGCGCAGGTGCCCACAGCGTCATCGGCGTTGACCCGAACTGGCTGTTTTTCTGTCAGTTCCAGGCCGTGCAGCGCTTCTTACAGCAAGACGCCGCGTGGCATTTGCCCTTCCCGTTCGAAGACCTGCCACCGAACCTTGAAGGCTTCGATACCGTGTTTTCCATGGGCGTGTTCTACCACCGCCGCTCACCCATCGAGCATTTGCTGGCGCTCAAGGACTGCCTGGTCAAGGGCGGCGAGCTGGTGCTGGAAACCTTGGTGATTGAAGGCGACGAGAATCAAGTGCTGGTGCCGGAAGACCGCTACGCACAGATGCGCAACGTGTGGTTCCTGCCGTCGATTCCGGCGCTGGAGCGTTGGTTGCGGCGCGCCGGTTTCAGCGATGTGCGCTGTGTGGACGTGAGCATTACCACCGTCCAGGAGCAGCGGGCGACGGAGTGGATGAAGTTCCAGTCGTTGAGCGACTACCTCGACCCCAACGACCACAGCAAAACCATCGAGGGTTTGCCTGCGCCGATGCGCGCAGTGATTGTTGCCCGCAAGTGATCCGCCGCTAACCCGCGACGCGTCAGCCGCTACAACGGCGGTTTGGCGCGACGGGCCTTGAAAAAATCGCTCAGGATCGCGCCGCATTCGTCGGCCAGCACCCCGCCTTCAAACAGCACCCGGTGGTTGAGAAAGCCCTGGGTGAAGAACTGCCCCTGACTCTGCACAATCCCGGCCTTGGGCTCCAGCGCGCCATACACCACGCGTGACACCCGCGAATGCACGATCAGGCCCGCGCACATGCTGCACGGCTCCAGCGTGACGTACAGCGTGCTGCCCGGCAGGCGGTAGTTGCAGGCCGAAGCGGCTGCGGCACGGATGGCGACCATTTCAGCATGGGCGCTGGGGTCGTGACCGCTGATCGGGCAGTTGAAACCGCGCCCGATAATCTCGCCGTTTTGCACCAGCACTGCCCCCACGGGTACTTCACCCAGGGCCGCGCCCTGGGCCGCGAGGGCCAGCGCTTCTCGCATGTAGTCTTGATCGCGGCTGCGGTCGATGATCCGGGGTTGACGCCCTTGTCGCATCAGGAAACCTCAATAGCGGCCATCAGGCCCGTTTCCATGTGGTCAATCACATGGCAGTGGAACATCCACACGCCGGGATTATCCGCCACCAACGCCACGCGGGCACGCTCGTTTTTACCCAACAAATAGGTGTCGGTGAAATACGGGGTGATTTTTTTGCGATTGGACGCCAGCACCTTGAAGGTCATGCCGTGCAAATGGATCGGATGCTGGTACTGGGTCATGTTCTTCAATTCGAAGATGTAGCTTTGCCCCAATTTGAGTTTGGCGATCGGCCGATCAGCGCAGGTCTTGTCCTTGATGTCCCAGGCAACGCCGTTGATTTGCCACAGGCTCGGGGGTTGATCGCCGCTTTGATTGACCGACACCGACCCTACCCATTCAAAGTTGAAATTGAGTTTTTCGGCGTTCGCCACGTCCGGCTCGGCGATCGGATTGGCAGGCAGTGCGGGCGGCCATTGCGTCGCTGAACCGGGGCTGGCGACCGCACGCAACGTGCCCAGGCGCACAGGCCCGTCACGCAGGGACAATTCTTCGCCTTCGGCAGGCGCCTTGATTGCCAGGCAAATGCGCATGCCGGGGCCCAGCCAGTACTCCTTGCCCAGCGGCCTTGGTGCGATGGGGTTGCCGTCCAGCGCGTAGATTTTGGCCTCCACCCCCGGAATGTTAATGCGGTAGGTCAAGGTGTTGTCGAGGTTGAGCAGGCGCACACGGGTGATTTGCCCGGCAGGCAGTTCGATAGTCGGCACGTGGCTGCCGTTGATCGTGGACAGGCGCCCGGCCGTCCCGCCGCGTGCGGCTTCGCGGGTGATGCTGAATGGCATGAATCCGCCCTCCTCATCCACGTGCCAGTTTTTGATGCTCAACGTGCGCTCGTGCTCAAAGCCGGTTGACTCGCGCTCCTCGACAATCAGCGGCCCCACCAGCCCGCGGCCCAGTTCTTCGCTACTGTTGACGTGTGGGTGATACCAGTAGCTGCCAGCGTCCGGCACCCGGAATTTGTAGTCGAAGTATTCGCCCGGCAATACCGGCAACTGGGAAACATAAGGCACGCCGTCCATTTCCAGCGGCAGGCGGATACCGTGCCAGTGAATGGTGGTGGGCACTGGCAGGTGGTTGATAAAGCGTACCCGCAGCCATTCGCCCTGGCGCACCCGCAGCTCGGTGCCCGGCGCCGAAGGACCAAAGGCCCAGGCTTCGGTTTGGTGGCCGGGCACCAGCTCAACGTCCAGCGGCGCGGCAATCAGTTCGTAATCGTGGCCCGCCTCGGCGTCCGCCATTTTTCCCAGCCAGTAGCGCGAAGCGCCACCCGCCCCGACACCCACCACGACCAGGCCGGCCAAACCACCGAGTATTTGTCGACGGGTAAAGGACATGGGCTCAACTACCTCTCGTATCGTAAACAGGCTCAAGGCCCGCAAAAGGCGAATACGATACACCTGCAGTTGAGAAACAGTAAGGCCGGGGTGGCGAAGGGCCGCACCCCGAAACGTGGGTTAACTGCCGTCGAGCACATGCACCACGCCATTGGCAAAGACCATGACGTTGGGTAAGGCCTGCACATGCGCGGCCATTTTCGAGGCATCGCACACTTCGACACGCACGCGGGTCAGTGCGACTTTTTGTTCGGATTTAACGTTATCGGCCCCGCCCAAGGCCGCCAACACAGCGCTGTCCAGCAAGGATGAGGCAGCACTGGCCGCATCGGGCACCAGATCCGGGCTCAGCGCTTTCCAGAGCGCCTGACGCATTTTTTCAAACATATTCAGATCTCCACACCCACAGATTGAGGCTGCAAGGTGGCTCGTACATGCTCGGCACTTTCAAGCGCCAGCACCTTTTCTGCCAAAACCTTACAGGCCTTGAAATCGATCTCGCGCACCCGCCCCTTGATCGCCGGGATCAGCGGCACGCTGACCGACAGCTCATCCACTCCCAGGCCAAGCAGCACCGGCACCGCCAACGGCTCGGACGCCAAGGCGCCACAGACGCCCACCCACTTGCCATGGGCGTGGGCTGCCCGGACCGTGTGAGCGATCAAACGCAGCACTGCCGGGTGCAAGCTGTCGGCCTGACGGGCCAGACGTGGATGATCGCGGTCCATGGCCAAGGTGTATTGAGTCAGGTCGTTGGTGCCAATCGAGAAGAAATCCACCTCCGGTGCAAACAGATCGGCCATCAAGGCAGCGGCGGGCACTTCGATCATGATGCCCAGCTTGGGCAAGTGGGCGAGCCCCAACCGTTGCGCCTCCTCCTGCACCATTTGCCGTGCAATTCGCAGCTCCGACAGATTCGTCACCATCGGCAGCATGATGTGCAACTGTGTTAGCCCGGCACAGCTCAGAATGGCGCGCAATTGGTCGCGCAACAATTGAGGGCGTTCAAGGCATAAACGGATCCCGCGCATGCCCAGAAACGGGTTGATTTCACTGGTCATCGGCACGTAGGCCAGCGGCTTGTCGCCGCCCACATCCAGCGTGCGCACGACTAACGGGCGGTCAAGGCCTACGGAGCGAGCAATCTCGCTGTAAGTCGCCACTTGTTCGTCATGGGAAGGGGCGCGGTTGCGATCCAGGTACAAAAACTCCGAGCGCAGCAGCCCGACACCGTGGGCGCCCAGCGTCATCGCGTGTTCAGCTTCTGCCCGCGAGGCAATGTTGGCCGTGATCTCAACCGGGTGCCCGTCGCGGGTGCAGGCGGCCAAGGACGCGTGTTGCAAATCCCGCTGGTGCCGGTCCTGACGCAGTGCGCGCTGCTCACCCAGCCGCTCTACCTGTTTGATATCGGGCTGCAAGTGCAACTGACCCGCATCGGCATCCAACAAAACCGGCAAGCCGCTGGCCAGCGCCAGCACCTGAGGTGACACCCCACACAACGCCGGGATGCCCAGGGCACGGGCCAAAATGGCGACATGGCTGGTAGCCCCTCCGCCCACGGTGGCAAATCCCACGACTTTGCGGGTATCCAGCCTGGCCGTTTGCGAGGGCGTCAGTTGTTCCGCCACCAATATCGCCTGATGGGGCAATGCCAGCGCACTGTCATCCACGCCGAGAATCCGTTTCAGCACGCGCAGCCCCACGTCTTCGAGATCCAGCGCCCGCTCCGCCAGTAACGGACTGCCCAACCCTTTGAATAACGCCGCGGTGGCTTCGGTGGCATTGCGCCAAGCGAAGGCCGCACTTTTGCCGGAGTTGATCAGTTCAGCGGCATGCTCCACCAAACTCGGGTCTTGCAACAGCTGCTGATGAGCCCGAAAGATCTCACTCTGCGCCGGACTTGCTGCGTCATCGCGCAAGCCTTGCAGTTCAATGGCCGCACGGTCCAGCGCGTGTTGCAGCGCCGCATGTTCGCGTTGTGCCTCGCTGGCCTGTTCGACCACTTCCAGCGCGCTTTGCGCCACGTGCACCACATACCCATACGCCGACCCCGTGGAGGCGCACACCCCGCGCAGCACATCTGACACCTCATCATTGGCGACGGGTTGCGGGTCAGGAGCCAACACCACGAACTCAACCTCTTCGCCGCATCCTTGTGCCAGCAACTCGGACAGCTCACGGATGGCCGCGTCGGCATCCGGCCCCGCAGCACTGAGGTAAACGCTGTCTGCATACGCGGTTTGCAACGCCATGATCGCTACCAGCGACTTGGCGTTGGCGCTGTCGTGCTGGCGATGCAGTTGAACACGCGCAGCAAAACCTTTTGCAGCCTGCGCCAAAACCGCAGCCGGACGCGCATGCAGGCCGTTGGGGTTGGGCAGCAACACGGCCTGCGAATGCAACACTGGACGATCTTCATGGCTGGCGGACGCAGGTTGCGTCCCTGTTTTCACGTGCACGTGCAACACAGGCTGACCGGTCTCGACCTTCACCCCGCATTGCGCCAGCGACTGAATCGCTTCGCCGCTGATGACCAGCATCAACGTCAGCAAACTGCGCGCATGAAGCGCCAGGTAATCGGCATCAAACTCGATCAACGGTTGCCCGGCCTCAACACGCTGGCCGTCTTCCACCTGCGCGATGAAACCTTTGCCTTGAAGGTTCACCGTGTCCAGGCCAATGTGCAGCAGCACCTGCACGCCGCTGTCATGGGTGATGCTCAGGGCATGCCCGGTGTGCTGCACGTTAGTGACGACGCCCGCCAGCGGGGCGCACAACATCTGCGACGTTGGATCGATGCACACGCCGTCGCCCATCAGGCGACTGGAAAACACCGGGTCGGGGACATCATCAAGTGCACGCACGATTCCCGGCAGGGGCGTCAGCAGTTCCAGTTGTGAGGGTGTAACCATGACTTCACCTGCAATAGAGAGTTTGAGTGCCAATGGCGTGCGAGCCCCGGCAGCGTCGCTTATTTCCACCAGTACTCGACCTGCAACCCCATGTTTGAACCATGCCGCGCCCTGCCAAACGCGCCGCTGTCAGATAACGCCGAACCGGCGTCCAATTGATTGGCGGCGAGCTGCGCAGCTTTGTTCCAGCGGGCATAGGTGTAATACAGGCGAATTTCGGGGCGCTCCCAAAAGCCGGGCCCCTTGGGCGACCAGGTGGGCGCGAAGGTGAATTTGCTCAGGGTGCGGGTGCCGTCTGCGGCCCTGACTTGATCGTGGCCCAGCTCCGTCACCAGTTTGAATTGCTCACTGATCGCGTAGGCCGGGCGTACGCCAAGCGACATCCAGTGCTGATTGCCACCCTGGGGACGAACATCCTTTTGGTAGACGGCTTCGATTTGGCCGCCAAAACGCGGCGTCACTTGCCAGTCAAAAAACTCAACCAGGCGATAGCGTTTGCTGCTGTTGTCCAGTTGGGTATTGCCGGTGTAACCGAGTCCCGTGCCCGACCCTTCGCCATACTGCACTGCGAACTTGTTGCGGCCGCCCAAAAAGTCGTTTTGCACATGCTGGGCGGTGATCGCCCAACCGCTGTGGGCATTGGTGCGCGTGGGCTTTTCCAGGTAGGTCAGACCAAACTCCAGCTCGCCCCCGGGATTGATCTTGAACCCGGCCACGTTAACGTCGTGACGGGTGACAGGGTCTTTTTGGTACAGGCTGTCTTTGCGGGACAAGGCGTAGCTGTATTTCAGGCCGCCGATCAGTACATCTTCGATGCCCCCGCCTGTGGCGCTCTGGTTCCAGTAGTAGAAATCAGAGATGTGGATGTCGTTACGTTTGTAGTAACGGCGCCCGGCCCACAGCGAACCGCCATTGAGACTCGGCAGGTTCGACCATTGTGCATACAGCTGGGGCATGCGCACCGAACCGTTCTCCCCCTGGAAGGTGAGCTGGCGGTTATACCGGTTATAAAACGACGCCATGCCGTCGACGCTGAGCACCGAGCCGTCATCGAGGGTCAAAATGTCCTGGCGAAGTTCCAGCTCCGCGTACTGCTCGCACTCGTTGCCCAGCCGGTATTTGGTTTCAGCGCCGGGGAGCTTGAAACAGGTTTGTTTTCCACCGTTGAGCGCGTTGCCAACGCCACTGCGCAGGTAGCCCGAGAACTCCAGGGCCTGTGATGGCAAGGGCGCAAGCAAGCCTAAGCACGCGGCGATTACGCTGCGGTTGAGTGTTGTGTTCATACATCCACCTTTTTTTATTTTTATGGGTAAAACGCTGCGGGCAAAACGCCTGTCGCCGCTGCAACAGGCTGCTTGAGACCGCACAACGCGGCCTGCAAGGCTGAATGCGCGTCAGGACTGCACGTGCAGGACGAACGATTCGTAGGGCCTTAACGTGATGCGCCGCGTTCGCTGCGGGCAGTCGTCGTAGTTGCTGATGAGTACACGCTGCGGCATGTGCTCGCTGATGACCTCAGCAGGCAATTCGATATCGCAGGGCATGCCGTAAAAGTTGTTGAGCACCAGTAATCGCTCGTCATCGCCCTCGCGCAGGTAGGCCCAGACGTGCGGGTGCTCCAACAATAACGGGTGATATTTGCCGTGTTGCAGTAACGGCTCAGCGCGACGTAAGGCAATCAGGTGGCGGTAGTGGTGCAACACCGAAGACGGGTCATTGCGCTGGTCTTGGACCGTGATGCGGGCGGCATTGTCAGGCAGGTCTATCCAGGGCCGGGCGCTGCTGAAACCCGCATTCGGCTGATGGTCCCATTGCATCGGGGTGCGGCCGTTGTCCCGCGACTTTTGCATGATCGCGGCCATGCACCCGGCATGGGTCTCGCCTGCGTCGCGCTTGAGGCGGTAGATGTTCAAGGTTTCGACGTCGCCGTGCACCCACTTTTGTTGGTTTGGGTAGTCCACCTTCAAGTAATGAAAATTGAACGTCATCGACAGCTCACGGCTCTGCGGATTCGAGTAACGGATGCAGTGTTGCAGGGAGGTCGAAGACATCTCGCCGACGCTGACCAGATCGTGCCCGGCGAACACCTCGCGGTGCATCTCTTGCAGGTAGGCGTGCACACGCGGGCCATCGGTGTAAAAACGGCGGCCGTCGCTGTCATCCTGGGCAAAATCGGCGGGCTTGGAGATCAGGTTGATGACGTCCAGACGGAAACCGCCCACGCCTTTGTCGCGCCAGAAGCGCATCAATTTATAGACCTCGGCGCGCACCGTGGGGTTGTCCCAATTGAGGTCGGCCTGGGTGTGGTCAAACAGGTGCAGGTAGTACTGGCCAGTCTGCGCTTCGTACTCCCACGCTGACCCGCCAAACTTGGAATGCCAGTTGTTTGGCTGGTCGCGCCAGATATAAAAGTCTCGATACGGGTTGTCGAGGCTGCTGCGGGCTTGCTGAAACCAGGGGTGTTCCGTGGAGGTGTGATTGACCACAATATCGAGCATCAACTTGATGCCCCGGGCACGGGCTTCGAGAATCAGCAGCTCGCAATCGGCCATGCTGCCGTAGCTCGGATCAATGGCGTAGTAGTCGCTGATGTCGTAGCCATTGTCCCGCTGGGGCGAACGCAGAAACGGCGTCAGCCACAGGTAATCGACCCCCAGCCATTGCAGATAATCGAGCTTGTCGACCACCCCCAGCAAATCGCCCGTGGCATTGCCGGCGTGACTGTAAAAACTCTTGGGGTAGATCTGGTAGATCACCGAACGCTGCCAGTCGTGCATATCAAGTTCCTTGCTTTGCTCTGCGTCATTGCCGGCAAATGACGGAAGTCAGGCCACGCGGAAACCGGGGCGGATGATTTTCATGTTCAGGACACAGGTCAGGACGAACGGCACCACGATGGCCACGAGCATCCCGATCACGAACATGGGGATGTGTTGAGGGATGATCGAGATAAAACCGGGCAAGCCGCCGACACCTATTGCCGAAGCCTGGACCTGATTTAACGACAGGAAAATGCTGCCCAGTGCCGACCCTGTGAGCGCCGCATAAAACGGGAATTTGTAACGCAAGTTGATGCCGAACATGGCCGGTTCGGTGATTCCGAAATAGGCCGAGACTGCCGAGGTGGAGGCCATGCTGCGCTCACGCACATTGCGGCTCATGTAGAAAACCCCGAGTGCCGCGCTGCCTTGCGCCAGGTTGGACATCACAATCATCGGCCAGATAAAGGTGCCGCCCTGCGTGGAGATCAACTGCAAGTCGACCGCGAGGAACATGTGGTGCATGCCGGTAATCACCATAGGGGCATACAGCAGGCCAAAAATCAGGCCGCCGATCAGGGGGGCCAGATTGAACAGCGTGACCACGCCCTCGGTGATCAAAATACCCAGGTGCCGCGTTACCGGGCCGATGATTGCCAGCGCCAGCACACCGGTAATGACGATGGTCGTTATCGGCACGACCAGTAATTGAATGGCATTGGGCACCCGCGCACGCAACCATTTCTCGATCACGCTCATCACATAGGCGGCCAGCAGGATCGGCAGGATTTGCCCTTGATAGCCGACCCTCTCGATCTGGAACAGACCAAAAATGTCGAAGTAGGGAAGGCTTTGACCCTCCAGCCCGGCCACGGCCTTGCCATAGTTCCAGGCATTGAGCAGGTCGGGGTGGACCAGCATCAGGCCCAGCACAATGCCCAGGATTTCACTGCCGCCAAATCGTTTGGCTGCCGACCAGCCGACCAGCGCGGGCAGAAATACAAAGGAGGTATTGGCCATCATGTTGATCAGGCTCCACAGCCCGTCCAGCTTGGGGTAGGCCTCAAGCAAGGTCTGACCTTCGATGAACATGCCCTTGGCGCCGATCAGGTTGTTGATGCCCATCAACAGGCCGGCAATGATCAGCGCGGGGAGAATCGGCATGAACACATCCGAAAACACCCGTACAAGACGCTGCATGGCGTTGGCCTTGTCGACGCCCTTTTGTTTGACGTCAGCCAGGGTGGCAGCCGCCAGCCCGGTTTGCTCGCGTAAGGCGGCATACACCTTTTCGACGTCGCCGGGGCCGATCACGATTTGAAACAACCCGCCGTTGAAGAAAGACCCCTTGACCAGATCGATCTGATTGAGCGCTGCACTGTCGACCCGATTCACGTCTTTTAGCGCCAGGCGCAGACGCGTGACGCAGTGCGCAGCCTGTTCGATGTTGTCGGCACCACCGAGGCTTTTTAGCAGCTCGCTGGCGATGGATGAGTAATCGTGGCTCATGCCGTATCTCCCGCTTGTCATTATTTTTATGGCGCGTCGTTGAGGCAGCACGCTGAAACGAAAAATACTCGTCTGTACCAGTTAAATTAATAACTGGTACAGACGAGTTGAGTTATTTTATTTTTCATTCGCGGGCACAGGATTGAGTCTGAGAGGACGTTCTGAAAACTGCGTATGAAGACTCCCAATCCTTTATGAGACTTGCGCTGCCTGAGCCCTGCCCTTAAGGTTCGGGCCCTGAGCACCCATCGGCATAGAGCCATCGCCATGACCAAATACAACCAGATCTATAGCGATCTGCTTGCCAGCATTACCACTGAGCGGCTGCAACGCGGTGCCCGCCTGCCCTCGGAAGCAGAGCTGATGACCACCTACGACGCCAGTCGCGGCACGGTGCGCAAAGCGATTGAGCAACTGCAGGAGCGCGGTTTTGCGCACAAGGTGCATGGCAAAGGAACGTTTGTACTGTCTTCCAGCCCGATTGAATTTCAACTGGGTGGCATCGTCAGCTTTCAAGAAACCTGGCCGCGGCTGGGTGAAAACGTCAGCACCGATGTCGTCGAGTTCAGCCAGGTTGCCCTCGAAGGAGCCCTGCACAAGCACATTGATGCCGAGGCAGGTAGCGCCATCACCCGCATCAAACGGGTCAGGCGCATCGATGGCAAACGCGTGATTCTGGACATCAACCACTTCGTGACCGACCTGATCCCGGGGCTGGACGAAGGCATCGCCCAGCACTCGATTTATGCCTATATCGAACAGCAACTGAAGCTGCAAATCAGCTACGCCCAGCGCACCATCGAAGCCGTGCCGCGCAGCCAGGACGATCAGCAACACCTGGACATGGACGGCCAAAGCCATGTGATCGTGGTCAGCAACCAGACGTTTTTGCAGGACGGCCGGCAGTTTGAGTACACCGAGTCGCGGCACACGCTGGACAAGTTTTACTTTTCCGATGTGGCGCGGCGCTAGGTCGTTCACTCACTGGTTGCGCGCAGGCTTGCTCTCCTCAGTGACCAGGCCCCGGACAGCCGAACAGTGACCACCCGGAGAAACAAAAAAGGCGGCCAACACTGAGTGTTGACCGCCTTTTTCACATCGAACCGGTTAACCGGCCAGACTTACCCACTCTATTATCAAGTGCCTGCTTAGCCCCAGTAAAATAAGAGTCCGAAAGGTACTCACGATTTAAAAACCATGAAAAATACCATTTAGAATCAAGCCGAATTACTGGATGCTTAGTTCAGCCTCCTTGACAGCAAAGACAGAACAAAGCTGACGTTCAAGAACCGCCAACTCATCGGCACCACCATCAAGGCGGACTTCGGTGAGCAATTCAGCTGCGTACTACGGATCAGTCTGGAACAAATTTTCCATTGCTTCATCGTGGCTACGATCTATCAAAATTCACCTGTCCATTAGCGACGATGCAATCCATAGGACGCTGAGCCAGCATCCAAGCCGGCATCAACATCTCAAGCTCGCAGAATCAGATATCCAGGGCAGGTAATCCGTTCACGATCCCCATGGTTTTCAGACTGACAGTCACGACACGTTGGAACAGCTCCAGTGGGTACTTGGGGTTGTCCATGGTTTCGATGGCCCAATCGTTGGCGTCGTTGACGATGCCGCTGGCTTTGTCGGTGCGCACTGCTTGGCGCTCCATCACCCAGTCGAGTGCGGCCTTACCATTGACCACGTAATCCCATGCCCCCTCGGGGATGCCTTTAAGGGTGATGCGGTGGTTGTAGATGACGGTGGTCTTGTCACCCTTCTTGGCAAACTTCATATTCTCCACTCGGTAATCAGCGTTGGTGAGCGCGCCCTTGGATTCGATGGTCAGCGGGTATAGCTCGACGGTTTCGTAGTTCAAGTGAAGGTCGGCCAGGTCGCGGCCGGCTTTACTGAAGGCCCAGAAGTCTGCAGCTTTTTTGACTGCCGGAATGCGCGGCAGCTCCTTACTCAGGTTGTCAGCAAAGCTTTCACGGTAGTCCGAGGAATGCAGGACGCCGTAGACGTAGTAGAACAGGTCTTGCTTGCTTATCTGCTCGCTGGGATAGGCCACTTGAAAGTGAGCCAGGCCAGCGTCCGTGATGGCATCCTTACGGGTATAGCCCGTTTTGCAGGCGCCGGACTTGACGGCTTTTTCGCTGAACAGATCGTCCGTGCCATCAAAATTAATCTGGTCGCTTTCTGCCGCGGACTCGTACAAATACATCGGAAAGCATTGGCCATTTGCTAAAAATTGCTTTTCAGGAAGTACATTAGAGGCAAGGGCCGAAAATTGCTTGCTCATTCCAACGCCATGTACACATATAACAATATTTCCAGTATCTGGCGTAGGAAAAAAACGGGGCATTAAGTGATGTGACCAATTCCACATCTTGCTTGAATAATGCCAATACCTTGAAAACGGGCGATATTGCCAAACTCTAAGAACACTAGGATCGAAAGAATAATCCAGTCCTTTTGCCAACTTTTTTATGACATCTGAAGACCATTTAATCCTTGGATCACTGCGCTTGATTTTTTTCTCAACCTCTTCTGCCGGCAGGCCGGAATATTTCAACAACTCCTCCTTATAGGCAGCCACCGTACCTCTTACAACTTGCTCAAGAGTTTTTTTGGAAGAATTATATATCCAAGAGTCTCTATTACTAAGAACACCGATAGAATATGTAGTGAAAATTACAGATTCGCTTTTCGATGATTTATTCCCTATAGAGATATGGTTATTAAATGATGTATCTCTTTGCTTGATCCAATCACCATGCTCGTCGGGGACTACATGCTGCCAGCCAGGAATACCGGCAACACTGGCATAGCTGACAATCTTCTCCAGCTTATCTTCGCGGCTAAGACAGTCGCCAATATCGTGGAAGTTGATCTGCCCGTGAGCCTCCGCTTCGGGGTTTTTGACTAACAGAGAAATGGCAATGGGGGCACGACTTCCACTGCCAAAAATCTTGCCGCCTTCCTTACGGGAGGTTTCGCCGCTGGTACGCTGGTTTCCGCGCAGGTGAAACACATAAAGGCTGGAGAACTCTTCCGCCAAGCAAAGGCGTAGTCCGTCAGCAGAATTGGAGTCCAGAAATCCAGCATTTGTGACAAACCCAATTATCCCTGCATTACCGATGCGGTCTGAGGCCCAGCGAATAGCACGAATATATGAATCATAAGCCTTACTCTTGCCCATTTTATTTGAAGATCTATTAACGTATGTTTCTTCTATACGCTTATCTAATGATGGGTAGCTTATATTGGCGGCGTCATCATTCTCGCTTTTCTGTCCCGCAGAATAGGGCGGATTGCCCACAATCACCCGAATATCCAACGCTTTCTGCCGCTTGCGACGGGCACTGTTGTCCTCCAGCAGGGCGTCTACCAGGTCGTCCTTCTCATACATCTGGAAGGTGTCGGTCAGGCAGATACCTTCAAACGGGGTGTATTCTTCGTTCATTTCGCCATGGTAGGCCGCTTCGATGTTGATGGCGGCGATGTAGTAAGCCAACAGAACCAGCTCGTTGGCGTGGATCTCGTGTCTGTATTTGTGCGGCAACTCATTCGGTTTGATCAGGCCCGACTGGATCAGGCGGGTAATGAAGGTGCCTGTGCCAGTGAACGGGTCGATGATGTGGACGCCTTTACTGCCGAGGGTCTGGCCGAACTCCTGTTTCAGAAGGTGGTTGACGCTGTGGAGGATGAAGTCCACCACCTCGACCGGGGTGTAAACGATACCCAAGCGCTCGGTCATCTTGGGGAAGGCGTTGCGGAAGAACTTGTCGTATAGCTCGACAATAATTTTTTGTTTGCCGTGTGCGTTGTCGATGCCCGCAGCGCGTTGACGCACGCTGGCGTAGAACTTCTCTAGAGTGTCAGTTTCCTTGGCTAGTTGATGCTCGTGGAGCGCGTCCAGCACGCCTTGCATGGCCTTGGACATTGGGTTGTGGCTGGCAAAACTGTATTCATCAAACAGCGCATCAAACACCGGCTTGGTTACCAAGTGCTGGGCGAGCATTTCGACAATCTCGCCATCGCTGATGCTGTCGTTGAGGTCGTCACGCAGCTCGGTGGCGAAGGCATTGAATGCCGCATTTTCCTGAGTGTTGCATGGGTTCGCCAAGATGCCTTGGATACGGTCGATATGGGTGCGGGCGATCTTGGCGATGTCGTTGGCCCAGTCTTCCCAGTGGTGGCGGTTACCACATTTCTCAACGATCTTGGCGTAGATAGCTTTTTCGATCTCACCCACTTCGTAGGTCAAATCAGCCTGTTGGGTCATCTGGCCTTCGGCATCGTGTTTTTTGCTACCGATGCCGAATCCACCTTTGCCGGCCTTGCCGTTGCTCGTGCCACTGCCTTTCTTCGACTTCTTATCGACCTTGTCAGTGATGGCGATAACTTCCATCTTGCGTGGGTCTGATCCGATCAGATCAAGCTTATTAACCATCGCGTCGAAGCTGTCATCATGGGAGCGCAGCGCCTGGAGCACCTGCCAAACGACCTTGTATGTCTGGTTGTCGTTAAGTGCTTCGTGGGGTTCCATACCAGCCGGAATGACCACGGGTAGCACGACATAGCCGCGTTTCTTGCCTGGGGCGTTGCGCATCACCCGGCCTACTGACTGCACAACGTCCACCTGGGAGTTACGCGGGGTAAGGAATAGCACTGCATCCAAGGCAGGTACGTCTACACCCTCAGACAAGCAGCGCACATTACTGAGGATGCGACAGGTGTTGACCGGAGCCTCTTCCTTAAGCCAGTCGAGTTTGGCTTCTTTCTGGCTGGCATTCATGCCTCCATCGACGTGCTCGGCTTCGCAAATGATGCGTGAAGCCTCATCTATTTCTTCCGACTCCTGGTAAGCCTCCACCACCGACTTAAACATACTGGCGATATTGATAGAGCTGACCTTGTGCTTGGTGCCCTTATAGTTGGGTGCGATGACTTGGCAGAAGGCCACGGCACGCTTCATGGGCTGATCATCGCCTACTAGGTTTTCTGCTAGCCCTTGCTTGGCCAGCGCTTTCCAGCAGCCGACGATTTTGGCGGCATCATCCACCTTGAGCTGGTTGTCTTCGTCTTTCAGCAAGTCTTGAAGGCGGCGGCTGATGGCGCTTTCTTCAACAGTGAGCACCAGCACCTTGTAGTCGGTGAGCAAGCCACGCTGAACAGCCTCGGAGAAGTTGATGACAAACAGCTCTTTGCCGTACAGCGCTTCATCGTCCATCGAGCAGAGGGTGACTTCGCCTGACTCGGCTTTGATCTTGGCGTTGTCGCCATAAATACGGGGCGTGGCAGTCATGTACAGGCGCTTGGCTGCGCGGATGTAGTCGGCATCATGGATACGTACGAAAGTGCTTTCATCATCCTCGCCGAAGGTGGCGCCGGTTGTACGGTGCGCTTCGTCGCAGACCACTAGGTCAAACGCTGCTAGGTCATATTCGTGCTGGGCGCGGCTGATCACATCGATGGAGTGATAAGTCGAGAACACCACGCTCATATGCTCGCCGTCATGGCGCTTGAGCATTTCTGCCGCGAGGCGATCCGCCTTGGTGGTGGCCGGGTAACGCAGCTCATGGGTGAACACCTGTACGGTGTCTTCATCGGCCTTACGCTTCTTGCCCACGTCGCTGTCGGAGCACACGGCAAAGCTGTGGAGCGGCGTTTCGCTTTCCTGCGTCCACTCGGTTAGCGTCTGCGACAGCAATGACAGACTCGGCACTAGGAACAGTACACGCTTGCCCTTGCCAGCTAGCTTTTCAGCAATCTTGAGGCTAGTAAAGGTTTTGCCAGTGCCGCAGGCCATGATCAGCTTGCCACGTTCGGCATCTTTGAGGCCGGCAGCGGTTGCATTCAGTGCGGTCTGTTGATGATCCCGCAGTTGTTTACGCGCCTTCAGGGCAACAGGCTGGTTGGGTTGGTATTTGGCCCAGTCAATTTGGCTGTCTTCCAAGGCTTGCAAGTCGATCTTGTTGATTGACTGGTGCTGACCCTGCAATGCGTCCTCGGCGTGTCCGCTCCAGTTATTGGTCGTGGTGACGATGATACGATGCGAGAACGGTGCTTTTCCCGAGGCGGTGAAGAAGCTATCGATATCCTTCTTCTGGACGCGATAACCCTCAGCGTACAGCTTGCACTGGATGGCGTGGTATTCGCCGGTACCTTGGGTACGCGCCACCAAGTCGATGCCGGTGTCGCGACCGTCCTGCCCATGCTCCTTAGCCCAGTCGCCGTACATCCACACCTTGTCGTACAGATCGCGATAGGTAGCCTCATTGCGCAGGTAGGCGCATATTAGCTCTTCGAAGTAGGTGCCTTTTTCGCGTTCGGTAACTGAGGCGGTACGGTACGATTCCAAAAGCGTAGCAAGAACCGACATGTGCATTTCCTTTCAAGGCGGCTAACAGAAGAGAAATGCGGCATTCTAGCAATTGAATGCTGCCTCAGCGCGGGATTATCACCACAAAGATCCAGCTTAAAGCCCCGCTACTCCCATCAGTCCTACTACTCGATTGGATTGCACAGTCCAGAGAAAGAAAAGCAGCACATATGGGCTATCGCTATCTTCGAGCAAAGACGATAGCACTCATTTTCTCTCGGACTCCTGCCTGCAATTCACGAAACTCGATCATCATCCGCTCAATCTCGATTGGCCTTGCGCCGTGGCCGTTTTTTTCCACAAGCCATAGTTTCAGCAAGCCCGCGACCCGACCCAAGTCGCCGTTGACTTTAGCGAGATCGGCCACCGCCTTCAGATCAACGACCGAACGGATTGGCGTGCTCAAGCCAAGGGCGCGAAGATAACCGGACCGAGACAAACCAGCTTCGTTAGCTTTCTCTGTGATCGCCGACTTCTCCTCGTCAGAAACCCAAACCTCGATTGGCTTGCTGCGTCGACGAGCCGGGGCCTTTTCTTTGGTGTCGCCTGTCATGATTGCCCCCTGTTTTTACCACTGCACTTTTGCTCTTAGACGCGGCAGCGGCTGCCTGCCTCGCGAGCGAGATCCGTTGAGCCGAAGGCGAATAAGAGGAGGGGTTGAACGGGGGCGGGCTTGCCCGTACCCGTACAACACACATCTTGCCTTCGGTTATTAGGCAACTCTATCCAACTTACAAACCAATCGCGCCGAGTTGCGTTAATTTTACTTAAGTTGCCTTAAGTTGCCTTAAGTTGCCTTAAGTTGCCTTAAGTTGCCTTAAGTTGCCTTAAGTTGCCTTAAGTTGCCTTGAGACAGCTCCCCACCTAATTAAGTTGCGCCAACCTCCATTATTTCTTCTTGCATACCTATACTAGCCATAGGAATTAAAAACACAGGACTGACATGTGAGCACCCAAAACAAAACACTCGGAATAGACACACAGGCTAGACGTGGGGACGGCCGCGCATCATTCATAGCCATCGCGAACAAAATAAAAAGCAAGGTTAATTAAGGCTATTCCTTGATATGGATTCATGAGGCTTTCTCGGTCCGCCTAAAATCTGGCTATACACAATTTACAAAATATCTAACTCGACATATAAAACATAACAACCCCACTTCCTACTCAAATGCACAGCGCGTCTTGTGATTATTACTCCAGTGGTCCGCTGCGCGTACTCCTGCGAGTGAAATACAAAACCACACCAAAAACACCAAATGATATCCGCACGCAATTACTTAGCGTAGCTTTTTCGATGAATCTGACGTAGGTATAACCACCAAATAAATTCAGCATTAAAAATAGCGACCAGCCTACAGAATTCATTCTGGGCTCCATATTTTTTGTCCATCAAATGTCCATCAACTGACACACTCTTTCCTTATCAAAATAAACGACGATAATGAAAGACAACCAAACAACAAAGTGAAGATCACCAATGAAAAATAAACAACTAAAAATCAAGCCAACCCTTAGCTCATTAATCGCACACAAAAAACCATTAATTAATACCTTTATCGCTTCGATACTCGGTAGCTGCCTGTACATTTCTACAAACACACCCGCCTACGCCATTTATTGCTCCAACTGCTCGACATTTTATCAACAAATGTTTGAGTACGCAGAAGCAGTCAACACAACGCTGCACACAGCCGAACAACTCTCAACGCAAATCCAACAATACAACAACATGATCACACAAGGACTTTCGTTGCCTAACAGTATGTTTATCAGCATTAACAATGATATGGAGCGAGTGGCCAACATCTATAACCAAGCGCAGTCTCTAGGCCGAAACGTAGAGAGTATCGAAACTCAGTTTAACGCGCAGTATCCTGATTATGAAAAACACTTAAACAACTTCTACCAGTCGAGCGGCACAGCTTCTAGCAGCACATCGGAACAGTTCAAAATATGGGCAAGCAAAGGGTTTGATAGTGTCAAAACTGCAATGAAGTCGGCAGGCATGAACATCAGTACCTTTGCCGATGAAGACGCACACCTAAAACAACTAGTGAATCGTTCTCAGTCGTCGGCAGGTCGAATGCAAGCAATTCAAGCCGGAAACGAAATTGCCGTCTCCAATGTGCAGCAACTCCAAAAACTGCGTGACTTAGTGGCGACTCAAATCACCGCACAAGCTAATTACCTGGCTCTTGAAACGGACCGTCAAGCAACCAGTGATGCAGCTGCCGAGCAGTTTCAAGCCCGCCCCAATACTCGCGGTCCATCTCGAGGGTTTTGATCATGACAATTTCAAAATGGTTTCTGACTGCTCTACTCGCTGCATCTGGAGTTAGTGGCGCAATTTTAAATAACGTGATTTCAAACGTAAATGGTTGCTCAGAAGCCTCTGAGAAAACCGTAAATAAATTCCAAGAACGCCCAAATATTCGCGGCCAGTCTCAGGGATTTTAATTATGAGAAAATTAGCGATTTACGCAATAATTTTAGTAGCACTACTTCCCTTCGGCAGTGCAATCGCTGCTGAACTTGACTTGGCACAAAGCAACACATCAATGACTGGACTTCTACAATTAATACAGCAGGCATCTAACAGTTGGGGGCCTCGCCTTCATGGCAATGCCGTTACTGTATTTTGGAGTTTGGCTCTTATCCAATTTATATGGACATTTGTCCCACTGATCTTCAAACAGGCGGATTTCGGAGAGCTAATCGGGGAATTGATCCGATTTATTATGATAATCGGATTTTTCAACATCCTTCTTGACCACTCAACAGAGTGGACCGGATACATAATTAGCAGCTTCAGGCAAGCAGGCGCGCACGCAGCAAACTTACCAACCCCTGAGCTAATGCCGGGTGATATGTTTGCTATGGCGGTTGATTTTTCGCGGGCAATCCTAAGCGGAATAAGTTTTTTTAATGGGTCACTAAATTTTGTTGTTGCCTTAGCTGGCCTCCTTGTTCTTCTCTGCTTTTCGTTCATTGCAGCGTTTGTCTTTGTGACCTTGATCGAAGCTTACGTTGTTATAAATGCCGCTGTTTTGTTTATGGGCTTTGGCGCATCACAATGGACGCGGGAGTACACCTTAGCCATTGTTCGCTATACCGTTTCTGTGGGTGCCAAGTTATTTATGGTGACACTCATAGTTGGTCTTGTTCTGACAGTCGCAGAGCAATGGCGAGCTGCATATATCAATGATGAGGCGTCTCTTATGACCTTGATTGGGTTGTCGTTGGTCTGTGCCTATCTGACAAAAACCATCCCCGAATTGATAGCGGGCATGATTAACGGCTCGTCTATGGGTGGTGGCACCGGGATTGGTAGCATGGCTACTACAGCAATAGCAGCCGCAGTAACAGCTACAGCGTCAATTGCAACAGCAGGTGCGGCAGTGGCGGGAGGACTTGGCGCTACCGGTAGCAAGACAGGTGAAGCAGTTGGTGGGTTAGCCAACTCGATCAACTCTAGCTTTACCGGTGGTAGTGCCACCGGAGCTGGTGGTTCTGGCTCAGCCCGCACTGAGCCATTTGGCGCTAGCCTCGGCTCCAGTACTGGTGGCAGCTCTGCCGCCAAATCGGCTGGTGCCAAAGCTGGCGGTAGTAACTCCGGCGTCCCTAACGTTAGCGGCTCAGGACCACAACCAAGCGAATGGGTGAAACAGTCCAGTAACTCGGCTCAAAGACATAACAATACCAAAGGCAGCGCAGGTGAGGGGCAACCGCAGGCGACCCCACAAGGCGTTCAGGGCGGCAGCAGCTCGCCGCATACCTCTCAGCAGGAGGGTAGCGGCATCAGTGGGCATCAGGTGGCCAATGCGCTGACCCGTGGCGCTGGCATTCTGGCGGCTATATCCGTACCTGGAATGGAACATGCCGCGACTATGGGTGGTGAATTCGGGAGCAATCAACCCCAGGTCGATAGCGGTTTCGCTAACGAACGCAGCAGCGTTAACAGTATTGAAGTAAGTGAGACGCCTAACATCATCCGCCCGACTCAAGAGCCAGCGGCAGCACCTACGCCATCCTAATACAACACTGAAAAACCGGAGTTTTCCTAATGATCGAATTTATCCTTTTTTGTGTGGCTGCTACTTCTTACGCTTTTGGGATGCACTTCCTTGGCCGCTGGCTGCAATTACGTGGCCATGGCGCAAAACTTGAAGCTGTTGGGAAACATTACTATGCGGTGCAGTGGCGGATTAACTCGCTTCTCCTGCCTATGGCCAATGTCATGTTCAAAAGGAGAAAGTAGTTAACTTATCTAGTTGCCATACCCAAGCCTCGCGCAGACAAGGCTTGGGTATGTGAGGTTTTTTTTGACACCAAAAGGAGGGGCAGGCGGCTGCGTCTATTACACACACTTGTACTCTGTAAGATTACTCAGTGGACGACAAGCTACACAGCCCATACTTGCGCGTCCTCCACTTAACGTGGCTGGAATTAAGGCTATTTTGCCTGTCTCACACGGTCGATGATGCTCTGCCTTTCCTTTTGGTGTAAAACTAAACGCTCTGGCATCACGGTCTGTCAGGTGCGCTGATGGTGTGTATTCGACGGACAGACTCTTTACTGGCAATGAGGCCATAAACCGACCGGCAAGGCCTGACCGCGCCTCAAGCGCGGGCTGCGCCGCGCAGGTACTGACTATCCTGAGTATCCTGCTACTTCCGGGCGGGTATGCGACGTTTCGGGCGGGTATGCGACGCCATCAGGCGGGTGTACGACGCTATCGGGCGTCTGTGCGACGCCTAACAGTCGCTGGTACGTCTTTTCCTTATGCGGATGCCGTCAAGAACTAGTCCAATAGCCCATAATCCAGCCGAGTCCTTTTTCAGCCTGAATCGTGCATCACGCATGGCTTTACTGGGCAGATTCCCGGCCACGGCAACGATTAGTGTGTCCAGATACCAACCACCTGTTGGTTCTATTTTATGGCTCAAAACGTGCCGTGCGATGGCCTGACTGATGCCATGATATAGACGGGCAATGGGGGTAGGGTCGTAATACAAACTCAAGTCATGTTCAAGCAGCATAACCAGCGCAACTCCAAGCCGCACACGCCATAGACTCCGCTCACCTCCTGTAAGCGGATCGGGACGCTTCAGCTCTGAAGGGATTACGTGATCAATCAATCCACCTATGATTGGGAAATCGAATTGCGGCGTTTCGATTGTGATTGTCGCAGCTCGCAGCTCAGCCAAAAGCTTTCTCATCTGAGTGAAGCTATAGCCGCTGTCGGACAGCGTTTTCCGCACGCGGGCAGGGTCAACCAAAAGCTCAATGCCTCCGTCTGAGACATCACGTCGACGCTCCGCTCGATACAGAAGTGCCTCAACAATATCAGCGTGCCGCTGACCTAGCCTACCGGTCACACGGCAGCGACCGAAAGATGTATCCATCCAGCCGCCTTGGCTCCAGCGCGGGCGCTGGCTAGGCTGATAAAGCATTACCCGTGCCTGCGCCGTAGTACTGGTTGGGGTTACAGCATTACCACCGCTCATCGTCGCGACCTTTTACTGTGCGCAAGACGCCCTCCTTCTTAGCCTCCATAAGTTCTACCGGCAATAGCACTCCGCCGTCGTGCTGTAAGTACCAATGGTCAACCGGCGTTACTGAATAGTTTTGTTTAGATACGCCGAAACGCACAAATAAGCGTCGCCTGTCATTGTAGATAGGCTGTCTATCAAAGGAGCGATCACTTAGACACTTGGCCTCGTCCTCGGTCATCTTCGCGACGAATCCGCACCACCGGGCATTGTCGATCAGAGCCGACGCGCCACGCGCCGCCTGCTGCTGGTCTGTTTGGCCCTCTCGGGCACTGCCTTTGCTAACGTGGTGCAGGTATAAGACAGAAGCTCCGGTGTTAGCTGCTATGTGCTCCAGAGTGGCGACAAGCTGCGCCATATCGCCATTGCTATTTTCATCAAGACAATGAATTCGACTCAAGGTATCCAGCACAATCAGCCGAGCATTTCCGCAAAACTTGATGACACGGGCAAGGTGCTCCTTATCCATCACATTCAGACGCTTGCCCATGATCGGTTCAACCGTCAAGTTATCCGCGATGGCTTGACGAGCCTGCGGATCTAAATGCTTGCCTATAGAGTGAATTCGGCCCACCAATGCGATCTCTGGGTCCTCTCCGGCAAAATAGATAACTCGACCTCGCCTTTCAGGGGCGAGCCCGACTAAATCGCCTCCAGCAGCCTTGCCGTCGACGGCTGCACCGCATGCAACGGACATTGCAGCTTCCAGCGCCCAAAAACTCTTCCCTGTTGCCCCGGGAGCTACTAGTGCTCCAACTGTCCCTGCTAAAAATCCAGGCCATATGAAGTCCAGTGCTGGAGGTTCATTTTCGAACGCTACAAGTAGATCAATTGCCATAGCTCATACCCCGATCCCCGGGCGAGTGGCTGAGCCAGACTCCCTACAAGTATCAATCCACGCCTCAACCTCGGACAAATCCCATACAACCTTACGGCTGCTAATCGCGATCCGACGCGGAAATTTCCCATCTCTCTCGAAGTTGTAGATCGTGCGCTCGCACAACGGGATGATCGCCAGCAATTGCTTTTTGCTGATGAGGACTTTGTTCCTTTTTTCCGATTCCTTTGTCACACCAAATACCTCGACTGCTCTATAGCGAGGCTCGATTATTGCCCTACAATGCTGGTGCATTCCAGCATGAATATTTAATTTTATATATATAAATCAGTAAGTTACTGCCCATAAAACGTTGAGTTTTCGGACAGAAATCCACGGGTAATGTTTTGTTTTTATAGGCTTTTTGCCTGTTAGTATTTCGACAAATAACGTGTCCATTAACTAGGGGTTTTACGGGCAAAAAAAAGCCCACCGAAGGTGGGCGATTGACTGTACTTCAAGCTAATGGCGCGAAACTCAGAACATCACATGGTGGTAAAGTCAGTCGTTTAGGGCTGCTTTTTTCAGGGTCCAGCCATCGATCATATCGGCCCAATCCTGCTGCATATCCCGGCGTTGGTCACGATACTCAGCCTTGTTGTAGACGGCCCGCACGCCCTTCTGCTCGTGCGCAAGACACTTCTCAATCCAGTCTGAGTTGTAGCCGGCTTCATGCAGCAGCGTGCTTGCTGTCCGTCTCAGGTCGTGTGGCCCAAACTTAGTCAGTGGCTTTCCTTCTTTCTGCGCAAGTCGATAAGTAAGCGTAAGCACCTGATTAATCGTTGCGGTACTCATTGGTAAATCAGAATCGTATCGGGAGGGAAGGACGTAATCTGAACCACCGGCGAAAGTCTTCAATGCGATGAAGAAATCCAATGCTTGTCTGGATAAGAACACCAAATGGGAATTGCGCCGTTTCATCCGTTCCTTTGGAATGGTCCAAAGAGCTTCGGTGAAGTTGATCTCATTCCAGGTTGCATTTGTCAGCTCACTTTTGCGTACCATTGTTAACAGCAGCAACTTCGCCGCAGCTCTCACAGATGACGCGGTGCCAATACGGTCCATGTATTGGTACATCAAAGCGATTTCATCAGGTGTCAAAGTGCGGTCACGTGGCTCAAATTTTGCGATGCTCGCAGAACGTACTAGATCGGCGGGATTCTCAACCTTCTGACCACGCTCGATTGCCCAACGGAAAACCTGCATCACGATCTCACGGGAGTGCACCGCCGTTGCTGGTGCACCTCGTTCCACGATTACATCAGTTAGCGTTCGTAGGTCCTCATGGTTGATTTCGACCAGTTTCTGATTGCCAAAGTGCGGTTTGAGCTCGCGCTCGTAGACTGATCGGCGCATGTCACGCGTCGAGTCGGCCATTTGATACCCGCGTAGCCATTTCTCGGCCCATGCATCAAACGTCTCTGCTCCTTTGGTACGAGCCTTATCACGGGCCTTCTCCTTGGCCGGTGATTTACCAGCCGAAACCATCTTTTTGGCCTCACCCAAACGCTCTCGAGCTTCCGCAAGTGTGATGCCACCCACGCCATAGCGGCCGAACGTAATGGTCTCCTGACGGCCGTTGATGGAGTAGTTGTAGCGAAATGAGATTGATCCCGCAGCAGTGACAGCGACGTAGAGTCCATCTCGGTCGTTCACTTTGTAGAGCTTTTCTTTCGGCTTGAGGTTACGCAGCTTGGTATCGGTCAGCATGGCAGTCATGGATTCCATGGAAAAAATACCATGCTCAGAAAGCACTCATGCACCACGATAAAACCCAATGAAACCGGGCTGATGATGAGATTTGATACCATGCCCTCTCCTACGAAGGCGACATGGTATCGAGCACCAAGCATGGCATTTGGCTCAGTCAATGCCCCGTACCATGCCACATAAACACGGTGCTTGGCGATGCACAAAGCTGCCAGAATTTGCCAGACCCAAAAAGCCAAAAGCCCGCAATTACGCGGGCTTCAGGGTGTTTATTGCTGCTTGGTGCCGGTCAATGCCGGACGTCCAATCATTCCCACTCAATCGTTGCCGGCGGCTTGCTCGACACGTCGTAGGTGACGCGGGAGATGCCTTCGATTTCGTTGATGATGCGACCGCTTACGGTTTCCAGCAGTTCGTAAGGCAGGTGCGCCCAACGCGCGGTCATGAAGTCGATGGTTTCTACCGCACGCAGGGCCACAACCCAGGCGTAACGACGGCCGTCGCCCACAACACCTACCGACTTCACTGGCTGGAACACCACGAATGCCTGGCTGACTTTGTGATACCAGTCCGCCTTGCGCAGTTCTTCGATGAAGATGTGGTCAGCACGACGCAGGATGTCGGCGTATTCCTTCTTCACTTCACCCAGGATGCGCACACCCAGGCCCGGGCCCGGGAACGGGTGACGGTAGACCATGTCGTACGGCAGGCCCAGTTCCAGCCCCAGACGACGCACTTCGTCCTTGAACAGCTCGCGCAGAGGTTCAACCAGCTTGAGGTTCATTTCTTCCGGCAGGCCGCCCACGTTGTGGTGCGACTTGATGACGTGTGCCTTGCCGCTTTTGGCGCCAGCCGACTCGATCACGTCCGGGTAGATGGTGCCTTGGGCCAGGTACTTGATGTTGTCCAGCTTGCAGGATTCGGCATCGAACACGTCGATAAAGGTACGGCCGATAATCTTGCGCTTTTTCTCAGGATCGGATTCGCCAGCCAGGTTGTTGAGGAACTGGTCTTCAGCGTTGGCGCGAATCACTTTGACGCCCATGTTCTCTGCGAACATGGCCATCACTTGCTCGCCTTCGTGCAGGCGCAGCAGGCCGTTGTCGACGAACACACAGGTCAGTTGGTCGCCAATGGCCTTATGCAGCAAGGCCGCCACGACCGAGGAGTCCACACCGCCCGACAGACCGAGCAACACGTTGTCGGAGCCTACCTGGGAACGGATGTTGGCGATGGCGTCTTCAGCGATCTTCGATGGCGTCCACAGGGCTTCACAGCCGCAGATGTCGAGGATGAAGCGCGACAGGATGCGGCCGCCCTGCTTGGTGTGGGTCACTTCCGGGTGGAACTGAACGCCGTAGTAGCCGCGTTCGTCGTTGAACATACCGGCAATCGGGCAGCTCGGGGTGCTGGCCAGAATGTGGAAGTCAGAAGGCATTTTGGTGACTTTGTCACCGTGGCTCATCCATACGTCCAGGCCGAACAGGCCGTCGGAGTCGATGTGGTCTTCAATGCCGTCGAGCAGGCGGCTTTTACCGACTACGTCTACACGGGCATAACCGAACTCACGCAGCTCGGAACCTTCAACCTTGCCGCCCAGTTGCTCGGCCATGGTCTGCATGCCGTAGCAGATGCCGAATACCGGTACGCCCAGATCGAACACGGCCTGCGGTGCGCGCGGGCTGTTGGCTTCGTGAACCGACTCCGGGCCGCCTGCCAGGATGATGCCTTTTGGGGCGAACTCGCGGATCGCGGCGTCGTCCATGTCGAACGGGTGCAGTTCGCAGTAAACACCGATCTCGCGCACGCGGCGGGCAATCAGCTGGGTGTACTGGGAACCGAAGTCCAGGATCAGGATGCGGTGAGCGTGAATGTCGAGGGCCATGACAAAATCTCGATTAATTTCAGAAACGACACGGGGCTGAATCAAACAGCCCCGGTTACTTAATTCGCATCGCACCCGGCACTGGCCTGGGTGCGATAACTATCAACCTACGCGATAGTTTGGCGCTTCCTTGGTGATCTGCACGTCATGGACGTGAGATTCAGCCATGCCGGCACCTGTGATACGCACGAACTCTGGCTTGGTACGCATTTGCTCGATGTCGGCGCTGCCGGTGTAACCCATCGAAGAACGCAGACCGCCCATCAGTTGGTGAATGATCGCTGTCAGCGAGCCTTTGTACGGTACGCGACCTTCGATGCCTTCCGGCACCAGCTTCTCGGCACCCGCAGAAGAGTCCTGGAAGTAACGGTCAGACGAACCCTGAGACTGCGACATCGCACCCAGCGAACCCATGCCGCGATAGGCCTTGTACGAGCGACCCTGGAACAGCTCGATCTCGCCCGGTGCTTCTTCAGTACCGGCAAACATCGAACCCATCATCACGCAGGACGCACCGGCCACGATGGCCTTGGACAGGTCACCCGAGAAACGGATGCCGCCATCGGCGATCAGGGGAACGCCAGTGCCTTCAAGGGCAGCAGCCACATTGGCAATCGCGCTGATTTGCGGAACGCCAACACCGGCCACGATACGGGTGGTGCAGATCGAGCCTGGGCCGATACCGACCTTGACCGCGTCAGCGCCCGCTTCGGCCAGCGCCAGCGCCGCAGCGCCGGTGGCGATGTTGCCGCCAATCACCTGAACCTCAGGGAAGTTCTGCTTGACCCAACGTACGCGGTCGATCACACCTTTGGAGTGACCGTGCGCGGTATCAACAACGACAACGTCTACGCCGGCAGCAACCAGCGCTGCAACGCGATCGGCGGTGTCTTTGCCGGTGCCGACCGCAGCGCCCACACGCAGACGACCTTGATCGTCCTTGCTGGCCAACGGGTAAGCCTTGGCTTTTTCGATGTCGTTAACGGTCATCATGCCTTTGAGGGCAAATTTGTCGTCAACGATCAGGACGCGCTCGATGCGGTGCTTGTGCAACAGCTCGCGGGCTTCTTCTTTGTCGGCACCTTCCTTGACGGTGACCAGACGCTCTTTAGGCGTCATCACATCGCGTACGGAGGCTTCCAGACGGTTTTCAAAGCGCACGTCACGGGAGGTCACGATACCGACCAGGTCGCCATTTTGCAGGACCGGAACGCCGGAGATGTTGTGCTGACGGGTCAGTTCGAGCAATTCACGGACGGTTGCATCCGCCTCGATCGTGATGGGCTCTTTAACCACACCGGCTTCGAAGCGCTTGACCTTGCGGACTTCGTGAGCTTGCTGCTCGATGGTCATGTTCTTGTGGATGATACCGATACCGCCTTCCTGAGCCATGGCGATTGCCAGACGGGCTTCAGTTACGGTGTCCATTGCGGCGGAAACCAGCGGAATATTCAGTTCAATGCCACGGGTCAAACGAGTCTTGAGGCTGACTTCGTTCGGGAGAACCTCGGAATAACCGGGGACGAGAAGGATGTCATCGAAGGTGAGTGCTTCTTGGCTGATACGCAGCATCGCTGGGGCTCCCGAGCGGGAAAATGGAAGCGCGCCATTGTACTTAAAACACCTGTGCGGCTCAACGGAAACCTTTAGAGAGTTTTGCGCTAAGGGTCAATGATTTGCTGACTCCCAAGGCAGAAAAACGCCCTGGCACCGGCACAAGCGTTAAAGCTCCACCTTCACCCACGCCACCGGCTGATCCAGCCAGTCAGCAAATTCATCCAGGAAGCTCTGCTTGAAACCCGCTTCGGCCCAATTATTAAAGATGAACCCCAGATTGGAGAACGCGCACGGCTGCAAGAACAGGAAGCCATTGATGTCATCTTCATGGCCACATAACGGGCACGTGAAGTTGTCTGTACGCCCCGGCATCCAGTCTTCAAGGCTTTCGAACAACGCCTCACCGACTTCCTTGCGGCACTCGGCGCATCCGGCCTCTTCAAGAAACCCCTTGGCCGGGGTATAGATGCAGCGCTTGGTAATGATTTCCAGGCCATTGACCGGTTCCGCGAACGGCAGCGCCTCGGGATGAAGCACGACGTCGGCAGCCCCCGGCGCGATCGCATGGGCCATGCCGTTGCCGGTGCGGCCGCACGTGGTCAGGGCTTCCTCAATGATGTTCTTGCGCACCAACCAGCGCACGATCGCGCGGGCGCGCGGCTCATGAACCGGCAAGGTGGATATTTTGGGGACGATGATGCTTTGCGAATTCATGACAAACGACACGTATAAAAAAGAAAACAAAGCCAAAAGTGTAAACACTGGCGCAGGCTGCTGGGTCTCAGGGGGCGCAGCTTAAAGCCTGATCCCCTGAGGTCAAGCGCTCAAGTAGCGGACGATCAGCGCGATGCCGCTGGCCAGCACCAGCCATGTCACCAGTCGCACAAAGGCCTCGCGGGACAATTTGCGCGTCAGTCGTCGCCCTGCCCATAGCCCAAGCGCCATTGCCGGTAACAGACACACGGCCAATAGCAGCAGAGCGCCATCGGCGTACACCCCGGCAATCACAAACAAGCTCAGGCGCACCACCGTGCTGCAACTGATCAACGCACTTTGCGTGGCCCGCGCCGCCTCTATGGGCAAACGTGCATTGAGGTACAGCGCATACAAAAAGCCACCGCTGCCAAACAATGCACCAAATAATCCGCCCACGGTGCCGGTCGGAATCGCCCAACCGGCAGGCACGTGCTTCGGCCGTACCTTCACGGCCAAGCTATAAACCGCATACGCGCTGATGAATATTCCCATCAGCAGCAGTAATAAATCTGACTTGAGGTTCAGCAGAAACACCACCCCGACAACACAACCCAACGCCATACAAGGGAGTAAACGTAAAAGTTCGAGACGCGCCACGTCGCGACGCGCAGGCAACCAATTGCCAAATGCCGCTACACAATCAAGCAACACCAGTAGCGGGATTATTTTCGACAGGGGAAGGCACAGGATCAACAGCGGTCCCGCCACCAGCGCCGTGCCGAACCCGGCTACGCCAAACACGATGTACGCCAGTGCAATGGCCAGCTCCAGCAACAGCCACTCGCTCCCGGTATAAGGCAGATCCATGGGGCAACTTCCTTGTTTTTAGTGCGCGGACTGTAACCAGATACGTGCAGTCATAACAATCCGCCCTTATGATGGCCGACATGATTAAAGACCCCTTTGCAAGACTCAATCTCGACCGCGAAGTCCTGACCGTCAGCCAGCTCAACGGCCGAGCCCGGGTGTTGCTCGAAGACGTGTTCAGCAACATCTGGGTCGAAGGCGAAATCTCCAACCTCGCCCGCCCGGCGTCCGGCCACGTGTATTTCACACTCAAAGACAGCGGCGCTCAGGTGCGCTGCGCGCTGTTTCGCAACAATGCTGCCCGCGTGCGCCAAGCATTAAAAGACGGCCTGGCGGTCAAGGTGCGCGGCAAGGTGTCGTTATTCGAAGGCCGGGGCGATTACCAACTGATCCTCGATACCGTTGAACCCGCGGGTGACGGCGCGCTGCGGTTGGCCTTTGAGGCACTGAAAGAAAAGCTCAGCGCCGAAGGCCTGTTCAGCGCTGAACGCAAGGTTGCCCTGCCCGCC
>NZ_NQKI01000017.1 GCF_002269125.1 Pseudomonas lundensis | reverse complement strand
CGGCCGAACGCATTGCCCGCGTGCTGCACAACGACCCGGCCACCGGGGTGATGCGCCACGCCGACGCGGGGTACGACATCGCCATTGACTGCGCCAACGAGCAGGGTTTGAACCTGCCGATGATTAACGGCTAAGCCGTATGTTGATGACGCGCGTGCGCAGGCGTGGATGCGTCCCCCTGCGAGCACGTCAGCCCACAATAAAAACGTCATTTATCAACACGCGTGAAGGAGTATTAACGTGCTTGAGTTAAACCTGATTCCCGGCCAATTGAGCCTTGCCCAGCTGCGTGACATTTATCAGCAGCCAGTGGCCCTCACGCTGGATGAAAGCGCATCGGCGCAGATCGATGCCAGTGTTGCGTGTGTTGAACAGATCCTTGCGCAAAACCGTACCACCTACGGTATCAACACCGGTTTCGGGCTCTTGGCATCGACGAAAATCGCCAGTGATGACCTCGAAAACCTTCAGCGTTCTCTGGTGTTGTCCCACGCTGCGGGGATTGGCGAGCCGATCAGTGACGACCTGGTGCGCCTGATCATGGTGCTCAAGGTCAATAGCCTGAGTCGCGGCTTCTCGGGTATCCGCCGCGTGGTGATCAACGCATTGATCGCCCTGATCAACGCCGAGGTGTATCCGCACATTCCGCTCAAGGGATCCGTGGGTGCATCGGGCGACCTGGCGCCATTGGCGCACATGTCGCTGGTGCTGCTGGGCGAAGGCAAAGCGCGCTACAAAGGTGAGTGGCTGGACGCACGCACTGCCTTGAAACAGGCCGGTCTGGAGCCGCTGACGCTCGCTGCCAAAGAAGGGCTGGCGTTGCTCAATGGTACGCAAGTGTCCACCGCATTTGCGTTGCGTGGCTTGTTTGAAGGCGAAGACCTGTTTGCCGCTGCCATGGCCTGTGGCGGCCTGACGGTTGAAGCGGTGTTGGGTTCACGCTCGCCGTTCGACCCGCGCATTCACGCAGCGCGTGGCCAGCGTGGGCAAATAGATGCAGCAGCCATTTATCGCGACCTGCTGGGTGAAAGCAGCGAAGTGTCGCTGTCCCACAAGAACTGCGACAAGGTCCAGGACCCGTACTCGCTGCGCTGTCAGCCGCAGGTCATGGGCGCTTGCCTGACCCAGTTCCGTCAGGCGGCCGAAGTGCTGGGCATCGAAGCCAATGCGGTTTCGGATAACCCGCTGGTGTTCGCCGAGCAGGGCGACGTGATTTCCGGGGGTAATTTCCATGCCGAGCCCGTGGCCATGGCTGCCGACAACATGGCGCTGGCCATCGCTGAAATTGGCTCGCTGAGCGAGCGTCGCATCTCGCTGATGATGGACAAGCACATGTCGCAATTGCCGCCGTTCCTGGTGGCCAATGGCGGGGTCAACTCCGGTTTTATGATTGCTCAAGTGACCGCCGCCGCGTTGGCCAGCGAGAACAAGGCGTTGTCCCACCCCCACAGTGTCGATAGCATTCCGACGTCGGCCAATCAGGAAGACCACGTGTCTATGGCACCTGCTGCGGGCAAGCGTTTGTGGGAAATGGCTGAAAACGTGCGCGGTGTATTGGCTGTTGAGTGGCTGGCGGCCTGTCAGGGACTCGACTTGCGCGATGGCCTGAAAACCTCTCCGAAGCTGGAAATCGCACGCACCACGTTGCGTGAAAAAGTGGCGTTCTATGAAAAAGACCGTTTCTTCGCCCCTGACATTGATGCAGCCATGCAATTGCTGGCGTCGCGTTGCCTGAACGCGCTGGTGCCTGCGCGGATTCTGCCAAGCCTGTAATCACGTCGCCGCAGAGGGCGTTTAGCCCTCTGTGCGGTGGTGTGCGCCGACAAAAATAATTAAGGACGCGCGAAATGCACAAGCAAGCTCAAGGTTTGAAGCGCGGGCTGACGGCTCGCCACATCCGTTTCATGGCGCTGGGTTCAGCGATCGGGACGGGTTTGTTTTACGGTTCGGCGGCGGCCATTCAGATGGCCGGGCCAGCGGTTTTGCTGGCGTACCTGATAGGTGGCGCGGCCGTGTTCATGGTTATGCGCGCATTGGGCGAAATGGCCGTGCGCGATCCGGTTTCAGGGTCGTTTGGCCATTACGCCAGTACTTATTTGGGACCGATGTCGGGGTTTATCCTTGGCTGGACCTACGCATTTGAAATGATCATCGTGTGCCTGGCCGACATCACGGCGTTCGGCATTTACATGGGGTTCTGGTTCCCCGACGTGGCGCGCTGGATCTGGGTGCTGGGCATCGTGCTGCTGATTGGCGGCCTGAACCTGTGCAGCGTCAAAGTCTTTGGTGAGATGGAGTTTTGGCTGTCGCTGCTCAAAGTTGCCGCTATCGTCGCGATGATCCTGGCCGGTTTCGGCATCATGCTGTTTGGCATCGGCAGCGCGGGCAGTGCAGACGCCGCAGCTACCGGGATCAGCAATTTGTGGTCGTTCGGCGGGTTTATGCCCAACGGCGTAGGCGGGTTGATTGCCTCGTTTGCCGTGGTGATGTTTGCCTTTGGCGGTATTGAAATCATTGGCATCACAGCTGGCGAGGCCAAAGACCCGCAACGTGTCATCCCGAAAGCCATCAATGCTGTGCCGTTGCGTATTTTGCTGTTCTACGTGCTGACCCTGTTCGTGCTGATGGCCATTTACCCTTGGACGCAGATCGGCAGCCAGGGCAGCCCGTTTGTACAAATTTTCGACAGCCTGGGCATCAGCTCGGCAGCGACGATCCTGAACATTGTGGTGATTACAGCGGCGGTGTCGGCAATCAACAGTGACATCTTCGGGGCGGGTCGCATGATGTTTGGCCTGGCCCAGCAAGGCCAGGCACCCAAAGGCTTCGCGCAGATCTCGCGCCATGGCGTGCCGTGGATGACTGTGCTGGTGATGGGTGTGACGTTGCTGGCCGGTGTGGTGCTGAACTACCTGATCCCGGAAGACATCTTCCTGGTGATTGCCTCGATTGCGACGTTCGCCACGGTGTGGGTGTGGCTGATGATTCTGGTCACGCAAATCGCCATGCGCCGCTCGATGACGGCCGAAGAAGTGGCACAGCTCAAGTTCCCGGTGCCGTTCTGGCCGTATGCTCCAATCGCGGCCACCGTGTTTATGGTGTTTATCTTCGGCGTGTTGGGCTATTTCCCTGACACCCGTGCGGCACTGATTGTGGGCGCAGTCTGGATTGCATTCCTGGTCGTGGCGTACCGGTTGTGGGTAAAACCGTTGGCTGCGCATGCGGTCAAACCCCAGCCTGAGTTGTCCTGATCCCAACGATTAACTGCGGAGTGAGTGAATGAAAACGCTTTGGCAACACTGCAATGTCGCAACCATGGCCGGTGGTGCGTACTCGATCATTGAGGACGCAGCCATTGTTACCTGTGAAGGCTTCATTGAGTGGATCGGCCCTCGGTTGCACGCTCCGCAAGGTGCGTACAGTCACACCTATGGCCTAGAAGGTGCGTGGGTGACACCGGGGCTGATCGATTGCCACACGCACACGGTGTTTGGCGGTAACCGCAGCGGCGAGTTCGAACAGCGCCTGCAAGGCGTGAGTTATGCCGAAATTGCGGCAGCAGGGGGCGGAATCGCCAGCACTGTGCGTGCAACCCGTGCAGCCAGCGAGGAGGAATTGTTCGCCAGCGCACGTCAGCGGCTGATGTGTTTATTGCGCGAAGGGGTGACCAGCGTCGAAATCAAATCCGGCTACGGCTTAAGTCTTGAAAGCGAGCGCAAAATCTTGCGGGTGATTCGCCGCCTGGGCCAAACGCTGCCGGTCACGGTACGCAGCACCTGTCTGGCGGCGCATGCGTTACCGCCGGAGTTCAAGGACCGCGCGGACGACTACATTGACCTGATCTGTAATGAAATGCTGCCCGCGTTGGCGGCTGAAGGGTTGGTGGACGCGGTGGATGCGTTCTGTGAATACCTGGCGTTTTCCCCGGCGCAGGTGGAGCGTGTGTTCAAGGTTGCGCAGGCCTTGGGATTGCCGGTCAAGCTGCATGCAGAGCAACTGTCGTCGCTGCACGGTTCCAGCCTTGCAGCACGTTATCAGGCGTTGTCGGCGGATCATCTGGAGTTCATGACCGAAGAAGACGCCATGGCCATGGCCGCGTCCGGTACGGTCGCGGTGCTGCTGCCGGGTGCGTTTTATTTCCTGCGTGAAACCCAGCTGCCGCCGATGGAAGCTCTGCGCAAGCACGGTGTGAGCATCGCCATTGCCAGCGACCTCAACCCCGGCACCTCGCCTGCGTTGTCATTGCGTTTGATGATGAACATGGCCTGCACGCTGTTTCGCATGACGCCTGAAGAAGCGTTGGCCGGCGTCACGTTGCACGCGGCCACGGCGCTGGGCATGGGCGAGACCCATGGTTCGCTGGAACCGGGAAAAGTGGCCGATTTCGTGGCCTGGAACATTGATCGTCCGGCGGATCTGGCGTACTGGCTGGGTGGCGATCTGGACAAACGTGTCGTGCGCAACGGCGCCGACGTAGTGCTTTAGGAGAAAGGCGTGTGGAGAAGGTTCTGACATTCAAACAAGGCCGCGTGCCATTGCTGATCAGCATGCCCCACGCGGGGCTGCGCCTGATGCCTGAGGTCCGGGCCGGGTTAATCCCCGAGGCGCTCAGCCTGCCGGACACGGACTGGCACATCCCCAAGCTCTATGAGTTTGCAACCGAGCTGGGGGCCAGCACGCTGGCGGCCGAGTATTCGCGTTTCGTGATTGACCTCAACCGCCCGCAGGACGATGCACCGATGTACGTTGGCGCGACCACGGGTTTGTTTCCGGACACGCTGTTTACCGGAGTGCCGTTGTTTCGCGAAGGGCTGGCGCCTTCAAAGACAGAGCGGGCCACGTACCTTGAGCAGATCTGGAAGCCCTATCACCAGACCTTGCAGCAAGAGCTGGCGCGGCTGAAGGACGAGTTTGGCTATGCATTGCTGTTTGATGCGCACTCGATCCGTTCATTTATCCCGCATTTGTTTGACGGCAAACTGCCGGATTTCAACCTGGGAACATTTAATGGCGCCAGTTGTGATCCGCAACTGGCCAGCGATCTGGAAGCAATTTGCGCGCAGCACCCTCAATACAGCCATGTGCTGAACGGGCGCTTCAAGGGAGGGCACATCACCCGCCATTACGGGAACCCGGCTGCCAACATTCATGCCGTGCAACTGGAGTTGGCCCAGAGTACGTATATGGAGGAGTTTGAACCGTTTGATTACCGCGAAGATCTGGCGAAGCCCACGCAGGTGGTGCTGAGGCAATTGCTGGAGCGGATTATTGCGTGGGGACAGGCGCGCTATGGGCGTGCCTGAATTCACAGGGCCTCAGCCACAAGCATCAGGAAGATAGACGGGGTTGGGGAGCGCGGCAGGGAAACGCCGCTGATCTTCAACCCTTGTTTCTATAAGGACATGCTCATTGCCGCGAATCGGGTTTATGATGCCGGACGGCAACATTTTTGAAGTCCCCCCAGGGATGACCTCAACCCCATGGAGTGCGCAATGCAGACCTTGTTCCCGCAGATCAAACCCTACGCCCGGCACGATCTGGCTGTCGATGAGCCGCATGTTCTTTATGTCGATGAAAGCGGCACGCCAGATGGCCTGCCGGTGGTCTTCATCCATGGGGGCCCGGGCTCGGGCTGCGATGCCAACAGTCGTTGTTATTTCGACCCCAACAAGTACCGCATCATCACGTTCGACCAGCGCGGGTGCGGGCGCTCCACACCGCACGCCAGCCTTGAAAACAACACCACGTGGGATTTGGTCGCCGACATGGAGCGTATTCGCTCGCATCTGGGGATCGACAAATGGGTGCTGTTCGGTGGTTCGTGGGGCTCTACGCTGGCACTTGCCTACGCCCAAAGCCACCCGGACCGAGTGCATGGGCTGATTCTGCGCGGAATCTTTCTGGCCCGGCCACAAGAAATTGAATGGTTCTACCAGGCAGGGGCTAGCCGACTGTTTCCCGATTATTGGGAAGACTACCTGGCGCCTATCCCTGAAGACGAACGCCATGATTTGCTCTCGGCTTATTACAAGCGCCTGACCGGCAATGATCAGATCGCGCAACTGCACACCGCCAAAGCCTGGTCGACATGGGAAGGGCGCACGGCCACCCTGCGGCCCAATCCGCAGGTAGTAGACCGTTTTTGTGAGACCCAGCGCGCGTTGTCGATTGCGCGCATTGAATGCCATTACTTCACCAACAACGCCTTCCTTGAACCCAACCAACTGATTCGCGACATGCACAAAATCGCGCATTTGCCCGGTGTGATCGTGCATGGCCGTTATGACGTGATCTGCCCGCTGGATAACGCATGGGCGCTGCACCAGGCCTGGCCGGACAGCGAGCTGCAAATCATCCGCGAAGCAGGGCATTCGGCCACTGAACCTGGTATTACCGATGCACTGGTCAGGGCCACCGATGAGATGGCGCGTCGTTTGCTCAACCTGCAACCGGATGAAGCATGAAGGGGCTTTTACAACGGGTTACCGGCGCGCGGGTTGACGTGGCGGGGGAGACAGTCGGTTCGATTGATCAGGGTTTGATGGTGCTGGTGGCCGTCGAACCCGGCGACACCGAGGCCAATGCCGCCAAGCTGTTGCACAAGCTGCTCAATTACCGCGTGTTCAGCGATGCCGAAGGCAAAATGAACCTGTCACTGATGGATATCGGTGGCGGTTTGCTGCTGGTGTCTCAGTTCACACTGGCCGCCGACACCAAAAGCGGGCTGCGGCCGAGTTTCTCTACGGCCGCGCCGCCAGGCCTGGCCGAGTCGTTGTTTAACCACCTGCTGGACGAAGCAAAGCGGTTGCACACGAACGTGGCATCAGGACAATTTGGTGCCGATATGCAGGTCCATTTGGTCAATGATGGCCCTGTGACATTTCTGCTACAAACCTAAAACCCTGAAAAAACGCGTTTTCGTCAGAAAACAGGGTTTTTTAAGCACAAATACTTGCTGACACTAGATGCGTTGTAACGCGGCCTACTAGATAATCGCGCGCTACACAGAGACTAATCCGATGCGTTCGGGGAATCATTCATTCCTTTGAAGGTCGGAACAGTGCTCGCCAACCCGGCATTCAATCGCTGGCGGTTGGTTTCATCATCTGTATTCGGCGAGGTTTGCTCGTGATTGTTAGTCCCTTTAATGCACCAAAAAAGTCTGCCAAGCGGTTACGCAACGCACTGGTGACGGGCTCTGCGCTCTTTTGCTTGTTCGGTGCGGGTCAACTGTGGGCATTCAGTCTGGATGACGTGGCGGCGGAGGCTAAAACCCTCGCCGAGCAGAAGTACCAGGCTCCGCGCAGCAATCTGCCTAACGAATTCCGCGACATGAAGTTCGCGGACTACCAGAAGATTCGTTTCCGCAACGAGAAAGCGCAGTGGGCTGACGACAAAACGCCTTTCAAATTGTCGTTCTATCACCAGGGCATGCATTTCGACACACCGGTGAAAATCAACGAAGTCACCGCCACCAAGGTGGAAGAGATCAAGTACGACGCCAGTCGTTTCGATTTCGGCGATGTGCAATTTGACCCTAAAGCCACCGAGAACCTCGGTTGGGCAGGCTTCCGTGTCCTGTATCCACTGAACAAAGCCGATAAGCAGGACGAAGTCCTGACCATGCTCGGCGCCAGTTATTTCCGTGTTGTCGGTAAGGACCAAACCTACGGCCTCTCGGCCCGTGGTCTGGCGATCGACACGGCCTTGCCGTCCGGCGAAGAATTTCCGCGTTTCACCGAGTTCTGGATTGAACGCCCGAAAGCCGGTGACAAGCACTTGGTGATTTTCGCCCTGCTGGATTCGCCACGTGCGACCGGCGCATATCGCTTCACACTGCGGCCGGGTGTCGACACGGTGGTCGACGTCAAAGCGCAAATGTTCCTGCGTGACAAAGTCGGCAAGCTGGGCATCGCTCCGTTGACCAGCATGTACCTGTTCGGCGCCAATCAGCCGTCGAAGGTCCTCAACTACCGCCGCGAACTGCATGACTCGTCGGGTCTGGCCATTCATGCCGGTAACGGTGAGTGGATCTGGCGTCCGCTGAACAACCCGAAACATTTGTCAGTGAGCAACTTCTCGGTTGAAAACCCGCTGGGCTTTGGCCTGCTGCAACGCGGCCGTGATTTCAGCCATTACGAAGACCTTGACGACAACTACCACAAGCGTCCAAGTGCCTGGATCGAGCCACAGGGTGACTGGGGCAAAGGTACGGTGGACCTGGTCGAAATTCCGACCGCTGACGAGACCAACGACAACATCGTTGCTTTCTGGAGCCCGGAAACCCAGCCTGAGCCGCTCAAGCCTTTCGATTTCGCCTATCGCCTGCACTGGACGATGGACGAAGCCGCCCTGCACCCTAAAGACAGCGCCTGGGCCCAGCAAACGCTGCGTTCGACCGGTGACGTCAAGCAGTCCAACCTGATCCGTCAACCGGACGGCAGCGTGGCGTACCTGATCGACTTCGAAGGCCCGTCCCTTGAGAAGCTGCCTGCAGACGCCGCCGTACGCAGTCAAGTCAGCGTGGGCGACAACGCCGAGCTGGTGGAAAACAACCTGCGCTACAACCCGGAAACCAAGGGCTGGCGTTTGACGCTGCGCCTGAAGGTCAAAGACCCGGGCAAATCCACCGAGCTGCGTGCCGCGCTGGTCAAAGATGAAGAGCCTGCCCCGGCGGCTCCGTTGACCAAGGCTGAAAAAGCCGCCGCCAAGGCTCAGGAAAAGAAAGACCAGCAAAAAGCCAAAGACGCCAAAGCGCCTGCGGGCGAGGCTGCCCCTGCCACCCCAGCGCCAGTCAAGACTGAAAAGGTTTTGACCGAGACCTGGAGCTACCAGTTGCCAGCCGATGAGTAATGCTCAAGCACAGTCAGTCTCGCTCAGCGAGTACCTGGCGCACCTTCCGCTGAGCGATGAGCAGCGCGCCGAACTGGCGAACTGCGCATCCTTCGAGGAGTTGCATGAGCGCCTCTCGGCCCGTCCTGACGCGAACACCGCCGAGGCCGCTCAGGCGTCGGTGGGTTCGCGCCTGAAGCTCAGCACGGCTCAAGCCCTGGAAGACGCCGAAATGCTCGGCGTCGATGCCAGTGGCCGGGTCATGCTCAAGGCCACGCCGCCGATTCGTCGCACCAAAGTGGTGCCCGAGCCGTGGCGCACCAACATTCTGGTCCGTGGCTGGCGGCGTCTGACCGGGCGCAGCAACCCACCCGCACCGCCGAAAGATGAACGCGTGTTGCCCAAGGCGCGCTGGCGTACGGTGGGGTCTATCCGCCGTTATATCTTGCTGATCCTGATGCTCGGCCAGACCATCGTCGCTGGCTGGTACATGAAAGGCATCATGCCGTACCAGGGCTGGTCGTTTGTCGATCTGGACGAAGTGATTCATCAGCCGTTGCTGCAAACCGCGCAACAGGTGCTGCCGTATGCGCTGCAAACCAGCATCCTGATTCTGTTCGGGATTCTGTTTTGCTGGGTGTCGGCGGGTTTCTGGACGGCCCTGATGGGTTTTCTGGAACTGTTGACCGGTCATGACAAGTACCGCATCTCGGGCGCCAGCGCCGGCAATGAGCCGATCCCGCAAGACGCCCGCACCGCCTTGGTCATGCCGATCTGTAACGAAGACGTGACCCGCGTGTTTGCCGGTTTGCGTGCGACCTACGAATCAGTGGCGGCCACCGGTGACCTGGACCGTTTCGATTTCTTCGTCCTCAGTGACAGTAACGACCCCGACATCTGCGTGGCTGAACAGCAAGCCTGGCTTGACGTGTGCCTCGAGACCGAAGGCTTCGGGCGGATTTTCTATCGCCGTCGCCGTCGCCGTGTGAAACGTAAAAGCGGCAACCTCGACGACTTCTGCCGTCGCTGGGGCGGCGATTACAAGTACATGGTGGTGCTCGACGCGGACAGCGTGATGAGCGGCGAATGCCTGACCAGCCTGGTGCGCTTGATGGAAGCCACGCCGGACGCGGGGATCATTCAGACCGCGCCACGGGCGTCGGGCATGGACACGCTGTATGCGCGCATGCAGCAGTTCGCCACGCGGGTCTACGGCCCTCTGTTTACGGCCGGTCTGCACTTTTGGCAGTTGGGTGAATCCCACTACTGGGGCCACAACGCCATCATCCGCATGAAGCCTTTTATCGAGCATTGCGCCCTCGCGCCATTGCCGGGTAAAGGTGCGTTTGCGGGTGCGATTCTGTCCCACGACTTTGTTGAAGCCGCGTTGATGCGCCGTGCGGGTTGGGGCGTGTGGATTGCCTACGACTTGCCGGGCAGTTATGAAGAATTGCCGCCGAACTTGCTGGACGAACTCAAGCGCGACCGTCGCTGGTGCCACGGTAACTTGATGAATTTCCGTCTGTTCCTGGTCAAAGGCATGCACCCGGTTCACCGGGCCGTGTTCCTGACGGGCGTGATGTCATACCTGTCGGCGCCGCTGTGGTTCTTCTTCTTGCTGCTGTCGACAGCGTTGTTGGCGGTCAACACGCTGATGGAACCGCAGTACTTTATGGAACCGCGTCAGCTGTATCCGTTGTGGCCTCAATGGCACCCGGAAAAAGCCGTGGCGTTGTTCTCGACCACCATCGTGCTGCTGTTTTTGCCCAAGTTGCTGAGCATCATCCTGATCTGGGCCAAAGGCGCGAAGCAGTTTGGCGGCAAGTTCAAAGTCACGCTGTCGATGCTTCTGGAGATGTTGTTCTCCATGCTGCTGGCGCCGGTGCGCATGATCTTCCACACCCGTTTCGTATTGGCCGCTTTCTTGGGCTGGGCCGCGACGTGGAACTCGCCACAACGTGACGATGACTCTACGCCCTGGAGCGAAGCCGTGCGCCGCCATGGTCCGCAAACCCTGCTGGGTGCGGCCTGGGCAGCGTTGGTGTTGTGGTTGAACCCGAGCTTCCTGTGGTGGCTGGTGCCGATTGTGGGCTCGTTGATGTTGTCGATTCCGGTGTCGGTGATTTCCAGCCGGGTGAAGCTGGGCCTCAAGTCCCGTGACGCCAGCCTGTTCCTGATCCCTGAGGAATATGCGCCGCCCCGTGAATTGTCGGCCACCGCCGAATACACCCACGAAAATCGTTACCACGCGTTGCACGACGGGTTTATCCGTTCCGTAGTGGACCCGCAGCAGAACGCGTTGGCTTGTGCACTGGCGACCTCGCGTCACCGTCAGGCCGAACCGATTGAGTGGTTGCGTGCCGAGCGGGTGCGTCATGCCTTGAAAGTGGGGCCTGGCGGGCTTAACAACAACGAGCGCATGGCGCTGCTGAGCGACCCTGTTGCTCTGGCACGCTTGCACGCGTTGGTGTGGGACGAAGGCCACGAAGACTGGCTCAATGCCTGGCGCGAGTCGATCGCCGCCGACCCTCATGCGCCGCTGTTGCCGTTACAACCGGCCGCCTGATGCAGACAAACCCCACTTCGGTGGGGTTTTTTTTGGTTATCGCACAGGCCATGGCGCTATGTTCAACAGCAATCGCGGATATATATCCCGATGCGCACAACGCTTTTCTTACGCAAAACCTTTGTGCTCCCTCTGCTCTGAGTTAGCATCCGTCTCCGAGTGGGCGAATGCCCGGCTGTGTTGGCTTTGAGTATCGGGCCCGCCGTTGGCCAACGCCTTTTTTAAGTAGTTTCCGGGGAGTTGATGATGAAGAAGTTTCTGTCGAAACTGATGTTCGGTGTCACTGCACTACTGGCGGTCAGCGCAGCCCACGCAGGCGCTATTGATGATGCGGTCAAACGCGGTACGTTGAAGGTGGGCATGGACCCGACTTACATGCCGTTCGAAATGACCAACAAACGCGGTCAGATCATTGGTTTCGAAGTCGACTTGCTCAAAGCCATGGCCAAGTCCATGGGCGTCAAGCTGGAGCTGGTTTCCACCGGCTATGACGGCATTATCCCGGCGTTGATGACCAATAAGTTCGACATGATCGGCAGCGGCATGACCCTGACTCAGGAGCGCAACCTGCGCCTGAACTTCAGCGAACCCTTCATCGTGGTCGGTCAGACCCTGCTGATCCGCAAGGAACTGGCTGACAAGGTCAAGAGCTACAAAGACCTCAACGATCCGCAATACCGCCTGACCTCGAAGTTGGGCACCACGGGCGAAATGATCGCCAAAAAGCTGATGTCCAAGGCCCAGTATCACGGCTATGACAATGAGCCTGAAGGTGTGCTGGACGTGGTTAACGGCAAGGCCGATGCCTTTGTTTACGACGCGCCTTACAACGTGGTGGCCGTTAACAAGTTCGGTGACGGCAAACTGGTGTTCCTCGATCAGCCCTTCACCTACGAGCCGTTGGCCTTCGGCCTGAAGAAAGGCGACTACGACAGCATCAACTTCATTAATAACTTCCTGCACCAGATCCACGAAGACGGCACCTACGATCGTATCCATGACAAGTGGTTCAAAGACACCACTTGGCTCAAGGACATGGAATAAACGCGGTCTCCTGTAGTCGCTGCCCAAGGCTGCGATAAGGCCCGAGGGCCTTCTGACACCTGGGCTGGCGCGCAGCCCATCGCAGCCTGCGGCAGCGACTTCACACAGTCTGCCGCGCTGACCTCGACGGAAATATTGCAACGTGATCAAACAAAAAAAAGCACAGTGGCCCTGGCATGTGTTGACCGTGCTGGTGCTTATCGGCCTGGCTGGCGCGCTGTATTACGCCACCTCGCTGATGTCCTACGAGTGGCGCTGGAACCGAGTCCCGCAGTACTTCGTCTATCAGGCGGAGGAAGCTCAGCGGGCAGCTGAAACCTCGACGGTGATTGAACTGGTACGCAAAGGCGATCAGGCCGAAGTGGTCTTGCGCGCCGACGATGGCACCGAACAACGCCTGACGGTGGCCGATAACAGCGTGCAACTGGCTGAGGGCGACGACGTTGCCGAAGGCGATGTGATTGGCGTCACCCGACATTGGGCCGCTGGCCCTTTGCTGCTGGGGTTGTGGACCACGGTGTGGTTGTCGCTGGTCTCGGGGGTGCTGGGGCTGATCATTGGCCTGACCACCGGCCTGTGCAGGCTGTCGAATAACCCGACCCTACGCGACCTGTCGACGCTGTATGTCGAGCTGGTACGTGGTACGCCACTGCTGGTGCAGATTTTCATCTTCTACTTCTTCATCGGCACCGTACTCAACCTGTCCCGCGAGTTCGCCGGGATTGCAGCGCTGTCGCTGTTCACGGGCGCGTACGTGGCTGAAATCATACGTTCTGGCGTGCAGTCCATTGCCCGCGGGCAAAACGAAGCGGCGCGTTCATTGGGGCTCAATGCCACCCAGTCGATGCGTTACGTGGTGTTGCCGCAAGCCTTTAAACGCGTGCTGCCTCCGCTGGCCGGGCAGTTCATCAGCCTGGTCAAGGACACTTCGCTGGTGTCGGTGATCGCGATTACCGAGCTGCTCAAGAGCGGGCGCGAAGTCATTACCACCTCGTTCTCGCCGTTCGAGATTTTGTTCTGTGTGGCGGGCCTGTACCTGTTGATCAACCTGCCGCTGTCCAACCTGGCCAGCCGTTTTGAGCGGAGGCTCGCGCAAAGTGATTGAAGTCCGCGAACTGGTAAAAGTCTTCGACACCCGTGGGCAGATTGTCCGCGCGGTGGATAACGTCAGCACCACGGTCGCCAAGGGCGAAGTGCTGGTGGTGATTGGCCCGTCCGGGTCGGGCAAGTCGACGTTTTTGCGGTGCTTGAATGGCCTGGAAGATTTCGACTCGGGCTCGGTCAGCATTGACGGGGTCGACCTCGCCAACCCCAAAACCGACGTAAATGCTTACCGCCGAGAAGTCGGCATGGTGTTTCAGCATTTCAACCTGTTTCCACACATGACCGTGCTTGAAAACTTGTGCCTGGCACAGAAAGTCGTGCGTAAGCGGGGCAAGGTCGAGCGCGAAGCCAAGGCCCGTGCACTGCTGGAAAAGGTCGGTATCGGCCAGAAAGCCAATGAATACCCGTCGCGCCTCTCGGGCGGGCAGCAGCAACGGGTGGCGATTGCCCGGGCGCTGGCGATGGAACCCAAGGTTATGCTGTTTGACGAGCCCACCTCGGCGCTCGACCCGGAGATGGTCGGCGAAGTGCTGGACGTGATGAAAACCTTGGCGTTGGAAGGCATGACCATGGTCTGCGTGACCCACGAAATGGGCTTTGCCCGGGAAGTGGCGAACCGCGTGCTGTTCTTTGACCATGGCAAGTTGCTGGAAGATTCTGCCCCGGAGGACTTCTTCAATTCGCCAAAAGACCTGCGTGCCCAAGCGTTTTTGCGGCAGGTGCTGTAAGTACACGTTGCCCTCTGCCCGTGACAGCGGCAGAGGGCAAGCGGCCTACACTTTGAAACGGCCCACCAACCCTTGCAAATGCGTGCCCAGTCGCGCCAATTCAATGCTCGAAGCAGCCGTTTCCTCACTGGCTGCCGAGGTCTGCTCTGACACGTCGCGCACGTTCAAGACGCTGCGGTTGATCTCCTCGGCCACTGCACTTTGCTGCTCGGCCGCTGCGGCGATCTGCTGGTTCATGCCTTGAATCGTCGAGACCGTACGTGTGATGTTGCCCAGCGACTCACCCGCGCGGCGGGTCAGCTCGACACTGCTGTCGGTCAGGCTGCGGCTGCTGTCCATGCTATTGGCGACTTGCAAGGTGCCACTTTGCAGGCCCGCAATCAGTTCTTCGATTTCTTCGGTTGATTGCTGGGTGCGTTGCGCCAAGCTGCGCACTTCATCGGCCACCACGGCAAAACCGCGTCCCGCTTCGCCCGCCCGGGCCGCCTCAATGGCTGCGTTGAGGGCCAGCAAGTTGGTTTGCTGGGCCACCGATTTGATCACGTCCAGCACGCTGCCGATCTTGTCGCTTTCGCGTTTGAGGTGGCCCATGGCCTCGGTGGAGTGACCGACTTCAATCGCCAGTCTCTCGATCTGGGCGATGGCTTCTCCCACCACCTTGTCACCTTCACGCGCCTGTTGATCGGCGGCAACAGCGGCTTCTGATGCCTCTTCGGCATTGCGCGCTACTTCCTGCACGGTAGCGGCCATTTCATGCATCGCGGTGGCCACTTGATCGGTTTCGACCTTTTGGCTGTTGACCCCGGCGCTGGTCTGTTCGGTGACGGCGGACAGTTCCTCGGCCGCACTGGCGATTTGCGTCACGCCATCGGTAATGCCGCTGATCAACTCCCGCAGGCCCACGGTCATGCGCTGAACGGCGCGTTGCAACTGGCCCATTTCGTCGCGACGCGGTGTGTCGTAGTTGTGTGTCAGGTCGCCTGCGGCCACGCGCTCTACGGTTTCCAGGGTCTGGCGTAGCGGAATCACAATCTGGCGCGTGATGCTCCAGGCCGCGATAGCACCCAGTAGCAGCGCCAGCACAGTGCAGCCGAACAACAGGTTTTTCGCGTGCTGGCTGTCACTGTCGCGCTTGGCAGTTTGCATGCCCGAGAGTTGCTTGCTCAAGTCGATCAGCGTGTTGCCCAGAGCGTGCATGCGCTCGAGCACTTGAGTATTGGCGACCTGAGCGTCACGGAAGCTGGCAACGGCCGCGCGGTAACTTTGCAGCGACTGGCTGGCCTGTTGCAGGTTGGCGATGTGTTCGCCTGGAAGCCGCGCGGGCAGGCTGTCGATTTCTTTGAGGGCGTTGTCGATTGCGTCCAGCGCCGGTTGTTCGGCCTCCGGTTTTGCGCTGTAGGTGTAACCGCGCACTTGGAAACGGGCTTGTTGCAGCAGTCTGCTCAGTTCAACCACGCTGTTGAACTGCGCCACGCTGTCGCCTTGCAGCAGGGCTTTTTCGATGTCTGCCACTTTGGCTACCGCGTTGTCAGCGGTCGCTCCCAGCTGGGTTCGGCTGTTCTCGCGCGCCTGGGTGGCCTGGGTGATGTCAGCCACGGCGCGGCGATAGTCAGCCACGGCTGCCAATTGCTGTTGCACCAGTTCGATATCTGCTGGCTGCGTCAGTTGCCGACGCGACGTCTCCAATGCGTCGTCCAGCCCGGCCAGACTGGCGTTGAGTTCGCCAGGGCCATGTTCGCCCCTGTCTCGCTCGTAATCCAGCCGCGCGATGCGCAAGTCTTTGGTCAGCGCGATGATTTTAGAAATATTCGCCAGCTTATCGCCGCGGTCGATCACAGACACCAGACCGTTCCAGCCTGTGGCGGTAATCAGCAGCGTCAATAGCAACACCAGGCCGAAGCCCAGACTGAGTTTACGATTGACGCTGACATTGCCTAGCGTGTGGGCTAACCAACGGTACATGGCGCAGCTCCTTTTTTTTGACCGACTCGACTCCATAAGAGGCTGTCCCATGTATCGCGGTCTTTTTATTGGTTATCAGGCCATCGGCGCCGCGCCCCATAACTGAAGGCGCAGTTGCTCAGAGTGTGATGGACATCGCAGGCTTTATGCCATCACGCAGTGTAGTTGCTGCCGAACAGCAGCGAGGTTGCGAGTAGGCCGCTGCAAGCAGCCCCTCGCGGCAGGATTTAAACCTTGAACCGGCGTACCAGCCCTTGCAGGTGAGTACCCAGCCTCGCCAGTTCGACACTGGAGGAGGCGGTTTCTTCGCTGGCGGCGGCCGTTTGCTCAGACACGTCGCGCACGTTGAGCACGCTGCGATTGATCTCTTGCGCCACGCTGCTTTGCTGTTCGGCGGCGGCGGCGATTTGTTGGTTCATGCCCTGAATGGTCGACACCGTGCGGGTGATGGTGCTCAGCGATGCACCGGCGCGGCGCGTCAGTTCGACACTGCTGTCGGTCAGCACGCGGCTGTTGTCCATGCTTGCAGACACCCGCTGTGTGCCGTTTTGCAGGCCAACGATCAGCTCTTCGATCTCCTCTGTGGAGGCCTGAGTGCGTTGGGCCAGGCTGCGCACCTCATCGGCCACCACGGCAAAGCCGCGCCCGGCTTCGCCTGCACGGGCGGCCTCAATCGCCGCATTAAGCGCCAGCAGGTTGGTCTGTTGCGACACTGACTTGATGACATCAAGCACGCTGCCGATCTTGCCGCTTTCCTGGCGCAGGTGCGTCATCGCCTCCGTGGATTTCTCGACTTCGGCGGCCAGATGTTCGATTTGTTCCATGGCCTGAGCCACGACCGTGTCCCCTTCACGCGCTTGCTGGTCGGCTGCGACGGCGGCAACCGACGCGTCTTCGGCATTGCGGGCCACTTCGTGCACGGTGGCGGCCATTTCATGCATCGCCGACGCGACTTGGTCCGTTTCGATTTTCTGACTGTTTACCCCGGCGCTGGTCTGTTCGGTCACGGCGGACAACTGTTCGGCGGCGCTGGCGATCTGGGTCACGCTGTCGCTGATGCCGCCGATCAGTTCACGCAGCTCGCCGGTCATGCGCGCAATGGCGTGTTGCACCTGCCCCAGCTCGTCGCGGCGTTGGGTCGGGTGATCCTGGGTCAGATCGCCAGCGGCCACCGCTTCGACAATGCGCAACGTGTGTTGCAGCGGGTTAACGATTTGCCGGGTAATCAGCCACGCCGCCAGCGAGCCGAGCACCAGCGCCAGGACGGCGCACAGCGCCAGCGCGGTTTTGGCATATTGCGCGTCGCTGTCACGTTTTTCGGTTTGCGATTGAGCCAATTGATTGCTCACGTTCACCAGGCTGTCACCCAAGGCTTTGAGCTTGTTTTGTTGTTGGTCGCTGAGCACTTGCGAGTCACGAAACTGCGCAAATGTGTCGCCATAGCGAGTCAGCGCTGTTTTGACTTGTTGCAGCTGCGGGGCGTATTCGGTTGGCAGGGTGCTCGACAGGCGGGTGAGTTCACTTTGGGCGCGGCTGATGGCGTCCAGTGCGGGTTGAGCCGCCTGTGCTTCACCACTGTGGGTGTAGCCGCGCACTTGATAGCGCGCGTTTTGCAGTTGGCGCAGCAACTGATCGACCCGGTTGAGCATGGCCAGGTCATTGCCCTTGAGCACGTCCTGCTCAATGGTGTCGATATGCGCGACGGCACTGTCGGCGCTGGTGCCCAGCAGCGCACGGCTCACTTCACGGGCCTGAGTGGCCTCGTCGATCTGGCTGAAGATTTTTTTGTATTCACCGATGGCTTTCACTTCTTGAGTGATCATCGCCACATCTTGAGACAAGACCAGTTGTGTCCTGGCTTGCTTGAGGTTGTCTTCGATCCGGTTCAACAGATCGTTGACCTCGGTGGGGCCATGTGCGCCATTGTCGCGGTCATAAGAGACGCGGGCGATTCGCAGGTCTTTGACCAGTGCGACGGTGTCGGAAATGGTGCTGAGCTTGTTGCTGCGATCAATGATCGATGCCAGCCCGAGCCAGCCTGTGACGGTAATCAACAGCGTCAGCACCAGCACCAGGCCGAAGCCGAGGCCAAGTTTACGATTGACGCTGATATTGCCCAACGTGGTAGTCAACCAAGTGTTCATGGTGATGCTCCTTATCTGATCGATTCACATCGATACAAGCCGTCCATGGCCACTGAGTATCTTTTTGCGGAGCCTGTCTATCGGCTGCCTGCGGGGCAACTTGAGGGATATGTACGAATTGTATTTATTGCAGGATGTTTTCCAGCAAACGAAACCGTGTTGGATGCCGCTGCATGGGCAGGAGCTGCAATCGGGTGCGAGGCACCCGCAAACAGTGATGAACGCCTTAAAAAAGACGGGCGAGGAGGGCGGTGACGGCAGTTTCGACCCGCAGGATGCGCGGCCCCAGTTGCACCGGTTGCAGGCCGGCGTTGGTCAATAAATCAATTTCGTAAGGGATCCAGCCACCTTCCGGACCGATGGCCAGGGTCACGGCTTCGTCCAGCCCGCGCGGGCATTCAGGGTAATTGCCCGGATGGCCCACCAGCCCCAGCGTGCCTTGCACCAGGGCGGGCAGGCGATCCTCGACGAACGGTTTAAAGCGCTTTTCGATGATGACTTCAGGCAGCACGCTGTCCCTGGACTGTTCCAGCCCGAGGATCAGTTGCTCGCGAATTGCGTCAGGCTCTAGGAACGGGGTCTGCCAGAAGCTTTTTTCAACCCGGTAACTGTTCACCAGTACCACGTTGGGGACGCCCATCGACGCCACGGTTTGCAGCACACGGCGCAACATTTTCGGGCGAGGCAGGGCCAGCAACAGGGTCAGGGGCAGTTTGGCCGGTGGCGGCTGGTCGAGACGGTGGATGACCAGCTCCGCCTCTTTGGCTTCAAGGCGCACCAACTCGGCAGTGCCCATCAACCCGCCAATCCGACCGACTCGCAGGCTGTCGCCAACAGCAGCGCGGTGAACGTCTTGCATGTGTGTCAGACGTCGATCGCGCAGGATCACGCGGTCGGCGGCGATGAAATCAGCCTCTTCGAGGAGCAGCAGGTTCACGCGTGTGGCGCTGGCGGTTGGGCGTTTTGATCGGCCGGTTGATCGTCTGCGTCGCCGCGTTTGTTTTTGCTCACGAGGCTGCCGAACAGAATGCCGATTTCAAACAGCATCCACATCGGGATCGCCAGCAGGGTCTGGGAGAAGATGTCCGGCGGGGTCAGGATCATGCCGACCACAAAGCAGCCGATGATCACGTATGGGCGGATCTTGCGCAGGTAGCTGACGTCGACGATGCCGATCCACACCAGCAGCACCACGGCCACCGGGATTTCAAAGGCGACACCGAAGGCGAAGAAGAGGGTCATGACGAAATCGAGGTAGCTGCTGATGTCGGTCATCATGGCCACGCCTTCCGGGGTGGCGGCGGCGAAGAACTTGAACACCAGCGGGAACACCAGGAAGTAAGCAAAGGCCATCCCGGCGTAGAACAAAAAAATGCTGGAGATCAGCAGCGGCACGGCGATGCGTTTTTCGTGCTTGTACAGGCCGGGCGCAATGAAGCCCCAGATCTGGTGCAGGATCACAGGGATCGCAATGAACAGCGAAACCATCATGGTCAGCTTGAGCGGCGTCAGGAAGGGCGAAGCCACGTCGGTGGCGATCATCGTGGCGCCAACCGGAAGGTATTCGCGCAGCGGCGTGGAAACCAACGTGTAGATCTGCTGCGTGAAGGCGAACAAACCGGCGAAGATGATGAAAATCGCCGCGATGCAGCGCAACAGGCGGGTGCGCAGCTCGGTCAAGTGCGAGACCAGCGGCATCGGCTGGTCATTTTCAGGAATGTCGCTCATGCGCTTAAGGGGCTCGCGGTGGCAGGGTTGGGTCGTGTGGCGCTGCCGGTTCAGGCGCAGGCTCGGACGCGGTTTTGCTCAGGCTCACAGGCGCGGGGCTGGCGGGTTCGGCAGGCGCGGCCGCCACGGGAGTCGCAGGCGGCTCCACCGGTGTGACCGGCTTCACCGCGTCTTGCACAGGCGCCATGATCTTCTTGGCTTCCTCTTCCATCGACAGGATATGTTCGTTGTGCAGTTGCCGACGGATTTCGTCGGCCCCGATTTCACGTTCAACTTCCTGTTTTATCGCGTTGAAACTGCGTTTCAGGCGCCCGACCCACAGACCTGCCGTGCGTGCGGCCCCCGGCAGCCGCTCGGGACCGAGCACCAGCAAGGCCACGAGGCCGACGAGCAGCAGTTCACTGAAGCTGATACCGAACATGGGTTTTGGCTCACACGTCTTTGCGGGTTGGCTCTTCGACTTTTTGTGCCTGCACGTCGATGGTGTGCGGCTCGTTCAAGGTCGACGTGGTGTGCGGCTGCGGCGCGGCAGTAGGCTGCGCAGGCGGCACCACAGGCTCGGCCGGCTTCTCGTCATCGTTCATCGCCTTGCGAAAGCCTTTGATCGACTCGCCGACGTCAGTGCCCAGGTTTTTCAGTTTTTTGGTGCCGAAGACCAGTACCACGACTACCAGAATGACGATCCAGTGTTTCCAGTCAAAAATGCCCATGATCTGTTCCTTTGCAAAAGAGGTTAGGCGGACGGCCGCGAGGCTTTTTCCACGTGGCCGGAGGTGCCGATGCGACGCTCCAGTTCATCCAGCACAGCCTGGGGATGCTGCCCCAATTGGGCGAGCATGATCATGCTGTGGAACCACAAGTCAGCGGTTTCGTAGATCACATCGCTGCAATCGCCGCTGATGGCGGCGTCTTTGGCGGCAATGATGGTCTCTACCGATTCTTCACCGACCTTTTCCAGAATCTTGTTCAAGCCCTTGTGGTACAGGCTGGCGACATAAGAACTGCCTGGTTCGGCATTTTTACGTTCTTCAATGACCTGGGCAACGCGGCTCAAGGTGTCAGTCATGGGAGTGCCCTGCTTGGTAAATGGCGTGCGGGTCTTTAAGGACCGGATCAACGGTCTTCCACTCAGCGTTTTCATACACGCGGTAGAAGCAACTCTGACGTCCGGTGTGGCAGGCGATGTCGCCAATTTGCTCAACCATCAAGATGATGACGTCGGCGTCGCAGTCCAGGCGCATCTCGTGCAACTTTTGCACATGCCCTGATTCTTCGCCCTTGCGCCACAGCTTGCCACGGGAACGTGACCAGTAAATGGCACGGTTCTCGGCCGCAGTCAGGCTCAGTGCTTCGCGGTTCATCCAGGCCATCATCAAGACGCGCCCGGTTTTATGGTCTTGGGCAATCGCCGGCACCAGGCCGTCGCTGTCCCATTTGATCTCGTCCAGCCAGTCTTTCATGTTTGACTCCGACAACGGGCCCGAACCTGATGGCCCGGACCGGCGAATGCACAGTTTGCCAGCCTCACCTGGGGCTGGCTATCGGCGCACGATCAGATACAAGCCCACGGCCAGCATGATGCCAGCGGGCCAATAGCCGAGGGTGTGCAGGGGGCCAACGGAGGCCAGCAAAGCACCTGCGGCCAAATGTCCCGCCCCGAGCAAGCGCAAGAACCAGCTATCCCGAGGTTCAGTGACCACCAGTTTCTGGTTTTTCGCGTGAGGCTGCGAGAGGCGCTCCAGCAGGTCGCGGGTCATGCCAGCCAGATGCGGAATTTGCTCGACCTGGCTGTGCAAGTTGCGCAACAGGGTTTTGGGGCTGACGCGTTCACGCATCCAACGCTCAAGGAAGGGTTGCGCCGTGCTCCACAGATCGAGGTCGGGGTAAAGCTGGCGTCCGAGGCCCTCGATGTTGAGCAGGGTTTTTTGCAGCAACACCAACTGCGGCTGGACTTCCATGTTGAAACGTCGCGCCGTCTGGAACAGGCGCATCAGCACCTGACCAAAGGAAATTTCTTTCAGCGGTTTTTCGAAAATCGGTTCGCACACCGTACGTATGGCCGCTTCGAACTCATTGAGTTTGGTGTGTGCTGGCACCCAGCCCGAATCAATGTGCAATTGCGCCACACGGCGGTAGTCACGCTTGAAGAACGCGAACAAGTTGCGTGCCAGATAGTCCTGATCTTCAGGCGTAAGGCTGCCGACGATGCCGCAGTCGATGGCAATGTACTGCGGGCTCCAGGGGCTCACAGTGCTGACGAAAATATTGCCGGGATGCATGTCTGCGTGGAAGAAGCTGTCGCGGAACACCTGGGTGAAGAAAATCTCGACGCCGCGTTCAGCCAGCAGTTTCATGTCGGTGCGCTGATCGGCGAGGGCGGCCAGGTCCGTGACCTGAATCCCGTAAATGCGCTCCATGACCAAAACTTTCGGGCGACACCAGTCCCAATAAATTTGCGGTACATACAACAGTGGCGAGCCTTCGAAATTACGCTTGAGCTGACTGGCATTGGCCGCTTCGCGCAACAGGTCGAGTTCGTCGTAAATGGTTTTTTCGTAATCGCTGACCACATCCACCGGGTGCAACAGACGGGCATCTGCGCTCAGACGCTCGGCGGTCTTGGCCAGAATGAACAGCCATGCCAGATCAGAACCGATGATCGGCTTGAGACCCGGGCGAACGACCTTGACCACCACTTCTTCGCCGGTCTTGAGCTTGGCGGCGTGCACCTGCGCGACGGATGCCGAAGCCAGCGGTTCGATATCGAAGCGGCTGAACACGTCACTGATTTTGGCCCCCAACTGCTCCTCGATCAGTTTCACGGCCAATTGCGGGTCGAACGGCGGTACGCGGTCTTGCAGCAGCATCAACTCGTCCGCGATGTCGGGCGGCAGCAAATCGCGACGGGTGGAGAGGATCTGCCCGAATTTGATAAAAATCGGCCCCAAATCCTGCAACGCCAGGCGCAACGCAGCGCCTCGGCTGAGTTCAAGCTTTTTGCGCGGGAACCAGCGCCACGGCAACACATAGCGCAGCGACAGCATCCACCATGGCAACGGCAGGGCGAACAGCAGGTCATCCAGTCGGTAACGAATGACAACGCGCTGGATGCGAAACAGACGACGAATGGCAAGCAGCTTCATGCGGGATCGCTGGAATTGAGGGATCGAGAAAGGCGCTCAACGCGCGCTTCCAGTCGGTCCAGGTCGAGTTTGAGTTGGTCCAGTTCGTTAAAGCGCGCTTGCGCTTCACGTTCTCCGACCAACGTGCGGGCTTCTTCGCTCAGGTATTCGGCCAGGTTCTGATTAAGGCTGGCGAACCCGTGTTGATACCAGTTGGCGCGGCTGCGCACATGACCGGCGATCAGGGCGGTCGCGACCGGGCCGATCCAGCGTGAGAGCTCGAACTCCCAGTCCAGCTCCAGATCTTGAAGGATTGCCGCCAGTTCCATCAGCACGTGGCTGTCGCCTTCGAGGTCGACCAGCGGGCCATGTAACACAGCGGTTTTGTCTTTGCTCAAGGCCAGGCGCAGCAAGCTGGACGCCGGGGCGCGCAGGGTGCAATCGGCGTCAGCGGCCCATTGGCCAGCCAGCAGCAATCCTTCATCGCTGGGCAGGATGAACAGCTGCAGCGCGGGGCTCGCGCATTCAACCGCAATAACCTTGCCGGTCAAAGGTCGCATGCGCGCCAGTGCAGTGCTGTCCAGGCGCAAGACACGGTTTACACCGCTCTCGACGCTGGCGAGAAGGCCGCTGAGCAGCATCAGGGCTTGATGCCGCGGTGCAAGGCAACAATGCCCGAGGTCATGTTGTGGTACGTCACACGGTCAAAACCGGCTTCGACCATCATTGACTTCAGGGTCTCCTGATTCGGGTGCATGCGGATCGATTCAGCCAGGTAGCGGTAGCTTTCCGGGTCGTTGAGCACCAGCTTGCCGACCATGGGCATGAACGCAAACGAATAGGCGTCATAGACCTTGGACATCAGGGCGTTGGTCGGTTTCGAGAACTCCAGCACCAGCAGGCGACCACCGGGTTTGAGTACGCGCAGCATCGAGCGCAGGGCGTCCTCTTTGTGGGTCACATTGCGCAAACCGAAAGCGATGGTCACGCAATCGAAGTAGTTGTCCGGGAACGGCAGCTTTTCAGCGTCGGCCTGAACAAACTCGATATTGCCGGCCACACCTTTGTCCAGCAGGCGGTCACGGCCGACTTTGAGCATCGAGGCGTTGATATCGGCCAAGACCACCTGACCGGTGGGACCGACCAGATGCGAAAACTTGCGCGCCAGATCGCCCGTGCCGCCAGCGATGTCGAGCACCTTGTTGCCCGGACGAACACCCGACAGCTCGATGGTGAAACGCTTCCACAGGCGGTGCATGCCGCCTGACAGAACATCGTTCATCAGGTCATATTTGCCAGCTACGGAATGGAATACCTCGGCGACTTTTTCCGCTTTCTGGCTTTCCGGAACGTTTTTGAAGCCGAAGTGTGTGGTGGGTTCGGCATCGCTGCCTTTGCGCTGATCAGTCATATCGCTGTCACCAAAAGAGAATGCTGGCCATTCTAATCCCGGAGGCTGACTTTGTCTTGGCGAGGGTCAATGTAAGTATAGTGAGCGGCTTATTTATGAGGAGAACCGCCATGGCGCACATCAACGTTGAACGCACCCATACCCTTGGCCTGGAGGTCGCACGCGTGAAGGCGCGGGACGTGGTTGCCAAGCTTGAGTCGCAATACGGGCTCAAGCCTCAATGGTCGGGAGACAAGGTCGCCTTCAAGCGCTCAGGTGTGGATGGTGTGCTGGAAATCAGCGAGAACACCGTCAAGGTCGATGTGAAACTGGGCATGTTGATGTCAGCGATGAGCGGCATGATCAAATCTGAAATCGAGCGTTCGCTGGATAAGGCGCTGGCGTGAATTGACATCAGGCTTGCTGCCCCTGCCGTTCCCACTCGGCTGGGTGGCAAGTGGAAGTAAGGGGTGTGAACGCATGTGTTGGAGGCAGTCACTTTATTGTGTGCGAGGCGTCGGCGCTTGACGCTGATGACGTAAGCCATTGAGCGGGAAGTTTCTTAAGTTGTTTATTTGTATAGGGTTTAGTTGAAGGGAGTAGAGGTTTTCTTATTTTTGATAATTTCATGTTTGTGGGTATTGTTTGGCCAGAATTAACAAAGCCAACAGGGAATTATTGAATGTCTGTTTATCGCTATATGGTTGTGCATGCCCCTAAAGTTGATCACAACGAAGCGGTTGAAAAGGCGCGAGCCGTGATCCATGCCTTCGTCAAAAATCGTGAGTCTCTAATCGTCGATGAACAGCAACAGGACGAAGACCTTACCCGGTTTGCCATTCAGGATACGAGCGAGCTGAATGTCGGTTGTATTATTGTCTATCGCAACAGTGTGATGTTCACATTGATGGGGGAAGTTGCAGAGAAAGACAGTTGGAGCATGGAGATTGATGCAGTTGATTTAATGGAAGAAGCCTTCCCCGAGTCGCGTCTGCAATAAGTATTGCCTCCGTACGGTACGCATTGTCGATAACGTCATCCCTTCCAGAAAGGGATGGCGTTTTTGCCTTGCGTGGAACCTGCGTACATGAAATGTGCTGCCTCGGCGGTTTTTTTAGCAGATGAACGGCTTGATTCCTCGACTGTTTGGCAATGCCAGGGCAACAGGGCGTTGGGGCCAGGCGTTCGCTCAAGAACAGGTCGGCGCATAGACGGTATTGACCGCGGTTCAAAAGCAAGCAGGGTACGCTGCCCGAAGGTTTATTTGGCATGAGCAACGCTCCCGACGGATGCTCGCCACACGACGTGCTGGTCTGAAAAGATCAATCCTTGTTTGATTTGTAGTGGTTTATCACTCTTTAAGTACGCTTGGGCGCTCTAAGTTGTAGGGGGTTTTACTTTTAAGCGCTTCAAAGCATGAAGTTAAAGGAATGAAAGATTTGTTAGGTGCATGTTAGAGCACTTGCATTAAAGGTCGGTCATTAGCTTGCTCGTGTTGTGGGTTTTTGGGAGCGCGCTACAGTTATTTATAGCGAATAAAGCAGTGATTATTGAAGGTCGAAGCTTTATTGGTTGCAGTCTTACTTGGAATAGTCCGGTACTCAGTTCTGTCTGTTATCGGTGTCATGTGTGGCTGTGCTGCTCGCCCGGATTGGCGGGAGACTCATTTAATTAAATCAGCGAGATGATGTAACTATTTCTAACAGGCGCCTGGATGGCGTTTGATCTTGGTGATTAACACCTACTATTAAAAGGATTTATTTTATGGCGAATGTAAAGATTACACGTGAGCACAATTTGGGCCTTGATAAGGCATTGGCGAGCGCGCGCGCCCTGGTCGATGGCTTGGCTGAACAGTATGGTTTGACAACCTATTGGTCTGATACGGGCGTGACGGTTAAACATGGGCTGACCGGGATTACCGGTACGCTGGAAGTCACAGACAAAGTGGTGACGGTATTCGTGGAGCTGAATTTTTTACAAAGCGCATTCAAGGGCGTTATTGAGTCCACGATCAATTCGATCCTGAACAAAGAATTGGGTTGAGGCCTGGCGCCTCAAGCTCATACTTCTCGAAAACCATGGCCTTCGCAGGCCATGGTTGTATCTGGCGTAGCCGCCCCTTGAATTACACGGCTTTAGCGTCTAAACCTGTTGGAGGTGAACATTTTGTTCATCTTGATGATTCGACAGTTTGGCTACGTATGTCGCGACTGAACATTGAGGGGAACACGATGGCTGCTAAAAAAACGGCTGCACCTGCAAAAGCTGCACCTGCTAAAGAAAGCCATTCATGGGTAGGCAAAGTAGAAGAATATTCGCGCAAAATCTGGCTGGCAGGTCTGGGTGTGTATTCGAAAATTGACACCGATGGCAGCAAGCTTTTTGACAGTTTGGTCAAGGATGGCGAGAAGGCCGAGAAACTGACCAAGGCCGCTGAACCTAAATCAACCAAATCGGCCACCCGTTCCAAGGTCGAGGATGTAAAAGAGTTGGCCTTGGGTAAATGGGGTGAGCTGGAAGAAGCGTTCGACAAGCGCTTGAGCAATGCCATTTCTCGCTTAGGCGTGCCAAGCCGTGATGAAGTTAAAGTCTTGCAGGCTAAAGTTGAGACGCTGACCAAGCACATTGAAAAGTTGTCGACAGCAGCTGCCAAAGTAGCGGCAACCAAAACGCCAGCAACCAAAACGCCAACAGCCAGCAAGTCTGCACCGGCCAAACCGGCGGTCAAGCCTGCTGCCGCCAAAGCAGCGCCAGCCAAACCTGCGCTCAAGCCAGCAACTAAACCTGCAGCCAAGCCAGCGGCCAAAAAAACACCTGCTGCGCCCAGCAAATCTGCGGCTAAACCGGCAGCTCCCAAATCCGCCACGCAAAAGCCAGCAGCAAGCAAAAAGCCGACGCCACCCAAGACCACAGCAGCCACCCCTCCAGCAGCCACGCCGCAAAAAACTGAAACACCGGCGTCCTGACGAACGCTAAGCTTCGCAGCCGCTGACGAGCAGCACGAGATTGCGCCTGGCGTATGACCCCGCTACGGCGCACCCTCGCAATTAGCCGATGAAAGCCGTTTGGTGTGAGTCGTCAATCACAGCCAGTGTGCAAAGCAGGCAGCCAAGCCTCTCACAACATTAATTTGACGATTGACTCGGACGGATCGCGAGACTTTCCGGCTTTTTTCAGTTCAGCCAGGTAGTCGTCCCAAAGCTCACTCTGACGCCGACCCAGCTCATACAAGTATTCCCACGTGAACAGCCCGCTGTCGTGCCCGTCATCAAAGGTGATCTTTAGCGCGTATTGGCCTGCGTGCTCAACTTTGTTGATCCCCACATTGATCTTGCCCGTTTGCAGGATTGGATTGCCGTGGCCTTGAACCTCGGCGGACGGTGAGTGCACACGCAAGAACTCGGCAGGCAGATGGTATTCCTCGCCTGAGTGGTACTTGAGCGTGAGTGTTTTCGAGGCCTTATGCAGGTTGATGGCGTTCGGAATCATGGTCATAACCGTTGGTCTCCATAAACACCGTAGCCGCGGGTGCAGGTCACGAACAGGCTTCAGTCCTCTTCGCAACCTGCGCCAGCGGCTACAGGTGTCATGTTTGCCCTTGCGGGCACGTGGCTTACAAGATGTAGCGCGACAGGTCTTCGTTTTCTGCCAACTCGCCCAAGTGGCTGTTGACGTACTCGGCATCGATCCGGATCGGCTCTTCTTGTTGCGCGCTGGCGATGTCGCCTGCGCTGAAGGACACCTCTTCCAGCAAGCGCTCAAGCAGCGTGTGCAAACGGCGCGCACCGATGTTTTCGGTTTTCTCGTTCACTTTCCAGGCAATTTCGGCCAGGCGCTTGATCCCTTCAGGCATGAACTCGATGTTCAGGCCTTCAGTTTTCAGCAACTCGCGGTATTGCTCGGTCAATGAGGCGTGCGGCTCGCTGAGGATACGTTCGAAGTCTTCAGGCGACAACGCTTTGAGCTCGACACGGATCGGCAAACGGCCTTGCAGCTCAGGCACCAGGTCGCTTGGCTTGCTCAGGTGAAATGCGCCCGAAGCAATGAACAGGATATGGTCAGTTTTGACCATGCCCAGCTTGGTGTTGACCGTGCAGCCTTCGATCAGCGGCAGCAAGTCGCGCTGTACGCCTTCACGGGAAACATCGGCGCCGCCCACGTTGCCGCGCTTGGCCACTTTGTCGATTTCGTCGATGAACACAATGCCGTGTTGCTCAACAGCTTCCAGCGCTTTGGCTTTGAGCTCTTCGTCATTGACCAGACGGCCGGCTTCTTCGTCACGCACCATTTTCAGGGCTTCTTTGACTTTCAGCTTGCGGCTCTTGCGCTTGCCTTTGCCCATGTTGGCAAACAGGCTCTGCAATTGGTTGGTCATTTCTTCCATGCCTGGCGGCGCGGAAATATCGACGCCAACGGCATCAGCTACTTCGATTTCGATCTCTTTGTCGTCCAGCTGGCCTTCACGCAGGCGTTTGCGGAACAGCTGGCGAGTGTTTGTATCCTGCGGGGCAGCAGCTTCTTCACCAAAGGTACGCGCCGGTGGCAGCAATGCATCGAGGATGCGCTCTTCGGCAGCGTCTTCGGCACGGTGGCGAACTTTGACGATTTCCTGTTCGCGCAACAATTTGATTGCAGCGTCTGCCAGGTCACGAATGATCGATTCGACGTCGCGGCCCACATAGCCCACTTCAGTGAACTTGGTGGCTTCTACCTTGATGAACGGTGCATTGGCAAGTTTGGCCAGGCGACGGGCAATTTCGGTTTTACCGACACCGGTCGGGCCGATCATCAGGATGTTCTTGGGCGTCACTTCAACGCGCAGCTCTTCAGGGAGCTGCATGCGGCGCCAGCGGTTACGCAGCGCAATAGCGACGGCACGCTTGGCATCGTCCTGGCCGATGATATGGCGATTGAGTTCGTGGACGATTTCGCGGGGGGTCATGGACATAGTAGTTGGCGTTCCTCTAGCTGAATGAAGGGCACGAACGGGTCGATGAATTGACCCGCCAAGCGGTTTATTCAGCGAGGTCCTGCTCCTCAATAGTGATGTTGTGGTTGGTGAATACACAGATGTCGCCAGCGATTCCCAAAGCGGTTTCGGCAATTTCGCGGGCCGACAGCTCGGTTTTCATCAGCAGGGCGCGTGCAGCGGCTTGAGCGAATGCACCGCCCGAACCCATGGCGATCAAGCCGTCTTCAGGCTCAACCACGTCACCGTTGCCGGTGATGATCAATGAGGCATCTTTGTTGGCAACGGCCAGCATGGCTTCAAGGCGGCTCAGCGAGCGGTCGGTACGCCATTCTTTGGCCAACTCGACAGCAGCGCGAACCAAATGACCCTGGTGTTTTTCCAGTTGTCCTTCAAAACGTTCGAAGAGGGTAAATGCATCAGCGGTGGCGCCAGCGAAACCGGCAATGACCTGACCGTGATAGAGACGACGGACTTTTTTCGCATTGCCTTTCATGACGGTGTTGCCAAGTGAAACCTGGCCGTCGCCAGCCATGACAACTTTGCCGTGACGGCGTACTGAAACGATGGTGGTCAAGGGAAGAGTCTCCACGCAGCGGGGCGAAAATGCCTGTTGGAGATACATATGGGGGTGCAGTCGAGTATTTCAACTGCGAGAAGGGAATGTGGATGAGCGGTGAAACAACAATCGCCAGCCAACCTGTGCCTGAAGATCCTGAGTGGGATCTGCAGGCACGGCGGGCTGACGAGGGTTAGCGGCGCTGCTGTAGCAACAGGTTACTAAAGCCGCTGCCCGCCAATTGCTTTTGCGCAACGGTGAGCTGGTCGCGGTTGCTGAACGGCCCCACCAGCACGCGGTACCAGGTTTCATCCTTCACTGTCCCGGCTTCGACCGTGGCGGTCTGGCCGAGCAGGATGATCTGGGCGCGCACTTTTTCTGCGTCCGCTTGTTTGCGGAACGAGCCCGCCTGCAAGAAGAACTTGGTGACCGGTGCTGCTTTGGCCACCGGTGGCGCAGGCGGTGGTGTGATGCCGCTCAATGCCGCCTGGGCACGCGCGGTGTCGATCTTGGCCGCTTCAGCCGGAGTCACGGGTGCCAGCGGCGCGGTTTGCGGCGTCGGCGGGGTTTTCTCCGGCACGGCTTCTGGCGGCACGATCACTTCAGATTCAGGCAGCAACGTGTAGAAGTCGTACTTAGGCTTGGCCGGTTGCGTCGGGCTTGGCGGTGTTTTATTGGCTTGCGCCGTTTGCGAAGCCTTCTGCTGCTCTTGCTTGACCCGTTTGACGTCATCGCCCTTGCCGGGTTCGAGTTTCATCAGAAACACGATAAATGCCCCCACGGTCAGGCCGATGGCCATCCACAGCCAACCGGGAATCGGTTGCTTGGCGGGCGCCTGATACCGACTGGCGCCGCGCTTGGGTGCAGGTTTTTTCTTGGCGGCCAACTTACATGCGCTCCAGAGTTTCCAGGCCCAGCAATTCCAGACCTTGCTTGAGGGTACGGCCCGCCAGGGCTGCCAGGCGCAGGCGGCTTTGCTTTTGTGTTTCGTCTTCTGCATTCAGGATCGGGCAGTTCTCATAGAAGCTGGAGAACAGGCCGGCCACTTCGTACAGGTAGGTACACAGAATATGCGGCGTGCCTTTCTCGGCAACGTTGTTCAGCACTTCGCCGAACTGCGCCAGCTTGGCTGCCAGCTCGAGCTCTTGAGGCGCTTGCAGCACGATGTGACCTTCAACTTCGTTGAAGTTTTTGCCCAGTTTGCGGAACACGCCCGCCACACGGGTGTACGCGTACAGCAAGTAAGGCGCGGTATTGCCTTCGAAGTTCAACATCAGATCGAAGTTGAAGCTGTAGTCGCTGGCACGGTGCTTGGACAAGTCGGCGTATTTGACCGCGTCGATGCCGACCACTTTGGCGATGGCGCGCAGTTCTTCTTCCGGCAGCTCCGGGTTTTTCTCTTTAACCAGCGTGTAGGCGCGCTCTTTGGCTTCGTTGAGCAGGTCGATCAGTTTGACCGTGCCACCGTCGCGGGTTTTGAACGGGCGGCCGTCAGCGCCGTTCATGGTGCCGAAGCCCATGTGCTCCATGTCCATCGGGTGCGTCACGAAACCGGCCTTGCGCGCTACGGCGAACACTTGCTGGAAGTGCAGGGCCTGACGCTGGTCGACGAAGTACAACGCGCGGTCGGCTTTGAGGACGCCGCTGCGGTAGCGGATGGCCGCCAAGTCAGTGGTGGCATACAGGTAGCCGCCGTCGGCCTTGACGATGATCACAGGCAGCGGCTCGCCTTCAGCGTTTTTAAACTCATCGAGGAACACGCATTGTGCGCCGTTGCTCTCGACCAGCATGCCTTTGGCCTTGAGGTCGTTGACCACGTTGATCAAGTCGTCGTTGTAGGCACTTTCGCCCATGACGTCGGCCATGGTCAGTTTGACGTTCAGCAGTTCGTAGATTTTCTGGCAGTGTGACAGCGAGATGTCCTTGAACTTGGACCACAGCGCCAGGCAATCCGGGTCGCCGGCTTGCAGCTTGACCACCAGGCTACGGGCACGGTCGGCAAACTCGGGCGACTCGTCAAAACGCTGTTTAGCGGCACGGTAGAAGTTTTCGAGGTCAGACAGCTCGTTGCTGGTGATCGGGTTCTCTTCCAGATAGGCCATCAGCATGCCGAATTGGGTGCCCCAGTCGCCTACGTGGTTCTGACGGATCACTTCGTCGCCCAGGAACTCCAGCACGCGGGCTACGCCGTCGCCAATGATGGTCGAACGCAGGTGGCCAACGTGCATTTCTTTGGCCAGGTTGGGGGCGGACATGTCGATGACGGTGCGCATGGCCGGGGTGGCCTTGCGCACGCCGATTTTTTCGTCGGCCAGCGCGGCATCGAGACGCGATGCCAGCGCCTGGGTGTTCTGGAAGAAGTTCAGGAAACCGGGGCCGGCGATTTCAGTCTTGCTGATTTGTTCATCGGCCGGCAGGGCAGCGATGATTTTTTCAGCCAGGTCACGCGGCTTCATGCCCGCAGGCTTGGCCAGCATCATGGCGATGTTGCTGGCGAAGTCACCGTGGGTTTTGTCACGGGCGTTTTCCACCTGAATCGCTGGCGTCAGGCCTTCAGGCAACACACCTTCTGTGACGAGTTGAGCAAGGGCTTGTTGAATAAGCTGGCGAATGGTGTCTTTCATGGTCTTCTCTTTCGACCGCAAGCGCGGTAGCGCTTCATTGCGCAGGTGGAAAAACTGGGCATTATCCGTTGCCGGGTCGGCCTTGCCAACCTTGGCAGTCGGGTAATGGATCTGTGGTGGCGATCCCTTCGTGATCCGGGATCCGTTCACACCTTCAAGGGTGCCTATATAGATAGGGGCGCAGTTGCTCTCGATCAACAACTGTGCGGTCAATAGAGGTCAACCGGATCAACGTCCAGCGACCAGCGCACTTGTCGTCCGCCAGGCATTTGTTCGAGCACCAACAGCCATTGACTTAGCAACCGGTGCAACGGCGCACGGGCATTGGCCTGCAACAATAATTGAGCGCGGTAGCGCCCGGCACGGCGTTCCATTGGCGCGGGCACTGGGCCAAGCAGTTCGACGCCGGTCAGGTTCAGTTCGCCCAACAGGCGTTCGGCCTCGCTGCACGCTTCATCCAGAAACCCTTCGGCCTGCCCCGGTTTATGGGCTTCGGCCCGCAACAAGGCCAGGTGCGCGAACGGTGGCAACCCGGCCGCGCGGCGTTCACTGAGCGCTTGCTCGGCAAAGGCGAAGTAGCCTTGCTCTGTCAGCTGGATCAGCAGCGGGTGGTCGGCCAGGTGGGTCTGGATAATCACCTTGCCCGGCTCTTCGGCGCGCCCGGCACGTCCGGCCACCTGCACAATCAACTGCGCCATGCGCTCGCTGGCGCGAAAATCACCGGAAAACAGACCACCATCGGCGTCCAGAATTGACACCAGTGTGACCCGCGGGAAGTGATGGCCCTTGGCGAGCATTTGCGTGCCGATCAAAATGCACGGTTTGCCTTTCTGGATGGTGGCGAACAGTTGGTTCATCGCATCTTTGCGTGAGGTGCTGTCGCGGTCGACACGCAGCACCGGGTAGTCCGGGAACAAAATCCCCAGCCGCTCTTCGGCGCGCTCGGTGCCCGCGCCAACGGGGCGTAAGTCAACCTTGCCGCATTGCGGGCAATTGCGCGGGACACGTTCGACATAGCCACAGTGGTGGCAGCGCAACTCCCCCGAGCGCTGATGAACGGTCATGCGCGCATCACAGCGCTGGCACTCCGACATCCAGCCGCAGTCATGGCACAGCAACGTGGGTGCAAAACCCCGGCGATTGAGGAACACCAACACCTGCTGACCTGCTGCCAGCGTCTGACCAATCGCTTGTTGCATCGGCCCGGAAATGCCGCTGTCCAGCGGACGACTTTTTACATCGAGCCGCAGGAAGCGTGGCTGTTTGGCTCCACCAGCGCGTTCATTCAGGCGCAGCAAACCATAACGGCCGGTGTAGGCGTTATGCAGGCTTTCCAGAGACGGGGTGGCAGATCCGAGCACGATCGGGATGTTTTCCTGTCGTGCTCGCACCAGTGCCAGGTCGCGGGCGTGATAACGCAAGCCTTCCTGCTGTTTATAAGAGCCGTCGTGTTCTTCGTCGATGATGATCAGTCCCGGGTTTTTCATCGGGGTGAACAGTGCCGAGCGGGTGCCAATAATAATGTCGGCTTCGCCATCCCGGGCGGCCAGCCAGCTTTCAAGGCGTTCACGGTCATTGACCGCCGAATGCACCAGCGCGATGCGCGCATTGAAGCGCTGCTCGAAGCGGGCCAGGGTTTGCGGGCCGAGGTTGATCTCCGGGATCAGCACCAGCGCTTGCTTGCCGGCTTCCAGCGTCTCGCGGATCAGCTGCAAATACACTTCGGTCTTGCCGCTGCCCGTTACCCCGGCCAACAAAAATGCGTGAAAGCTGCCGAGCCCGGCGTGGATGGCCTCATACGCGGCCCGCTGTTCACTGTTGAGTGGCAGTTCGGGCTGCGCCAGCCAGTGCTCGTGGCGCTCGCTTGGGGCATGACGGCGGATTTCCACGGTGACCAGCTCTTTGGCCAACAACAGGTCCAGGCTGTCTTTGCTCAGCATCAGCTTGCTCAACAACTGATGTGCAACGCCATGCGGATGCTGCGACAAGGTCGCCAGCGCCTCCCGTTGACGGGGTGCACGGGCGATGCGCGGGTCGTCCAAGCGAGCGCCGGGAGCCACCTGCCAAAAGCGTTCCTGACGCGCTTCGGCCAATTCGCCCTGACGCAACAGAACCGGCAATGCCCAACTCAGGGTGTCGCCCAGGCTGTGCTGGTAATACTGCGACGTCCACAGGCAAAGTTTGAACAGCGAAGGGGGCAGGGGCGCGGTGGTATCAAGCAGTGCAATCGCGGGCTTGAGTTTGTCGGCGGGCACATCGCTGTGATCGACCACTTCTACCAACATGCCAATCATCTCGCGTCGACCGAACGGCACCCGCAAGCGCATGCCCGGCTGCAGTTGATCGCGGCGTACGCCCGCAGGCGCCCGGTAATCAAACAAGCGGCGCAAGGGGGAAGGCAGGGCAAGGCGCAAAATGGCGTCGGGCACGCGGGGCTCTCAAGTGATGAACGGCAAAGATGGCCCGGAGACTAGCAGACAAAGCACTTCGGGACTAAAAGGCAGGCCGTTTAAAGATGAATGATTTTGGAGGGAGCATGCTTGGCCGCTTGCGTCAATGCAAAGGTCTGGTATTATCGGCGCCCTAATTTACGTGCGGTATTCAACAATGGTGTTGAGTGGCGGCACGCTAGCCTGAGGAATACCCATGAAAGCCGATATCCATCCAGCGTACGAAGTCATCGAAGTAACTTGCAGCTGCGGCAACAAGTTCGAAACCCGTTCGAACCTGTGCAAGCCACTGAACACTGACGTATGCAACGAGTGCCACCCGTTCTACACCGGTAAGCAGAAAACTCTGGACGTTGGCGGTCGTGTTGATCGTTTCAAAACTCGTTTCGGTGCTTTCGGTACTACCAAAAAAGCCGCCGAGTAAGGCGTATGACTCTGGACAGGCTCTTGGGTCTGACCGGGTTATTGAAAAAGGCGTCCCTTGCGGGCGCCTTTTTTGTGCCCGCGATTTGGCTTTCTTGCGTTCAGGCCGAGGTATTGTGCCCGGCGGCGCGTGCTGTAACGCCAGCTCAGGTGGAGCGCGTGGTCGACGGCGACACCCTGCGGCTCAAAGACGGTCGCAGTGTGCGGATGATCGGCCTCAATGCGCCGGAAACCGGTAAAAAAGGCCAGAGCGCCGAGCCCTATGCTGATGCTGCCCGCAAGCGTTTGCAGGCCTTGGTAGCACGTAGCGACGGACGCGTCGGGTTGCTGATGGGCAAGCAGGCCAAAGACCGCTACGGTCGCACGCTTGCCCACGTGTTCGGCGCGGATGGCAGCAATTTTGAAGCGCAACTGCTGGCCGACGGCCTCGCCTATCAGGTCGCAATTGCGCCCAACGTAGAACTGCTGGCGTGCCAACAAACGGCCGAACAGCGCGCGCGTTCGGCCGGGGCGGGGTTGTGGCGGCATTCGCCAGTGCTGGCGCCGTCGCAAATCAGCCGCTCGGGCTTCGTGCTCGTGAGCGGTACAGTGCGCAACGTTCAACGCAATCGCGGTGGATTTTGGATCGACCTTGATGGGGGTTTGGTGTTGCACATTGCACCCAATCATTTGGCCAGTTTCGACCCAAAAACCCTATCGCGATTGCAGGGAAGGCAACTAGAGGCGCGCGGTTGGGTGCTTGATCGCTCGCGCCGGGGTAATTTGAAAGCGGGGCAGGCACGCTGGATGTTGCCTTTGACGCATCCGGGAATGCTAAAAGTCGGTTTTCGCTAAAAATTGTAGACAATTTTAAATGTAGATTGTGAACACTCAAGCCCTTGCTGGCTGCGGGTCTTGGCCCAAAGTCGTAGGGTAAAGCCCTTGACACTGCTGACCGGCCAGTCTTGTCGGGACTTTACGACACGCGTATGCTCGGCGATCCGTCTGTCCAACAGCAAAAAAGCGGAATGCCCACATGTCTGATTTGAAAACCGCCGCTCTCGAATATCATGCCCAGCCCCGTCCAGGGAAACTGAGTGTCGAGCTCACCAAAGCCACCGCAACTGCCCGCGATCTCGCGTTGGCATACAGCCCGGGTGTAGCCGAACCAGTGCGCGAAATCGCCCGCGATCCCGAGCTGGCCTACAAGTACACTGGCAAGGGCAACCTGGTTGCCGTTATTTCCGACGGTACCGCCATTCTGGGCCTGGGTAACCTCGGTCCATTGGCTTCCAAACCTGTGATGGAAGGCAAGGGCGTACTGTTCAAGCGCTTCGCCGGTATCGATGTGTTCGATATCGAAGTCGATTCCGAGAGCCCTCAGGCTTTCATCGACACGGTTAAACGCATTTCCATCACCTTCGGCGGTATCAACCTCGAAGACATCAAGGCCCCTGAGTGCTTTGAGATCGAACGTGCTCTGATCGAGCAGTGCGACATCCCGGTATTCCACGATGACCAGCACGGTACTGCAATCGTGACCGCAGCCGGCATGATCAATGCCCTGGAAATCGCCGGTAAAACCCTGTCTGACGCCAAAATCGTCTGCTTGGGCGCTGGCGCTGCAGCCATCTCCTGCATGAAGTTGCTGGTGAGCATGGGTGCAACCATCGAAAACATCTTCATGGTTGACCGTACCGGCGTGATTCACTCCGGCCGTGATGACCTGAACCAGTACAAGGCAGTGTTTGCCCACGCCACCGAGAAGCGTTCCCTGGCTGACGCCCTGGAAGGCGCTGACGTGTTTGTCGGCCTGTCCGGTCCGAACCTGCTGAGCGCTGAAGGCCTGAAATCCATGGCGGCCAACCCGATCGTGTTCGCATGCTCGAACCCGGACCCGGAAATCGCCCCGGAACTGGCGCACGCCACCCGTGACGACGTGATCATGGCCACCGGCCGTTCGGACTACCCGAACCAGGTCAACAACGTGCTGGGTTTCCCGTTCATCTTCCGTGGGGCACTGGACGTTCGCGCCAAGCGCATCAACGAAGAGATGAAGATCGCTGCGGCCAACGCCCTGCGCGAACTGGCCAAGCTGCCAGTGCCACAGGACGTGTGTGACGCCTACGGCGGTATCAAGCTGGAATTCGGTCGTGAGTACATCATTCCGAAACCAATGGACGCTCGCCTGATCACCGTGATCTCCGACGCTGTGGCCAAAGCCGCCATCGAGACCGGTGTTGCAACCCTGCCGTACCCGAAGAACTACCCGCTCAAAAGCGTGGATGACGTGTTCAACGGCTAAATTGCGACAGCGCTAAACAAAAAGCCCCGGCACGCGAGTGCCGGGGCTTTTTTGGTTCTGCAGAAGGGGCATCCCAGCGTGCAGTGTTTAAGCGTGAGAGGCCGATCCCTTGGGGCTCGGCCTCTGGTGGGTGCGATACCGTCAGAACAGGTCGATCGGGGCGCCATCCTCAGCGGGCAGCGGGCTGCCTGGTGCAACGCCATTGCCCAGCTCGCTGTTGGACGGTGGCGTGTCTTCACTTTTGAACAGTTCAAAGTACGCACCCGGTGTGCCCGGTGACGCGACGCGGCCGCTGATTGGGTCAACCCGCAGGCTGAGAATCCCTTCGGGCTCGGCCTGGGTATGCGCCGGTTTGCCTTTCAGCGCGCCGCCCATGTAGTTGATCCAGATCGGCAGCGCTACCGTGCCGCCATATTCACGGCGTCCAAGACTTTCGGGCTGGTCGAAACCGGTCCATACCGTGGTCACGTAATCGGCGTTATAGCCCGAGAACCACGCATCCTTGGATTCGTTGGTCGTACCGGTTTTACCGGCCAGATCAGTGCGGCCCAGCGACAAGGCGCGACGGCCGGTACCGAGCTTGATCACGTCCTGCAGCATGCTGGTCAGGATATACGTGGTGCGCCCGTCGACGATGCGCTCGGCCACGGCCTGGGTTTCAGTAGTTGGCAGGCCCGGCGCGGCATTGATCGTGTCGATGGTCAGTTCTTCGGCTTCAGGCGGTACATCCTTGCTGGCGTTTTTCGGTACGCTCGGCGGGTTGGCCACGAACAGGGTCTCGCCGTTACGGCTTTCTATCTTGTCGATCAGGTAAGGCGTGATTTTGTAACCGCCGTTGGCAAAGGTGCTCCAGCCCATGGCGATCTCCATGGGCGTCAAGGTCGCGGTCCCCAGCGCCAGCGACAGGTTGCGCGGCAAGTCCTGTTTGCTGAAACCAAATTTGCTGATGTAGTCGACGGTCTTGTCGACGCCCAGGCTCTGTAGCAGGCGGATAGACACCAGGTTGCGCGACTTGTACAGCGCTTCGCGAACACGGATAGGGCCGAGGAACGTGTTGTTGTCGTTTTTCGGCCGCCAGACTTTGTCCTGGTAGTCGTCAACAAATACGATGGGCGCATCGTTCACCAGCGTGGCAGCGGTATAGCCGTTATCCAGTGCCGCGCTGTAAATGAAAGGCTTAAAGCTCGAACCCGGCTGACGCTTGGCCTGCATTGCACGGTTGTAGTTGCTCTGCTCAAACGCGAAACCGCCCACCAATGCGCGGATGGCCCCATTGTTCGGGTCAAGTGAGACCAGCGCGCCTTGTACTGTCGGCACCTGGCTGAACTTGAAACTGCCATCGGGTTGTGGCTGGACGCGAATCAGATCGCCCACCTGCGCCACGTCGGCTGGCTGCTTGGGCATCGGGCCCATGCTGTTGGTGTTCAGGAAGCGTCGTGCCCACTTCATGCTGTCCCAGCTCACGCGGCCTTCACCCGTGCGGGTCAGGACGTGCAGGCCATCTTTGTCGACCTCGGTCACGATGGCAGGCTCAAGCCCGCTAATCGGGCGCTGCTTGGCCAGCTCTTGCTTCCATACGGCCAGCGTCTTGCCCGGGAAGCGTGATTCAGGGCCGCGATAGCCGTGGCGCTGGTCGTAGGTAATCAGCCCGTCTTCGACAGACTTGTTGGCCAGTTCCTGCAAGTCGCTCGGCACCGTGGTGGTGACGCGATAACCTTCTGTGTAGGCCTCGCTGCCATAACGACCGACCATTTCGGCGCGGGCCATCTCGGCAATGTAAGGGGCGTTCACTTCCGGTGTCGGCACGTGATAACTGGCGTTGACCGGCTCGGCAATGGCAGCTTCGTAGCTGGCCTGATCGATTTTGCCCAACTTGTACATGCGGCCCAGAATCCAGTCGCGGCGCTCTTTGCTGCGCACCGGGTTAGCCAGCGGGTTGAAGCGCGAGGGGGCTTTGGGCAGGCCTGCGATCATGGCCATTTGCGCCAGGCTCAAATCGCGGATCGATTTGCCGTAATACACCTGGGCGGCCGATTCGATGCCGTAGGCGCGATTACCCAGGTAAATCTTGTTCACGTACAGCTCAAGGATTTCGTCCTTGGTCAGCTCGCGTTCGATTTGCAGTGCCAACAGGATTTCGTTGGTTTTGCGGGAAAAGCTCCGCTCACTGGATAGGAAATAGTTCTTCGCCACCTGCATCGTGATGGTGCTACCACCCGATTGTATGTGTCCGCTTTTTACCAACTGGGTGGCGGCACGCATCAGGCTGCTGGGGTCGACCCCGTAATGATTGGCGAAGTTGTCATCTTCAGCCGACAGCAAGGCATTAATGAAATTGGGGGGAATGTCGGCGAACTTGATCGGAGAGCGGCGCATTTCGCCAAACTCTGCAATCAACTTGCCGTCGCTGGTGTAGACCCGCAAAGGAATCTGCAACTGGATGCTTCTCAACGACTCTACAGACGGCAAGCCAGGGCTAAGATAGAGAAACGCGCCGCTTAACCCGAGCACGAGCCCGCAGATCACAGCAACGAATGACCACCCGAAAAACTTCAGCAGACGAATCAAGGCTTTTGGATTTCCAGATTAAGAAATGGGTTGCACGTCAGGGTTGTGCGCAGGCGCGCCGGGTCGACAATGCGGAAAAAAACGCCCGGCATTATAAGCATTTTTCGGTCATGGGCGTCAGGGACCTCATGTCGGAACGGATTATGAACGGATCTCATTTTTCACCCTCCGTAAGCCACGGATTGCATTAGGGAAAATAGCTGTGCCCGGATTGTTCACAAAAAAACCTCAGCGTTACGCGGGTGTCGAGGTTGGACCAGACTCGATCAATATCGTCGAATTAAGCCGCTCACGCAGTGGCTATCAGCTTGAAGCCTATGCCATGGAGCCCTTGCCAGTCATGCCGTTGCACGATCTGACAGGTCTTACGGCAAAAAGTGTCGCGCAGGTTGTGTCTATCGCGTTGAACAAAGCGGGCATACAGGCACGCAGCGCTGCGATATCAATGCCCGACACGCAGGTGATTTGCAAAATCATCGAGGTGGAACCGGGCCTGAGCGAGCAGGACCTCGAACTGCATGTGCGCCTTGAGGCCGAACAGTACGTTCCGTATGACCTTGATGACGCCGCACTTGATTTCCAAGTGCTGGGGCCTTCACTCGAGAACCCGCACCGCATCAGCGTGTTGCTGGCTGTGTGCCGCCAGCAAGCGCTTGAATGGCATCAATCGGTGCTGGCGGGTGCCGGCTTGCAGGCGAAGGTCATTGAGGTGCGCGATCACGCCCATGCCCGGGGCGTGCAATGGTTGAGTGGCTTGCCCGGTTATCAGCCTGACAACCCGCTTGCCGGGGTGAACGTGAATCCTCGCCTCGCACCCGAAGCGCTCTTCTGCGATGCTGCGCAGCTGTTGACAGCCTGTGGTCTGGCCTTGAGGGGGTTCGATTGATGGCGCGAATCAATTTGTTGCCATGGCGTGAGTGGCTGCGCGAAAAGCGTCGCAAAAGGTATGTGGGTATGCTGGTGGCGTTGCTGGTGGTGACGGCTGCCGGGTTGTTTGTGCTGGATCATTTCGTCGACCGCGCTGTGGAGCGACAGTTGGCGCGTAATGATCTGATCCGAAGTTCAATGGTCCAACTGGATGGACGTGCGCAGCAGATCGATCAGTTAAAAGTGCGCCGTGAGCAATTGTTGGAGCGCATGCAAACCATCGAAACACTGCAAGGCAATCGCTCCGGCAGCAGCATCGTGTTCGATCAACTGGCGCGCAGTTTGCCGGAAGGTGTGTATTTCACCGACGTGAAGATGGTCGAACGCACCATTGCGATTACGGGGGTGGCGCAGTCCACTGCACTGGTTGCCGAGTTGATGCGCAATCTGGACGCCTCACATTGGCTGGAGGCTCCCACGCTGATTGAGGTGCGGGCCAAAGATGGGCAGGGGGACAGCCAGGCACGGTTATTTCAGATGACCGTGCTGCAATCCCAAAACGGCCATGATGGCGGGCAGTTTTGATGGGCGCGCAATGGCTGGAGAGCCTGCGTACTTTTGACCTGCAAGAATTGAATCTCAAACACGCCGGGATGTGGTCGGCCCGGCGTAAAGCAGTTGTGGCAGCCGGTCTCGTGGCGCTGCTTCTGCTGACGGGGTATGGGCTCTGGCTGAAGTCGGGGCTGGCCCGGTTCCATGAGCAGCGCAATGCCGAGCCCGAACTCACTGCTCAATTGGCGACCCGTGCCCGTGAGGCTGCGTCACTGGTTGACCATCGCCGGCATCTTGAAGCGCTACAAGCGGCCTTCGACGATGTAATGCGGCAACTGCCGCGTCAATCCCAAGTGCCGGGTTTGCTGGACGAAGTGTCCCGGCTCGCCCAGAACAGCGGCCTGATCATCGAACAGATCCAGTGGCTGCCTGAAACACTACAACCCGTTTATAGCGAACTTCCCCTGCAATTGATGGTGGTGGGCGGGTATCACGACCTTGGGGTTTTTCTCAGTGGTATTGCGGATTTACCCCGGATCGTCACCGTGCATGATTTCACCCTGACGGCTGCCACCCCGGCAGCGAATGGCCCATTGCGCATGACGTTACTGGCCAAAACCTATCGCGCCAATGATCAAGGACTGATCCCGTGAGTGTGATGTATCGATGTGTGCTGGCCGGTGCGCTGGCAAGCCTCGCGGGTTGCGACAACCCTCAGGGTATTGAGACGCTGGAGCGTGAACTGCATGCGCTTCAAGCCATTGATGGCATTCCCGTGCCCCCCCTGCCAACCCGTGTGCAGCACCGAGCGTTTATCTACGAAGCCACTGCACTGCGCAGCCCTTTTCAGGGGGCGTTCGGGGTGGAAGGGGCTCGCTGGCAGGTGAGTGATGCAGACCACAGTGACCATGAGGGACGCAGCAAAAGCGTTTTGGAAGACATTGATCTTGAGCAGTTCGAGATGGTTGGCACCTTGTCGGACCTGTATCAGGACAACGTCCTGTTACGCGCCAAGGGTGTCGTGCATCGTTTGCAGTCCGGTGACTATTTGGGTCGTCATAACGGCCGGATTGTCGCGCTTAACCCGCAGCACGTTGAAGTGTTTGAAGTGATTTCTGATGGTCGGGGCGGTTGGCTGGAAAGAACCCTGACGATTCCTTTGAAACAGCAGTCTTAACGGAAATAAACCATGAAAAGGATTTTCCCGGTCTGTGGACTGGCGCTATGGAGTGCGCTGAATTCACAGGCAGTGTTGGCCAGTGCGCCTTTGATACTCCCTGATGCGTCGACGCCTTGGGTTGTTCAGCCTGAGCAGGCCAAGGCTCAAACCTACGAGGGCGACCTGCTGTCGCTCAACTTTCAGGACATTGAAGTGCGCACGGTGCTGCAGATTCTTGCGGACTTTACCCGGTTCAACCTGGTGGTCAGCGATGGCGTTGAAGGCAATGTCACGCTCAACCTGCAAGACGTGCCCTGGGATCAGGCGCTGGACCTGGTACTCAAAAGCAAAGGCCTGGATAAACGCATGGAAGGCAATGTGATGTTGATTGCGCCAGCGGATGAAATAGCCGCCCAGGCGCGTCAGGTGCTGGAGGCACGTAACCAGATAGCCGACCTTGCCCCCTTGCGTCGGGAGGTGGTGCAGGTCAATCACGCCAAGGCTGCGGACATCGCCAAGCTGTTTCAGTCTGCGACCGGCCATGCCTCAGGCGTGGAAGGGCAAGGCTCGATCACTGTGGATGAGCGCACTAACCACATCATCGCGTTCCAGACTGCCGAGCGGCTCGGCGAACTACGGCGCATCGTGGCGCAACTGGATGTACCCATGCGTCAGGTGATGATTGAGGCGCGTATTGTCGAAGCAGGGGTAGATTTTGAAAAGAAACTGGGCGTGCGATGGGGTGGCGAGATTCGTAATGCGGGCAATTGGAAAGCAGGAGGCATCAACAAGCCCGTTGTAGAGGGCGCCGCTGAAGTCAGCGCACCGTTCGTGGACTTGGGCGTTGCCAATCACACCTCAGGGTTGGGCATCGCTTTCATCACCAACAATGTCTTGCTGGACCTCGAATTGAGCGCCATGGAAAAGACGGGCAATGGCGAAATCATCTCGCAGCCCAAGGTGGTTACTTCTGACAAGGAGACCGCAAAAATTCTGAAGGGCACTGAAATTCCCTATCAGGAATCCACCTCCAGCGGCGCCACCTCCGTGTCGTTCAAAGAAGCCTCGCTGTCACTGGAAGTGACCCCGCAGATCACACCGGACAACAGCATCCTCATGCAGGTGGTGGTGACAAAAGACGAGCCGGACTACATGAACATGGTCAACAACGTACCGCCCATCAAGAAGAACGAAGTGCGCGGGAGGGTGCTGGTCAAAGACGGAGAAACCATCGTGATTGGGGGCGTGTTCTCAAATACGCAAAGCAACGTGGTAGATAAAGTGCCATTTTTGGGCGATCTGCCGTATGTTGGCCGACTTTTCCGTCGGGACCTTGTCCTCGAAAAAAAATCCGAGCTGCTGGTGTTCTTGACTCCGCGTATCATGAACGACCTGGCGATTGCTGCGAGTCATTGATTCTGTGCGAAATTTGATTCTTGTTGGGCCGATGGGCGCGGGTAAAAGCACCATTGGACGTTTGCTGGCCAAGGAACTGCGGCTGCCGTTCAAAGATTCCGACAAGGAAATCGAACTGCGCACCGGCACGAATATCCCGTGGATCTTCGATAAAGAAGGTGAGGCGGGGTTTCGTGATCGTGAGACGGCCATGATTAAAGCGTTGTGCCATGAAGATGGCATTGTGCTCGCAACTGGGGGCGGGGCCGTGATGCGGCCTGAAAACCGTAAGTTCCTGCATGCAGGTGGGCGCGTGGTGTATCTGCATGCCTCCATCGAGCAGCAGGTGGCGCGTACGTCGCGCGATCGTAATCGCCCCCTGTTGCGCAATGCGAATCCGGAGAAAATCCTGCGCGATCTGCTCGCCATTCGTGATCCGCTTTATCGTGAAATCGCCGATGTGGTGGTCGAAACCGATGAACGGCCGCCGCGGATGGTGGTTTTGGACATTTTGGAGCGTCTGGCCCAGCTTCCTCCTCGTTAAAGCTTGGTACAAAATGCGCTATCCTCGGCGCCGGTCCTGCCCGCAAGCGGTATGACCCAAAGCTACTGGGCAGCGTCCCCACCGGCGCTGCCAACACTTGATAATTGCGAAACAGGGCGCCAGCCGTCCTTTTTCAATGCGGGGATTCATGCAGACACTGAAGGTTGATCTAGGCGAGCGCAGCTACCCGATTCATATTGGCGAGGGTTTATTGGATCAGCCTGAGCTGCTGGCGCCGCACATCGCCGGGCGCCAGGTGGCAATTGTGACCAACGAAACCGTAGCGCCTCTGTATCTCGAGCGTCTGACCCGCAGCCTGGCGGCTTATTCGGTGCTGCCGATCATTCTTCCCGATGGCGAATCATTCAAAAATTGGGAAACCCTGCAGCTGATTTTCAATGGCTTGCTCACGGCGCGCCATGATCGGCGCACCACGGTCATTGCACTGGGTGGTGGCGTGATCGGTGACATGGCCGGTTTTGCCGCATCGTGTTACCAGCGCGGGGTCGACTTCATTCAGGTGCCGACCACTTTGCTGTCGCAAGTGGATTCGTCCGTAGGCGGCAAAACCGGCATCAATCACCCGCTGGGCAAAAACATGGTGGGCGCGTTTTACCAGCCAAATCTGGTACTCATCGACACCACCAGCCTGAACACCTTGCCAGCACGCGAACTGTCGGCAGGGCTGGCGGAAGTGATCAAGTACGGCCTGATTTGCGACGAGCCTTTTCTGACCTGGCTGGAAGAAAACGTTGACGCCTTGCGCGCCCTGGATCAGGCCGCGCTGACCACGGCCATTCAGCGTTCCTGCGCAGCCAAGGCCGCCGTGGTGGGTGCCGATGAACGTGAGTCGGGCGTGCGCGCCACCCTCAACCTGGGCCACACCTTTGGCCATGCCATCGAAACCCACATGGGCTACGGGGTATGGTTGCATGGAGAGGCTGTGGCGGCTGGCACGGTGATGGCGCTGGAGATGTCGGCGCGTCTGGGCTGGATCACCGAGGCCGAACGTGACCGTGGCATTCGCCTGTTCCAGCGTGCGGGTCTGCCGGTGGTGCCGCCCACCGAGATGACGCCTGCCGATTTCATGGAACACATGGCAATAGATAAAAAAGTGATCGACGGCCGCTTGCGCCTGGTGCTGTTACGCCGCATGGGCGAAGCCACAGTGACCGACGATTATCCACAAGAGGTTCTACAGGCCACGCTGGGTGCGGATTACCGCGCGCTGGCTCAGCTCAAAGGTTAATAAGATCCCGATGACTAGTTTGCATGCCGACGAGGCGTTTCTCGGTCACTTTCAACTCAACCACGACCCCTTTGCTCCACGGGTGCCAGGGTTCAAGTTCTTCCCGGCCCAGCGCAAGCCGGTGCTGGGGCAGTTGCACCACCTCGCCCGTTACAGCCAGCTGCTGCTGGTAGTCACCGGGCCTGAAGGCAGCGGCAAGACGTTGTTGCGTCAGGCGCTGGTCGCCAGCACCAACAAACAGTCGGTGCAAAGTGTCGTGGTTTCAGCGCGTGGCGCCGGTGATGCGGCCGGTGTGATGCGCCAGATTGCGCAAACCCTGAATGTCGCCAACCCCGACATCGGCTCAATTCTGGCGCAAGTGGTGCAACTGGCCCTGACCGGCCAGGAAGTTTACTTGCTGATCGATGATGCCGAGCAGCTTGACGACTCGGCGCTCGAAGCCCTGCTGGCGCTGGCGGCCGGGACGCCTGAAGGCCGACCGCATGTGTTCCTGTTTGGCGAGCCTTCGATGATCGCCGGTCTTGAGCAGCTCAGCGCGGACGAAGAGCGCTTCCACGTCATCGAATTGCAGCCGTATAGCGAAGAAGAGACCCGCGAATACCTGGCGCAGCGTCTTGAAGGCGCCGGGGCCGGAATCGAACTCTTGAGCGCGCAACAGATCTCAGATATTCACGAGAGCTCCGACGGCTGGCCTGGGAACATCAACCAGGTTGCCCGCGATGCAATGATCGAAGCCATGATTGCCAGCCGCACTGCGGTCAAGCGTCCAAGTATGGGGTTCAACATGCCGAAAAAACACGTATTGGCCATTGGTGCCGTAGTGGTAGTGGCCGTCGCCGCTGCCATCCTGATTCCGGGTCGCGGCAAAACGCCGACCACCCCAAATGCTGAACAGGCCCAGTTGCCGCTGGGGCAAGCCGCGCCGAATGCTGGCGCTAACCCGTCGGTAGATTTCGCCGGTTCTTCGCAGCCCATGCCGCTGCCGCTGGTCGGTCAGTCGCAGCCGGTGATGCGCGGTCCGCTGGCCGAGGCGGCCGGTGGTATTTCTGAAGGCGATGACGGTGGCGTGCCTGCGGTTGAAGGGGGCGCTGATGTGCCACCTACCGTGACCACCACGGCACCACCTGTCGGCGTTCCTGCGGGCGCTGAGCCCGTGCCGGCACCTGCTCCGGCACCTGCTCCGGCACCACGTCCGGTACAGCAGGCGCCAGTGGCTGCGGCCAAGCCGACCCCCGCCCCGACCCCGGCTGCCAAGCCAACCCCTGCGCCTGTGGCCAAACCCGCAGCCAAACCGGCAGATAAACCCGTCACCCTGGCCAAGGCCGCACCGGGCAGCAGCTGGTACTCCAGCCAGCCAGCGGGCAACTATGTGGTGCAGATCGTCGGCACCAGCTCTGAAGCCTCTGCGCAAAATGTCGTCAAAGAAGTGGGCGGAGAATCGCGCTACTTCAAAAAAATGCTTAACGGCAAACCGTTGTATGTCGTGACCTACGGCAATTTCCCAAGCCACGCCGCGGCCACTGCCGCCATCAAGAACTTGCCAGCGAAGATTCAGGCTGGTAAACCTTGGCCTCGCACTGTCGCCAGCGTCCAACAAGAACTGGCAGCAGCTCGCTGATGCTCCGGCGACCTTACCCAGGTCGCCGTGCTTCACACCTAACATTCCTGCTTGAGCATGCGGCTTTTTGGCCGTGTGCCTTGTGGTGTCTGCGCCTTGTGGCGGTCAACATCAAAAATGTTTTGACTAGCACAAGTAATCTCTTTAAACCTTTCACAAATGCGACACGAATTTACGGTTAATCGCCGCTTAATTTGTGGGCGTTTCTGGCGGTGTGTAGAATGACCACCCTTTTGCCCCTGCCAAGCTGGCGTACGTTCAGCGCGGGAAGCAAGTGGTTGAATTAAAAAGAAATTTGCCCCTTTTTGGGGCAGCCTGGTGAGAAAGTGTCTATGAAAGCAGGTCTGTACCACCCCGACGAATTCAAGGATAACTGTGGTTTCGGCCTGATTGCCCACATGCAGGGCGAACCCAGTCATACCCTTCTACAAACAGCCATTGAGGCACTGACCTGCATGACCCACCGCGGTGGGATCAACGCAGACGGCAAGACCGGCGACGGTTGTGGCCTGCTGATTCAAAAACCTGATCTGTTCTTGCGTGCAGTCGCCAAGCAACAGTTCGGCAGCGATTTGCCCAAGCAATACGCGGTCGGCATGGTGTTTTTCAACCAGGACCCGATCAAGGCCGAAGCGGCCCGCAACAACATGAACCGCGAAATCCTTGCGGCCGGCCTGCAATTGGTGGGCTGGCGCAAGGTGCCCATCGACACCAGCGTGCTGGGTCGTCTGGCGTTGGAGCGTTTGCCGCAGATTGAACAGGTGTTCATCGCCGGTGAAGGCCTGAGCGATCAGGACATGGCGATCAAGTTGTTCAGCGCACGTCGTCGTTCGTCAGTAACCAATGCTGCCGACACCGACCATTACATCTGCAGTTTTTCCCACAAGACCATCATTTATAAAGGCCTGATGATGCCGGCGGACCTCACCGCCTTTTATCCGGACCTCAGTGACGAGCGCCTGCAAACCGCCATCTGTGTGTTTCACCAGCGCTTCTCCACCAACACCTTGCCGAAATGGCCGCTGGCCCAGCCGTTCCGCTTTCTCGCCCATAACGGAGAGATCAACACCATCACGGGCAACCGCAACTGGGCATTGGCCCGTCGCACCAAGTTTGCCAACGACCTGATCGGTGATCTGGACGAACTCGGCCCGCTGGTTAACCGCGTGGGCTCTGACTCCTCAAGCATGGACAACATGCTGGAATTGATGGTCACCGGCGGCATCGACCTGTTCCGTGGCGTGCGCATGCTGATTCCACCTGCCTGGCAAAACGTAGAAACCATGGACCCCGACCTGCGGGCGTTCTATGAGTACAACTCCATGCACATGGAGCCGTGGGACGGCCCGGCAGGTGTGGTGATGACCGACGGCCGCTACGCCGTCTGCCTGCTCGACCGCAACGGCCTGCGCCCGGCGCGCTGGGTCACGACCACCAACGGCTACATCACCATCGCCTCGGAAGTCGGCGTGTGGAACTACCAGCCTGAAGACGTGATCGCCAAAGGCCGCGTAGGGCCGGGCCAGATTCTGGCTGTCGACACCGAAACCGGTCAGGTGCTGGACACCGACGCCATCGACAACCGCCTGAAGTCGCGTCATCCGTATAAGCAATGGCTGCGCAAGAATGCCCTGCGCATCCAGGCCACCATCGATGACCACGACCACGGTTCGGCGTTCTACGACGTCGATCAGCTCAAGCAATACATGAAGATGTATCAGGTCACGTTCGAAGAACGCGATCAGGTGCTGCGCCCACTGGGCGAGCAGGGCTACGAAGCGGTCGGCTCCATGGGCGATGACACGCCAATGGCCGTGCTGTCCCAGCGCGTGCGTACGCCGTACGACTACTTCCGCCAGCAATTTGCGCAGGTCACCAACCCGCCCATTGACCCGCTGCGCGAAGCCATCGTCATGTCGCTGGAAATCTGCCTGGGTGCAGAGCGCAACATTTTCCAGGAATCCCCTGAACACGCCTCGCGCGTGATCCTCAGCTCGCCGGTCATCTCGCCTGCCAAATGGCGCTCGTTGATGAACCTCGACCTGCCGGGCTTTGAGCGTCAGATCATCGACCTCAATTACGACGAGAGCCTCGGGCTCGAAGCGGCTGTGCGCAACATCGCGGATCAGGCCGAAGAGGCTGCCCGCGCGGGCCGTACGCAAATTGTCCTCAGTGACCGTCATATCGCGCCAGGCAAGTTGCCGGTTCACGCTTCGCTGGCGGTCGGCGCGGTTCACCACCGCTTGACAGAAAAAGGCCTGCGGTGTGACAGCAACATCCTGGTCGAAACCGCGACCGCCCGTGACCCGCATCACTTTGCGGTGCTGATCGGCTTTGGTGCGTCGGCGGTGTATCCGTTTTTGGCCTACGAAGTACTGGGCGATCTGATTCGCACAGGCGAAGTGTTGGGCGACCTTTACGAGGTGTTCAAGAACTACCGCAAAGGCATCACCAAAGGCCTGCTCAAAATCCTTTCGAAGATGGGTATTTCGACCATCGCGTCGTACCGCGGCGCGCAGTTGTTCGAAGCCATCGGCTTGTCTGAAGAAATCTGCGAGCTGAGCTTCCGTAGCGTGCCGAGCCGCCTTAAGGGTGCACGTTTTGTCGACCTTGAAGCCGAGCAAAAACTGCTGGCCGCCGAAGCCTGGAGCGCGCGTAAGCCGATCCAGCAAGGCGGGCTGCTCAAATACGTGCATGGCGGCGAATACCACGCCTACAACCCGGACGTGGTTGCTACCCTGCAAGCCGCTGTGCAGCAGGGCGACTACAACAAGTTCAAGGAATACACGTCACTGGTCGACAAGCGCCCGGTGTCGATGATCCGCGACCTGTTGCAGGTCAAAACACTCGATACGCCGCTGGCCATCGAAGAGATTGAACCGCTGGAATCCATCCTCAAGCGTTTCGACTCTGCCGGTATCTCGCTGGGCGCATTGTCGCCCGAGGCGCACGAAGCGTTGGCTGAAGCCATGAACCGGTTGGGCGCACGTTCCAACTCCGGTGAAGGCGGTGAGGACCCGGCGCGGTACGGCACGATCAAGAGCTCGAAAATCAAGCAAGTGGCCACTGGCCGTTTCGGTGTCACGCCGGAATATCTGGTCAACGCCGAAGTGCTGCAAATCAAGGTAGCCCAGGGCGCCAAACCGGGTGAGGGCGGGCAACTGCCGGGCGGCAAGGTCAACGGCCTGATCGCCAAGCTGCGTTATGCCGTACCGGGCGTGACCCTGATTTCGCCTCCGCCGCACCACGACATCTATTCGATCGAAGACTTGTCGCAGCTGATCTTTGACCTCAAGCAGGTCAATCCCAAAGCGCTGGTCTCGGTCAAGTTGGTGGCGGAAGCCGGGGTCGGCACGATTGCAGCCGGTGTGGCCAAGGCCTATGCCGACCTGATCACCATTTCCGGTTATGACGGCGGCACCGGTGCTTCGCCGCTGACCTCCATCAAATACGCGGGCGCACCGTGGGAACTGGGGCTGGCTGAAACCCACCAGACCCTGCGCGGCAACGACCTGCGCGGCAAAGTGCGGGTACAAACCGACGGCGGCCTGAAAACCGGCCTCGATGTGATCAAAGCGGCAATCCTGGGTGCTGAAAGCTTCGGCTTCGGCACCGCGCCAATGATCGCCCTGGGCTGCAAATACCTGCGAATCTGCCACTTGAACAACTGCGCCACGGGTGTGGCGACGCAGAACGAATCCCTGCGTAAAAACCACTACATCGGCACTGTCGACATGGTGGTCAATTTCTTCACCTACGTGGCCGAAGAAACCCGCGAGTGGCTGGCCAAGCTCGGCGTGCGCAGCCTTGAACAGTTGATCGGTCGTACCGACCTGCTGGACATCCTGCCGGGCGAAACCGCCAAGCAGCATCACCTCGACCTGACCCCGTTGCTGGGCAGCGACCACGTGCCTGCCGACAAGCCGCAGTTCTGCGAGGTGGACCGCAACCCGCCGTTCGACAAAGGCCTGCTGGCCGAAAAAATGCTCGACATGGCACGCCCGGCGATCAACGACCTGAGCGGTGCCGAGTTTGAACTCGATATCTGCAACTGCGACCGTTCGATTGGCGCGCGGATCTCCGGTGAAATCGCCCGTACCCATGGCAATCAGGGCATGGCCAAGGCACCGATCACGTTCCGCTTCAAAGGGACGGCAGGTCAGAGCTTTGGTGTGTGGAACGCCGGTGGTTTGAACCTCTACCTGCAAGGCGACGCCAACGACTACGTAGGCAAAGGAATGACGGGCGGCAAGCTGGTGATCGTGCCGCCGACTGGCAGCGTCTACAAAACCCAGGACAGTGCGATCATCGGCAACACCTGCCTGTACGGCGCCACGGGCGGCAAGTTGTTTGCCGCTGGTACGGCGGGCGAGCGTTTCGCTGTGCGCAACTCGGGCGCCCACACCGTTGTGGAAGGCACGGGCGACCATTGCTGCGAATACATGACGGGCGGCTTTGTCTGCGTACTGGGCAAAACCGGTTACAACTTCGGTTCGGGCATGACCGGCGGTTTCGCCTACGTGCTGGATCAGGACAACACGTTCGTTGACCGGGTGAACCACGAGCTGGTTGAAATCCAGCGCATCAGCGGCGAAGCGATGGAAGCCTACCGCAACCACCTGCAACACGTGCTGGACGAATACGTCGAGGAAACCGACAGCGAGTGGGGCCGCAACCTCTCGGAAAACCTTGATGATTACCTGCGTCGTTTCTGGATGGTCAAGCCCAAGGCTGCCAGCTTGAAATCGTTGCTTTCCATCATCCGTGCCAACCCGCAGTGATATGCGCCTGAAGAGTGTGATGAGGTTTTAACCATGGCTGAACGTCTGAGTAACGACTTCCAGTTCATCGATGTCGGGCGCAAAGATCCGAAGAAGAAACTGTTACGTCAACGCAAAAAAGAGTTCGTGGAAATCTACGAACCGTTCAAACCCCAGCAGTCAGCCGAGCAGGCTCACCGTTGCCTGGGTTGCGGTAACCCGTACTGTGAATGGAAATGCCCTGTGCATAACTTCATTCCCAACTGGCTCAAACTGGTGGCCGAGGGCAACATCCTCGCCGCCGCCGAGCTGTCGCACCAGACCAACACCCTCCCTGAAGTGTGCGGCCGGGTGTGCCCGCAAGACCGTCTGTGCGAGGGGGCCTGCACCCTAAACGACGGTTTTGGCGCAGTGACCATCGGTTCGGTCGAGAAGTACATAACCGACACCGCTTTCGCCATGGGCTGGCGCCCGGACATGTCCAAGGTCGTGCCCACCGGCAAGCGCGTAGCCATTATTGGCGCCGGGCCTGCGGGCCTGGGCTGCGCTGACGTATTGGTACGTGGCGGCGTAACCCCGGTGGTTTTTGACAAGAACCCGGAAATCGGCGGTCTGCTGACCTTCGGTATTCCCGAGTTCAAACTCGAAAAAACCGTGCTCAGCCACCGCCGTGAAGTCTTTACCGGCATGGGGATCGAGTTCCGCCTCAACACCGAAATCGGCAAAAACATCAGCATGCAACAGCTGCTGGACGAGTACGACGCGGTCTTCATGGGCATGGGCACCTACACCTACATGAAAGGTGGCTTTGCCGGTGAAGACCTGCCAGGCGTGCACGATGCGCTGGACTTCCTGATTGCCAACGTCAACCGCAACCTGGGCTTTGAAAAGTCGCCGGACGATTTCGTCGACATGAAAGGCAAAAGGATCGTGGTTCTCGGGGGCGGTGACACGGCCATGGACTGCAACCGCACCTCCATCCGCCAAGGCGCCAAGTCCGTGACCTGTGCGTACCGTCGTGACGAAGCCAACATGCCGGGTTCGCGTAAAGAGGTGAAAAACGCCAAGGAAGAAGGTGTGAAGTTCCTCTACAACCGTCAGCCAATTGCCATTGTGGGCGAAGGTCGGGTGGAAGGTGTGAAAGTGGTCGAAACGCGTCTGGGTGAGCCTGATGCCCGTGGGCGCCGCAGCCCTGAGCCGATTCCGGGTTCTGAAGAGATCATCCCGGCGGATGCCGTGATCATCGCGTTCGGATTTCGCCCGAGCCCGGCACAGTGGTTTGAACAATTCGACATCCAGACCGACAGCCAGGGCCGCGTCATTGCGCCCGAGCAGTCGTCGTTCAAACACCAGACCAGCCACCCGAAGATCTTCGCCGGTGGTGACATGGTGCGTGGATCAGACCTCGTAGTGACCGCTATCTTTGAGGGCCGTACAGCGGCCGAAGGGATTCTGGATTACCTGGGCGTCTGACCCGGCATTCACCTGCCCCTTTCTCTGCGGGAGAGGGCGCGGGTTGAGGGAAAAGTGCTCGCCCTTGCGCGTCAAATCGCCTCGATAGATAAAAGGCACGGCTCTTGCCGTGCCTTTTGTGTCCGTCTCTGAGAAAATGCCCGCACTTTTTTTCCGGATGCTGACATGACTGATCTCAAGAATGACCGTTTCCTTCGCGCTTTGCTCAAGCAACCCGTTGACGTAACGCCTGTGTGGATGATGCGTCAGGCCGGTCGCTACTTGCCGGAATACCGTGCCAGCCGCGCCAAGGCCGGTGATTTCATGAGCCTGTGCAAGAACGCCGAGTTCGCGTGCGAAGTCACCATGCAGCCTCTGGACCGCTTCCCGCAGCTTGATGCGGCGATCCTGTTCTCCGACATTCTGACCATTCCGGATGCCATGGGGCAGGGGTTGTATTTTGAAACTGGCGAAGGCCCACGCTTCAAAAAGGTGGTCAGCACCCTGGCCGACATCGAAGCTTTGCCGATTCCGGACCCGCAAAAAGACCTCGGTTACGTAATGAACGCGGTCAGCACCATCCGCAAGGAACTCAACGGCCGCGTGCCACTGATCGGTTTCTCCGGTAGCCCGTGGACGCTGGCCACCTACATGGTCGAAGGCGGCTCGTCCAAAGACTTCCGCAAAACCAAAGCCATGCTCTACGACACCCCTCAAGCGATGCATTTGCTGCTCGACAAGCTGGCGCAGTCGGTGACGTCGTACCTTAACGGCCAGATCCTGGCGGGCGCACAAGCGGTGCAGATCTTCGACACGTGGGGCGGCAACCTGTCCTCGGCGGCCTATCAGGAGTTCTCCCTGGCCTACATGCGCAAAATCGTCAGCGGCCTGATCCGTGAACATGAAGGCCGTAAAGTGCCGGTCATCCTGTTCACCAAAAACGGCGGCCTGTGGCTCGAAAGCATTGCCGACGCAGGTGCGGACGCATTGGGTCTGGACTGGACCTGCGACCTGGGCGAAGCCCGCCGTCGCGTTGGCAACAAAGTTGCCTTGCAGGGCAACATGGACCCGACCGTGCTGTACGCCAACCCGGAAGCCATCCGCACTGAAGTCAAACGTATTCTGGCCAGCTACGGCAAGGGTTCTGGGCACGTGTTCAACCTCGGTCATGGCATCACGCCTGAAGTGAAACCCGAACACGCTGGCGCCTTTATCAGCGCAGTGCACGAGTTCTCGGCGCAATACCACGTTTAAGTATTTCGCTAACTTCCAATGCCCGGCTAATGCCGGGCATTTTTGTTAGTGGTGACTTTGGAATGCAGTGCCGATGTGGGCGTACATATAAATAGCGCTGATTGCATTAAAGTCATGGATTAAAAACTTCAAAGCCTAAGACTTTTCCTACTTGAAATAGCGTGACCGCTTACAGATTAATCGTTGTAAGACGGTAAAATCTCCCACCTCTCGGGTAGGTGTTGACTGAACTTAAACTGCAATTAAGGAAAATATTGAAGGGATTTTCTTTGTGTTATGTAGTTTTGGTTTTGAGCGTTAAATGTTCATCGTGTTGAGTTATTCGTGGTCGTGCATTGAATATATGCGCGCCATTTTTTGTCTTAATAAAAATTAAGAGGGGATTTAATATGACGTCTTCACGCTCCAGGTCTTTGACGTTGACCGGCTGCGTTTCTTCGTTAACGCTGATGGCGGCGATGTTTGCATCGCAGCAAGTAGCGGCGCATGGCTATATGGACAGCCCGCCTTCCCGCGCTTACGCCTGCAAGCAAAAGCTGAATGCAAACTGCGGCCCCGCCGAATATGAGCCTCAAACCGTTGGCGAAGCGCCTAAAGGCTTTCCGGCATTGGGCCCGGCTGATGGCAAGATTGCCAGTGGCGAAAACACCATGTTTGCAGCGATGGATGCCCAGTCCCCGGATCGCTGGCATTTGACCGAAATCAGCAACCGCAATACCGAGTTCAGCTGGTTTTTCACAGCGGCCCACAAAACCACCAAGTGGGAATACTTCATTACCAAAACCGGCTGGAACCCCAACCTGCCGCTGACCCGTGATGCCTTCGAGCTGACGCCGTTCTGCAGCGTAGAGGGCGGCGGCGCTGTGCCGATCGAAGGTGCGGCGGGTGGCAATGGTCAGATCAAGCAGAAGCACGCGTGCACCATTCCGGGCGATCGTAGCGGCCATCACATCATCTTGGGTGCCTGGACAGTTGATGACACCGGCGCATCGTTCTACGACGTTGTTGACGTGAATGTCACGGCCGAAGCCGAGCACGAGCCCGACCCTGATGGCTGGAAGCGTGTCAGTGAGCTGGCCCCAACCCAGGCACTGTTGCCAGGTGATTCGGTCAAGGCTCGTGCGTTTACCGGGAGCTCCGAAAGCGCTGAGTACAGTTTCTCGGTAGGCATCGATTCGGTTGAAGAAGGCAAGCCGCAAAACTGGTCGCTCAAATTGGCTCAGGCAATCAATGCGGCTGACAAATCGGTGCGTGCAGGCATTCGTAATGCTGAAGGCAACATTGAACCGATCAAGGGCACCAACATCTTCTACGTTAAACCGGAAACGGGCGTGACCAGCTATCAAATGCTGACCACCATGGTTCCGGACCCTGCTGCGTACATGCATGTGCATGACGTTAAACCGGAGTATGCGCTGGAAAAAGGCAAAGGCAATGTAGGCTTCACATTGATGACCAACAAGGACATCAACGTTGATGCCACCGTTTACGATGCCAACAACAAGTCCGTCGGCACCGTCAAACAGACCCTGAATGCATCCACCGAACAAGTCATTGTCCCTGTGATTAGCGCACCGGGCGTGCATACCTTGAAGTTGATTGCCAGCAGCCAGGACGGTCGTGAAAACTTCCAGGAAGCCAAGTCCCTTAACCTGACGGGCGATGGCGCCGAGCACGACTTCGATGCTGTATTCCCTGAAGGTATGAAGGACTACAAGGCAGGGATTAAAGTGTTGCATCCACAAACCAATAAGGTCTACGAGTGCAAGCCTTTCCCTTTCTCCGGGTACTGCTCTCAGTATTCGAAGACGGCCAATGGCTTTGAGCCGGGTGTCGGATCGAATTGGGCTGATGCCTGGACGGAACTGAAGTAAAGCTGTTGAAGACCGGGCCGTTTTACAAGACGGCCTAGTCTTCTTGTTCGCGATTAAGATGAAAGAGAGCGAGAATTTTTTTAAATTTTCGAGGCTGACGCCGTGAATCATTCGACGTATTCATATTTACAGAAATGGTTACATGCTATTTCGATGATTATTAGTGCGTGGTTGATGTCGTCGGGGTATTACGCGGCGTTGATATCCCGTTCCGTAGACGTTAAAGGTGCCATCAGTACTTTTAATGTCGCGTTGGCCACCCTGTTTGCTCCTGTGTTCTTTTTTCGAATGTATTTATCGTTCGGTCAAGGGTACGCCGATGTTTTCAGATCAGGAGATGCCATGCGTTATGCGGCGTTTCTTGTTCACAACCTGATGTATTTAACGACCTGCGTCGTCATCGTCTCGGGATTTCTGATGAGGAATCGCGAGATCGATATATTCGGCCTGTTTTACCTGCCTGCCGTAATAACAGACCTGCAACTACGTGGATGGTTTTCCTTTTCTCATGCCTGGGGCTGTTGCGTATTGGCGCTGCTGCTGGTCGTGCATGTCGCGGCGGTCATCAAGCATCAACTTGCTGGCAAATTGATTCTCAAGGGCATGTTTTCCTAAGCCTTTCCACGTGTCGACACATCAATGACAGCTCATACAGCATGCGGACGGTCAACGTTGGGTAGTTCAGCATTCGTTTTTACCCGTTCCTTTCGGCTGGTCCTGAGGGCTTGTCTGGTGGCGTTGCCTTTGAGTGCGGGAGGCTGGCATCTCTGGCAAGAGTGGTCGTATCGCATGTCATTACCCGACCTGATCGTTTTGAAACCTCTTGAAGCCGCCGCCCCTTTGACACCGGTTGCGTTCAGCCCGGATGCCATCGCGACGGTACTGGGCTTTGCACCACAAGGCGCAGCTGTGCGTAGCGCCGAGGCCCTGACGCTGCGCGCGAGCCTGGTTTCCAGCGAGGGACAGTCCCGTGCGCTATTGGCGGGTGCCAACGAGGCTCGTTTCTACGGGGTGGGCGAACGCTTGCCGGGCGGCAGTGTTTTACGCCGTATTGAAGTGTCCCGCGTGGTGCTTTGGCGCAATGGCCGGGAAGAAAGCCTGGTTCTCGAATCCGCCGGGCAGTACCTGCTGCCGGTCACACGTGCTGATGCCCCCAAGGCGCAGCCCGCTTCCACTTATTTGCGGCCCGTTGCCGAACAACCTTAGAGACTCACCATGAACAGGCCAGACAGGTTCGGCATCGGCCGCTTCTTACTGCGTAGCACGCTTTGCACCGCGCTTTTTTTCGCAAGCTCGACGCTCGCTCAAGAGCAATCGTGGCAACTGGCGATGAAAGACGCCGAGTTACGCGATGTGGTACAGCAAATGTCCAGTGTGCTGGGCGCTACGGTTGTGCTCGACCCGCGTGTCCAGGGGCGCATTACTGTGATCTCTGATCAGCCACTCAATCGTGAAGGCGTGCGCAACTTGTTCTACGCGGTGCTGGAGGCCCAAGGCTTTGCCGTGGTCGATCAGGGTGAGCGTTTATTGATAATTCCGGCAGCTGACGCCAAAACCCGGGCCAGCACTGCCGACACCCGGCAAGCGCTGAATGAGGAATTTGTTACCCAAGTCATTGAATTGAACACCAGCGTCGCCGCCGATTTGTCCGGGTTGCTGCGGCCACTTGTGTCTAACAATGGCTATGTCGGGCCTTCGACATCAGCCAATGCGCTGATCGTCACTGACACGGCGAGCAATATCGAGCGTATTGCCCAGTTGGCCAGACAACTGGACGCCGGCGGGCAGTTCGGGCATTCGGTTATTGAGCTGCGCCATGGCCTGGCCAGCGACATTGCGGGCGTGATCGAGAAAACCCTCGACAAAAAGAACACCGGTGGCGGTCAAGTGATTGCTGACAGCAGTTCCAATCGTCTGGTGATTATCGGCACGGAGCCGGTGCGCATGCGCTTGAATACCCTGGCCCACTCGCTGGATAAGCCCGCCACAATCAAGCAAGAAAATGCACGCGTGATTCGTCTGCGTCACAGCGATGCGAAACAGCTGGCCGAGGTGTTGGCGGCTGTCGGGCAGGGCGTACAGCAAAATGCTCCGCTGGGGGGCGCGACACCCGCTGTGACTCAACGCGAAGCAATGGTGGCGGCTGATATCAGCCAGAACGCACTGGTCATCATGGCCGACCCGGCACAGGTGCGTTCGCTGGAGGCCATCGTCAAACAGCTCGATCAGCCTCGCTCACAGGTCTTGATCCATGCCGCCATTGTTGAAATCTCTGGCGACATTACCAAAACCCTTGGCGTGCAATGGGGCGTGAACACCGGCGCTGGTCAAGGCGCGATCACCTTCCCGGGGACCAATATTCAAATCGGCCAACTCTCCGATAGCAACGCGCAGTTGCCTGAAGGGGCGGTCTTGCAGATCGGCAGCGATCGGTTTAATGCCTTGATTTCTGCACTGGCCAGCGATGCCAACAACAATGTGTTGTCCACCCCGAGCCTGCTTACCCTGGACAATCAGGAAGCCGAAATTCTGGTCGGGCAAAACGTACCCTTCAAGACCAGCAGCTACGTTCCGCCCAGCGAGGGTTCGCAAACCCCGGTCACCAACTTCACCCGTCAAGACATCGGCATCAGCCTCAAGATCAAGCCGCACATCAATGACGGTTCTTCATTGCGCCTGGAAGTCGAGCAAGAGAGTTCCGAGCTTGCCCCTTCGCTCGAAGGTTCCAGCGACCTGATCACCAACAAGCGGAAACTCAAGAGCACCATCCTGGCCGAGGACGGTGAAATCATCGTGATCGGCGGTCTGATTAAAGACAGTGTGCGCACCCAAGTCAGCGGCGTACCGCTCTTGCGCAGCATCCCGTATCTGGGGGCGCTGTTTCGCTGGAACAAAGACACCCAGACTAAAACCAATTTGATGGTCTTCCTGCGCCCGACCATCGTGCGCAGCAAGGAAGACATTCACGGCCTGAGCCAAAAGAGCTACGACGCGTTGCGCTCACTCAGCCAGCCTGAAGCCAAAGCCAACAACACGTTGCTGCTGCCCCGCGATCCGCAACAGCTGTTTGACGGCAACCTGTCGACGCCTGCCCAGCCATGAGCGAATCCACTCCACGTTTGCCGTTCAGTTTTGCGCGGCGTTTTGGCGTCGTACTGGAGGCGGCTAGCACCCCGGCCACACTGTTGATGCGCAGTGACACCCCGTTGAGCGTAGTGGCCGAAGTGCGGCGCAAGGTCGCCACAGCGCTGGTGCTCAAGCGGGTTTCGGACGCCGAGTTCAATACCGCGCTGGCCAGTGCCTACAGCGCAGGTCAGAGCGCCGCCGAGCAAGTCGCGCTTGGCCTGGACAGTGAGCTGGACCTGATGAGCGTGGCCGAACAGGTGCCGCAAACTGCCGACTTGCTGGAGCAGGAAGGGGACGCCCCAATCATCCGTCTGATCAACGCGTTGCTGCGCGAAGCCATGCGTGAGAAAGCTTCCGACGTGCACCTCGAAACGTTTGAACATTACCTGTCGGTGCGCATGCGCATTGATGGTCAACTGCGCGAAGTGCTCAGGCCAAAGCGTGAACTGGCCAATTTACTGGTGTCGCGCATCAAAGTTATGGCCCGGCTGGACATCGCTGAAAAGCGCGTCCCGCAAGATGGCCGTATCAGTTTGCGCCTGGCCGGTCATGAAGTGGATGTACGCGTCTCGACCTTGCCTTCGTCCCACGGCGAACGGGTCGTGATGCGATTGCTCGACAAACAGGCGGGCCGACTGGACCTCCAATGCCTGGGCATGCCCGCCGATACGCTTGCCTGCTTTGAGCAGGTGCTGGCCCGTCCCCACGGGATTTTCCTGGTGACGGGGCCGACCGGCTCGGGCAAAACCACCAGCCTGTATGCCGCCCTGAGCCATCTCAATCACGCTTCGCGCAACATCCTGACCGTTGAAGACCCTGTGGAGTATCACGTGCCGGGCATTGGCCAGACGCCGGTCAACACCAAGGTCGACATGACCTTTGCTCGCGGCTTGCGGGCGATTTTGCGTCAGGACCCGGATGTGGTCATGGTCGGCGAAATCCGTGACCGGGAAACCGCCGACATTGCCGTACAGGCCTCACTGACCGGGCACCTCGTGTTATCGACCCTGCACACCAACAGCGCCATCGGGGCCGTTACCCGACTGGTCGACATGGGCGTCGATGCGTTTTTGCTGGCCTCATCGCTGGTCGGGGTGTTGGCCCAGCGTCTGCTGCGCACTTTGTGCCCCGCATGCAAGGTGCCGTACACCGCCGACCCGGCTGTGTGTACACGGCTGGGGCTTGATCCGCAGGCGGCCGTGACCCTGTATCGGGCTCATGGCTGTGACCATTGCCAACAAGGGTATCGGGGGCGTATCGGGATTTACGAGTTAGTGCGGGTGACCACGGCGTTGGCGGGCCTGATTCATCAGGGCGCCAGCGAGGCGCAGTTAACGCGCGAAGCGCGCGGGGGCTCGCTGAGCTTGTTTCAGGATGGTCAACGGCGGGTACTCGAAGGCCTCACCAGCCTTGATGAACTGCTACGCGTCACCCAGGAAGACTGAGCATGCCTGCTTTCGACTATCACGCGCAGGATGCCAATGGCCGCACGTGCCGGGGCCAGCAGCACGCGGACAGTGCACGGCATGCGCGGCAGTGCTTGCGCGAACGTGGCTTGCGTCCGCTGCAGGTGAGCGAGGCCCGCGGCGGCCGGACGGCGGGGCGTTTCGGGCAGGCCGGAACGCGGCTGGGCGTGCCCGGTCTGGCCCTGTTGACCCGTCAATTGTCGACGCTGGTTCATGCCGGCCTGCCCCTTGAAGAGGCCTTGCTGGCCGTCGCTGCGCAAACCGACAAGCGCAAGGTCGGCAGCTTGCTGGCAGCGGTGCGCAGCCGTGTCCTGGAAGGCCATTCGCTGGCCACCGCGCTGTCGGGGTTCCCCCGTGCATTCCCCGAGCTGTTCTGCACCACCGTCGCGGCGGGTGAACGCAGCGGTCATTTGGGGCACGTGCTTGAACAATTGGCCGACTACACCGAAGCACGTCATGCCGCGCGCCAGAAGATCCAGCTGGCGCTGGTGTACCCGATGATCTTGTTGTTCGCGTCCCTGGCCATCGTCGGATTTTTGCTGGGCTATGTCGTTCCGGATGTCGTGAAAATTTTCGTCAACAGCGGCCAGGCCCTGCCCGTGCTCACCCAGGCCATGATTGCCCTGAGCACAGGCTTGCGCAGCTACGGCTGGCTATTACTGATCGTCGTGATCGTGGGGGCGGGTGCCGCACGCTGGGCCTTGCGCCAGCCCCGGCTGACCGTGCGCTGGCATGGGCTGCTGCTCAATGCGCCTGTGGTGGGCGGCGTACTGCGGGCAATGGAAGCGGCGCGCTTTGCCAGTACCTTGTCGATCTTGGGCAAAAGTGCCGTGCCGTTGGTGGATGCGCTTGAAATCTCGGCCACGGTTATCGCCAACCTGGCGATCCGCCAACGCCTGCACGAGGTCGCCCGTTCGGTGCGTGAAGGCGGGACCCTGGCCCGGGGTCTGGAACGCAGCGGGGATATCCCGCCCATGATGCTGCACCTGATCGCCAGCGGTGAACGTGCCGGTGAGCTGGACAACATGCTGGCCCGGGCCGCCGAACAACAGGAGAAAAACCTCGCCGCCCGCGTCGCCCTGGTGGTGAGCCTGTTCGAGCCCATCATGCTGGTGCTCATGGGCGGCGTCGTTTTATTGATCGTCATGGCCATCTTGCTGCCCATTCTTAGCCTCAATCAACTGGTGAACTGACTGATGAAAGCCTCCTCCAAATCCACTCAACGCGGCTTCACCCTGATCGAAATCATGGTGGTCGTGGTCATCATCGGCGTGCTCGGCGCCATTGTGGTACCGCAATTCATGAGCCGCCCGGATCAAGCCAAAGTCACGGCGGCACGCACAGACATTCAGGCCATCTCCACGGCGCTGGAAATGTACCGCCTGGACACCTTCAACTACCCCTCCACCCAGCAAGGCCTCGAAGCGTTGAGCGCACGCCCGTCCGGAACACCGCTGGCCAAAAACTGGAACCCTCAGGGTTATCTGAAAAGTCTGCCACTCGACCCTTGGGGCACGCCCTATCAATATGCCAACCCCGGCACCCATTCGGCCGGTTACGACCTCTTCTCCTTGGGCGCTGATGGCGTCGCTGGCGGCGAAGGGTTTGCAGCCGACATTGGTAACTGGAGCGAGTGAGCCATGCGGCGCGCGGCGGCAGGCTTTACCTTGATCGAAATGATGGTGGTCATTGTGTTGATCGGCGTGATGGCATCGATGGTGCACATCAGTCAGGGCGACAACACCGCACGCCTGGCGCGCCAGGAGGCTGACGTGCTGTTGAATTTGATGCACGGCCTGCGTGAAAAAGCCGTCCTTGAAGGGCTTGAGTTCGGGCTGCGGCTGGAGCCGAAGGCTTACCAGTTGATGGCGTTCACGCAGGAGCAATGGCAGCCATTGCAACCCGCCGTGCAACTGCCCCAAGGGGTGCAACTGGCCTTGACCCTCGAAGGCCAGCATCACCCCCTCAACGACAGCGCCCAGTTGCCCCACGTGGTATGGCTGAGCAGCGATGAAAATACCGCCTTTGATTTGCACTTCGACAGCCCGCCGGTCCGCTGGCGCAGCATCGTCAGCGACGGTCTGAATGACGCGCGCATTGACGACAACGGCTCGCTGCCATGAAGGCGGAAAAAGGCTTCACCTTGCTGGAGATCATGGTTGCGCTTGCCATCTTTGCCACCCTGTCGGCCGCGATTATGTCGGCCAGCAGCTATGTGCTGGGGCAAAGCGCTCGGGTCGAGTCGCGCTTGTTCGCCGCCTGGTTGGCCGACAACCACCTGAGCGACTTGCAACTGCACCCGCAGCCGCTGACAGAAGGTCAAACGGTCCTCACCCTGAATTTTGCACAACGTGACTGGCGCGTGCAGCAGCGCATCGCCCGCGAGCCCGGCACAGGGCTGTGGCGGGTTGAGCTGGAGGTCAGCCCGGTTGGCAGCTCACAGGTGATGCAGACCGTCGTGCAGTGGTTGGCGGTGAAAGATGCGCCCTAAAACGCAGGCAGGTTTCACCTTGCTCGAACTGGTCATAGCCATGGCCATTTTTACCCTGCTGGGGATTGGCTGTTGGCGCCTGTTTGATGGTGTGGTGCGTGCCGAACGCGCCAGCAATGCCCATGAACAGGCGTTGCGCAGCCTGCAACGGGCGGTGGCGTTGATCGAACGGGATGCCTTGCACGTGCACACGTCGGCCAGGCAGCCCGGCCTGACGCTGTACCCCGACCGGCTCAACCTGCGCCGTGGTAATTGGCGCAATCCGCTGGGCCAGCCGCGCAGCGAATTGCAAGACGTCAGCTACCGGCTTGAACAGGGTGTGCTGTGGCGTTACAGCCAGGGCGTGGACGTGCCCGGTGTGCAAAAACAGCAACTGTTGAGCGATGTGCGCGCTGTGCGCTGGCGCCTGTTTGATACCCAAACCGGCTGGCGCAACGCGTGGCCTACCAGCAAGGCCTTTGCAAAAAAGACCCCGCAAGCCCTTGAACTTCAGTTGTCCGTGGGCCGCTTTGGGCAGGTACGCCGCGTGATGTTGCTGCCGGAGGGTGAATGAAACGCCACGCCCAGCAAGGCGTGGCCTTGATAACGGTGCTTCTGGTCATGAGCCTGGCCTTGCTGATTACGGCCGGGATGCTGCGCAGCCAGCGGTTGTCGTTGCACAGCAATGCCCAACAGATCCATCAATTGCAGTTGCGCCAGCTGGGTTTCTCCGGCGAAGCCTGGGGCCGCGAGCGCTTGCGTACGTTGTTGCCCGATCCCGCGTCGCCGGTGGCGGTCGGGCAAGCCTGGGCTCAGGGCAAACCGGGCTTGAACGTTGAGGGGGGCCGGATCGAGGTTGAAATCGAAGACCTCAGCGGGCGCTTCAACGTCACCTCTTTGCTGACCAAGGGCCCGCCCGACGAGGCGAGCGCCCAACGCTGGCTGCGTCTGCAAAAACGGCTCAAGGTCCCGGTGATAGAGGCCACCGCTTTTCAGGGCCTGAGCCTGAATGACATCAGCCAGTTGCGTCAGGTGCCGGGTGTCGATGCCCAGTGGTTATTGCGCATGCAACCCTGGATCGCCCTGCTGGACAAAGGTGCGCGGCTCAACGTCAACACCGCTTCAGCCACGCAGCTGTCCTCGTTGACGGGGATCACCCCCGGCCTGGCCCGCCGTCTGGTGGCCGAGCGGCCCGCACACGGCTATGCCAGTGTTGAAGACTTCACCTTTACCCCGGCGCTCAGAGGGCTCGGCATTCAGGCCACAGGTCTGGGCATCGACAGTCACCGGTTTCGGATCACCACCCACGTGCGTCTGGGACAAAGCCGTTTACGTCTGGAAAGTGACGTAGCGCGCAACCTCACCACCGGCCAATGGCGTCTTTTGCAGCGACGCTTTCTCGCGCCCCTACACAGCGAACCCCACGAATGAACAGCTGGCTCTACCTTTCCGCCGAGGACTTTGCACGCAGCGACGCCACCGACTTGGCTCGCGCTTGTGTTCACTTCTGGCAGGACGACACAACCGTGTGCCGTGGCCTGCTGGAAGAAGCCGCCGCCGCTTTCCAGCACAGCGCAGTGCAACTGATCGTACCGATGGAAATGTGCAGCTGGTTGCTGACCGAGCCCTGGCCGAATAAGCGGCGGCCCGGCCTTCAGGCGCTGGCGTTTGCCGTCGAGGAGCAGTTGGCTGACGACCTGGATGCGCTGCACATCGCCGTTGGCCCGATGGATGCGCAGCGCCGCTACCCCTTGTGGGTGACGCACAAACAGCGCTTCACCACGTTGCTCAATCAGTTGCAGGCGCTGGGTTTGCACATCGCCTGCGTGCGCGTGGATGCCGACATGCTGCCCCGTGAGCAGGCGTGTGCTGCGCGTTGTAATGGCCGCTGGCTCGTCGGCGGTGCGCTTGATCTCAGGCTGGCGCTCTCTGATCACGACTTTAAAGCTGTGAAAGCCGAGTTACCGGTGGACCTTATCGAACTGCCGGGCGACCCGCTCAACATGCTGCTGAGTGCGTCCGGCCGCGAGGCGATCAACCTGTTGCAAGGGCCATTTCGTCCTGCCGCCCACGCGCTGCCGTGGCGCGACATCTGTGTGTCGTTGGGGCTGACGTTCGCCCTTGCGCTGGGGTTTATTCATGGCCGCAGCAGCTACCTCGAAAGCCAGGCCGCCCGCCTGTACGCGCTGAGCGAAGAGCGCTTCAAAATGTTGTACCCGGGCGAAACCGGCACCCAGGAGTTGTCCACGCAGCTCAGAGGGTTACAGCAACGGGGCGCCGCGCCAGCCGACGGCCACATGGCGCGTCTGGCCCATTTGACCGAACAGGTGATCGGCGCCAGCAGCGTCGACGTCCAGCGTCTTGAGTGGCGTGAGCATGGCGGCTGGGCCCTGACCATCACCGCCTCCAGCTTTGCCGAGCTTGAGCAGTTGCGTGAGCGGGGCGAGCAAAGCGCGCTGCCGATCACCGTGGGCAATGCCCGTCAGCAAGGCAACCGGGTGCAAGCCTTACTCACACTGGAGGACGTTTTATGAAGGCTCGTCTGCGTGATTGGGCGCGACAGTGGCAGCAACTCCCGCGCCGTGACCGGCAACTGTGTGTGGCACTGGCGGTATTCCTGTCGGGCGTGTTGGCTGTGTACGGGCTGTGGCAACCGTCGCAACAGCGCCTGCAAACGGCGCAGGCGCTCTATTACAAAAACCTCGCACTGGCCGGTGAAATACAGCGCGCACGGCCAGTCAAGCCGATGAAGGTACCCGATCAACCCCTGCCCACCCGCCTCAGTGAAAGCGCCGTGGCTGCCGGGTTGAACGTGCAACAATTTGAGATGGATACCGCGGTGCTGCGCATCACTGTCAGCGCAGAGGCGGATGTATTACTCACCTGGCTGGCGCGTATTGAGCATGAAGGCGCTGAATTCCAGAGCCTGCACCTGGAGAAACGCGACCGCCTCCTGGAAGCCCGGCTAGTGATCAAGCGGGTTTGATATTGCCCGGCAGGGCGGGCAAACGCGCCAGGTGCAGCGCCACCAGCAGTGCAACCACCAGCAGCCCGCCAATGAACAGGCCGATCCCGCTCCATCCCGCCATGTGCCAGAACACCCCGCCCAGTGTCCCGGCCACGCTCGATCCGGCGTAATAGCTGAACAGGTACAGCGACGACGCTTGCCCTTTGGCCTTGGTGGCGCGGCGGCCGATCCAGCTGCTGGCCACCGAATGCGCGCCGAAGAAGCCAAACGTGAACAGCAACATGCCGATCACGACAAACGCGATGGGCTCCAGCAAGGTCAGGGCGATCCCGGCCAGCATCAGCACAATCACGGCCCACAGCACTTTGCGACGTCCCAATTTGTCGGCCAGCGCGCCAATCTGGGCCGAGCTGTAAATACCTGACAAATACACGATGGACAGCAAGCCCACCACGGCCTGATTCATGTTGTAGGGCTCGGCCAACAAGCGATAACCGATGTAGTTGAACAGCGTCACAAAGCTGCCCATCAGCAGAAAGGCTTCGAGAAACAGCCACGGCAAACCGGCATCGCGAAAGTGCATGGTGAAACCGTCCAGCAGGCTGCGCGGGTTCATGGCCCGTGGCCGGAAATTGCGCGATTCGGGAAGGATTTTTACGAACACCAGCGCCGCTGCCATCGCCAGCCCGCCGATCACCAGCATTGCCGTGTGCCAGCTGACAAAATCGATCAGCACGCCGCTGATCAAACGCCCGCTCATGCCGCCGATGGCATTACCGCCAATGTACAAGCCCATGGCCAGCCCGATGTGCTGCGGGTGGATTTCTTCGCTCAGGTACGTCATCGCCACGGCCGCCAGCCCGCTCAGCGACAACCCCACCAATGCCCGCGTGATGAGCACGCCTTCCCACGTCGGCATCAGCGCACTCAATACGGTAAAGATCGACGCGGAAAACAGCGCAAACACCATCACCGGTTTGCGCCCGAAGGCGTCAGAAATTGGCCCGGTAATCAGCAGGCCGATCGCCAGCATCGCAGTCGCCACCGACAGGATCAGGCTGCTTTGCGCGGCGTTGATGCCGTATTCATGGGACAGCACCGGCATCATCGGTTGCACGCAATACAACAGCGCAAACGTCGCGAACCCACCCGAAAACAGCGCCAGTACCGTGCGCATAAACATCGGGGTGCCTTTTTCGATAAACACGTCATTGAGTTCAGCGACAACATCATCCAGCGCAGAAGGCCGGACTTCGTGGGCGAGAGGGGCGACAGCAGTTTTCACGGGGGACCTCAAAAAACGGGTAAAGCCGAGCGGCAATGGCAAAAGAATATAGGTGGCTAACGATTCTTTCCAATATATTATTCGACCTGTTTAATAGGTTTTACGACTTAATGGAGGGTGTATGGAACTGCGTCACTTGCGCTATTTCATCGCGGTTGCCGAAGAGCTGCACTTCGGTCGCGCTGCTCAGGTGCTAGGCATCTCGCAACCGCCGCTGAGCCAGCAAATTCAGGCGCTGGAGCAGGAACTGGGGGCCCGCCTGTTTGAGCGCACCAACCGCCGCGTTGAACTCAGTGAAGCGGGGCGGCTGTTTCTGGAGGAGGCACGTTTGGTGTTGGCACAGGTCGACAAAGCGGCCGACGTTGCGCGGCGTGCGCAACTGGGCGAACTGGGCGAACTGAAGATCGGCTTCACCTCATCGGCGCCGTTCAGTTCCAGCATTCCGCAGGCGATTTTTGCCTTCCGGCAAGCGTTCCCGGCCGTGCACCTGAACCTTAAGGAAATGAGCAGCCGCGAAGTGGCCGAAGGGTTGGTGGACGAATCCATCGAAGTGGGCATGATGCGGCCGTTGGTCTTGCCCGATTCACTGCACGCCGTGGAGTTGTTTCGCGAACCGCTGGTGGCCGTGATCCGTGCCGATCACCCGTTGGCCGATGGCAGTGAAGAGGGGTTGCACCTGGCGGCGCTGGCCGAAGAGCCGTTTGTGTTCTTCCCGCGCAGCTATGGCAGCGGGTTGTATGCGCAACTCCTGAGCCTGGCGCGGCAGGCCGGGTTCAGCCCGCATTTTTCCCAGGAAGCCGGCGAGGCCATGACCATCATCGGGCTGGTGTCGGCAGGGTTGGGTGTTTCGGTGTTACCTGCGTCGTTCCAGCACATGCGCATCAAAGGGGTAGTCTACCGGCCACTGCTGGACCCGGACGCCAACACCGCCGTGTGGCTGGTGCAGCGCAAGGGCAACCCGTCACCGATGGCCAAGGCGTTCGCAGACCTGCTGACCCGCAAAACCGTGGCCCCGGTATAAGTCACGCCAATAATTTATCCACAGCCGTTCGGGCTTGTTGAATCAGGTGCACCACCGCCAGCGCCACATCGCGGTTCAAGCCTTGCAGGTTGTCCGCCGAGGCGTACGCCGTCGCAAGCGCGCAGCGCAGTAATTCGTGGGTGTGTTCGAGGTGTTGTTCGTATTCGGGGGTGTGGTTCATGCGCAGTTCCTTAAGTGATAAGAGCTGACGCCATTTGCTTGCACACAAAGAGGGTGGCAGCTGTATGCGGGTGTGCAAGACCGGAGGAACGCAAACCGGCAGGCCAAAGACCTCCCACATACAGCCGCCATAAATCGGGCTTCTGAAAGTGACATTTGCGTATTTCGAACTTGCACGTCCGGTCACCCATGGGGGATGACGAACCGGAGGCTATCGATCGAAAGAGACAGACGCAAGGCCCGTGGATTCTCTAGGAAACGTCCTGCAAAGGAAAGCGACAACCCCTCCGACCCCGCCCGCAGCCGAGGCACGAAGCGGCGATCGATTGCGCATCGATCGCACACCTGCGTACCACTTCGACGGCTACGCGCTAAAAAGCCAGGCTCAGTTCACCTTCGCCAGATCACCTTTCAACGCAACACCTGCAATCACGGCGCCCGCATGGCACTCGTAGGTTTTCGGGTCTTTGCGCTCGTTACGTTTGTAGAAGCTGGCGATGTTGGTTACAGCGTTGGCGCCGACTTTTTTCGCGGCTTCATGCAGCGTGATCAGCGCCGATTGCAGGGCCCACGAACAGGCCTGTTCGTCGCTCTTGTTGAAGGCGTTGGTCTTTTTGTTGGTCACCGCGCCGGGTCTGACCACGGTCACGTTGCCGCGCGGGGTATTGCCGGCCAGGTAGAACTTGACGCTACCGTCGATCTTGCCAGTGCTGATGGCTTCGGTCACGACCTGGTCGAAGGGCAGGTACAGCGCGGTGTCGCGGGCCTGGCTGACGGCAGGCAGGGTGCACAGCAGCAGGGTGGTGGCGGCTGCCAGAGTTTTGAATTGCATTGAAGTCTCCATGACGTCGTGATGAGTGCGTTACTGCGGTGTGGCCAAAGCCGATTCCGACAGCTTTCGGGCTGTCTGCTCGTTTTGGTGGTCTTTGAGTTCACGCAGGATGCCCTTGTCCAGCAGGCGCACCCAGCGGATGTAATTCTTGTGAATCTTGCCGTCCTTGTAGTCCAGGCCGCTGCTGTCACGGTACTGGATGCGGTAATGGTTGGCGCTGTAGGGAATGTCGATTTCAGCGTGGTACTGGCCGCGCACCGTGATTTGCGCCTGCACCCCTTGCGGGGTGATTTTTTGCACCGTCCATTGGCGCGCCACCAACGCTTTGACGATGGCCTGTTGCACCTGTGCCCGGTCGGCCTGGATGGACACGGGCAGGGTGCGGTCCGGGGTGAGCAGACGTTTGCTGCTGCAGGCCACGGTGCTCAAGAGGGCGAGGGCGATCAGTGTTGCGCGTAACAGATAAGTCATTCCATTGGCTCCGGCGGGTTCACGCCCAGCGACGGAAAATCAACGACGTGTTGACCCCGCCGAACGCAAAGTTGTTGTTCATCACGTAATCGTTGCGCATCGAACGGAACTCGCCGCGCAGGTAATCCAGCTCGCCACAACGCGGGTCGATGTGGTCCAGATTGAGGGTCGGGACGTAGCGGTCGCGGTTCATCATTTCGATGCTGAACCACGATTCCAGCGCGCCACAGGCGCCCAGGGTGTGGCCCAGAAAACTCTTCTGCGAACTGATGGGCATGCGCGCCCCGAACAGTTCATGGGTGGCCAGGGTTTCGGCAATGTCGCCCTGTTCGGTGGCGGTGCCATGGCCGTTGACGTAGCCGATAGCTGCGGCGTCCAGGCCTGCGTCTTCGAGCGCCAGTTCCATCGCCCGGCGCATGGTGCTGACTTCCGGGCGCGTGGTGTGCTGGCCGTCGGCGTTGCTGCCAAAGCCGACGATTTCAGCGTGGATGTGCGCACCACGCGCCAGCGCGTGTTCCAGTTCTTCGAGCACCAGCATGCCGCCGCCTTCCCCGATCACCAGCCCGTCGCGGTCATTGTCGTAGGGCCGCGGGCTGGTCTGCGGGGCGTCGTTTTTCAGGCTCGTGGCGTACAGCGCGTCGAACACCATGGCTTCGGTCGGGCACAGCTCTTCGGCGCCGCCGGCGAGCATCAGCGGCAAACGTGCGAACTTGATCGCCTCGTAGGCGTAGCCGATGCCCTGACTGCCGCTGGTGCAGGCGCTGGAGGTCGGGATCAGGCGCCCGGTGAGACCAAAAAAGATGCTGATATTGGCCGCCGTGGTGTGCGGCATCATGCGCACGTAGCTGTTGGCGTTCAGGCCCTCGGCCACGGAGTTGAGCAGCATGTTGCCGAACGCCTTGATCTCGTCAGTGCTGCCGGTGGACGACCCGCATGCCACGCCCATGCGCCCGTCGCGAATGATGGGGTTGCCCAGTAACCCTGCGTCCTGCAACGCCTGTTCGGCCGCGCCCACGGCCAGCCGCGACACCCGGCCCATGCTGCGCAGCTGTTTACGGGTCCAGTGTTTAGGCACCGCAAAGTCATCAATGGGGCCGGCCAGGCGGGTGTTAAGTTCGGTGAACCGGTCCCACTCGTCCATGCGCCGGATGCCGCTGCGCCCGGCCACGAAGTTGGCCTCGATGCTGGCCCAGTCGCTGCCCAGCGAGGTGATTCCGGACATGCCGGTGACTACAACGCGCTTCATCAGCACAAGCCTCCGTTGACGGCCAGCACCTGGCGGGTGATGTAGCCCGCTTCGGCGGACATCAGAAAATTGACCGCCCCCGCGACTTCTTCCGGGGTGCCCATGCGTTGTGCGGGGATCATTTTCATCAATTCTTCTACGGGGACGTTTTCGTCGAGCATGGCGGTGTCGATCAACCCCGGCGCGACGCAGTTGACGGTGATCTTGCGTTTGCCCAGTTCAATGGCGAGGGCCTTGGCGGCACCGATCAGCCCGGCCTTGGAGGCGCTGTAATTGACCTGCCCGCGGTTGCCGATCAGGCCCGACACGGAGGTGATGCACACAATGCGTCCTGCTTTGCGGCGGCGGATCATGGGCATCATCACCGGGTGCAACACGTTGTAAAAACCGTCGAGGTTGGTGCGCATCACTACGTCCCAGTCGTCCTCGCTGAGGGCAGGAAACGCGCCGTCACGGGTCAACCCGGCGTTGAGCACCACGCCGTAATAGGCGCCGTGGATCTCGACGTCGGCTTCGAGCGCGGCCTTGCAGGCCGCACGGTCCGCTACATCAAATTGCAACACGCGGGCAGTGCGGCCCAAGGCTTGAACCTCTGCCATCACGGCATCAGCTTGCTGGCGGCCACTGCGGCAATGCAGCACCAGGTCGAAACCGGCGTGTGCCAGACGCAAGGCGATGGCGCGGCCGATGCCACGGCTGGAGCCAGTGACCAGAATGGACTCAGACATGACGGGTCTCCGAGGTGGATTGAGCAAGGTAATGGTCAGCCTGAGGCGGCCGGAACACGTTCAGGCGGGCGGTGGCATGGATGCCGGGGCCGGTGAGGTGACACTCGAACACGCCCATGCCGTTGTCGTCTTCCAGCGAGCGCAGCGCGTGGATATGCAGCTCGGCGCCCAGCGGGAAGTGCTCAACATTGCATTCAAATTTGCGTGTACCGAGCAAAAAGCCCAGCACGACCGGGTCGCCCAGCAGGCGTGCACGGCAACCGGCGTAGGCAGCCACGCTTTGCGCCATCAGTTCGACGCCGACCCAGGCGGGCAGGCTGCCGTCTTCACGGTTGAACAAGCCGCCCGCGCGCACGGTGAGGCGGGTGCGGATCTGTTCTTCATCAAATGCCAGCACCTGATCAATGAGGATCATGTCACCGGCGTGGGGCAGTAAGTCGGCGAGCGGCCAATCGATCATGGGGCGTCTCCGATAATCAGGCTGACGTTGTTGCCGCCGAAGGCAAACGAATTGCTCATCAGGCAGCGCTTAGTGGCACACGTCAGGGTCTGGCCGGGCGTCACCCAGCTCAGGGCTGGCAGTGCCGGGTCGGGTTGGGCGTCCCACACGTGCGGCGCCAACGCATTGTGGCGGCTCAGGCTCAGCCAGCAGAACGCGGCTTCCAGGGCACCGGCGGCACCGAGGGTATGGCCGGTCATGGGTTTGGTCGATGAGCAGGGCACGCCGTCAGGGAACACCTGCGTTACGGCATGGCTTTCCATCGCGTCATTGTGTTGAGTCGCGGTGCCGTGCAGGTTGAGGTAGCCGATGTGTTGCGGCTGCAACTGCGCCCGTTTCAAGGCTGTGCGCATGGCCTGCACGGCGCCGCGCCCGGTGGGTTCGGGCGCGGAAATATGGTGCGCGTCAGAACTGGCGCCCGCGCCCAGCAGGGCGATGGCGTGGGTCTTCGCGGGTTGCTTGCTCATCACAAACAGCACAGCAGCTTCACCGATATTGATGCCGCGCCGGTTGATCGAAAACGGGTTGCAACGTTCTTGCGCCACCGCTTCCAGCGCACTGAAGCCATTGAGGGTCAGCGCGCACAAGCTGTCGACGCCGCCGCACAGCACCACGTCGCACAGGTTCATGTCCAGCAGCCGCTGCGCGCTCATCAGGGCGCGGGCGCTGGAGGTGCAGGCGGTGGAAATCACGTAGGCGGGACCGCTGACGTTCAGCCACTCGGCCAAAAAGGTCGCCGGGGCGCTGAGCTCTTGCTGCTGATAATCGTAATCGCCGGGGAAGTGCTGCGTTTGCAGGTAGTGGGCGATGCCGCGGCTGGCTTCATCGATGCCCGACGTGCTGGTGCCCAGCACAATGGCCACGCGGTCAGGGCCGTAGGTGCGGATCGCTTGCCGGATGTCATCTTCAATCTGCAACGCGGCTTCGAGCAACAACTGGTTGTTGCGGCTGCTTTGCGGGTTGAGACCGCTCGGGATCGGCGCCAGCGCGCCGTGCACCGCGCCCACGGTCAGCGAGCGCCCCGGCACCCAGCCGCTTTCGCGTTGCATGCCACTGCACTCCCCGGCAAACAGGTTGCGTGCCACCTCGTCCTGACCACGACCCAGCGCGCAAATAACGCCCAATGCATTCAGGTAGGCGGTCATCGGGCGGCCTCGTCATCCAGTGGACTGATGTCGTAATACACACCGTCCCGGGTATCGATACGCAACACCTGCGGCTGCTCGTATTGAATCTGCCAGCGGTGGGTCAGCACGCGCACATTGGACATGGCGTTGGCCTGTGGATAATTACGTTTCAATTCGTGGGCGGGGGTCAGCGCAAACAACAGCGCGGCGAACAGCTCCCTGGCTTCAGGGTTGGGCGCCAGCAAGCCGTCGGCGTGCCAGCGGTTGTCCTTGAGCAACTGACGTGCCAGCGGAATCCCCAGCGGGTCCATCAATGACCAGCGCAGCCCGGCGTCTTCCTGCTGGATCACCAGCAGCCAGTCTTGACGCTGATCGGCCTGCTGGCGCTGCACATGCAACTGCATCGGCAGCGTCAGGGTCGGGGTTTGACGGGGAAGCGGCAGGGTGCTGCACCCGCTGAGCAACAGCAGCAGGCACATCCAGAGTGACAGCAACAGCCTGTTGCGACCTGAGGCCGCCACGGCAACGCAGGCATCCATCATGCCGGTGCGCCTTGCAAGGGCTTGCGCGCCACGACGTTGACCAAGGTTTCTTCGCGCTGGCCCACCGGTTTTGGGCGCCGCAGGCCCAAGCGCTCCAGCAGCCCGAAATCTTTTGAACGGCTCCACCACAGGTACGGGTACGACACGTTGCGCGCGTCAAATTCAAACCCTTGGTCGCGGATCATTTCGAGGTATTGCGCGGCACTTTTTTGCACGTGCATCGGGTGGCGGAACAGCCAGCGGATCACCCAGGTGTCGATGTAGGCTTCGGTGGACTCGGCAAACAGCAAATAACCGCCCGGCTTGAGCACCCGGTAAAACTCGGCCAGTGCGCGGTCCTGCTGCACCAAGTGGTGAAACGTCTGGTGACAGAACAGCAGGTCGACGCTGGCATCGGGCATGTCGAGTTCGGCGCAGTCACTGCCGATCAGTTCGATGTCTAGCCCCTGTCTTTTGGCTTCTTCGCGGCTCATTTCAAGGCTCAGCGGGTCGGCATCCAGACCGATCAAACGCTGGGGTGCGAAGGTTTTTTGCAGGTACTGGAACGACTTGCCCTGACCACAACCGGCGTCAAGCAACACCGGCGCAGATGGCAGCTCGTTACTGAAGAGGCTGCACAAGTCGTTGATGGCCACGCGCAACACGTGGTGCTGCCACGTGTGACTGCGCAAAAACCAAAAGCCGAAACGGGTTTCTTCAACGTAGGTGTCGCTCAGAGGTTTCATGCGGGCTCCGTGGCGCAGATATCTGACAGCATGCGCAACCGGCGCTTGGGTTCGCTGACAAAGGGGTTGCGTTCATCCCAGGCGTAGCCGGCCAGTATCGCGCTGATCATGCGGCGAATCTGGGGCGAGCTGCCGGGGTGGAAAATCACGTCCTGAAAGGTGCCGGCGTACCAGCCTTCGACATAGCAGCGGAAGGTGTCGACGCCGCGCTTGAGCGGGTCGGCAAACTCGGTTTGCCAGTCCACGGCTTCGCCTTGCAACTGGCGGTGCAACACGGCTGCGGCCATGCTCGCCGAGCGCATGGCGATGGTCACGCCCGAGGAGAACACCGGGTCGAGGAACTCGGCGGCGTTGCCCAGCAGCGCAAAACCCGGGCCGTGCAGGGTTTTGACGTTGGCCGAGTACCCGCCGATGGTGCGCGCCGGGGTGTCCCACACGGCGTTGGCCAGCACCCGTTGCAGGCTCGGGGTTTCGTCAATGAAGCTGCGCAGGCGCTCGTCGAGCTGCTCGCTGCGGCCTTCGAAAAGCTCCGCCGCCGCGACCACGCCCACCGAGCAGCGGCCATTGCTGAACGGGATGCTCCAGAACCAGATGTCGCGTCGGGTGGGGTGGGTGGTGACGAGAATTTTGTTGCGATCAAAACCTTCGCAATCGATACGGTCTTCGACGTGGGTGAACACCGCCTGACGCACCGGGAAATTGGACGGCGCTTCAAGGTCGAGCAGGCGCGGCAGCACCCGGCCATAGCCGCTGGCGTCGAGGATGAAATCGGTTTCGACCTGATAGCGGCTGCCATCCTCGCGCTCGATCTCCAGCACGGGTTTGACCGGTTCAATGTCGGTGGCAATCACGGTGTGGCCGTAGCGGATCTCAACCCCTTGCAACGCGGCCTGATCGGCCAGCAGTTTGTCGAAATCGGCACGCTGCACCTGAAACGTCGTGGGTTTGCCGTTGCTGAACGTGTCGCCAAAATCGAAGGCGCTGTACTGATCGCCCCAAGCGAACGCCGCGCCGTTTTTCACCTGGAAACCAGCGGCTTGCACGGCGTCCAGCATGCCCGCTTCTTCGATGAAATCGATGCAATGCGACAACAGGCTTTCGCCGATGGAGAAGCGCGGAAAGTGCTGGCGCTCGACGATCAACACGTCGTGGCCTTTGCGCGTGAGCAAAGCCGAGGCGATCGCGCCGGACGGCCCGGCACCAATGACCACAACCTGACGACGTTCCATTTCTACTACTGACACAAGGGCTCCTTGCCGGGGGTTACGGCAGACTTCAACGGGGTTTTATTCATACCCGCCAACGCCGGTAACAGCGTGGCGATCAGGCCCATCAGCATCAGCGCGAAATACAGCGCGGGGCTAATGAGCTGTTGTTGCAACAGCAGGTTGAGAAACACGATTTCGCTCAACCCGCGAATGTTCAGTAACAGGCTTTCACGCCAGCGGCTGGCACCGGCAAACGAGGGCGTGGCCCAACTCAGGCCCAGCCAGTTGCCCAGTACTTTGCTCACCACGGGCAACAGCAACAGGGCGCTCATTTGCAGCGGGCTGATGTCGCTCAGGGCACTGTGGACGTTGATCTGCACAATGCCGAACGTAAGAATCAGCGGGATCGCCAGCCAGGTTTGTAAACGTTCACGCCAGACAGCGTTTAACGGCATCACCAGCGGCACCTTGAGCGCAGCCATGCACAATAGATAGCCAACCCCGAAAATCAGCGCATTGAGGCGGTAATGCTCGGCCACCACCAACCCGGCAAAAAAAACCAGGCTGTAATACAACGGCTGACGAATCCGCAGGGCGCGCCCTAGCAGCGGCAGCAAGGTCCCGGCGAGCGGCAGCAGCAAACTGCCGAGGTCCAGACTGCCTTGCGCCAGCCCGAACAGGGTCCAGCACGTGAGGTCGATCAAGATTGCGCTTTGCACCAATCGCCGGGTGGCGGCGGGCGGATAACCGATGTGGCGCAGGTACAGGTACAGCACCGGGATGGCAGTAATGGCAAACACCAGACCCACGGCCAGCGAACTCAACCAGGGTTGTTCAGGCAACAGCCACACGGCGCAGGCCAGCCCGCAGGCGAAGGGCACGAGAAAGCTGGGCAGGGCGATCTTCACGCTTTGGCGGTCGAGGCGCAGGTCGATCACGTCGCTCAAAATGTGCCCCAGCAATAAGGCGAAACTCAGGCTGTACAGGCCCTTGAGCCAAGTCGGGGCGACCAGTTGCGCCCCGCTGAGGTGCCAGTGCGGTCCGATCCACAGCAGCATCAATAACGGCAAGCCGATGGATGCCAGCAGCAACTGGCTGACAATCGGGATCACACCAAACTGGCGACCCACGCGGGTTGCCAGCGCAAACAACGCCAACGCCAGCAGCCAAAACACCAGCGTCATCACGCGTTGTGCTCCTGACGTCCGGCCCACGGCGCGAGGATGAAACTGAACGCCAGCCCCAGGCTCACTGACAGGCCAAAGTTACTCACGGCAGGCGTGCTGGACACGGCCAGCAAGCCAAACGAGAGCCACGTGGTCAGCGCCGCCAGTAACGTGCCGAGCAGGCTGACGGCCGCGCCACCGATTTGCTCGCGCATCAGAATCGCGTAATCGACGCTGATTGCTGTCACCAGCAACAGGCCGAAAAGGCTGAACAGGGTCAGGGGTTGGCCCAGCCAACCGAGGCTGGCGAGGCTGCACAGCGCGGCCAATAGGGGCAAGGCGACAATGCGCACAGCGCCGCCAAACCCGAACGGTGCGATCAGTAACAACACGATCAAGGCGCAAGACAACAGCTTGAGTTCGGCGGCGCTGAGTTGCGTGGCGGCGAACACCTTGTTCAAGTCCCCGAGGCGGTCCACCAGTTCGACGCCGGGCAAATCCTGGGCTTGTACCCGCAGCAGGCTGGCATTGTTCAACCCTTGCAGGCTGACCATCGCGGCCACGCCATCAGCGTGATGCCCCAGCCACAACAAGCGCCACGGCTCGGCCAGCGGGCCGTTCAGTGCATCGTCGATACGTTGCTCGGGCAAGGCTTGCAGCTGGGCCAGTTCGTTTTGCAGTGCAGCCAGCGGCACGCCCAGTTCCAGCAGCGGCTGCCAGTGTTGGGGCAACGCACTGAGCGCAGCCTTTACCTGCTGTTGCTCGCGGGGCTGGCTGACCAGTTGGTTTAATGCCAGATACCCCTGCAACTTGCCCATGCTGATCAATTGGTCGAGCCGTTCGCTGAGCGCGGTCTGGCGCTCAAGCAGTTGTTGCTCCGTGTCGGCGCGCACCAGAAAGAACTGGCTGGTGGGCTGATACCCGGTGATGCGTGCGATGGCTTGGGCTTGGGCCATTAACGACGGCGGCGAGCCGACCCATTGGCGGATGTCGTTTTTGCTGTTCAGTTGCCACAGACCGGCCGCGCAAAACATCAGCAACACGGCCAGCAGGGCCGGGGTCGGGATCTTTTTCAGCAAGGCTTCACGGGCGTTGAGCAGGGTCTGGGCGACGTTGAGGGGCCACTGCGCAGGTCGCAGTTCCACGCCTTTGAGCAAAGCAGGCAACAGGCAAACAGCGCTCAGGTAAGCACCGATCAGCCCGGCGGCAGAAAAAATGGCGATCTGGGTCAGTGCCGGAAACGGGGTAAAGGCCAGCGCCAGATAACCGATGCAACTGGTGGCCAGGCTCAGGCTCAGGCCGGGTAACGTCAGGCGCAGGGCAGGCCAGCTGCGCCAGGGTTTCAGGCTCCAGCTTTTGGACAGGTAATGCAGCGGGTAATCCACCGCCACGCCGATCAGGCTTGAGCCCAACACCAGCGTCATCACGTGCATGCTGCCGAAAAAGGCCACGCAGGCCACGGCACCGAACAGCATGCCCACCATCACCGGCACGAACGCCAGCAACACGCGCCAGCGGCGGAAGGCCAGCAGTAACAGCAGCAGGATGCCGGCGGTGGCGCCGCCGCCGACCCAGGTGATCTCACGGGTGGCTTGTTGCTGACCGCTGGCGGCGTACAGCAAACCGCTGGCCGCCAGCAGCTCGACCTGTTGTGTGGCGGCCTGCTCGCGGCTGTGCTCCAGCAAGGCGGCGACTTGCAAGGGCAGCGTCATGTCAAACGCGTTGCCTTGGGTTCGGGCGCGCACCAGCACCCAGCTTTTGCCGTCCGCATCAGCAATCAGCGCGCCGCTGCCGATGTCCAGCTGCACCGCGCCGCGCTGCGGCTGGCTGTTTTGAATACGCCCGGTCAGGCCCAGCCAATCGTCCTGGCTGGGCACCAGGCTGAACCCGGTGAAGGGGTCGAACAAGGCTTGAACCCGTTGCTGAATGAACGCGTCCGGGTGCTCGATCAACTGTTCGCGGTCGGCGGCCGAGAGCATCGCCAGCCGCCCGCGCAGCAGTTGTTCGCGCAGCGCCGGGAGATCGGCTTGCAGGTTCCATTGCACCGTTTCAAACAGCCCGCTGGCCTGCCATTGCTCACCCAACTGCTGGGCCATGCTAATGGCCTGCTGACGGTCCGCGCTGCCCACCAGCACCAGCATTTCGCTGTTCAGCGGCTCTTGCATGCGCTGTTCGGCGCGCAATTGCAGCGCGTCCGGGGCGTCACCGGGCACCAGTGCCATGAGGTTGGTCGACAAAGGCGCGCCATGGCGCCACTGCCAGCCCGCCACAGCAAGCACGGCCAGCAACAGAATCAAAAAGCCCCGTGGCAACCAGCGTTCACTGCGCAAAGTCGTGCTGCTCCGCTTCACTCAACGGTTGATCGCTGACACTGTTGAGCATTTTCAACAGCGTGCTGTCGCCTTGGGTTTCATGCAGCTCGATGCGCTGGACCAGTTTGCCGCCTTGGATGTCGATGTGGTTGAACACCTGTTTGAGCAGCAGTGAACGCGGGGTCAGGGTCAGGCTCCAGTGATCGGCTTGGCCGTGCAGTTGCAGGTCGAAATCCCGTTGCAGGCCGCTGCTGTCGCCTTGCAACACAGCGAGGAACAATCGGTTCTGTTCCGCCCCCGCGCTTTTGCCGGGGAGCATTTGCCACTGCGTGCCCTCACGCCGCGCGATGCCGAGGGCTGTGATGCGGTAATCCTGTTGCAAAGGCGATTTGAGTTGCCACAGCAGGCCGTGGTCCTTGGCCAGCACAAAGGTGCCGGTGCTGGTGAGGGGCTTGGGCAGGGCGCGCAGGTGCTTTTCCTGAATGAAGTCGCCGTGGATCACGGGGTGCCTGGCCAGTTGCTCGCTCAGCTGTTGCAGGTCGAAGGCGTGGGCCAGAGGGGTGAAGGCCAGCAATGCAGTGAACAGCATGCAGAGATGGGAACGGCCCTTGCCCTGCGTGTGAGGGGTGATGGTGTTTAACTGCATCGTCATGGCAACACGCTCTCTACCGCATCGATAAAGCATTTTGGCGACACCAGTTGCATCTCGCGGCTGGCAATCTCGACGGCCACTTGCACAGTGCAGGCACGGGTCAAACGCTCCCCCGTAGCCAGGTCCGTGATCAGGTAGCTGATCTTCAAGCGGTTCTCCCACTCCACCAGGTTGGCACGCACGTTGATGCGCTGGCCAAACGTGGCGCCGCGCACGTAACGCAGTTGCAGGTCGATGACCGGCCACGCATAGCCCGCCTCCTGCATCCGGGTGTAGTTGTGGCCGATGTGGTCCAGCAGTGCACAGCGCGCCACTTCGAGGTATTTGACGTAATGCCCGTGCCACACCACGTGCATGGTGTCGATGTCGAAAAACGGCACCAACACTTCGGTATCAACGTGCAACACGCCTTTGCTACGCATGCAGCCTCCAGTGTTGTGCAGCGATGCGGCTCAGGCACAGACGCAGTTCGCGTTCAAGGGCGCGGTCTTCGACCACGGGCGGGAAATCTTTGGCCAGTTCGGCGTGCATCGCTGCCAGGGCGGGTGGCAGCGGGCGAGCGTCTTCGGCGCGGCTGCGCAGCCAGACGCCCTGATTGGCCGCCAGCAAGGTGGCGGCGGCGACCTGTTCGGTCAGCTCCAGCACGCGGATCGCGTCACGGGCGGCGATGGTGCCCATGCTCACTTTGTCCTGGTTATGGCATTCGGTAGAGCGCGAGAACACGCTGGCGGGCATGGTGTTTTTCAACGCTTCGGCGGTCCAGGCGCTGGTGCCGATTTGCACGGCTTTGAACCCGTGGTTGAGCATGGCGCGTTCGGTGCTGGCCCCCGACAGGTTGTTCGGCAAGCCATGGTTGTAACGCACGTCCACCAGCAGCGCGAGCTGGCGGTCCAGTAAATCGGCAACGTTGGCGACCAGGGTCTTGAGGCTGTCCATGGCGAAGGCAATGTGCCCGCCGTAGAAATGCCCGCCGTGCAGCACGCGCTCTTCTTCAGCGTCGATGATCGGGTTGTCGTTGGCGCTGTTGAGTTCGATCTCGATAAACCCGCGCAGCCAGTTCAGGCTGTCGGCCAGCACGCCAAGTACATGGGGGGCGCAACGCAGGGAGTAACGGTCTTGCAGGCGATGCAGCGGCGCGGTCGGGGCGTCGATGGCCAAATCCTGACGAATCCACGCCGCCACTTGCATCTGCCCGGGGTGCGGCTTGGCGGCAAACAGGCGCTCGTCGAAGTGTTCCGGGTTGCCTTGCAGCGCTACCACGTTGAGCGCAGTGATGCGCGTGGCGAGTTTGAGCAGGTAATCGGCGCGGGCGTAGGCCAGGCACGCCAGCCCGGTCATGACGGCGGTGCCGTTCATCAGCGCCAGCGCTTCTTTGGGCCGCAGCACCAGCGGCGTCCAGCCCAGCTCGCGGTGCACGTCGGCCGAAAAGCGCTGCTCACCTTTGAACAGCACTTCGCGCTCGCCGGATAAGGTCGCCGCCACGTAGGACAACGGCGTCAGGTCGCCACTGGCGCCTACCGAGCCTTCTTCGGGGATCAGCGGCAGGATGTCGTGGGCGATAAAGGCCTGCAGCCGTTCCAGCAGCTCGATGCGTACCCCGGACACCCCGTGGCACAGCGACTGCAAACGCGCCGCCAGCACGGCACGGGTCGCCTGGGCATCGAGCAGTTTGCCCAATCCGCAGCCATGGAAGGTGTACAGGTGGCGCGGCAACGCTTCGACGTGCTCCAGTGGCACCGCCACCACGCACGAATCGCCGTAGCCGGTGGTCACGCCATAAATCACGCCTTCCTTGTCCAGCAGCGAGTCGAGAAAACGTGCGCCCTTGGCGATGCGCTCGCGGTATGGGGCGTCATCTTGCAGTCGGGTCGGCGCCTGACGATTGGCCAGCGCCAGCACGTCTTCAATGCGCAAAGGGGTTTGGCCGAAGGTTACTGGCTCATGCGGATGCGTCGTCATCGGTCTTCCAGAATGGGTAAAAGTTAAACCATTGGTGCGGCGCTTCGAGGCAGTAATGCCCCAAGCGCTCGGCGTAGCGGGCGGTCCAGTCTGCAATCACCTGCTCGCGGTCGCTGCGCCGCCAGTGCACGGCGTCGGCGAACGGTTCGAGGATCACGCGATAGCGGCCGGCCTGTTTCAGGCAGAACATCAGGTTGACCGGGCATTTCAACAGCCCCGCCAACAGCCACGGGCCTTGCGGAAAGGCGGCCGGATGGCCGAGGAAATTGACCTGCACGTTGCGCCCGCCATGCAGGGGCACGCGGTCGCCGGCAATGGCCAACCACTCGCCGTTTTCCAGGCGCTGGTTGAGTTGCAGCATCACCGCGGGGTTGAGTTCGCTGACCTGAATCAGCCGCAGGTGGCTGGCGCCGGCTTCGCCCAGCAGGCGGTTGAACTGCTCGGCATGCTTGGTGTGAACCAGCACATTCATGGTCACTTGCTCGCCCAGCTCTGCGAGGGCACGGCACACCTCAAGGTTGCCCAGGTGCGCGCCCACCAGCATTTGCCCGCGTTCGCCGCGGAGTTGGTCGCGCAGCCGCGCAGGGTCGACGATTTCGATGTCGTGGATGCTCAGCTTGCCGTTCCAGACATCGAGCTTGTCGAGCAAGGCGTCGGCAAAGCTCATGAATTGACCGAACACGCGGCGGCGTGTGGGGCGCAGCGATGCTTGCCCGCTCCAGTCGGCCAGACGCTGCTGGTATTGCCAGATGCTGCGCCGCGCGCGGCCGCCAAACAAAAAGAAGTACAGCACGATGGCGTACAACACCGGCGCGAGGACGCGACGGCCCAGCAGTTTGACGCCGAACGCGGTGAGCTTCATCAGCCGGAAACTGCCGCGCTCCTTGTGGTCAGCCCAATGCTGTTGTGGGTCGCTCATGCTGTGCAGCGTCTCCACAGAATGCTTGGTAACCGCAGCAACATGCCGAAAAACAGCCGGGTGTGCATGCTGGAAATCAGTGCGTTGTCGTGGAACAGACGAAAGTGCGAAAGCCCGTCCTGGGGGTAGTGCACACGGGTCGGCAGCCAGCGCATCGGCTGGTTACGCCAGGCCAGACGCACGAGAATTTCGGGGTCGAAGTCCATGCGTTTGCCCAGCTTGACCGCATTGATCAGCGCCAGGGTCGGGGTCAGCGGGTACACCCTGAAGCCGCACATCGAATCGGGGATCTGCAACGACAGGCTGTTGATCCACACCCAGACGTGGGTCAGGTAGCGCGCATACAAACGGCCTTTGGGCACGCTGGCGTCGTACTGTGGATAACCGCAAATCAGCGCGTCAGGGTTGTGCTGCGAGACGTGCAGAAACGTGGCCACATCCCGCAGGTCATGCTGGCCGTCGGCGTCCACTTGCAAGGCGTGGGTGAACCCCAGCCGCGCCGCTTCGCGCAGCCCGGCCATTACCGCACCGCCCTTGCCCTGATTGACCGCCAGGCGGATCAGGAAGACCTGTTCGCGCACCGCCAGTTGTTCAAGCACGGCGCAACAGGCCGGGCTGCTGGCGTCGTCTACCAATACGCACGGCAGACCCGCTGCGAGCAGCGCGTCGACCACCGCAGGTACGGCGGTTTCGTGGTTGTAGACCGGGATCACGGCACAGGGGTTATGCATGGGCGATGCCTTGTTAGCGGGCACGGTGTACCCAGTGAAGCCTGAAGACTTATCCACAGGCTGGTGCCAGGAGGATGCGGCCGCTGGAACACGCTGCCGTTTCGTTGCGGTAAGCGAAGTGCAGCTTCTGGCGTTCGTGGTCGAAGCGCAGGGTCAGTTCAATGGCATCGCCGGGGCGTACCAGTTGCTGGAATTTGAGCACTTCCATCCCGGCAAAGCGTGGCGGCAGGTCGAGCAGTTGCTGACCCAGCGCCAGCGCCCAATCGATTTGCACCACCCCCGGCAGCACGGGGGTTTTGGGGAAGTGACCACTGAAAAAAGCCAGGTCCGGCGGGATCGACAGGCTCAGCGTCCATTGGCCGTCGGCCTCGGTCTGGCTCAGGACGTCGGGCATTTTCGGGCGCGGTGCCAGCAACCAGGCATCGACCTGAGCCTGAGGCAGCTTGCCCTGGCTGGTGAGCGGCAAGTGGCTCAGCAAGCGCCAGCGGCGTGGCAAGGCCAGCGCTTCGCAGTGCTGGCTCAGGTGCTGGCGCAGGGTGTGGGTCAGCGTCCGGCGTCCGTGTTCGCGCAGGGCAAACAGACCGCTGGCACTGAGCACCAGCAGCGCGCCCAGCGACGCCCGGTTTTCGTTAACCACGCCCAGGCGCGCTTCCGCCACCCAGTCGTGGTTGACCAGCGCCTGTTCCAGCATGGGCAAGGAAATGCGTTTTTCTTCGAGTTTGACGATGCGGTCCAATCGGCCCAGCAACTCAAAGCGCCCGTCAGCCTCAATGCGCGCCGCGTCGGCCGTGTGTTCGACATGGCCCGCGGGCAGGTACGCCGATGCAATGCGCAAGGCGCCGTCCTCGCCCTGACTCAGTTGCACATCGGCAAACGGCTGCCACAGGGTTTGGCCCTGGCGCCAGGCGATGCCGCCGGTTTCCGAGCTGCCGAGGATTTCGGTAGGCCACTGGCCCAGGCGTTCAAAGAGGGTGGCGGCTGCATCGGCTGGCAATGCGCCGCCTGATGAAAATACCCGGCGCACTTGGCTCAGGGCGGCCCAGTCGAGGTTGTCAGCGGTGCGTTTGAGCAAAGCCGGGCTGCCAATCCAGACGAAAGAAGGGTGCTCGCGGCTGGCGCGTTGCATGTCTTCGGGGAAGGCCAATTGACGGCGCACAAAGGGACGGCCCGCGCACAGAGGCCACAGCACGCGGAACAGCAACCCATAAATGTGTTGCGCCGCGACACTGGCGATGATGCACGCGTCGCCCAGTTCAGCCCCCCACAGCGCCTCCAGTGCCTGCACTTCATTGGCCATCTGGCGCAAACTTTTGTCGATACGCTTGGGCGCGCCGCTGGAGCCCGAGGTACATAGGCTGAGCTGGCAGGCGTCGAGGTCCAGTTGCGCCGCAGGCAGCGGGTCGGCGGACAGCCCGTGCAGATCACTGCTTTGCGTTATCCACAGGTCAACTTGAGCGTCCCAGCGTTGACGTGTTTGTGCTTGCAGGTCGGCGGGCAGTAATACGCTGACCCCGGCCCGCCATGCGCCCAGCAGCGTGACGGCCAGCTCGGCGGCGTCCTCTAGGTGCACAGCCAGGCGCTGCACACCGCGCTGTTGCAGGCCGCCGGCCAGGCGCAACGCCTGATCGCACAGCGCGGCGTGGTCCAGAGCGGGTTCAACAGTGACGGTGCGTCCTGCCTGCCCCTTGAGCAACAGGTGCTCAAGTTTTATCCAATTCATGCCCGGCCTCTTACCTGTTGTCGTATCAGCCATTCAATGGCAAACAGCAGCCCCATCAACCCGTAGGCGATCAGGCCGTTGTACAACGTCCACCAACTCAAAGGCGCCCACAGCGTCAAACTGGCAGCGACAAACCCGTTGAGCAGAAAAAACAGGCACCAGACCTTGGTCACCTGTCGCGTGTAGTGAATCGCGATGTCGGGCAGCACGGGTTCGCGCAGACGCGCCAGACGCTCGATCATCGGTGGGCCGAATTTCAGGCTCAAACCGAACAGGCTGAGCATGAACCCGCTGATCAACACCGGGTACCAGCGCAGCAGCGCCGGGCTGTTGAACAGCGCCAGCAGCGCGCAAAACACCAAGGCGACGACCGCCATCCACATGCTGCCGGGGCGACGCTCGCCGGTCAGTGCGCGGGCCAGCCACAGGCCACCGAGCAACAGCGCAAACTGCCACGGGGCGAAATGGGCCATGCCGAAATACACCGCGAAGGGGTACAGCAGTCCGGCCAACAACAGGCCAAGGCCAATCAGTCGACTCATGCGTCAGCGTGAACCAGACGGTAAACCGCCTCGACCACGTCATTGACGGTGCGCACCGACTTGAATTCGTCGGCGGCGATTTTTTTGCCGGTTTTGCGCTTGATGTGATCGATCAGGTCGACGGCGTCGATGCTGTCGATTTCCAAGTCCTGATACAGGTTGGCGTCCAGGGTGACGCGTTCGGGTTCAAGCTCAAAGAGTTCGACCAGAGCGTCGCGCAGGGTGTTGAAGATGTCGTCACGGGTTTGCATGGGTCGGTCTCAGGCTGCCTGTTTGGCCGTGACAAAAGCCGCAAGGCTGGCCACGTTGGAAAAATGATCGCGGGTGTCTTTGGCGTCGGCGTCTATTTTGATGCCGTAGGTTTTTTGAATCGCCAGGCCCAGTTCCAGCGCGTCGACCGAATCCAGTCCAAGGCCTTCGCCAAACAGGGTTTGCTCGTCGTCGATGTCGTGGGTGCTGATGTCTTCGAGGCCCAAGGCATCGATGATCAGCTGTTTAATTTGCGTGTTTAGATCGCTCATCTGTGGCGAGCTCCTTAATAAAGTAGTCATGCACGAAGTCATTGAGCAGGCGCGAGGCCTTGGGTGGCGGGCCTAGCGCAGCAAAGGTGTGTGGGTCTATATCGGCCCCCACGCGAAAACTGAAGTGCACGCGGCGATCCGGGATGCGATACCAGGGTTCGGCCTTGGTCAGCGTGGTCGGGCTGACTTTGATGATCACCGGTGTCAGAACCTTCGCACCCCGCAACGCAATCGACGCGGCACCGCGATGAAAGCCGGGTGTTTGCCCCGGCGGCGTGCGCGTGCCTTCAGGAAAAATAATCAGGGTCTGGCCTTCTTGCAGGGCGCTGGCGGCGGTATCCAGCATGTCGACACTGCCGTCATTGCTGATGTACTGCGTGGCGCGCACCTGGCTTCGGGTAAACGGGTTTTGCCAAAGGCTCTGTTTGACCACGCAATTGGCGTTTCTCACCAGCCCGATCAAGAAAACCACGTCGATCAGCGACGGATGGTTGGCGATGATCATTTGCCCCGGCCGCCCGAGCCGGTCGGCGCCTTGCACGTCATACGTCAGCACGCCCATGCGCGCCATCGAGCGGATAAACAGCCAGAACAGCCGACTGACGGTGGCGCGTGCGCGCTCGCGGCGACGAACGGCATTGCCCGGCAGGCAGCTCAAGAGGGGAAAGATGATTAAACGCAGGCCCAGGCAGCCCAGCCCGAACAGTCCGAAACTGAGTGCGGTGGCCATCAGGCGCCAATACCAGGCGTCGCGTCGCGCGCTCACAGGCTGCGTTGCCAGGTCCATACGCGGGTTTTCCAGGCGTGTTGGAATGAAGCCTGCTCGTCGAACAGGTGGCGCACCAGGTTCAGGGCGTGAGGCCACGGCGCTTTATCGGCGTCTGCCGGGCCCGTCTTGAGGGTCACTTGCCATTGCTGGCCAGGGGTCAGGAGCAGCCCCACGGCATAAGGGAAGGGCACATCATCGATCCAGGACGCGTAGGCGTCGGGCGGTTGTTCTTCGGTAATCACCAGCAAGACGGCTGGCGCGCCCTCATTGAGCAGCGCGCAGGCTTCAATCAGGCCGTGTTCCAGACCATCCCCAGCGGCAGCCAGCGCCGTCATCTCACTGGTTTCGCCGCGCAGGATCGACCACAGGCCAATCACCGCGTTATGCACCGACAGGCTGAACTGCGTGGGGGACAACGGCTGTTCGGCGGCCAGGTCGCTGAGGATGTCGAACGTGCGCGGGGTTTCACCGTGGCGGGAGACGAACACCAGGGGCAGCGCTGGATGGCCTTCAGCCAGTGGCCAGCCGACACTGAACGCCATGCGCGCCAAACGGCTCAGGCGGCGGCGCTGCATGGCGGGTAAAAACGAAACATCGGGGGCGGCACCGCTGGTGGCCAACAGGCCGGGTTGCTGGCTCCAGGCCTGCCAATCGGCCACGCTGTCGAGGCCCGGGGCCCAGGCGCGCCACGCGGCGATATTGAAATTGATCACTGGAGTTTCATCCCGCCTTTGCAGGCTTCCTTGATGCGAAAGTGGGCATCGATCGACGCCTCACCTGTAACAGAGTGGCGGCATTATCCCGGTGCAGTTGGCTGGTAGCAAATATTGCTTACAGTTTTAGTATGGTTTTTCCGCGATCTACAAAAAAGACACTGTCTTTTTGCCAGTATTGGTCTATGGGTAAGGCAAAGCTGTCACAGGAATGGGAGATATTCGTGAATATTCGAAGATAAGCGACCTGGAGCTGTAGTTCATTTCGCGACGAGGTAGCGAATACGCGCGAAGGGCATCTACACTCGGGCACTCATTGATACACGGAGGTTTTCAAATGCGTCGGGTGGTGTTCAATCAAAAAGGCGGTGTGGGGAAGTCCAGCATCGCGTGCAACCTGGCGGCCGTCAGCGCCAGCGAGGGTTACCGCACCCTGTTGGTCGATCTCGACGCCCAGGCCAACTCCACTCAATACCTCACCGGATTGACCGGCGACGACATCCCGATGGGGATCGCAGAGTTTTTCAAACAAACCCTGTCGGCCGGGGTCGGTAGTAAGAAGAATCGGGTCGACATTTACGAAACGCCTTTCGAAAACTTGCACGTCATTACGGCCACCGCAGAACTGGCGGACTTGCAGCCCAAGCTGGAAGCCAAGCACAAAATCAACAAGCTGCGAAAACTGCTGGATGAGCTGGCTGAAGATTACGACCGCATTTACATCGACACCCCGCCGGCGTTGAACTTTTATGCGGTATCAGCGCTGATCGCCAGTGATCGTGTGTTGATTCCTTTTGATTGCGACAGTTTTTCCCGGCAAGCGCTGTACGGGCTGCTGTCCGAAATCGAAGAGCTGAAAGACGACCACAATGAAGACCTGCTGGTCGAAGGCATCGTGGTCAATCAGTTTCAGGCTCGCGCCAGCCTGCCGCAGCAAATGCTGGAGGAGCTGATAGCCGAAGGCCTGCCGGTGTTGCCGGTCTACCTCAGCAGCTCAGTGCGCATGCGCGAATCGCATCAGGCCAGCCAGCCGCTGGTGCACTACGATCCCCGGCACAAGCTGACCCTGCAATTTATTGAGTTGCACGACTATCTGGATCAGAACGCTTAAGCGCTGATGCCCTGGCTTTGTAGCCAGGCCTTGAGTTGAGGTAACGGGAAGGCACCGCTCTGGCGGGCGATTTCCCGGCCGTTTTTGAACAGAATCAGGCTGGGAATCGAGCGGATGCCCAGTTGTCCGGCCAGTTGCTGATTGGCCTCGCTGTCGAGTTTGGCCAAGCGGCATTTGCCCAGCAGTTGGCTCGCTGCCTGCTCAAACACGGGCGCAAACGACTTGCACGGCCCGCACCATTCGGCCCACACATCCAGCAACAATGGCAGATCGCCCTTGATCTGGCTGGCGTAGTCGGCCTGGTTTAAATCGAACGGTTTGCCCTGCAACACCGCATTTTTGCAGCGTCCGCATTTGGGATGTTCCCCCACGCGTGCGGCGGGAATGCGGTTCAAGCCGTTGCAGTGAGGGCAGGGGATCAGCAGCGGGTCGGTCATGGCAGAGCTCCATAAAAAAATTGATCACGACGAACGCAGGCTCGCGCTGCTCGGCAGCGGCCACAGGTCAGTGGCGTGCAAGTTCAGCAGATGAATGCTCAACCTGCCACTGTGAGGCAACGCGTGCCAAGGAAGTCCTGTCACGCATTGATCGCGTTTATGACGAACAACTGATCTCCAGGTGCTTGCCCCATTCCGGCGGGCGCTCGGCGTAGGCTTGCATACCCGGTTGTTCGGTAAAGGGCTGCGTCAACACCGCGTGCAGTCGGCGGACTTCGCTGTAGTCCCCGGCTTCGGCGGCGTCGATGGCTTTTTGTGCCAGGTAGTTGCGCAGGATGTACAGCGGGTTGACGGCGTGCATGCGTTCGCGCCGCGCCTGTTCGTCGGTATCGCCTTCTCGTGCAACCCGTGCCACGTAGTGCGCCGCCCATTCATCGAAGCCTTTGAGGTCTACAAAGTCTTCGCGCAGGCGAGCCACGGCCTGTTCTGCCGGACGTTCACCTAACTGGCGGAAAAACAAGGTGTAGTCGATGGCACTGCCTTGCATCCGTTGCAGCAGCGTCTCGATCAATGCCTGATCCGCGTCTTCAGCGGTGGTCAGGCCCAGGCGGCGGCGCATCAGGTCCAGGTAATGGGCTTGGTACAGCGGCAGGAACAGGCCGAGGGTTTCGCGCAGGGCGTCGACGCTGATGAACGGCGTCAGCGCTTGAGCCAGCGCGCTGAGGTTCCATTGGCCGATGGGCACTTGGTTGCTGAAGGCGTAACGCCCTTCGTGGTCGGAATGGTTGCAGATGAATTTCGCGTCGAAGTCGTCCAGGAAAGCGAATGGCCCGAAGTCGAAGGTAATGCCCAGTATCGACATGTTGTCGGTGTTCATGACGCCATGACAAAACCCGTAGGCCTGCCACTTGGCGATCAGTTCGGCATTACGCTCCACGATCTCGCGGAACATCGCCAGGTAGGGCTCGGGCTGTTCCAGGCATTCGGGGAAGTGCAGGGCCAGCACGTGTTCGCCCAGCTGTTTTTGCTGTTCCGGTTGCTGGGTGTAATAGAAGTATTCGAAATGCCCGAAACGGATATGGCTGGGTGCCAGCCGCGGCACCATCGCCGCGCGTTCCTGCTTTTCGCGCCACACCGGGGTGTCGGAGCCGATGACGCACAGCGCCCGGCTGCTGGGGATGCCCAGTGCGTGCAACGCTTCACTGGCGAGGAACTCGCGGATCGAGGAGCGCAAGACAGCGCGGCCATCGCCCATGCGCGAGTAGGGGGTCATGCCCGCACCTTTGAGGTGCACGTCCCAATGCTCGCCCGCGTCGTTGTACACCTCGCCCAGCAGCAAGCCGCGGCCGTCGCCCAGTCGCGGGTTGTAGGAACCGAATTGATGACCGGAATACACCATGGCACGCGGCTCGGCGTCGGCCCACAGCGTGTGCCCGCCAAACAGTTGCGCGAACACCGGATCGTCAGCCACGGCCGGGTCAAGATCAAGCAACGCCATGGCCGATTCGCTGGCCACCACCACGCGTGGCGCGTCGATGGGTTCAGGCAGAACGTGGGTCGAAAACCCGTCGCCCAAGCGAGCAAAACGGTTGTCGAAGGTCAGTTCGTCGAGGGCTTTCAATGGCCTTCTCCCACATGAATTAAAGATAAGTCGCGTTGCAGTCGCAGCCGCAGGCTACAAAGGGTTGCCGGGCAACCCCTGGTCCTGAAGCCCCCGTCGCCCGCTGCCTACAGGGTTTTGGGTGCGCTGTCGGGCTTGTCCAGTTGCGGCGGCGGGTTCGGCACTTCTGGTCCGACCGGCACCAGCTTGTATTCCTGGCCCTGCAAGTTCTTGAGGTACACCTCCATCTGTTGGAACGAGATGTTGATGTTGTGGTTCTTGAACTCGCGGTTGATGAAGCGGTTGACCTCATCAATCACCGGGTTACGGTCGCCCAGGTCGCGAACGTGCATGCGCAGCTCATGATCGAGGGTGCTTTGCCCGAAGTTGAGGAAGTAGACGTGCGGCTCCGGGTCTTTAAGCACCCGCGGGTTCTCTTGTGCGGCTTTGAGCAGCAGATGCTTCACCAGGTCCAGGTCAGAGCCGTAATCGACCCCCAGCTTGAGGGTCACGCGGGTGATGGTGTCGGTCAGCGACCAGTTAATCAATTGACCGGTGATGAACGTTTTGTTCGGGACGATGATGTCTTTGCGGTCGAAATCCGTGATGGTGGTGGCGCGGATGCGGATTTTGCTCACGGTGCCGGAGAGGTTGCCGATGGTGATGGTGTCCCCGATACGCACCGGGCGTTCGAACAGAATCATGATGCCGGAGATGAAGTTGGCGAAAATCTCTTGCATCCCGAAGCCCAGGCCTACCGACAGCGCGGCCACCAGCCACTGCAACTTGTCCCAGCTCACGCCCAGGGTCGACAGGGTGGCGACAAAACCGATGCCGACGATCACGTAAGTCAGCAGGGTTGTGGTGGCGTAAGCGCTGCCTTGCCCGAGATCGAGCCGCGACAGCACCAGCACTTCCAGCAGCCCCGGCAAGTTGCGCGCCAGGGCGATGCTGATGCCGATGATCACCAGTGCACCAATTACGTCACCGATGCTGATGGGTACCATGCTGACGTTGGCGCCGGTGCCGCTGGTGTATTCGTACAGGGTGATGTTGTCGAGGTAGGAAAACACTGAAATCAAGTCTGCCCATACCCAGTACAAGCCACCGACAAACGCTGCGAGCAGCGCCAGGCGAATCAGCCTCAGCGATTGCTGGTTGACCTGCTCAATATCCAGCGTGGGTTCTTCGATGATGATGTCGTTGCCTTCGCCTGCTTCCTTGGCGGCCTGGCGTTTTGCCAGTGCGCGCTGATAAGCCAGACGGCGGGCAGCAACGGCAAGCCCGCGTACAAAGGCGGCTTCTGCCACCAGCCAGAACATCAGCAGGTAAAGCGTGTTGATCAGGCGGTCGCTGAGTTTGAGGGCGGTGTAGTAGTAGCCGAAGCACACGGCCACAAACAGTGCGAGTGGCAGCAGGGCGAAGGCGAAGCCCAGCAGTTTGCGCAGGCGGTAGGCTTTTTTATCGGTCTCGAAGTTGTTGAGCAGCAGGCGGCACAGCAGCCACGCCATGGCGGCGTAACAGCTCAGCACGATTACGATGCCCAGCACGTCGTCGGCCAGCGCGGCCGGTTGTTGTTCGGCAAATGCCACCACGGCCACCAGCGCCAGGACCACAAAACCCAGTTTGCGCACCCAGCGTTGCAGGAACTCGACCAGCGGTTTGGCCCAGCGGAAATGCAATTCGGCCACGCCACCCGGCGCCAGAATGCGGTACGCGGTGTAGAACACCAGCCAGGCCTGAGCCATCTGGATCAGTGCTGCGCCCAAGTTGGCATTCATGCCACGGGCATCGGTTTGCAGGGCATAGCCGCACAGGGCCAGCGCCAGTGAAATCGGCATGGCCAGCAGGACATTGATCAGGATTGCCATCGGGGTGTGCCATTGGCTGTCACGTTTGAAGTGGCCAATGTCCTGATGGATTTTGTTCAACTTGCCGTAGAGGTAACGGCGTTTCCACAGCAACGCCACGATCAACAATGCCAGTGGCGAAAACAGCCACGGTCGCTGGGCGAGACCATCGCGAAGCTCGCTCAGGCCGGAGGTCCAGGGCAAGGTCAGCAGTTGCTGTTTGAGGTAGTGCGGGGCCGTCTCGAGCCACTCCAGATCCAGCGGCTTGTTGCTGGGTATCCAGAACATTTGCTCATCGAGCGTGGCGCGCAGGCTTTGGGCAGTGCTGAGCAGCTGCTTCTGGTTCAGTTGCAGGGTGATGGTTTCGTTGAGCAGCGCGCTCAATTCGCGGTTCAGGCGTTCCAGCAATTCGCCCCGGGTGCCCACCAGTTCCAGCAGGGTTTTGCGCAGTTGCGGGGTGACTTGATCGGCCGGTTGGGTGCTGAGCAGGTTGTCCACATAGGCAACCGGGTTGCTGATCAGTTCGCGCTGCTGGTTGATCTCAAATTGATACAGGCGGATGTCAGCGATTTCGTCTGCCAGGTTTTTGTCCATCTTTTGCAGACGCGGCAGCGCTTGTTTCTGTTTGTAGAGGATCTTGGACAACAGAAGGCTGCCCTTCAGCACGCTGATTTGCTCATCCAGCGCCTGATCGCTTTGGGTGACGTTATCCAGTTGTTGTTTGGTTTCGAGGTTCTGCTGCGTGACCTCGTTCAAGCGGTCGGTGCTGCGCAACAGGTAGTCGGAGAGCTTGAGGTTCAGCGCGCTCTCGGTGGCCAGCAGGCTGCTGCTCCCAGACTTTTGCGCTTCTAAGGATTGCTGGGTCACGGTTTGTTGCGATTGCGCCAGGCGTTTCTGGTTGATCAGGGTTTGCAGCTCCTGAATCTCCTGGTCCTGACGCGCAGTTTTTTCCACAAGGAGGTCATGCTGGCTGCCGCTCAGGTCTTGCAGCAGGCTGTTGCCCGCCAGTTCCTGACGGCGCAAGGCAATCAGAGACGTCAGGGCCGAGGATTCGGCGTTGAGCAGGTTTCGCTGGTCTTGCGTCAGCACTTTGCCGTTATCGCGACCCAGCTTAAGGATGTTGTTGATTTGCTGGATACGTGTCTGGCTGGTGCTGATCTCTGCCTGCGCCCGTTCAGGTCGGGTTTGGGCGGCGATGGTCATGCTGTTGGCACTGGCCAGGGATTTTTGCAATTCGCCCTGCTGCGTGGTGCGATCCGCCACCAGTTGCTCTAGCTCGGGCACGCTCAGGCTTTTGTAACGCTGAGCGACCGGAACAACAGTGCTGGCCTTGAGTCGCGCCAGTTCACGCTGATTTTCGAGGGTTTGCTGCTGCGCAGTGCCGAGCAGTTGTTTGACCTCGCTCAGGCTCTGGTCGTAATCCGCCTTGTTGGCCAACTGGGCCAAGGTCTTTTCGAGGATCGCTTGCAGGGCCTTTTGGTCGGCGTCAGGCAGCTTTCGATCGGCAATTTTGTCCAGGCTTTGCTGAACCGACTCGGTGGTCAGGGGTTCAGCCGCCTGCAGCGAACCCACACAAAGGCTCAGGCCGAGCAGGACGGTGGCGAAAAACGTGCGCAGAGTAGGCATAGATACCGGTCATACAAGGGGCGGAAGGGGGCAGTTTAGAGGAACAACCCCGGACCCGGGGCACTTCCTTCGGGGAATCTGACGCCCACTTTGGCGATCTTGTTCCCGTCCATCACCGCCACGGTCCAAATGGTGTTGTTCCATTCCACCTGGTCGCCCACGACGGGCGCGCCGCCGACCTTCTGCGCAATGAAACTGCTCAGCGGCACGTTGGGGTCGATACCGTCGAGCTTGAGGCCATATAGCGCTGACACCGCGCCCAGATGGGCGTCGCCCTCAAGCACGAAGTCACCGAAAAAGCGCAGGTCCAGGCCACGGGTCGGTGGTTGGCTGAACAATTTGCCGAGGGCGGGCAGGTTGTGTTCATGGCCGATCACGCAGAGCAAATCGCCAATTTCGAGGGTCGTACTGCCCGACGGATGGAGCAGTTGCTGGCCGCGAAACAGGGCAGCGATGCGAGTCCCCTCGGGCATTTTCAATTCACGCAAAGCGGCGCCGATGCACCAGTTTTGTGCGTCAAGACGGTACACAAACAGCTCCCACTCGCTGGTCACGTGAACCTCAAGGGCTGCGCGGGAGATGGGGGCCAGGTCGGGCGGTACTGTCACTTTCAGCAGTTTGGCGACCCACGGCAGGCTGGTGCCCTGCACCAACAGGGAAACCAGCACGATAAAGAAGGCGAGGTTGAAATACAGCTGCGCATTCGGCAGCCCGGCCATCAGCGGGAACACGGCAAGAATGATCGGCACCGCACCGCGCAGCCCGACCCACGAAATAAAGGCTTTTTCACGGGAGTGGAAGGCTTTGAAGGGCAGCAGGCCCACCACCACGGACAGCGGGCGGGCGAATAGAATCATCCACAACGCCAAGGCCAGTGCCGGAACCGCGATGGGCAGCAAGTCGTGAGGCGTGACCAGCAACCCCAGCACCAGGAACATGCCGATCTGTGCCAGCCAGGCCATGCCGTCGAGCATGTGCAAAATGCCGTGGCGGCTGCGGATCGGGCTGTTGCCGATCACCAGGCCACACAAGTACACCGCGAGGAAGCCGCTGCCGTGCAGGGCGTTGGTGAGTGCAAACACCACCAGACCGCCCGCCACCACCAGAATCGGGTACAGGCCGTTGGCCAGATTAATACGGTTGACCAGTTGCAGCATCATCCAGCCACCCGCCAGACCGATGGCGCCGCCAATGCCGAACTCACGCAGCAAATTAAGCAGCAAACTCCAGTGCAGGCTGGTTTCGCCACTGGCCAGCATGTCGATCAGGGTCACAGTGAGGAACACGGCCATCGGGTCGTTGCTACCGGACTCGATCTCGAGGCTGGCCGACACCCGTTCGTTCAGCCCTTTGCCGCCGAGCAGTGAGAATACCGCCGCGGCATCGGTAGACCCGACGATGGCACCGATCAGCAGGCCTTGAATCAGGTTCAGGTTGAACAGCCAGGCGGCCATCAGGCCGGTCAGTCCGGTGGTAATCATTACCCCGACCGTGGCCAGCGATAACGCAGGCCAGAGCGCGACGCGGAAACTGGAAACCCGGGTTCGCAAGCCGCCGTCGAGCAGAATCACGGCCAGTGCCAGGTTGCCCACCAAATACGCCGTCGGGTAGTTGTCAAAAATAATGCCGCCACCGTCGACGCCAGCGGACATGCCCACGGCCAGAATGATCACCAGAATCGGGATCCCCAGGCGCGAAGAGAGTGAACTCACCAGAATGCTTGCACCCACCAGCAACGCGCCGATCAAGAACAGGCTGTTGATGGTCGTCGCATTCAAAGGCAGTACTCCAGAAAACTCAAAGGCAGGGCGCATACCGATCTAGCAGTTTGCGTGCCAGCGATTCTAACCTGCGCGATTGCCGGGCTGTCAAAAAGGTTTTGCGAGAGGACTGTCGAAGGCCCTCAAGGCAGATCGGCTCGATTCTTTTGAAAGTTTGGGAGTCTTCCTACAACGACTCTTAGGGTCTATCCGTTAGCGTTCACCTTCGATTCTTTTGAAAGTTTGGGAGTCTTCCTACAACGACTCTTAGGGTCTATCCGTTAGCGTTCACCTTCTTTGCCGAGGGGTGGTTTCATGATCGGGCGCACCCTCAGTTTCTAAGGAACCAAGGATGTCCACCTTTACCCGCCAAACCCGCTTCGAGTTCACCCTCATGGGCAACGACCAGCCCTTCTCGGTGCTGGCCTTCAAAGGTGAAGAGGCCATCAGCGAGCCGTTTTCA